>CAWEDE010000024.1:0-4942 GCA_963807665.1 uncultured Alphaproteobacteria bacterium | reverse complement strand
TTGCGTCTCGTCCAAGTCCGCCTTCATGGCAATGCGCAGCGGCTTGGGGATCGGCCGAGCCCGTCCGCCGCGAGACGAAGGCTACTTGAACATGCGCCTCGACCAGCAACTCTTCGCCGCGCATGACCTTTTGATGCAGCATGACGGAAGCGCCCTTCACCTCTTGCGGCGCGGTGACGATGTCGAGCACGTCGTCCATATGCGCGGGCTTCTTGAAGGCGATATCCATGTGGCGCACCACGAAGGCAAAGCCCGGCGCTTCGGCGGCCGCCTGCTCGAACAGTGCGCGATGGTCGGCGCCGATCAGGCGCAGGTAATTGGTGCGGCCGCGCTCCATGAAGCGCAGGTAACTCGCGTGATACACCACGCCGGAAAAATCCGTGTCCTCGTAATAGACGCGAACCGGCTGGGTGTGGCGGCCGTCGCCGAGGCTGCCGTCGATGGCGTTCATGGACCATCAACCCGCGCGCGCGAGCGGAGCCGATGGTTTTGGAACCTCCTGCTTCCATTCTTTGGCGGATTCGATCCAGGAAACGATGGCTTCTTGCACATTCTTCAGAGCCTCTTCTGGCGTCTCGCCATCGGACATGCATCCCGGCAGATCGGGGACGGTGGCGAGATAGCCGCCGCCATCGCTCTCCGCCAAGCGCTCAATTCGAACCGGGTATTCGAGTTTCATCGCACGTCTCCGTGGGTCTCAATATAGCGCACGAGCTTGCGGATGTAGACTGGCTTAATAGGCCGCCGGGCTGGGATCGTTAATATTTCGCGCGCAGCCGGATGTTTGGCGTGGCAATGCGAAGTCCCTTTGCCAGGACGGAATAACAGGCCGAACTCGCGGCATATTGCTTCCACGTCCCCGATGCGCCAGTCGCCCGCCGGATTGCGCCGCATCCGCTCCAGCAGACCCGACGGCATTAGTTGTCCTCGTCTCCCGAAAACAAACCGAACTGGCTCACATCCCGCGTGGGCTCAACAAGTCCGAGATGTTTGAACGCGGCGCCGGTCAACAAGCGCCCGCGCGGCGTGCGCTGCAGGAAGCCTTTTTGGATCAGGAACGGCTCGATGATGTCCTCGATGGCATCGCGCGGCTCCGACAATCCCGCGGCAATCGTATCGACGCCGACCGGCCCGCCGCCGTAATTGAGTGCGATGGTGGTGAGGTAGCGCCGGTCCATGGCATCGAGCCCCGCGGCGTCGACCTCTAGTTCGGCCAGCGCCTTGTCGGCGATTTTGCGGTCGATGGCCTTGTTGCCGTCGACATGGGCGAAATCGCGCACGCGCCGAAGCAGGCGACCGGCAATGCGCGGCGTGCCGCGCGAGCGCCGCGCGATCTCATTGGCGCCGTCCGCCGTCATGCCGATGCCGAGCACGCGCGCGCCACGGTTGACGATCAATTCCAACTCCTCGACCGAATAAAAATTCAGCCGCACCGGAATGCCGAAACGGTCGCGAAGCGGATTGGTCAGCAACCCGGCGCGCGTGGTGGCGCCTACCAGCGTGAAGGGCGACAGGTCGATCCTGACTGAACGCGCCGCCGGGCCCTCGCCGATGATGAGATCGAGCTGGAAATCCTCCATCGCCGGATAGAGGATTTCCTCCACCGCCGGATTGAGCCGGTGGATCTCGTCGATGAACAGAACGTCGCGCGGTTCGAGATTGGTCAGCAACGCCGCGAGGTCGCCGGCCTTGGCGATCACCGGGCCGGAGGTGGCGCGAAAATTGACGCCGAGTTCGCGCGCACGATTTGCGCCAGCGTGGTCTTGCCCAGGCCCGGCGGGCCGACAAACAGCACGTGGTCGAGTGCTTCGTGGCGCGACCGCGCCGCTTCGATGAACACGCCCAGATTGGCGCGGGCCTTTTCCTGGCCGATAAACTCAGCGAGACGCTGCGGACGCAGACTGGCATCGACGTCGTCGTCGCGTTTCTCGGCGGCGATCAGGCGTCGCGGGGTGGTGCTCACGTCATCCCCCGCCGGTATTTGTTCGGCAGCAATTCGCCGATGGTGGTCACCGCCGGTGTCATCCCGTCCATCACGATGACGCGCGCCTTGGCGTCATAGTCGTGGATCAATTCGCGGCAGGCGCCGCAAGGGCTCACCACGGCGATATCGCCGGGCTCGCCGGGCTTTGGATGGCGCACCGCCACGATGGTCTCGATGCCCTGGTCGCCTTTTTCGGTCAGCGCGCGGCCGATGGCGATGGCTTCGGCGCAGACCGCGCCGCGCCCGACATAGGCGTCGAGATTGACGCCAGTGACCAGACGGCCGTCGCGCGTGCGCAAGGCCGCGCCGACCTCCTGCCAGTCGTTGCGGTAGCGCTGTTTGATCGCCTGCGTCGCGGCGTTGATCAATTCCTGATCCTTGTCGTTCAACTTACTCAACGCGCCAACTCCTTCAGCCCCTGCCGGATCAAGGTCGCAACGTCCGCGCCCTCGCCAGCGTTGCGCGAAGCGGCGGCAATCGCGGCCGCTGCCTGCGGCTGGCCATAGCCGAGATTGACCAGCGCCGACACCGCATCCATGACCGGGCGCGGCGCGCGCTTTTCGTCGAGCGCACCTGCCAGATGCACGGCGGCCGGATCGATGTCGGCGAAGGCCGGCACTTTGTCCTTCAACTCAGTCACGATGCGCTCGGCTACTTTATGGCCGACGCCGGGCGCGCGCGACACGGTCGCCTTGTCGCGCATCGAGATGGCCGAGGCCAGTTCGGAAATCTTGAGCGTGCCCAGTACCGAGAGTGCGACTTTGGCGCCGACACCCTGCACGGTCTGCAATAAGCGGAACCATTCGCGCTCGGCGTCGCCGGCAAAGCCGAACAGCTTGATCTGGTCCTCGCGCACATAGGTCTCGATCGAAAGCGTGGCACCCTCGCCCGGCCCCGGCAGCGCGGCCAGTGTGCGCGCCGAACAATGCACCTGATAGCCGACGCCCTGCACGTCGAGGATGACGTAATCCTCGCAATAGCTTTCGACGATGCCTTTCAATTTGCCGATCATTGCCCAACGGCTTTCATTTGCACCTTCATCAACAAACTCGTGCGATGATGCGCATGGCAGATCGCGATCGCCAGCGCGTCGGCGGCGTCCTCGCTTCGCGGATCGGCCTTCGGCAACAGCACGCCGATCATCATGCGGATCTGCGCCTTCTGGCATGACCGGAGCCGACGATGGATTTTTTCACGAGATTGGGCGCGTACTCGGCGACGCTTAAGCCCGCGCGCGCCGGCACCAGCATGGCGATGCCGCGCGCCTGACCGAGCTTGAGCGTCGAGACCGCATTGCCGTTGACGAAAGTGTTCTCCACCGCCGCTTCCTGCGGCGCATGCCGCTCGATGACCGCGATCAAGCCATCGTGGATCGTCACCAGGCGCGCGCTCAGGCTCGCCCGCTCGCTGGTCTCCACCGAGCCGCAGGCGACGTAAATGAGCCGGTTGCCGTCGGCCTCGATCAGGCCCCAGCCGGTGCGGCGGAGCCCCGGATCGATGCCGAGGGTCCGGAATCGGTTGCCGAGTGCATGGCTCCGTTGATAGCCCCCCGGCGGCGTCTCGGCCAGAACCGACCGGCCAAACGCTTTCCGGCCTGTTAAAGAGGGCCCGTCAGCCCGATTGAGACCCCATGACCCAGCCGCAAATCCTCGAGCTTTTCACGCAAGCCGCCGCCGACCCGCGGTTTCCCGCAGCCCTTGGCGTTGCCGCTTTCGCCGGAAGGCCTGGTGCGCGGATTTTCCGGCTTTGGCCCGGCGCTCATTTATATGCCGCTGGTTTCGCCGGTGTACGGGCCGCATGTCGCGGCGGCTACCTTGCTGTTGATGAACTCGATCTGCAGCCTGCCGATCGCAATCCAGGCCATGCCACAATGCAACTGGCGCGAGGTGACGCCGGTCACCATCGCCGGCGCGGTGGCACTGCCGTTCGGCGCGGCCATGCTGGTCTATCTCGATCCGCTGCTGTTGCGCTGGTTCATCGCCGTGCTGGTGCTGGTGGCGCTGGCGACGCTGGCCGCGGGCTGGCGCTACCACGGCAAGCCGACGATTGCGGCTTCGCTCGGCGTCGGCGCGCTGGCCGGTTTCGGCGGCGGCGCCGCGCAAATCGGCGCGCCGCCGCTTTTGGTCTATTGGCTCGGCGGCAAAAACAGTTCGGCCACGGTGCGTGCCAATATCATGGTCTATTTCATCATGCAGGGCGCGCTGTCGATGGTCGCCTATTTCTATAGCGCACTGTTCACCCAGCAGACGATTGTGCTGGCGGTGATGTTCGGCGTGCCATTTGCGATTTTGTTGGCGGTGGGCGCGCGCTGGTTTCACGGATCGAGCGAGGCGCTCTATCGCCGCGTCGCCTATATCATCATCGCGGCGGCGGGATTGGTCAGCCTGCCGGTATTTGATGGGTTACGCTGAGATATTACTTGGCAAGCGCGCGCCGCACATCCATCGACTGGAGCAATGTCCAGCTTTTTTCGCTGTCTAGCGAGCGCATCTGCCGCCAATGAAAAGAGCGCGGCGTAATCTGCGAGAAAATCCAGCGCATCGGCCAGCCATCTTCGGTCTTGCCTTCGAGGACGATTTCATTGCCCACCGCGCGCGCTAGAAAAGTCAGGACGGCACCGTGCGCCGGGCCGATCCAGGTCGAACGCCAGGCACGCAAGGTGGGATCGTAAAACCGCAAGGTCGCGCCCCATTCATAACCGTCTGCGCCTTTGGCGCGCGCATTGCGCGGCGGCACCGTCCACACGTCGAGCACGGCGCGGCCGTCGAGCGCGTAGCAGAAGTGCCATTCGCCCTTTTCGGTACGCCCGATAAGCTCGCCTTCATGCCAGGTGACGTCGAGGTCCCAACTGCCCAACGAACTGGCCGAACAGCCGCATTTCATTGACAACGAAGGATGCTGCGTCTCGGATGCGACGCAGCACAGCGGCCGGCAGTTCGCGCGGATTACTGTCAATGG
>CAWEDE010000023.1:0-4964 GCA_963807665.1 uncultured Alphaproteobacteria bacterium | reverse complement strand
TGCCTCGTCATTCCGGGGTGCCGCGAAGCGGGAAACCCGGAATCCAGAAGCGAGCACAACGTATTGGGCTGGATTCCGGGTTCGCGCGCCATAACGCGTCGAAGACGCGCGTAAACGCGCTTATGGCGCGCGCCCCGGAATGACGGCGAGGTCTATGCGCCGCCCTCGTCCAAGTCCGCCTTCATGGCAATGCGCAGTGGCTTGGGGATTGGCCTGGCCCGCCCGCCGGAGACGAAGGCTACTTGGACATGCGCCTCGACCAGCAACTCTTCGCCGCGCATGACCTTTTGATGCAGCATGACGGAAGCGCCCTTCACCTCTTGCGGCGCGGTGACGATGTCGAGCACGTCGTCCATATGCGCGGGCTTCTTGAAGGCGATATCCATGTGGCGCACCACGAAGGCAAAGCCCGGCGCTTCGGCGGCCGCCTGCTCGAACAGTGCGCGGTGGTCGGCGCCGATCAGGCGCAGGTAATTGGTGCGGCCGCGCTCCATGAAGCGCAGGTAGCTGGCGTGATAGACCACGCCGGAAAAATCGGTGTCTTCGTAATAGACCCGAACCGGCTGGGTGTGGCGGCCGTCGCCGAGGCTGCCGTCGATGGCGTTCATGGAGTCCGCACTCTTTGCTCGAATTCAAGGCGCGGCAATAAGAATATAGCCGCGGTTCTCAACCGTATCGAATGTTCGCATGCCTTTGACCAGCGTCGCCGTCGGCATCCAGACCCAACCGGCACTGGTTGGATTGACGTCAAGAACGAGAACGAGTCGGACGCGGCATCGTAGGCGCCAAGCGGTGAAATATGCCCGGCGCCCGGTTGACCCACGGCTTTGCGCAGGTACGACACGATCACATAATCGCCACTGCGCTTGAGGTTGTCGACCAGGTCGGCCCTGATGTCCTTTTCAGTCTTGCTGTCATCGATGATGACAAGCCGGGTCGTAAGCCCATTCGCTCTCAGCATCTCATCGAGCTGACGCGTTTGGTAGCCGAAGTCCCTTACCTCTTTTCCGCCTATCGCCACCGGTTCGCCGAGAACTTGCGCGCGGGACTTGCTCCCTTTGGTAATCACATTGTCTTGGGTAAAGCGCGGCAGCGTTGGATCAAAACCTTTTGGAATATATTTGAAGTCCTCGGCGCGTAATCGGCTCCGGTCGTGCGGCAAGTCGGCACTGCGGCCGCGAATAGTATTGAGCACAATCGCGGCGGACGTTGGCCCACAAAATGCCGCGTTCGATTGCGCTTCGAATTGATTGGCGAGCGCCGGGAAGTCCACCTTGGCTGTTGAACTCGCCAGCCGGGCGAGACCCTCATTCGACGCGAAGGGGACAAGCTCCTGAGAAACGACTGCCGGCGCATTGTCGAGCGCGAAAGCTGCCGGCACCTGCGAGGTCGCCAGGAAAATCGCCAGAGCAATGCGAATGAACGCGGTCATAGTCTTTCCAATCTAGGGCAGCCTGCGAAAATCATGAGCGGATGCGCCACGAACCTAATCCTCGTCCTCGCCGCCAAACAACCCAAACTGGCTCACATCCCGCGTGGGCTCAACGAGTCCGAGATGTTTGAACGCGGCGCCGGTCAACAAGCGCCCGCGCGGCGTGCGCTGCAGGAAGCCTTTTTGGATCAGGAACGGCTCGATGATGTCCTCGATGGCATCGCGCGGCTCCGACAATCCCGCGGCAATCGTATCGACGCCGACCGGCCCGCCGCCGTAATTGAGTGCAATGGTAGTGAGATAGCGCCGGTCCATGGCATCGAGCCCCGCGGCGTCGACCTCTAGTTCGGCCAGCGCCTTGTCGGCGATTTTGCGGTCGATGGCCTTGTTGCCGTCGACATGGGCGAAATCGCGCACGCGCCGAAGCAGGCGACCGGCAATGCGCGGCGTGCCGCGCGCGCGCCGCGCGATCTCATTGGCGCCGTCCGCCGTCATGCCGATGCCGAGCACGCGCGCGCCACGGTTGACGATCAATTCCAACTCCTCGACCGAATAAAAATTCAGCCGCACCGGAATGCCGAAACGGTCGCGCAGCGGATTGGTCAGCAACCCGGCGCGCGTGGTGGCGCCTACCAGCGTGAAGGGCGACAGGTCGATCTTGACTGAACGCGCCGCCGGGCCCTCGCCGATGATGAGATCGAGCTGGAAATCCTCCATCGCCGGATAGAGGATTTCCTCCACCGCCGGATTGAGCCGGTGGATCTCGTCGATGAACAGAACGTCGCGCGGTTCGAGATTAGTCAGCAACGCCGCGAGGTCGCCGGCCTTGGCGATCACCGGGCCGGAGGTGGCGCGAAAATTGACGCCGAGTTCGCGGGCTACGATTTGCGCCAGCGTGGTCTTGCCCAGGCCCGGCGGGCCGACAAACAGCACGTGGTCGAGTGCTTCCTGGCGCGACCGCGCCGCTTCGATGAACACGCCCAGATTGGCGCGGGCCTTTTCCTGGCCGATAAACTCAGCGAGACGCTGCGGACGCAGACTGGCATCGACGTCGTCGTCGCGTTTCTCGGCGGCGATCAGGCGTCGCGGGGTGGTGCTCACGTCATCCCCCGCCGGTATTTGTTCGGCAGCAATTCGCCGATGGTGGTCACCGCCGGTGTCATCCCGTCCATCACGATGACGCGCGCCTTGGCGTCGTAGTCGTGGATCAATTCGCGGCAGGCGCCGCAAGGGCTCACCACGGCGATATCGCCGGGCTCGCCGGGCTTTGGATGGCGCACCGCCACGATGGTCTCGATGCCCTGGTCGCCTTTTTCGGTCAGCGCGCGGCCGATGGCGATGGCTTCGGCGCAGACCGCGCCGCGCCCGACATAGGCGTCGAGATTGACGCCAGTGACCAGACGGCCATCGCGCGTGCGCAAGGCCGCACCGACCTCCTGCCAGTCGTTGCGGTAGCGCTGTTTGATCGCCTGCGTCGCGGCGTCGATCAATTCCTGATCCTTGTCGTTCAACTTACTCAACGCGCCAACTCCTTCAGCCCCTGCCGGATCAAGGTCGCAACGTCCGCGCCGTCGCCAGCGTTGCGCGAAGCGGCGGCAATCGCGGCCGCTGCCTGCGGCTGGCCATAGCCGAGATTGACCAGCGCCGACACCGCATCCATGACCGGGCGCGGCGCGCGCTTTTCGTCGAGCGCACCTGCCAGATGCACGGCGGCCGGATCGATGTCGGCGAAGGCCGGCACTTTGTCCTTCAACTCAGCCACGACGCGCTCGGCTACTTTATTGCCGACGCCGGGCGCGCGCGACACGGTTGCCTTGTCGCGCATAGCGATGGCCGAAGCGAGTTCCGAAACATTGAGCGTGCCCAGCACCGAGAGCGCGACTTTGGCGCCGACACCCTGCACGGTCTGCAACAGGCGGAACCAGGCGCGCTCAGCATCACTGGTGAAGCCGAACAGCTTGATCTGGTCCTCGCGCACATAGGTCTCGATCGAAAGCGTGGCACCCTCGCCCGGCCCCGGCAGCGCGGCCAGTGTGCGCGCCGAACAATGCACCTGATAGCCGACGCCCTGCACGTCGAGGATGACGTAATCCTCGCCATAGCTTTCGACGATGCCTTTCAATTTGCCGATCATTGCCCAACGGCTTTCATTTGCACCTTCATCAACAAACTCGTGCGATGATGCGCATGGCAGATCGCGATCGCCAGCGCGTCGGCGGCGTCCTCGCTTTGCGGATCGGCCTTCGGCAACAGCACGCCGATCATCATGCGGATCTGCGCCTTCTCGGCATGACCGGAGCCGACGATGGATTTTTTCACGAGATTGGGCGCGTACTCGGCGACGCTTAAGCCCGCGCGCGCCGGCACCAGCATGGCGATGCCGCGCGCCTGACCGAGCTTGAGCGTCGAGACCGCATTGCCGTTGACGAAAGTGTTCTCCACCGCCGCTTCCTGCGGCGCATGCCGCTCGATGACCGCGATCAAGCCATCGTGGATCGTCACCAGGCGCGCGCTCAGGCTCGCCCGCTCGCTGGTCTCCACCGAGCCGCAGGCGACGTAAATGAGCCGGTTGCCGTCGGCCTCGATCAGGCCCCAGCCGGTGCGGCGGAGCCCCGGATCGATGCCGAGAATGCGAATCGGTTGCCGGTGCATGGCTCCGTTGATAGCCCCCCGGCGGCGTCTCGGCCAGAACCGACCGGCCAAACGCTTTCCGGCCTGTTAAAGATGGCCCGTCAGCCCGATTGAGACCCCATGACCCAGCCGCAAATCCTCGAGCTTTTCACGCAAGCCGCCGCCGACCCGCGGTTTCCCGCAGCCCTTGGCATTGCCGCTTTGGCCGGCCTGGTGCGCGGATTTTCCGGCTTTGGCTCGGCGCTCATTTATATGCCGCTGGTTTCGGCGGTGTACGAGCCGCATGTCGCGGCGGCTACCTTGCTGTTGATCGACTCGATCTGCAGCCTGCCGATCGCAATCCAAGCCATGCCACAATGCAACTGGCGCGAGGTGACGCCGGTCACCATCGCCGGCGCGGTGGCACTGCCGTTCGGCGCGGCCATGCTGGTCTATCTCGATCCGCTGCTGTTGCGCTGGTTCATCGCCGTGCTGGTGCTGGTGGCGCTGGCGACGCTGGCCGCGGGCTGGCGCTACCACGGCAAGCCGACGATTGCGGCTTCGCTCGGCGTCGGCGCGCTGGCCGGTTTCGGCGGCGGCGCCGCGCAAATCGGCGCGCCGCCGCTTTTGGTCTATTGGCTCGGCGGCAAAAACAGTTCGGCCACGGTGCGTGCCAATATCATGGTCTATTTCATCATGCAGGGCGCGCTGTCGATGGTCGCCTATTTCTATAGCGCACTGTTCACCCAGCAGACGATTGTGCTGGCGGTGATGTTCGGCGTGCCATTTGCGATTTTGTTGGCGGTGGGCGCGCGCTGGTTTCACGGATCGAGCGAGGCGCTCTATCGCCGCGTCGCCTATATCATCATCGCGGCGGCGGGATTGGTCAGCCTGCCGGTGTTCGACGGGTTGAGGTAGCGCG
>CAWEDE010000022.1:0-17263 GCA_963807665.1 uncultured Alphaproteobacteria bacterium | reverse complement strand
GCGTCGATGCCACGCAATTCGAGCGCCGCCGCATCGGTTTCGATTTCGACATGATGCAATATCGCTGGGAGCAATCGCTGTCGCCCGGCAACGAGCAATATTTTTATTGGGGCTCGCAAGCTGCCGACCAGCAAGGCAGCCGCAATTACATGGGCGTCAAGTCACCGGCGATCGACGCCATGATTGGTGCCATGCTCAGCGCCACCCGCCGCGACGACTTTGTCGCCGCCACCCGTGCGCTCGATCGCGTATTGCTGTCGGGCTTTTACGTGGTGCCGCTTTATTTCCCGCCCAAGCAATGGGTGGCGCGCTGGACGCGAATTGAGCATCCCTCCACAACCTCATTGTTCGGCTATTTGCCGGAAACGTGGTGGCAGAAAGACGCCAAATGATTCTGGGCGGCAACGATCGCGAGGCGGCAAGCGAGCGCACGACCCTCGACGACCTGTTCCGCCGGGCCGGCGTGCGCAACCCGGACGCGCTGGCGCTGGCCGATCCGCCCAACCGCGAAAGCTTCACCGATGGCGCACCGCGGCGGCTGACTTTTGCGCAAGCCGACCGGGCCATATCCGCCTTTGCCGCAAAACTGCGCCGGCTCGGCCTGCCGACCGACACGGTGGTCGCAACGCAACTTCCCAATACGGTCGAGAGCACAATCGCGCTACTCGGCGTATTGCGTGCCGGAATGATCGCAGCACCGCTGCCGTTGCTTTGGCGCACGCAGGAAATGACGGCAGCGCTCAAAAAGATCGGCGCCAAGGCCATCGTCACAGCGGCGCGCATCGGATCCTGCGCCCATGCCGAACTCGCCATGCATGTGGCGGCGGATCTGTTTGCGGTGCGGCATATTTGCGCCTTTGGCGACAATCTGCCGGACGGCGTCGCGCCGCTCGATGATGTGTTCACGGCGACCGCTAGCGATTTCGTGCAGGGCTCACCCCGGCCCGGCAATGCCGCCGCCCATGTCGCGGTGGTGACATTCGACGTGGCGTCCGACGGACAACGCGCGATCGCGCGCAACCACCTCGAACTGATCGCCGGCGGGCGCGGACCCTTTCTGGAGTGCGGTGCGCCGCTCGATGCCACGACGCTTTCGACGATACCCACGGGCTCGTTTGCCGGCATCGCGCTCACCGTCATGCCTTGGCTGCTCGGCGGCGGCAGCCTGCATCTACACCACGCCTTCGATCCCGTGACATTTGCCGCGCAATGCCGCGCGCTCGAAGGCGGCACTGTTGTGCTGCCGGGTCCAGCGCTCGCGGCGTTGGTGGCTAGCGATAGTCTGAGAGCGCCGGCGAACGTCATTGCACTCTGGCGCTCGCCCGAGCGAATGGCCAATCAGCCAGCCTGGCCGGCCAATTCAAATCTGATCGATGCGGCAAGTTTCGGCGAGATCGGACTTGTATCGGCCTTGCGTGGACCGGATGGACTGCCCGTCCCTATGCCTTATGGCAGCATTGGCGCGCCGCGTGGCGCCACCGACGCGGCCGCCCTCATCGAAGCATTGCGCAGTTCCGCCGGCGCGTTGATGTTGCGCGGTCCGATGGTGCCGTCGCACGCCTTTCCGCCGGGTGCCGAGCGCGGGAGCGAACCGCACCTCGCCGTTGATGCGATGGGCTTTGTCGAAACGGGCTATAAATGCCGGCTTACGCAACATGACCAAACGCTGGCCATCGACGGCCCGCCAACTGGCATCACCAGCGTCGGCGGCTACCGTTTCCGGCAAAATCAAATCGATTGGATGGTGACCGAAGCCGATCTCGATGCCGTCATTCTGGCGTTGCCGGATGCCATGCTGGACTGGCGGCTGGCTGGCAGTGCGGAGGACCGCGCCGCTACGGCCGCGAATTTGGCGGCGCGCGGCGCCAATGCGCTGATTGCCGGGGCGTTTCGACCCGCGCGCCCTTCCCGATGCCGCGTAATTGCCGGTCAGCGTTGACGGGGCGTTAACAGCCCATCTTTAAGGTTCACGCACCGTAATCTGTAACGTCGCGTGCGCCCTCATGTCGCTGCAAGGTCCGATGATCGTGGTTGCCGAGAACCCGGCAACCGACCTGGTGCGGGCGCTTGGCGCCGCCGGTGCCTTTCCCATCGTCGAAGCCAAATGGGCCGACGCCCCTACCGCATTCATATCGGTCAAACCAGCCGCCGTGGTCATCGCCGAGCCCGGCCCGCCGAAAAGCGAATCCTCGTCGCGCATGCTGTGCCTGCAAATCGCGACCGTGAACGGTCCGATTGTGCCGACCATCGCCTTGGCCGATGGCGATCTCGATGCCGCCATTCCGATCGCGCTGTCGACCGATGCCGGTCTGCCGGTCGAGCGGCTGATCGCGCGGCTGCAATCGGCCATGCGCGTGCGTGCGCTGCATGCCACGGTTTTGCGCCGCATCGAATTATTCGCCTCGCATGGCGGCCAGATGCCGGTCATCCCGGTCGGCGATGCGCTTGACGACGCCACCGTGCTGATCGTTGGACGCGGCCCGCTTTATCCCGCGCTTAGCGTCGCGATGGGCGAGCGCGTCAAACTGATCGGCGCGCTCAGCGTCGAGACCGCCGCCAGGCATCTTAATTCGCGCGATATCGACGGCATTGTGGTCGGCGACGGATTTTCGCCGCGCATGGTCGAGGCATTCCTGACCGTGTTGGCGCAAGAATCGCGCTTCCGCGACATTCCGGTTGCCGTGATTGGCGAGGCGCCGCCCGATTTTTCCGAAAGCCTGCCCAATATCGACCATGTTGACGGCAGTCCGGTGCGGCTGGTTGCCCGCATGATGCCGTTGGTGCGCATGCACGCCTTCGAGGGGCGCCTCAAGCGCATGCTCAAGTCGCTCGACGCCGATGGCATATTCGATCCCGAGACCGGCCTGCTCACCCGCAACTCGTTCTGGCGCGATCTCTCCAAGGCGGTCGCGGACGCCGCCGACCGCAGCCTGGCGCTGTCGCTGGCGCGTTATTCGTTTGACGGCGCTTGCGACGACCGCGCCGGCCTGCATAGCGCCCGGCTGGTAACGCGCCTCATGCGCAATATCGATTTCGCCTGCCGCGACGAGGACGGCTCGATCCTGATCGCCTTCACGCAGACCGATCTGCATAGCGCCCATGTGGTGGCTAGGCGCATCGCCGCCACGCTCAAGAACGCCATGCTGCCGCCCCACAGCACCCAAAATAGCATCATAGCCAACGTGACACTGGCGACGCTCAAAAACGGCGACACCCTCGATAGCCTGCTGGCGCGCGTCACCGCCGGCCAGATGGTTGCCGCCGAGTAATTGAGTGATTAGGTTAGCTCCAACAGGAGCTAATCCCATGGCCGAAAATCAACCTGTCCGCATTGACGTCGTCTCCGACGTGGTCTGCCCGTGGTGCTTCATCGGCAAGCACCGCCTGGAAGCCGCCCTCAAGCTCAAGCCCGGCATTCCGGTCGACGTTCACTACCGCCCTTATTTTCTCAATGACTGGATCCCGCGCGAAGGCATTTCGCGCGAGGACTACCTCACCAAGAAATTCGGCTCGCCCGAGCGCTACAAAGGCATTGCGCAACGCGTGAGCGCGGCGGCGGCGGAAGAAGGCCTTGTTTATGCCTCCGACAAGATGAAGCGCCAGCCCAACACGCTCGACTGTCACCGTTTGATTCATTGGGCGGAAGCGATCGGCAAGTCGGCGCAGATGAAGCAAAAGCTGATGGATTTGTATTTCACGCAAGGCGCCGACTTGACCGACAATGACACGCTGGTGAAGGCCGCGGCCGATGTCGGGCTCGATGCGCAGACCGTGCGCGCCGATCTGGCGACCAACAAAGACGTCGAGCTGATCGAGCAGGAAGCCCTCTCGGCCAAGGAAGCCGGCATTGAAGGCGTGCCCTGCTTCATCTTCGGCGGCAAATTCGCGGTGTCGGGCGCGCAGTCGCCGGAATATCTCGCCGACGCCATTGAGCGCCTGGCGAGCGGCAAGGCGATCGCCGCCGAATAATCACGGATAGCGCATCATGCAAATCACCGCGGCCGTGGTGCGCGAGAAATCCGGCGCGTTCAATATTGAGCAGGTCGACCTGTGCGATCCGCGCGATGACGAATTATTGGTCGAGGTCGTAGCCTCCGGCATGTGCGCGACCGATCTGCATGGCCGCGATGCCTATTACCCGACGCAGTTTCCCAAAATCTTCGGCCATGAGGGCGCCGGCGTCGTGCGCGCCACAGGCAAAGCGGTCAACAAATTCAAAACCGGCGACCATGTGGTGATGTCCTATCCCTGGTGCGGCGAGTGTCCGAACTGCCGTTCGCACCGGCAAAGCTATTGCGTCGAAGCCTTTCCGTTGAAAATGAACGGCACGCGCGCCGACGGCTCGACGCTGCATTCGCAAAACGGCCAACCGGTTTACAGCGCTTTTTTCCAGCAATCCTCGTTCGGCAATTTCACCATCGCCAACGAGCGCTATGCCGTCAAAGTCCGCAACGACGTGCCGCTTGAACATGTCTGCGCGCTCGCTTGCGGCGGCCAGACCGGCGCCGGTGCCGTGCTCAATGTGATGAAGCCCAAACCCGGCGACAGTTTCGCGGTGTTCGGCGTTGGCGCGGTTGGATTGTCGGGTCTGATGGCCGCCAAAATCGCCGGCTGCGATCCGATCGTCGCGGTCGACGTGCACGAGCATCGTTTGGCTTTGGCGCGCGAATTCGGGGCCACCCATACGATCAATCACACCGGGCGCGCCGACGTGGTGGCGGAAATTCGTAAAGTTACCGGACTCGGCGTGCGGTTTTCGCTGGAGACCTCGGCGCTGCCAGCCATTTTCCGTGAAGCGGTCGATGTGCTGATGCCGGCTGGCACTTGCGTGCTGCTAGGCTCAGCGCGTGCCGGGACGCAAGCCACATTCGAAACGCCCTTTTTGCAGAATGGCCGCATCGTGCGCGGCGTGATCCAAGGGGATAGCGTGCCGCAGGCGTTCATCCCGCAACTGGCGGATTACATGGTCGCCGGCAAATTCCCGATCGAGCGCGCGATCACTTTCTACGAACTCGCCGACATAAACCGCGCAGCGGTCGAGATCGGCTACGGGCACCACCATCAAGCCGGTGCTGCGGATGCCGCATTAGTTCACGCCGCCTTGGCCTGCTCCGCGATGCTCACAAGATTGCGCAAAATCGCCGCGGTGCCTTTGAGCCGATCCTCCGGCCGCTCCCAATCGTCGAAGAACACGAGCTGCTGATTTTTCGCGTCCTTGGGATCGCTGCGCAGGCGCGCGCCCGAGCCCTGCGCCTGGATGAAGGCGAACAAGCCGTCGGGATTGCCAAAATTATTGTCGCGGAACGACAGCACGACGCCTTTAGGCCCGGCCTCGAGTTTCTCGACATTGGCGCGCCGGCACAGCGCCTTGATGGCGACGATCTGCATCAGATGATCGACCTCGCTCGGCAGCGGACCGAAACGATCCACCATTTCCGCGGCGAAGCCCTTCGATCTCGCGCTCGTCCTCGACCTCGGCCAGCCGCCGGTAAAGGGCAAGCCGCACCGACAAGTCCGCGACGTAATCGTCCGGTATAAGCACCGGCGTGCCGATAGTGATCTGCGGCGACCAGCGGTCGGCGACCTGCGAGGTGATCCCCGCTTTCAGGCTCATAACCGCCTCCTCCAGCATTTGCTGGTACAGCTCGAACCCGACTTCCTTGATGTGGCCGGACTGCTCGTCGCCGAGCAAATTGCCGGCGCCGCGAATATCGAGATCGTGCGAGGCGATTTGGAAGCCGGCGCCCAGCGTATCGAGCGATTGCAGACACCTTGAGCCGCCGCTCGGCCTGCGGCGTGATCGGCTTTTGCGCCGGCAGCGTGAACAGCGCATAGGCGCGCAGCTTTGAGCGCCCCACCCGGCCGCGCAACTGATAGAGCTGCGACAGGCCGAACAGATCGGCGCGATGCACGATCAACGTATTGGCACTCGGAATGTCGAGCCCGGACTCGATGATCGTGGTCGAGAGCAGCACATCGTATTTGCCGTCGTAGAAAGCCGACATGATGTCGTCGAGCACGGTCGGCGGCATCTGGCCGTGCGCGACGCAAACGCGCACCTCCGGCACTTGCTTGTCGAGAAAATCCTTGGCGCCTGCCAAATCCTGGATTTCGCGGGCAGACATAAAACGCCTGGCCGCCGCGATATTTCTCGCGCAGCAGCGCTTCGCGAATGGTGATCGGGTCGAACGGCGACACGAAAGTGCGCACTGCCAGCCGGTCAACCGGCGGCGAAGCAATAATCGAAAGGTCGCGCACGCCCGTGAGCGCAAGCTGCAAGGTGCGCGGGATCGGCGTCGCCGTGAGCGTCAACACATGTACCTCGGCGCGCAAGGTCTTGAGCTTTTCCTTATGCACGACGCCGAAATGCTGTTCTTCGTCGATCACGACCAGGCCGAGATCCTTGAACTTGACGTTTTTGCCCAAGAGCGCATGGGTGCCGATCACGATATCGGCGCGGCCTTCCGCCAGATCGTTCTTCACCGCATTGAGTTGGGCTGCCGGCACCAGCCGCGAGGCTTGCACCACATTGGCGCCAAATCCGCGAAAACGTTCGGTGAAGGTTTTCGTGTGCTGGCGCGCCAGCAACGTGGTCGGCACCACCACGGCGACCTGCTTGCCGTTGATGGCGGCGATGAAAGCCGCACGCAACGCCACCTCGGTCTTGCCGAAGCCGACGTCGCCGCATATGAGCCGGTCCATCGGGCGCCCCGAAGCCATATCCTTGATCGTGACATCGATGGCGGCAAGCTGGTCGTCGGTTTCCTCATAGGGAAAGCCGGCGCAGAACTCATCATAGGCGCCCGGCCCGACGCTAAGTTTAGGCGCATCGCGCAATTGCCGCTCGGCCGCGATCTTGATCAACTCACCCGCGATTTCGCGGATGCGGCTCTTCATGCGCGCCTTGCGCGCCTGCCAGTTGCCACCGCCGAGCCGATCTAGGTCGACATTCGTCTGCTCCGCGCCATAGCGCGACAGCAGGTCGACGTTCTCGACTGGCAGAAACAGTTTGGCGGATTTGGCGTAATGGATTTCCAGGCAATCATGCGGCGCGCCTCCGACCGCGATGGTTTGCAAACCGATGAAGCGGCCAATGCCATGATCGACATGCACCACCAGATCGCCGGAAGCGAGACTGGTGGCCTCCGCGATAAAATTGTCGGCGCGGCGCTGGGCCCGGCGCGGCCGCACAAGCCGGTCGCCCAGAATATCCTGCTCGCTGACGATCGCGGTCTCGTCAGTCTCGAAGCCGGACTCGATGCCAAGCACGGCGAGCGCGACGGTGTGTTTGGGCAAAGCCAGTGCCGCGGCCCAGGAGCCGACGGGCGTCAGATTGTGCAATTTATGGTCGGCGAGCACGTGGCCCATGCGCTCGCGCGCGCCCTCGCTCCACAGCGCAATCGCCACCCGTTTGCCGGCGCCTTGCAGCGCCATGACGTGTCTGCCGACGGCTTCGAATACGTTGGCATTGGGTTCGGCCCGCTCGGCGGCGAAGTTGTGCCCGGCGCGCGCGCCGACATCGAGTACTTGGGCGCCGTCAGGCTCGGCGAACGGCGTTAGCTTAGCGAGCGCGGCGCGGGTGAGCTGTTCTTTCCACTCCGTCTCCGCCAGATAAAGCTGCGCGGGCGGCAGAGGCTTGTAGGACGGCGTCATGCCATCCTTGAGCGCCTCTTTGCGCGCGTCGTAGTAATCGGCGATCTGGCTCAGGCGCTCCTGCGCGGCGTCTTCCGCTTGGTATTCGAGCGCCAATGGCGTGTCCGGCAGATAGTCGAACACAGTTTCAAGTTTGGCGTGAAACAGCGGCAGCCAATGCTCCATACCGGGATATCGCCGGCCTTCACTCACGGCTTCGTACAATAAATCGTCGGGCGTGGCGGCGCCGAATTGCGCGACATAGCCGGTGCGAAAGCGCCGGATGGATTCGGTGATCAGCTGGAATTCCGCCACCGGCACCAGATCGAGCGCGCTGAGTTGCGTTTCGCTGCGTTGCGTCTGCGGATCGAAGCTGCGGATAGTCTCCAGTGCGTCGCCGAAAAAATCGAACCGCACCGGCATGTCCATGCCGGGCGGAAACAGATCGAGAATGCCGCCACGCACCGCGTAGTCGCCGGGCTCGCGCACGGTCGAGGCGCGCGTGAAATCCATTAAGTTCCAGCCATTGCACCACACCCGCCATGCCGAGCACATTGCCGGGTGCGACCGACAGCGCGTGGGTGGCGACGAATTCGCGCGCCGGCACGCGCTGGAGCGCGGCGTTCACCGTTGTGAGCAAGATCGATGGCCGGTCGCGCCCTTTCACCCGCGCCAAACGCGACAGCGCGGTCATGCGTTGCGCCACTACGCTTGCATTGGGCGATACCCGGTCATAGGGCAGACAATCCCAGGCCGGAAATTCCATCGTCAGAATATCCGGCCCGAAAAAGGCCAAGGCTCGCGACAGCGCTGCCATGCGCTGGCCGTCGCGGCAAATAACGCACAGCGATATCGCCGGAGCCTCCGGGCGCGCGGCGATCGCCCGCGCCAGATCCGCCAGCACCAGCCCTTCGGCGCCGTCAGCGACCTGCGCCAGCGTGAGCGCCTTGCCGGGCCGCAATAATTGCGCGGGAGATGTCGCCATTACTTGATCGCCGTCCCAGTGTTATGGAAATCGCGCAGCCGGCGAAACAGCGGTGTGTCGTAATCGGTCGGCGGCATTTGCGCGCCGCTCACCCAGTCGAACACCTGCTGGTCGCGCAATTCGAGTAGCCGCTCGAACTCGCCGAGTTCGGCCTCACTCAAGAGCGCGATCTGGGCGTCGGCAAAGCGGCCATAGACGATATCCATCTCGCGAATGCCGCGATGCCAGGCGCGAAACAGCAGGCGGCGGCGGCGCGCATCCAGCCCGTCGCTCGTAATGCCGGGTCCGGCATAAGGTTCATCCATGCCGCTGTTCAAATGCTTTGCTCCAACGCCAAAAACCCGGCGCGTGCCGGGTGCGGGGTTTATATAGCGGCCTTCGTAGGCAATGTCAGCGGCTTGCTTTGCACAGGCCTTGATTGCTTCTGCATTGCTTCCCTTAGGCTTGCGCGCCAGCATGGGCCCATGCGGCCCGACATCCTCAGCCCCCTGTTCGCTTCGCTGACCAGCCTGCCCGGCGTCGGGCCCAAGCTGGAAAAGCTCTATGCCAAGCTGCTCGCCCGCGAGGCGCCGCGCGTCGTCGACCTGTTGCTGCATTTGCCGTCGGGCGCAATCGACCGCCGTGCGCGGCCGAAATTGAACGAGGTTCGGCCTGGCGAGGTCGTCACCGTCGCGGTCACCGTGCTGGAGCATCGCGCGCCGCCGCCACACCGCGCCCGCGCGCCCTATCGTGTCGTCACCGGCGACGACACCGACGCCACTTTGACGCTCACCTTTTTCCATGCGCGCAAGGATTATCTTGAGAAACTGCTGCCGGTCGGCGAGATTCGCTATGTCTCCGGTATTGCCGAGGTCTATGACGGCAATTTGCAAATGGTTCACCCCGACCGCGTCGTCGATGAAAAAGGCTTTGCTGATCTGCCGCTGGTCGAGCCGGTCTATCCGCTCACCGAAGGCCTCGCGCTCGGCAATGTGCGGCGTGCGATGGATGGCGCGGTTGCGCGGCTGCCCGATTTGCCGGAATGGCAGGATGAAGCCTGGATTTCGCGCGAGCGTTTTCCGGCTTTCGCCGACGCGTTGCGCCATCTGCATCGCCCCTCCGAGCCACACGACATCGCGCCAGAGAGCCTCGCCTGGACGCGGCTGGCCTATGACGAGCTTCTTGCCGGCCAGTTGGCGCTTGCACTAGTTCGCGCCGATATGCGCCGGCAGGCTGGGCGCGGCACATCCAGCGAAGGCCAAATGCGCGCCCGCATTCTCAAGGCGCTGCCCTATTCGCTCACGCATTCGCAACAACAAGCCGTCAACGACATCGTCAACGATCTTGCTTTGCCGCAACGTATGCTGCGGCTCTTGCAAGGCGATGTCGGCTCCGGCAAGACCGTCGTGGCCTTGATCGCCGCCGCCGCCGTGATCGAGGCCGGCCGCCAGGCCGCCTTCATGGCGCCGACGGAGATACTCGCCCGCCAGCATCTCCTTACGATTACGCCGCTCGCGCAGGCCGCCGGTCTGCGCGTGGCGATCCTGACCGGCCGCGAGCGCGGCAGTGAGCGCGACGACACGCTTGAGCGGCTTGCCATCGGCGACATCGATCTGTTGATCGGCACCCATGCGCTGTTCCAGGAGAATGTCGCCTTCCGCGATCTGGCGCTGGCCGTGGTCGATGAGCAGCATCGCTTCGGCGTCCATCAGCGCCTCGCCCTCACGCAAAAAGGCGACGCAGTTGACGTACTCGTGCTGACCGCCACGCCGATCCCGCGCACTTTGGTGCTGACTTACTTCGGCGACATGGATGTATCCGAATTGCGCGAGAAACCGGCCGGCCGCCAGCCGATCGATACCCGTACCATTCCCATGTCGCGCCTGGAGGAAGTCGAGGATGCGGTGGGCCGCGCGCTCGAAGCGGGTCAACGCGCCTATTGGGTCTGCCCGCTGGTGGAGGAATCCGAGAAAATCGATCTTGCCGCGGCGCAGGCGCGCTTCGAGGAATTGCGCGCAAAATTCGGCGCGCGCGTCGATCTGGTACATGGCCGCATGAAAGGCGCCGAGAAAGACGCCGCCATGGAACGCTTTGCTTCAGGCAAAACCCAGCTCCTGGTGGCCACCACGGTGATCGAAGTCGGCGTCGATGTGCCGGAAGCCACCATCATGGTGATCGAACATGCCGAGCGGTTCGGCCTGGCGCAGCTGCATCAGTTGCGCGGCCGGGTCGGACGCGGCGCCGGACACTCGACCTGCCTTTTGATTTACAAAGCGCCGCTGGGCGAAACCGCCAAGGCGCGCCTCGCTATTCTGCGGGAAACCGAAGACGGCTTTCGTATCGCGGAAGAAGATCTTACGCCTGCGCGGCGAAGGCGACTTGCTTGGCACCAGGCAAAGCGGATTGCCCGGCTTTCATGTCGCGCGCATCGAGACGCACGGCAAATATCTCGGCGCCGCGCGCGACGACGCGGCACTGGTACTCAATCGCGATCCGGGTCTGGCGGGCGAGCGCGGCAAAGCGCTGCGCCATTTGCTCTATCTGTTCGGCAAGGACGAGGCGATCAAACTGATCAGGGCGGGCTGAGCGGAACGTTTGCGCTCTCAGCAAGCGCCGGCGGCGGCGGCGCTACCGTCGTTCGGCGTAACGCCCGGTCAACAGCTTCGAGCACACGCTCGACGTTAAGTTCGTCCAGACAGGCACTACGGCTTTCCAAATGTCGCTCGCAGCCCAAAAGATCGCACGGCATGCACGGCAGCGGATTTTGCACCACCCAGGCATTGCCGCAATTCTGGATCATGCCGGCACGCGCCCAAGCTTGGCTCAAGCCGCCAATCGGCCACGGTCCGATGCCATGCGGGCTCACCGGCCCATAGATCGCCACGGTTGGACACCCGGCCCCGGATGCCAGATGCGTCATCGAAGTGTCGGGCCCGACATAGACCGCGGCATTCGATAATAGTTGCGCCAACTCGCCCCAGGCCAACTTGCCATCGACGCGTTCGACCGGCGGGATCAGCGGACCCCAGACACGGTCGAGATAATCCTTTTCCGCCCGTGCCGGTCCGCCGGTCGCCACCACGTCAAGCCCGCGCATCCGTAAAGCCTGCGCCAGCGCGCGCCAGCCCTCGTCGGTCCAGCGTTTGTTTTGATACATCGGATTGGCATGCAGCACGGCATAGGCGCCGCGCGATGCGATCGGCACTTTTGCCGGCAAGACGATGTCCGGCCGCGCGTCGATGCCAAGCACGGCGGCAAGCTGCAACAAGTCCTCGACCCGGTGCAATTCGCTGTCCGTGACGACGCCGCGGCTGAGCAGCCAAGGCTTCCAGCGCGCCTTGGTTTTCGGCAGCAATCCGGAACTGAATTTTCCGGCAATGCCGGCGATGAATGTCGGCCGGTCGCCGGTCTGCGTCGACAGCGCCACATCGTAACGCCGCCACAGATGGACAATCAGCTTCGCCATCACCCCCGCGCTTGGCCGTTCAGGAACGGCGATGACGCGCTCGATATCCGGATTACCGGCGAGAATTCCTTCGGTGCCGGAAAACACCAGCATGTCGATGCGCGCGCCGGGAATCCCCTGCCGCAAGGCGCGCAAAAGCGGAGTTGTGAGCAGAACATCGCCAAGCCGGCGCATGGTGACGACCAACACGCGCGGATTTGCCGGCAGTTTGATTTCGTTATTCACGGCAAATCCCCGCGCTTATTTGACGGCGGCGGTATCCCGCGCGGCTTGGGCTGCTTTCGCGCTTGCCGCAAGCGAGGCGAGTTTCTTCTGCGCGTTATTGTCCGGCTGCACCATGCCGGCGGAGATCAACAAGGTCATCGCGCTTTCGACCGAGATGTCGAGAACGATCAAATCCTTGCGCAAGACGTAGAAGAAAAATCCGGTGGTCGGGTTCGGCGTGCATGGCATGAAGGCGGATACATGCTCGCCCTCCGGCAACAGCTCCGCCACGTCTCCGCTCGGCGGCAAAGATAGAAACACAAGCGACCACATGCCGGGTGCCGGAAATTCCACTAACGCCACCTGCCGGAAGCTCGACCCGGTTTTCGAAAACAGCGTCTCGAAAATCTGCTTCATGGTCTTATAGACCGGCCGCACAATCGGCATGCGGCTGAGCAGGTCCTCGCCCCAGCCAACCATGGTGCGCCCGACCAAATTGGCGGTGAGAAATCCGAGCAGCGTCAAAACAACAAAGGCGATCACCAAGCCAGTGCCCGGGATCGGCCACGGAAGATAGGTTTCCGCCCGGTAGGCCGGCGGAATGAACGGGCGCACCAGATTGTCGACCCAGTTGATGAACGACCAGGTCAGCCAGGCGGTGACCAGTACCGGCCCGGCGACCACCAGCCCGGTAAGAAAATAATTGCGGATGCGGGAGGCGAGGCCGGCTGGTTGCGGCCCTGACTTTGCGCCATCGGGGTTCAGGGGATTGTCCTGATTGCGGTCAAAATCTGTCATGGCGCTATCCTATTCCACCGTGACCGATTTCGCGAGGTTGCGCGGCTGGTCCACGTCGGTTCCGATGGCCGCGGCCGTGTGATAAGCAATCAATTGCACCGCAATGGCATAAACCAAGGGCGTCACCGCCGACGCCATTTCCGGCAATATCAGGGTTACCAGCGACTCGATTGTGGCTTCCCTTGCGCCCTTGGGATCCGTCACCAGGATGATCTTGCCGCCGCGAGCGGCGACTTCTTGCATGTTCGACACGGTCTTCTCGAATACCCGGTCATAAGGCGCAATCACGATCACCGGCATGGTCTCGTCGATCAAGGCGATGGGCCCATGCTTGAGTTCGCCCGCGGCGTAGCCTTCGGCGTGGATGTAGGAAATCTCCTTGAGCTTGAGCGCGCCCTCGAGTGCAATTGGGAAACTGGTGCCGCGGCCGAGATAGAGCACGTCGTGCACCTTGGCGAGGTCATGCGCCAGTTTCTCGATTTGCGGTTCAAGATTGAGCGCTTGCGCCATGTGCCGCGGCGTCTGGATCAGCGCATGCACAAGATTCTGTTCGTCGGTGTCGGACAGTTGCCCGCGCGCGCGCCCGGCCGCCAGCGCCAGGCAGGCCAGCACCGCCAATTGGCACGTAAACGCCTTGGTCGAAGCGACGCCGATTTCCGGGCCCGCCAGTGTCGGCATGATCACGTCGCTTTCGCGCGCAATCGACGAGGTGGTGACATTGACCACCGACAGAATGTGCTGCTTGTGCTCGCGCGCATAACGCAAGGTCGCCAGCGTATCGGCGGTCTCGCCCGACTGCGAAATGAAAATCGCTAGATCGCCCGGTTCAAGCGGCGTGCCGCGGTAACGGAATTCCGACGCGATATCGATCTCGACCGGCATCTTGGCGAAGCGCTCGAACCAATATTTCGCCACCAGCCCGGCATAGTAAGCCGTGCCGCAGGCCGAGATCGAAAGCCGTTTGATCTTCTTCCAGTCGAACGGCAATTTTTCGGGCAGATCGACCCGCTCGGTGACCATGTCGATGTAATGCGCCAGCGTATGGCCAACCACTTCGGGCTGCTCATGGATTTCCTTGCCCATGAAATGCTTGTGGTTGCCCTTATCCACGAGTTGCGCCGAGGCCGTGGACTTAATGATCGCACGCTCGACCCGGCGGCCCTGCTCATCGTTTATCTCGACGCCGGCTCGCGTCAGCACGGCCCAGTCGCCGTCTTCGAGATAACTGATCGTGTCGGTGAACGGCGCCAGCGCGATGGCGTCGGAGCCGAGATACATTTCACCCTCGCCATAGCCGATGGCGAGCGGTGAGCCTTTGCGGGCGCCGATCATCAGATTGTCTTGGCCGGCAAACAGAAAAGCGAGCGCGAAAGCCCCGCGCAATTGTTTAAGCGTCGCCGCTACCGCATCGACTGGCGATTTGCCGCGGTTCATTTCATCGCTCACCAAATGGGCGACCACCTCGGTGTCGGTTTCGCTGTGGAATTTGGCGCCGCCGGCGATTAGCCGCTCGCGCAATTCGCGGAAATTCTCGATAATGCCGTTATGAACGACCGCAACATGTTCGGTGGCGTGCGGATGCGCATTGCTCTCGGTCGGGCGCCCATGGGTGGCCCAGCGGGTGTGACCGATGCCGATATTGCCGCCGAGCGGTTCTTTCGCCAGCTTGGCTGCGAGCGCCGCCAGTTTGCCTTCGGCGCGCCGGCGCGCCAGCACGCCATGATCGAGCGTGGCGATGCCGGCGGAGTCATAGCCGCGGTATTCGAGACGCTTGAGCGCCTCGACTAATTGCCCCGCTACCGGCGCACGTCCTAGAATTCCGACAATCCCGCACATCCGATTGGATGGCCCCTATCCTGTTGTGTTGCTTTAACCAGCGCCGGCAAGCCGATGGAAATCAAAACGCATTTCGTCGTGTGACAAACAGCGCCCGGCTTAAACCCGCTACTTTGATTTACTTTTGACCAGGGTCTCGCTCAGGCTTTTGCCTAAGGTCTTGAGCTGCCGCAAGCGTTTAGCCCAGCCTTCCTTATTGGTCTGCACGCCGCGGCCGATCGCCAGTGCATCAGCCGGCACATCCGTGGTCACCACGGAACCCGAGCCTACATAGGCGCCGTCGCCGATCTTGACCGGCGCGACCAGCGCCGAATTGGACCCGATAAAGGCGCCCGCGCCGATATCTGTGTGGTGTTTGGCGATGCCGTCGTAATTGCAGGTGATGGTGCCGGCGCCGATATTGGCGCCCTCGCCGACCCGGGCGTCGCCGATATAGCTCAAATGGTTGGCCTTGGCGCCGGCCTCGATGACGGCCTCCTTTACCTCGACGAAATTTCCGATATGCACGCCATCGCCCAGTTGGGTGCCCGGCCGCAGCCGCGCGAACGGTCCGACGCGCGCGCCTGTGCCGACATGGGCGCCTTCCAGATGCGAGAAGGCGCGGATGGTCGCGCCGTCTTCGACCGTCACGCCTTCGCCGAAAACCACATTGGGCTCGATCGTGACATCCTTGCCGAATTTGGTGTCGGAGGACAAAAATACCGTCTGCGGCGCAATCATCGTGACACCGGCCTCGAGCGCGGCGCTGCGTAAACGGTCTTGCAGGACCGCTTCGGCCTGTGCGAGTTGCGCCTTGGTATTGATGCCGCGCACGTCGTCCTCCCCGGTTTCGATGGCGACTGCCTTCAACCCCATATCGCGGGCAATGGCAACCGCATCGCTGAGATAGTATTCGCCCTTGGCATTTGCATTGCCGATGCGCTCCAGAATGGTCAGCGCGTGCTCGCCTGCAAGTGCCATCAAGCCGCCATTGCAAAAAGCAATCTTGCGCTCCTCGGCGCTAGCATCGCGATCCTCGCGGATGGCGATCAATTCAGCCCCCCGCATGATGAGACGTCCATAGCCCGTCGGATCCGCCGGCATAAATCCAAGCACCGCCGCCGCCGCGCCGTCGCTTAGCGCCGCGCGCAGTTTCGCCAGCGTCTCGGCGCTCACCAGCGGCGTATCGGCAAACATCACCAACAGATCGGAGGCGCCGTCCGCGATTGCCTTTTTAGCCGCCAGAACGGCATGCGCGGTTCCGCGCCGCTCGCGCTGTTCGAAAATTTTCACTTGCGGCGCGACGCGTCGCGCGAGTTCCGCCACCGCGTCGTGATCGGGACCGACGACGACCGCGATATCGGTCACGCCGGCTTGGGCGGCGGATGCAAAAACGTGTTCCAGCAAGGTGCGCCCGCCGATTTTGTGCAGCACCTTAGGGACGCGCGATTGCATGCGGGTGCCTTCGCCGGCGGCGAGCACAATCGCAAGGCAGGTTCGTTGCGCCATCTCGTTTTGACTCAGTGTTGCCGGAATTGAGGCCCAGATAGCCAAGCCGACTAATGGGGACAAAGCGTGCGCCTGTATAGGCCGTTCGCCGGCAACAGTGAAAGCCAGCATTGCCGGATTCTGCTAATGTTTTCAACGACGTGATTCGCGCCCGCCTGGGTTGCCCACGAGGATTTCAATGGCGATCAAGATCGATGCGCCCGAACCGGATTTGCCGGAAGGCCGCCTGCTTCGCCGCGAGAAGCGCGCTTTCTGGCGCTTGACTGCCTGGGGCGCGGGCGCTGCCATTGCGCTTGCCGGGCTTGCATTCACAACGCAAACCCAGGGCGGCAGCGAACGCCTGGCGCTGGCAATAGCCGGCGCATCGCCCCAATCCGTCGATATCGCGGCTTTGGAACGGCGTGTGGCCGAAAAAGATGCCGAAACCAAAATGCTCGAGACCCAGATCCGCGCCGTCGTCGCCGACCGCGACCGGCTCGGCGCCCGCATGGCGAGCCTTGAGCACAGCCTCGACGACGTCACCGGTTCGATCAAACGGCAAGCCGTTATTAGCCAAGCCGTAGCCGACGCTACTGCCGAAGTGAAAGCCGCTTCGGCTCCGGTTGTGCAGGGGCCGACATCTGTCCGCACCGAAAAATTCACCGCGCCGCCGCCGGCCATAGCCGCACCCCAAGCAGCCGCCCCTGTCGCCGAACCGGTACCGCTGCCGCCAGTGCGGGTTGCGACCGCGCAACCCAATGAGCCCCCAGCGGATGCGCCGCGCAAACCCGAATTTGGCGTGGATCTGGGCGGCGCCCACAATATGGAAGTGCTCAATGGCCGCTGGACGGCGGTAAAGGCAAATTTTGGCCCGCTATTGAGCGGCCTCTATCCGC
>CAWEDE010000021.1:0-51064 GCA_963807665.1 uncultured Alphaproteobacteria bacterium | reverse complement strand
GCATTGTCCACGATCCGCCGGCCATTGATCGACAAGCGTGTGAATCAGATCCATCTGGTTGATCCCGATCCGGATGGTTCCGGCGTCTACTGGATCGCCGCCGATAGTTACATCTCAGACCTGTTATCCCGCCGCGACATCGCGTTCGAAGTCATCACGGACCACGACGTGCATGCGGAAGGCGTGGATTTGCTCAGGCAGTATACTGTCGTGCTGACGGGTCAGCACCCGGATACCATACCACCGAGACGCTGAATGCGCTGGCTGCCTATCTCGACCAGGGTGGCCGCTTCATGTACATGGGCGGCAACGGTTTCTACTGGAAGATCGTCCCCCACCCCGGGGGACCCTGGGCCTTCGAGCTACGCCGCGCCGAAGGCGGCATCCGGCTGTGGGAGACGCTGCCCGGCGAGAGCTATCACGGCTTTGACGGTTCCTACGGCGGATTATGGCGCCGGCTTGGCCGCCCGCCACAGGCGCTGGTCGGCGTCGGCTTCAGCACGCAAGGCGAATACAAGTCCTATCCTTACAATTTCCTCGACGGTATCCTTGATCCGCGCGTTGCCTTCATGCGCTCCGGCATCGAAGAACACGCCGTGCCTGGGCGTGTCTTCGGGGACCGTGGCTTGATGGGTGGCGGGGCCGCGGGCCATGAACTCGATCGCGCCGACACGCGTCTTGGCACACCTGAACACGCCATCATTATCGGCCGCGCGGTGGTGCACGATCCGAACTACCAGCCGGTGAATGAGGAACGCCGCGACCATACCTGGCCGGGAGCTGCCGAAGATATCATCCGTTCCGACCTGACCTTCTTTGAAACCTTGAATGGCGGGGCGGTATTCTCCGTCGGATCAATGTGTTTCATCGGTGCACTGCCGATCGGCAACTACGAAAACGTCGTGGCGAAGCTGATCACCAACATCATCCGCCGCTTCGCCGATCCGGCCCCGTTCGATCTGGGACCCGCACACGGTTCCAACGGACAGGCTCATCCTGCATCACGTTGACAACATCCCCTGATGCCGCCTTCATCCTGGTGAGGGCAGGAGATGGAAGGAAACCGGGATGAGTGACTGGACCAAGGTGACACGGCCAATCCCCGTTCCGGATGAGTGGTCGCGTCCGTTCTGGGATGCGGCGAAACAGGGCGTCCTGGCGCTTCAGCGCTGCCAGGCCTGCGGGCATTTCCAGCACCCGCCTTATCCAACCTGTGTCGAATGCGTATCAACCAGCCTGCGGTTCGAGCCCGTGCGCGGCGCGGGCGCCATCTACACCTATACGATCATGTATCACACGGGCGATAAACGTTTCGCCTCCGTGGTGCCTTACGCCAGCATCATCGTCGAGCTGGACGACGCGCCGGGCGCCCTCATGGCCGGAAACTTATTAGGGTCAGCCTGCAGCGACGCGAAAGTCGGCCGCCGCGTGGAGGTGATCTTCGAGACACTGAACGACGACATCACGCTGCCTCAATTCAAACTGGCGGACTAGGAGGTGACCATGTGGGACAATCGATGCAAGGTCGCCGTCAGCGGTGTGGGATACTCCAAGGTTTCGCGATCGGCCGATATGCCGCTGGCCGCCGGCAAACGCGACAACGACGATCTTGAGCGCCAGCGATCCGACATCGTGCCGCAGCAGGCCGGCGATGGCGTCTTGATCGTTGCTGGCGATCAGCGCCGCAAGCGACAGCGCTACGCCCAGTACCAATAACCAAGTCAAACGGCGGCTCACGGAATTATCCTGTCGTCGTAGCGGTTTTCGCGCCTCGCGCGGGGGCGAGGCGGGCAGGCAATTCTAGCATGATGCGGGCGCGCTCGGCGCCGCTCATCGCCGGACCATTGGGCAATCTCGTCGATGGTGCGCCCGCAGCCCAGGCAGATCCCGGAGCGGGCATCGAGCGTGCATATATTGACGCAAGGACTTTCAATCATGGCCCGTCTCAAAGCAGAATTGTTGGCGACCATAAATGCCGTGGCTTGGAACGCAATCGCTTAGATCAGGTTCCGGCCCGGAACAGCGGCCGCCGGCTCAAGCGGCGTTTTTCTTCGGGCGTGAGGATCGGCTCGCCCGGCGGGGTTATCGGTGGCGCCTGCATGGTCATCGGCGCCATAGCCGCCACGACGCGTTCGGGCGGGAAAGTGACGACCACTTCGGTGCCGATGCGAAGCTTCGATTTGAACACGAAGGTGCCGCCGTGCAGATCGGCCAAGCTCTTGGCAATCGGCAGCCCGAGGCCGGCGCCCTGTTCGGCGGATTTGATCGAGTTCGAACCTTGCCCGAACGAGGCGAGTACGATCGGGATTTCCTCTTCAGGAACGCCCGGACCGGTATCTTTCACGCTCATATATTGACCGCCGGACGCGGTCCAACCCACCTTTAGCCAAATTTCGCCGCCTTGCGGTGTGAACTTAATCGCGTTCGACAAAAGATTCAGGCAAATCTGGCGAAGCGCGCGCTCGTCCGCCCATAGCCGCGGCAGATCCGGCTCGAACACCTCATGCAAGGTGATGCCGCGATTGGAAGCGCGCAGTTTGAGCAGATGGTGGCAATCCTCGACGATGCCAACCAGTGAAACGGACTTCCTCATTGAGCTCGTAGCGGCCGGCTTCAATTCGGGAAAGGTCGAGAATTTCATTGATCAGGCCCAGCAGATGCACGCCGGAATTATGGATGTCGGCGGAATATTCCTTATAGGCCGCCACCGCGTGTTCGCCGAAAACCTCGGTCTTCATCACTTCGGAAAATCCGAGAATGGCATTGAGCGGCGTGCGCAATTCATGGCTCATCTGCGCCAGGAAGCGCGACTTGGAAATATTGGCGGCTTCGGCACGCTGGCGTGCCTCGTCGGAAATCGCCTTGGCCTGTTCGAGTTCGCCGATCAGCGCATCTTTTTCCGCGCGCGCCACCAGAGTAGCCAATGTCGTCGAATAGAGCCGATAGGCGAGCACCGCGAAATAGCCCTGCGCGGTAATCGCCATGATGGCGAGGATGTAGTTGCGCAACGTGCCTTGCAGCACAAAGTCGAGCGCGACCGCGGCGGTGACCGGGAAGGTGGCGGCAAACACCGCCATCGGCAGGCTCGACGCCAGCATGCTCGACACCGCCACTACCAGCAGCATGACGAACAGCATAAACGTGCTCGAACTTTCGTCGACGCCGACCGGATGGATCAAGATGAACATCCAAGCCAGGCCGTAAAACAGATCGAGCATGATGAAGCGCAGGCGCCAGGCGCGCGCTTCAATATCGTTGACCGGCTGGTCGAGGAACTGGCGGCATTTGGTGACCATGACGGCGTGGATCACCAGCACCGAGGCGGTCCAGGCGCCGGCGGCGACGGCGCCGGTCCACAGGCTCGACAGGAAGCCGATAGTGGCGACCAAGAGCAGCATCACCAGCGACGCCGACAGGCGGTTCTGGGCGTATTGGCGCAGCAATTCGTAATCGAAGGCGGGACGGGTGCCGCTCGACGAGGTCAGCCGGTCGCGCGCCTCGCGCACATATTGCGCGGCAAGGCGGCGCTTAACCGGAGAGGTCTCCGGTGGCAGCGCAGTAAGATCGGGCTGTTCGCCTGGAATCGGCATGGGAATTGACGCTTTTACGCTTTTGGCCAGCCGCCAAACTGTCCCAAATTCCTTAAGACCAAGCTTAAGGCCCGCCTAAAATCCCTGGTTAATGAATATTACCAACCGGTTTGACAGGGGTATTTGGCGTGTGTTCGGCTGGTTTCGAAGGCAAATCTCTGCCGGGAGTATGAAATGAAGCTCTACGACAGCAAAGGGGCGCCCAATCCCCGCCGGACCCGGGTTTTCCTGGCCGAGAAGGGCATCACAGTGCCGACCGAGCAGGTCGACATCATGGCCAAGCAACAGTTCACGCCCGAATACACCGCCATCAACCCTTTGCAGCGCATGCCTGCGCTGGTGCTCGACGACGGCACGATCATTACCGAATCGATCGCAATCTGCCGCTATTTCGAGATGCTGCAGCCGGACCCGCCGTTGTTCGGCGCCGGTGCCAAGGAAATCGCGCTGGTCGAAATGTGGAATCGGCGCTGCGAGATCAATTTCATGGCTAATGTCGCCGCGGTGTTCCGCCATCTGCATCCGGCGATGAAAGAATTGGAAGTGCCGCAAGTACCTGCCTATGCCGAAGCGATGCGGCCGCGCGCGATGTGGTTTCTCGAACTGCTCGACCGCGAACTTGGTACTCGCGCATTCATCGCCGGCGACAATTTCTCGGTCGCCGATATCACGGCGATGGTCTCGGTCGACTTCATGAAGCCGGCGCGGCTCGCGGTTCCCGACGAACTCACCAACGTGAAGCGCTGGCATGCCGCGGTGGCGGCGCGGCCGTCAGCGAGCGCGTGATGTTTACCGATCCAGCAGCGCGATCAGGCTCGACGTATCCCAGCGCTTGCCGCCCATCTTCTGGACTTGCGAGTAGAACTGATCGACCAGGGCGGTGACCGGCAAATGCGCGCCGTTCTTGCGCGCTTCGCCCAGACAAATGCTCAAATCCTTGCGCATCCAATCGACCGCGAAACCGAAGTCGAACTTGTCGGCCGCCATGGTCTTGTAGCGGTTTTCCATCTGCCAGGATTGCGCCGCGCCCTTCGAGATGGTGGCGATCAGTTTCTCGATGTCGAGACCGGATTTCTTTGCGAAATGGAGTCCCTCGGCAAGACCTTGCACCACGCCGGCGATGCAAATCTGGTTGACCATCTTGGCAAGCTGGCCGGAGCCCGGGCCGCCCAAAAGATTACAGGCCTTGGCATAGGCCGCGATCACCTTCTCGCCACTGGCGAAGGGTCCGGCGTCACCGCCGCACATCACCGTAAGCGCACCGTTCTCGGCACCGGCCTGGCCGCCCGACACCGGGGCATCGAGAAAGTCGAAGCCGCTTTTTTTGGCCATCGCATAAAGCTCACGCGCGATTTCGGCCGACGCCGTGGTGTGATCGACAAAGAGCTTGCCCTTGGTCATGCCGGCGAATGCGCCGTCGGCGCCAAGCGTCACCTCGCGCAGATCGTTGTCGTTGCCGACGCAGCACATGACGAAATCCTGGCCCTGCGCGGCGGCCTTAGGCGTCGTTGCCGATTTGCCGCCGAATTGCGCCACCCATTTCTCGGCCTTGGCGGCGGTGCGGTTATAAACCGTCACGTCATGGCCGCCCTTGGTCTTGAGATGCCCGGCCATGGGGTAGCCCATAACGCCCAAGCCCAGAAATGCCACTTTCGCCATCGTCCTACTCCCTTAGAATTTAGCCTTATGGCTTACCCTATTCCTTGGCCGTTTTCGCCCCGTGCCTATTTCTCAATAAGTCATCGCGGGGGCGGGCGCGTCAACCATCCTCGGTGGTCCTTTGCATTGACCGGTCCGCCGCCCCACGTATGGTGGCGGCCGAACAGGATAGGCAAGCCCTATGGCCGTTAACAAGGACCAGGTTCTGAGCGCGCTGGCAAAGGTCGCCGCACCCGGCGGCGCGCCTTTGCCGGATGCGAACGTGCTGTCGGACGTCGTGGTGGGTGAGGGCAAGGTATTCTTCTCGATTACGGTGGATTCGGCAGCGGTGAAAGCCTGGGAGCCGGTGCGGGCCGCGGCCGAAGCCGCCGTACGCGCCATTCCTGGCGTCCAATCCGCTCTTGTCGCTTTGACCGCGGAACGTGCCGCAGCAGCCGCTTCGCGCGGCCCGCAGCCGGCCCATGTCGCCACCCAGCCGCGCCCCGCCGCAAAGCCGGCGGCGCATGCCCATCCCGCCGATAAGGCGCAGCCCGGCATTCCCGGCGTCGATGCCATCATCGCGGTCGCGTCCGGCAAAGGCGGCGTTGGAAAATCCACCACCGCGGTCAATCTTGCCTTGGGATTACGCGATCTCGGCCTCAAGGTCGGCATACTCGACGCCGACATTTACGGGCCCTCGATGCCCAAATTGCTCGCCATCAAGGAAAAGCCGCAGACCGTCGGCGGCACCCGGCTCAAGCCGATCATGCGCTACGGTCTCACCGTTATGTCGATCGGCTTCCTGATCGACGAAGAGACTCCGATGATCTGGCGCGGGCCGATGGTGATGTCGGCAATCACGCAAATGCTGCGCGAAGTCGAATGGGGCAAGCTCGACATCATGGTGGTCGACATGCCGCCTGGCACCGGCGACGCGCAACTCACCATGGCGCAACAAGTGCCGCTCAAAGGCGCGGTCATCGTCTCGACGCCGCAGGATCTGGCGCTGATCGACGCGCGGCGCGGCGTCGCCATGTTCAAGCGCGTCAATGTGCCGGTGCTCGGCGTGGTGGAAAACATGAGTTATTTCCTCTGCCCGGAATGCGGCACGCGCTCCGACATTTTCAGCCATGGTGGCGCGCGCCACGAAGCCGAGCGCCTTGGCGTGCCGTTCCTCGGCGAAGTGCCGCTGCACATGACCATTCGCGAAAAATCCGACGCCGGCTTACCCGTTGTCGCTACCGAGCCAGATGGACCGCATGCCAAAATCTATCGCGACATTGCGGCCAAGGTACTCGAACAAATCAAAGGCGGCGCCTCGGCTGGGCGGGTGGCGCCCAAAATCGTGATCGAGGCGTAACGCTCCGGTGTGCCGATGAAGCCGCGCATCGCAAGCAGGCCTTTGCAAACGTCAATGCGCCCGAACAGGCTGCCATCGACGACCCGGCAATGCTGGAAATCGTATCGCGGATCGAACGGGCGGCGGACGAACTGACATGATCGACGGCTTGCCGCATTTTCGGGCAGTTTTCCGCGCATTCCCCCACTACCAAATTTGGCCGAACCGTTGCAGACTGGATTTAAGTTGGGCACTACGTCATGGTCCGGCCATGCTCTCAACGTTGTCAGAGATGCACACGACTCGCGGGAATTCCGCTTTAAAAAAATCAATTGGAGGATTTTGGAATGAAACGTCGTCAATTTATCAAGGCCGCCGGTCTGGGTGTCGCGGCCAGTGCGATCGCCGCGCCGGCCATCGCGCAATCGATGCCTGAGCTCAAATGGCGCATGACCACAAGCTGGCCGAAGTCGCTCGACACGCTGTTCGGCGGCGCGGAAATGATGGCCAAAGCGGTTTCTGAAGCCACCGACGGCAAATTCCAGATTCAGGTATTTGCCGGCGGCGAAATCGTACCGGGTCTGCAAGTCGTCGATGCGGTGCAGAACGGCACCGTCGAATGCGGCCATACGGCGTCCTATTATTATTTCGGCAAGGACCCGACCTTCGCCTTCGGAGCCTCGGTCGCCTTCGGGCCGAACCAGCGCCTGAACCAAGCCTGGTACTTGCTCGGCGGCGGCAAGGAAGCGCTCGACGAGTTCTACAAGAAATACAACATGGTCTCGCTACTCGCCGGCAATACCGGCTGCCAGATGGGCGGCTGGTTCCGCAAAGAGATCAACACAATTGACGATCTCAAAGGCCTGAAAATGCGCATCGGCGGTTTCCCCGGCCGCGTGATCCAAAAGCTCGGCGCCGTGCCGCAGCAGATCGCCGCCGGCGACATCTATCCGGCGCTGGAAAAGGGCACTATCGACGCCGCCGAATGGGTCGGCCCTTACGACGACGAGAAGCTCGGCTTCTACAAGGTCGCGCCGCATTATTACTATCCCGGCTGGTGGGAAGGCGGAACGATGATCATGTCGTTCGTCAACCTCGACAAGTGGAATGCGCTGCCGAAGAACTATCAGGCCGCTCTTTCTCAGGCAGCCGCTACCGCCAATTCGTGGATGATGGCGAAATACGACTTGCTCAACCCGCCGGCGCTGCGCCGTCTGCTGGCCGGCGGTACCAAGCTGCACGCATTCTCGCCTGCGATCATGGAAGCCTGCATCAAGGCCGCTCACGAATTGCACGACGAGGTCTCGAAAGAGAACGCCAGCTTCAAGAAAGTGTATGAATCGATGAACGATTTCATGCACAACGGCTATTCCTGGTTCCAGGTCGCCGAGCTCAACTACGATAGCTTCATGGTGCGCCACAACCGCGCCACCTGAACGGATCGGCGTTGAAACAAAACCCCGGAGCCTTGCGCTCCGGGGTTATTTTTTGTCAAAAACCCATGCGGTCATTTCGCGCTGCCCCTTTTGTGGCTTCGCCGTCTGATCCCTTTGTTTTTTCGAGTTATTTTTGGCCCAATTCCCACTTACAACTTAGGTAAAACCAGTGCAGACTGGAACAAGTTGGGAGCTCCGCCATGATTTCCGGTCATGCTCACCACCGACTAAGGGGGGTTGCACGCGACTGACGGGGGTCTCCACTACAAAAAAACCATAGGGAGGATATCGGGATGAAACGTCGTCAATTTATCAAGGCCGCCGGTCTGGGTGTCGCGGCCAGTGCGATCGCCGCGCCGGCCATCGCGCAATCGATGCCTGAGCTCAAATGGCGCATGACCACAAGCTGGCCGAAGTCGCTCGACACGCTGTTCGGCGGCGCGGAAATGATGGCCAAAGCGGTTTCTGAAGCCACCGACGGCAAATTCCAGATTCAGGTATTTGCCGGCGGCGAAATCGTACCGGGTCTGCAAGTCGTCGATGCGGTGCAGAACGGCACCGTCGAATGCGGCCATACGGCGTCGTATTATTATTTCGGCAAGGACCCGACCTTCGCCTTCGGTACCTCTGTCGCCTTCGGACCGAACCAGCGTCTGAACCAGGGTTGGTACACGCTCGGCGGCGGCCAGGAAGTGCTCAACGAGTTCTACAAGAAGTATAACTGTCACTCGCTGCTCGCCGGCAATACCGGTTGCCAGATGGGCGGCTGGTTCCGCAAAGAGATCAACACAATTGACGATCTCAAAGGCCTGAAAATGCGCATCGGCGGTTTCCCCGGCCGCGTGATCCAAAAGCTCGGCGCCGTGCCGCAGCAGATCGCCGCCGGCGACATCTACCCGGCGCTGGAAAAGGGCACTATCGACGCCGCCGAATGGGTCGGCCCTTACGACGACGAGAAGCTCGGCTTCTATAAGGTCGCGCCGCATTATTACTATCCCGGCTGGTGGGAAGGCGGCTCGATGATCATGGCCATGTTCAATATCGATAAGTGGAATGCGCTGCCGAAGAACTATCAGGCCATCCTCGAACAAGCGGCTGCTTATGCCAACCAGTGGATGATTGCAAAGTACGATCTGGTCAATCCACCGGCGCTCCGCCGTCTACTGGCCGGCGGAACCAAGCTGCACGCATTCTCGCCTCCGATCATGGAAGCCTGCATCACGGCGGCCCACGAACTGCACGCCGAGATCTCCAAGGAAAATGCCAGCTTCAAGAAAGTGTATGATTCGATGAACAACTACATGAAGCCCGGCTATTCCTGGTTCCAGGTCGCCGAACTCAACTATGACTCGTTCATGATCCGTCACAACAACACTTGAACGTCAGGCTCAATGCAAAACCCCGGAGCTGCGGCTCCGGGGTTTTTTTATTGGCGCGGCTGAAACAGCGTCCGCTATTTCTGAGGTTGACCGAAATCGAGTGCCGGCGGCAGGTCGGTCTGCGGGACCTCGATCAGCACCTTGTTCGGATCGATATTCGAGGCCGCGCCCTTGTAATGCATGACCATGGCCGGGAACAGGATCACCAAAAGCACCATGATGATTTGAATAATCACGAATGGCACCGCCCCCCAATAGATTTGCCCGGTAGTAATCCCCTCGGTACGTTTTCCGGTAAGGCGGTCGTTGTAGGGTTCGCGCGGCGCGACCGATCGCAGATAGAACAAAGCGAATCCGAACGGCGGGTGCATGAACGAAGTCTGCATATTGACGCCGAGAATGACGCCGAACCAGATCAGGTCGATGCCGAGATGCTCTGCGGCGGGGCCGAGCAGGGGGATGATGATGAAGGCAAGCTCGAAGAAGTCGAGGAAGAATGCCAGCACAAATACGAAGGCGTTGACGAAGATCAAGAAGCCGATTTGTCCGCCCGGCAGCGAGGTCAGCATATTCTCGACCCAGATATGCCCGCTCACGCCATAGAATGTCAGCGAGAATACGCGCGCGCCGATCAGGATGAAAACCACGAAGGCCGAAAGTTTGGCCGTCGATTCCACGGCCTGGCGCACCAGGTCCCAGGTCAGCCGCCGCTTGAGGGCGCCAAGAATAAGCGCGCCGCTGGCGCCCATGGCGCCGCCCTCGGTCGGCGTGGCGACACCGATAAAAATGGTGCCGAGCACAAGAAAGATCAGGAATAGCGGCGGCACCATCACAAAGGTGGTTTGCTGCGCCATATGCGAGAGGAAGCGGTAGCCGATGAAGCGGGCAACGAGCCAGTTCACCACCGTGACGCCGAAGGCGAACAGGATCGAGAAGAACATGCTCAAGACCACGAAATCGGCGCCGTGCGATGTCGACTTGCGCATGATGAACCAGCCGAAAACACCGCTCGCCACGGCCAAAGCCGCGAGCGAAATCAGGCCGCGGCTGCCATCTGGTTCGCGAAAGCCGACGGCATCCGGCGGAAGGCCCGGGGTTGCCTTCGGAAATAGGACGGAGACCAGGAAAACATAGCCGGCATAGAGGCCGGCTAGTACGATTCCGGGAATAAACGCGCCTTCATACATGTCGCCGACCGAGCGGCCGAGTTGGTCGGCCATCACGATCAGCACCAGCGACGGCGGAATAATTTGCGCCAGCGTGCCGGAGGCCGCGATGACGCCGGAGGCTACGCGTCGGTCGTAGCCATAGCGCAACATGATCGGCAGCGAGATCAGGCCCATCGAAATCACCGACGCGGCCACTACGCCGGTCGTGGCGGCCAGCAGCGCGCCGACAAATACGACGGCATAGGCAAGGCCGCCGCGCACGGTGCCGAACAATTGCCCGATGGTGTCAAGCAGGTCTTCCGCCATGCCGGATCGCTCCAGCACCAAACCCATGAACGTAAAGAAGGGAATTGCCAGCAGCGTGTCGTTGCTCATCACGCCATAGACGCGTTCCGGCAGAGCTTGCAGGAAGTCCGGCACGAACAGGCCGAGCTCGATGCCGATCAAAGCGAAGATCAGCCCGACCGCGCCTAGCGAGAATGCCGCCGGGTAACCGAGCAGCAAAAACACCACAAGGGAGCCGAACATAATCGGCGCCATGTTGTGGATCAGAATTAATTCCATTGAATACTCCGGGGACCGCTACGGGCGTTCAGCGCTTTTCGATCGCTTCGACAATATGCTCGACTTCGGCTTCGAGCGTATGAACCTGGCTCTCATGCGGATCCTCAGTGAGGTCGCGCATCACGGCGATGCGCTTGATCAATTCCGATATGGCCTGGATCAGCAGAATCGTGAACGCGATCATCACCAGCGACTTGGCCGGCCATTGCGGCAGACCGCCGGCATTGCCCGACTGCTCGTTGATTTCGAACCGATCGATAAAAGAACGGGATTCCGGTAATGATCATGATCACGCACAACGGCATCAGGAAAAACGCATGGCCGACGACGTCGATGCTGTCGCGCCAGCGCTTGGGCAGCATTTGGTTTACGATGTCGATGCGGATGTGCTCGTTGTCGAGCAGCGTCCAGGGCGAGCACAGCAGGAATACGATGCTGAACAGCACCCATTGCAGCTCGAGCCAGGAGTTTGACGAGGTGTCGAATATCTTGCGCACGGTCGCATTGGCGGCCGAAACCACCACGGCGGCCAGGATCAGCCAGGCCACGTCGTTTGCCAAGCCAGCGATTGGCCGCGTCGATTTTCTGCGTGACCGGCAGCAACGCCTTTAGCGCAGCGTCTAGAGCGCTCAGTTGCATTTCCCCTCCCACGCCGCTTGCCGCGAAAGCGGCCGCCGGCCTTTATTTTTGTTATATCCCCACGGCTTAGCCGAAACCAAGCTCCCCACCTTAATCCGATGGCAACCCAAGGCGTCAATGGCGAAGTTTGCGTCAGACCTGGTTTGCCCCAGCCAACGAGCCTTGCGCCTGATGCCGCTTTGATAGGCATGCCCACCCCCGGGGCAGGCGAGGCGATGAAACCCATGGTTAATGAACTCTAAACCCTCGGTTAACTACGGCCGGGCTACAAAAGCCGCTGGTCGGCCTGCGGCGGACTTGCCGCGCCTTTCCCGGTTGCCCACCGGTACCGAGCGCGGCGCGAGGAATAGGGATGCGGCAGTTTACCATCGCCGAGCGGCTCTTTGCGGCCGTCATGCTGCCACTCGCGGCCGTGCTCGCGATGCCTTATTTAGCCGCCGAGCTTTTGCCGTTTATCGGCGAGACCAACGCCATCTATGTCTGGATCGTTGTCGGCCTAGCGGCCGCGGCGATTGTCCGGATGCTCGTCCTTTCGATTGCCCGCACGATTGCGCGCCCGCTGGCCACGGCCGCCGAAACGCTCGACGCCATCGCCCAGGCCGAGCTTCAATCCACCGCGCCATTGCCTCCCTGCCGCAGCGAAATCGCGCGCCTGATCGCGGCAACCGACCGGCTAGCCGAGGTGCTGGGCGAACGCCAACGCCGCGAACTCGTCCACAACGATCTCGACCGGACCTGGCAGGCATCGCGCCGGGTCAACCTGTCCAATCTGGCGCGCCAGGTTGAAGTCGCCACCGAGGGCGGCATTCAGCCGATTGTTGCTGGCGCTTCAACCTTGCAGACCAAAGCCGAGGATATGTTGGCCGCGTTGGAGGCGGTTCGCGAGGCTTTTGATGAAACCGCCAACGCGGCGGAAGGCTCGCGTGCCATGAACCAGGCCGCCGGCCAGTTGTCCAACCAGGTGATGCAGACGATCGGCGATATATCCAAGGAGGTGCGGCGCGGCAGTCAGCTTGGCCGCGAAGCGGTCGTGCGCGCCAATGGCTCGCGCGCGACCCTCAATGCCCTAACAAAGGCCGCCGACCAAATTGGCGATGTCGTCTCGGTCATCGACGAAATCGCCGCGCAAACCAATTTGTTGGCGCTCAATGCCACCATCGAGGCGGCGCGGGCAGGCGAGGCCGGGCGTGGCTTTTCCGTGGTCGCCGCCGAGGTCAAGACGCTGGCAACGCAAACCGGGCAATCGACTGAGCGGATAGGGGCCAAAGTGGCCGAGATTCTAGTCCACCACCCGCGAGGTGGTGGCGTCCCTGGCCGGCGTCGCGCAAGCCGTCGATCAATTGTCGAGCATTACCCAGTCGGTGTCGGCGGCCGTTGAACAGCAACGTGCCGCAACGGACGAATTCGCCAGCCGGGCCCGCGAATCCAGCGCCGCGGTGTCCGGCGTCGCCAGCCAAATTGCCGGCATCGCCGATATGGTCGAGCGCTCGCGCACAAACGCCCAAGACGTTTCCGCAGTGGCCGCAGAAATGCAGGCTACGTCGCACACATTGTGCCGCGAGATACCCGATATCGTGCGCAAGGCGGTCAAAGCCGATTTGCGCGAATACCCGCGCTACGAAGTTAAATTAGCGGCCCGCCTCGAATACGACGGTGGCTTCGCCGACATTTCCGTCCGTGATATCAGCGAAGGCGGCAGCCGCATCGATGCCGCCGCCAACCTGGTGGTTGGCGATCAGGTCGCGCTAAAATTTCCAGGCATGAAAGCAATTGCCGGTACGATCGTGCGCAACGGCGGCGATAGTTTGGGCGTATGTTTTACCCCGTCCCGCTTGCGGCTTGAGGAATTGCGCGATCTCGTGACGAGCGTAGAGCGGGCAGCTTAATTTTTTCTGCGTGCGCTCGCTAGCCGCCGGTTACGCTCATGTGGCGCGACAGCGCCGGCCGTTGATGGCGGCGATCGATCACGAAATCATGGCCTTTCGGCTTGCGCGTAATCGCCTCGTCAATCGCGGCATGGATCAAATTGTCGCTTTCCGAGGCGCGCAGCGGCGTGCGCAGGTCGGCAGCGTCATTCTGGCCGAGGCACATATACAGCGTGCCGGTGCAGGTGATGCGCACGCGGTTGCAGGTCTCGCAGAAATTATGCGTCATTGGGGTGATGAAGCCGAGCTTCCCACCGGTTTCCTTGACGCGCACATAGCGCGCCGGTCCGCCGGTCTGGTAATCGATGTCTTCGAGCGTGAAGCGTTCAGCCAGCCGCGCCCGCACCATCGATAGCGGCAGATACTGATCGAGACGCGTTTCGCCAACATCGCCGAGCGGCATTACCTCGATCACGGTTAGATCCATGCCGCGGCCATTCGCCCACTCCAGCAAGCCGGCGATTTCGTCTTCGTTCACGCCCTTGAGTGCCACCGCATTGATCTTCACCCGTAGGCCCGCCGCCTGCGCCGCGTCGACACCGGCCAGGACCTTGCCAAGATCGCCCCAGCGCGTGATGGCGCGGAACTTGTCCGGATCGAGCGTGTCGAGCGAGACATTGATACGCTCGACGCCATGGGCTTTGAGCTCCGCGGCGTATTTTTCCAGTTGCGAGCCGTTCGTGGTAAGCGTCAATTCTTTCAACGCACCGCTCGCGAGATGTCGCGACAGCGAAGACACCAATGTCATGATGCCGCGCCGCACCAGCGGCTCGCCGCCCGTTAGACGCAACTTGGTGACGCCTTTGGCGATGAAAGCGCTACACAGCCGGTCGAGTTCCTCCAGGCTGAGCAAATCGGCCTTCGGCAGAAACGTCATGTGCTCCGACATGCAGTAGACGCAGCGGAAGTCACACCGATCGGTCACAGAAACACGCAAATAGGTGATGGCGCGCGCAAACGGATCGATCAGTGCGCGCGGACGCTGGCCGGCGCGATCGAGTTCGAGTGTGGGGGTGCCGATTGCAGATATCATGTTCTATTCCTGCCACCGCATATAGGAATAGTGGACGATATTGGCCATAGCGTCCAGCCGCGGCATGCTGCATTGCGCCAGCATGCGCGGGACATCGGAATTGAAAGACGGCGTAAACGGCCTAGCGTTGCGCGGGCGGCGTAGACGGCCAGGGCGCGGCCTGTTGCTGCGCCGGCTCCGACGCCGCAGGTGCCGCAGCGACGGGCTTTGCGGCAGGCTTGGCGGCAGGTTTGGCGGCCGTCGTCTTTTTGGCCGCAGGCGGTTTCTTCACCGGCTTCGGCGGCGGCGCTGCCGGCGTGAGTTCCACCGTTACCGGATTGGGCCGCAACGTCGTGGGGCTTCCGGCTGTCGAGATCGGATCGATGCTTTCCGATTCCGGTTGGTAGCCGTTGAGCGAGAAGGTCACGGTCAGCGGTGAATTGACCGGTAGTGCGAGCGCGCAGGGCGTGCGGCAAGTTTGTCCGTTGGAGGTTTTAGCCTCGGCGCCCGGCGGTTCCGACTCGAAACGCACGGTGTCCATTATTGGCGCCGGCTTCAACGCTTCGAAGCTCATCCAGTCCGGCATCGAAGAGCACGCCGCGAGAGCCAGCGCGCCGCACACGATCAATAAAACTCGATACATTTTTTTGATCCGTCCACTCGAGCGACTTAAGGTCGCCCGCCCATTAAGAGGATACGGGCGCGGTCTTGGAGAGGCAATATACCGCCGCCATTAACCTTACCGCGTTAACCATGCGCCATTTGGCGCCCATCATTGTGCGGAAAAAATGGCGGCGACTGCGGATGGCAATTGCGAAAAATGGCCGATAATCCGGTCTGGCCCAAATTCGGACACCGGGCGTTCGCTGTAGCCGAAATCCACGGCAATGACGGGAATTCCAGCCGCGCGCGCAGTATTAATATCGGTCGCGGAATCTCCGATCATAATGGCGCGCCGCAGACTTCCTCCGGCGGCGGAAATCGTGCGCCGCAAAGCTTCCGGGTCTGGCTTCTGGACACCGAAGGTGTCTTGCCCGCAGATGGCCGCGAAGCGGTCCGCCAGTTTGAGTTTCTCGAGCAGAAGAACCGACAACCGTTCGAGTTTGTTGGTGCAAACCGCGAAACGATAACCGTCGGCGGCGAGCGTATCGAGCGCATCGATCAGCCCGGGAAACGGCCGCGATCGATCGGCAATGTGTTCCGAATAATGCGCGATGAAGCGGGTAAACATTTGCTCGAGCTTTGCCGGCTCGACGACGCGGCCTTCCGCCTCGATGCCGCGGGCGATCATCGCCCGGGCGCCGCCGCCGATTAGTTCGCGCGCGGTTTCATAGGCGATCGGCGGCAGTCCCGCTTGCGCAAACATCACATTGAGGGTGTCAATGAGATCGGGCGCGGTATCGATCAGTGTGCCGTCGAGGTCGAATACGATGATGGGGGCGGGCATAATTGGATCGCTAACGCTGGGCCGCCGCCGATGCAAGGCATAAAAAGCCGGCGATTTTCGGCTATTCAGACGGGTCGAACAAGGCTAGATAGGCGTTGCGACAAATTCCTTTATCCTCGCTCGGATACTCAGCCGGTGACGATGAACGCCGATGCCCAGAAACGCGCAGCCGCCGCTCGCGCTGTCGAATTTGTACGTCACGGCATGCGGCTCGGGCTGGGTACTGGGTCGACCGCCAAGCATTTCGTGGAACTGGTCGGCGAGCGCGTGCGCGCCGGCTTAGATATCGTCGCGGTGCCGACATCGGAGGCCACCAGAGCCGACGCCGAGCGCTGCGGTATCCGGCTGACCACGCTTGACGAGACCCCCGAACTCGATTTGACCGTGGACGGTGCCGACGAAATTGCGCCCGATTTGAGCCTGATCAAAGGGGGCGGCGGCGCGCTTTTGCGGGAAAAGATCGTCGCGGCGGCTTCTGCGCGAATGATCGTGATCGCCGATCAGAGCAAATGGGTGGAAAAGCTTGGCCGCTTTCCATTGCCGATCGAGGTAACGCCGTTTGGTTTTTCGGCTACCCGCATAGCGATAGAGAAGACAATCGCCGGAATCGGGCTGTCTGGGCCCCTTACGCTACGCCAAGATAAGGTCGGCCATCCTTTCGTCACGGATGGCGGGCATTGGATCATCGATGCCGCGCTTAACCGGATTGACGATCCGCAAGCGACGGCGCATGCGCTTTCAGGTATCCCCGGGGTCATGGAGCATGGTCTGTTTGTCGGTCTTGCGCACAGTGCCATTGTAGCAGGGCCTGACGGCATCAAGCTTATCGAACGGTCCTGATATTTTGAGCCAAACGGAGTTACGATAATGGGTTTCATGCATAATCGCGCAAAGTTCCTGGCAATCGTCGCCGTTGCGCTCGGAGTTTCGGGCCCGGCCGCGTTCGCGCAACAGCCGTCGGCCGCGGCAATCGCAAGTGGCAAGGAACTGGTTGCCATCACTGGCGCTACGGCACTGTTCAGCCCGTTGATCGCCGGCGTGATCGAACAGGCGAAACTTTTGTACCTCCAGCAAAATCCGGCCTTGAGCAAAGATCTCAATGAAATCGGCGATAAGATGCGCGTCGATCTGGCGCCGCGTTCGGTCGAGATCAATGACGAGGTCGCTAAACTTTATGCCGCCAATTTCACCGACCAAGAGCTCAAGGCCATTATCGCTTTCTATCAGTCGCCAGCCGGCATGAAGATGCTGGCCGTGCAGCCGAAGGTCGTCGAAGCCAGCATGAAATATGCACAAACCTGGGCAAACACGCTCTCCGATGAGGTGGTAGGCAAGATGCGCGACGAGTTGAAAAAACGGGGTCACGCGCTTTGATCGGCGACGGCCGGGCCGCCAAATGGCGGGCTTTTGAAATATAGGGCGATAGCGGCGGATGGCGGACCACGACGTCGATCTTTTTGTCATCGGGGCGGGATCCGGTGGCGTGCGGGCCGCGCGGATAGCATCCAGCCACGGCGCGCGCGTCATGATCGCGGAGGAATTCCGGGTCGGTGGCACCTGCGTGATCCGCGGTTGCGTGCCGAAAAAGCTTCTGGTTTACGCCTCGCGATTTTCCGCCGAATTCGAGGATGCCGCCGGTTACGGCTGGACGGTGCCGGAGCCGACGTTTCATTGGCCGACGCTGATCGCCAATAAGGATCGCGAGATCACGCGGCTCGAAGCTGCCTATGTCGCCACGCTGGAGCGTTTCAACGTCAAGCTGGCGCGAAGCCGCGCCGTCCTGGAAGACGCCCACAATGTCCGCCTGCTATCGAGCGGCGCGAATATACGGGCGGAGACAATTCTGATTGCAACCGGCGGCTGGCCAAATTTGGGGCCGAAGATTCCCGGCATCGAACACGCTATCTCCTCGAACGAAGTGTTTCATCTCGCCGAATTGCCCAAGCGAATTTTTATTCAGGGCGGCGGTTACATCGCCGTGGAATTCGCCTGCATTTTTGCAGGGCTGGGCAGCAAAGTGACGCTGGTTTATCGCGGCGAGAATATCCTGCGCGGTTTTGACGACGACGTGCGCGAGCATTTGCGTTCCGAAATGCGCACGCGTGGTATTACCGTGACTTGCGGCCACACGGTCGATGCGATTGAGGAGGCCGGCGACGAATATGTAGTGCGGCTTTCCGATGGCAGCGCAATCACGGTCGATAAGGTGATGTTCGCCATCGGGCGCCGTCCCAACGTCATGGGGCTCGGCATAGAACCTTTGGGCGTTAAAATCCACGAGCATGGCGGGATCGCCGTCGATGAGTTTTCGCGCAGCTCCGTGCCGAACATTTACGCCGTCGGCGATGTCACCAACCGGGTTAATCTCACCCCGGTGGCAATCCGCGAAGGCCATGCCTTCGCCGATACGATCTATGGCGGCAAGCCGACCCCGGTCGATCACACTTACGTGCCGACCGCGGTGTTTTCCGAACCCGAACTTGGCGTCATCGGTCTGACCGAGGCGCAGGCGCGCGAGCAGTTCGCGATTGTCGATATCTACAAGAGCAGTTTCCGGCCGATGAAAGCCACGCTGGCCGGCCGCGATACGCGTTGCTTCATGAAGCTCCTGGTCGACGGCAAGACCGACCGTGTCGTCGGCTGCCACATCGTCGGTGCCGACGCCGGCGAATTGATCCAGCTCGTCGGCGTGGCGGTGAAAATGGGAGCCACCAAGGCCGATTTCGATGCCACCATGGCGGTGCATCCGACGGCGGCCGAGGAATTGGTCACCATGCGCGAAAAAGCCATGAGTTATGGCCGCGCGGCGGCGGAATAACCAAGAATCCAACGCGTTCGAATATCTAGCTTTGGCCGGGGCTGCTCGTGTATAACCCCCGCAAATCTTGGAGCTATTCGCGATGCCCGAGCGTTGGACGCCCGAAACTTGGCGCAAAAAGCCGATCCAGCAGGTCCCGGATATATCCGGACCTGCAGGCATTGGCCGATACCGAAAAGCAGCTTGCGACCTTTCCGCCGCTGGTGTTTGCGGGCGAGGCGCGCAATCTGAAGAAGCCGCTCGCCCGCGTGGCGAATGGCGAAGCTTTCCTGCTGCAAGGCGGCGATTGCGCGGAGAGCTTCGCCGAGCACGGCGCCAACAACATCCGCGACTTCTTCCGCGTGTTCCTGCAGATGGCGGTGGTGCTGACCTATGCCGCCGCATTGCCGGTGGTGAAAGTCGGCCGCATCGCCGGACAATTCGCCAAGCCGCGCTCCTCGCCGACCGAAAAGCGCGACGGCATCGAATTGCCGAGCTATCGCGGCGACATCATCAATGACAACGCCTTCACCGCGGCAGCGCGCACGCCCGATCCGCGCCGCCAGCTCGACGCCTATCGGCAATCGGCGGCGACGCTCAATCTGCTGCGCGCTTTTGCGCAAGGCGGTTACGCCAATCTCGCCAGCGTGCGGCAGTGGATGCTGGGCTTCGTCAAGGACAGTCCGCAGTCGCGCCGCTATGTCGAATTGTCGGATCGCATTTCGGAGGCGCTCGGCTTCATGCAGGCCTGCGGCCTCGATCTCGAGAGCCATCCCGAATTGCGCACGACCGAATTCTACACCAGCCACGAGGCGCTGCTGCTTGGCTTCGAGCAGGCTTTCACCCGCGTCGATTCGACGACCGGCGACTGGTACGCGACTTCGGGCCACATGATCTGGATCGGCGACCGCACCCGCCAGCTCGACCACGCCCATGTCGAATTCTGCCGCGGCATCAAGAATCCGCTCGGTCTCAAATGCGGGCCGTCGCTCGAAGCCCGACGATCTGCTGCGGCTGATCGACATCCTCAATCCGGAGAACGAGCCGGGCCGCCTGACGCTGATCGGCCGCTTCGGCGCCGAGAAGGTCGGCGATCAGCTGCCGGCGCTGGTGCGCGCGGTGAAGCGCGAGGGCAGCAGGTCGTGCTGTGGTCTTGCGATCCGATGCACGGCAACACCATCACCTCGGCGACCGGCTACAAGACACGGCCGTTCGATCTGATCCTGAAGGAGGTGCGGGCTTTCTTCGACGTTCACGCGGCGGAGGGCACCTATGCCGGCGGCGTGCATCTCGAGATGACCGGCCAGAACGTCACCGAATGCACCGGCGGCGCGCGCGCGATCACCGATGACGACCTCAACGACCGCTATCACACGGCCTGCGATCCGCGGCTCAATGCCGAGCAGGCGATCGATCTCGCCTTCCTGCTGGCCGAACTGCTGAAGAAAGTGCGCTCCGCCCAGGCCAAGCCGATGCCTGCGGCGGCGGGGCTATAATACGCAAGCTCTGCGTTTTCGGCGTGGCAGGCACCGGATTGCCGCGCCAAAGCGCAAGGGCTAAATCATGCTCATGAACGTCCGTCCTTCCGACAGACTGGCGATTGCGGTTGCGCAGCTCAACCCGACTGTCGGCGATATCGCCGGCAATGCGGAAAAAGTGCGCCGCGCCCGCGACACAAGCCGCCGCGCAAGGCGCCGATCTCGTCGTATTTCCCGAACTGTTCATCGCCGGCTATCCGCCGGAGGATTTGGTGCTCAAGCCGGCCTTTCAGGCCGCTTGCCGCGCCGCGGTCGAGGCGCTCGCTCGCGAGACAGCGTAGCCGGCCCGGCTTTGCTCGTCGGCACGCCCTGGGTCGATGCCGGCAAGCTCTACAATGCGGTGGCGTTGCTGGAAGGCGGCCGTATCACCGCGCTGCGCTACAAGGTCGATCTGCCGAATTATGGCGTGTTCGACGAAAAGCGCGTCTTCGCGCCTGGCCCGATGCCGGGACCGGTCAATTTTCGTGGCGTGCGCTTCGGCATCCCGATCTGCGAGGATATCTGGGGCGACGAAATCGTCGAATGCCTCGCCGAAACCGGCGCGGAATTATTGGTCGTTCCCAACGGCTCGCCCTATTGGCGCCAGAAGGGCGACGTGCGCCTCAACATCGCCGTCGCCCGCGTCACCGAACAGCGGCTGCCGACAGATCTATGTCAATCAGGTCGGCGCGTCAGGACGAACTCGTATTCGATGGCGTGTCTTTCGGGCTCAATGCCGATTGTTCGCTGGCCTTCCAGCTCGCGGGCTTTGTCGAAACCGTCGTCACCATCCAATGGGTTCGCGCGGCCGACTGGCTGGCGTTGCGAGAACGGGCCGATTGTCACGCCCATCGATGCGGAGAAGGCCGATTACGCGGCCTGCGTGCTGGGCCTGCGCGATTATGTCAATAAGAACGGATTTCCGGGCGTCGTCCTCGGCTTGTCGGGCGGCATCGATTCCGCGCTCTGCGCCGCGATGGCGGTAGACGCGCTGGGCGCCGATCGCGTGCGTTGCGTCATGCTGCCCTACAAATTCACCGCGCAGGAATCGCTCGACGACGCAGCGGCCTGCGCCAAGGCGCTCGGCGTGAACTATCAGATGCTGCCGATCGCCAAGGCGGTCGAGGGCATTGAGGCCGCGCTGTCGTCTGCTTTCGCCGGATCCAAGCGCGACGTGACGGAAGAAAACCTGCAGGCGCGCGCGCGCGGCACCATCCTGATGGCGATTTCCAACAAGTTCGGTCTCATGGTGGTGACCACCGGCAACAAGTCGGAAATGTCGGTCGGCTATGCCACGCTCTATGGCGACATGAATGGCGGCTTTAATCCGATCAAGGACCTCTACAAGACCGAAGTGTTTCGCCTGTCGCGGCTGCGCAATCGCTGGAAGCCCGAGGGCGCGCTGGGCCCCGATGGCTTGGTGATCCCGGAGAATATCATCACGCGGCCGCCGACCGCGGAATTGCGCGAGAACCAGAAGGACCAGGATTCGCTGCCGCCCTACGACGTGCTCGATCCGATCCTGGAGCGGCTGGTCGAGCGCGAGGAACCGATCTCGGCCATCGTCGCCGCGGGTTCGACCGCGACACCGTCGTGCGTATCGAGCGCATGCTCAACCTCGCCGAATACAAGCGCCGGCAGGCGGCGCCGGGCGTGAAAGTCACGTTGAAGAATTTCGGCCGTGACCGGCGCTATCCGATCACCAACCGCTTCCGCGATCCCGGCACGCCGCTGCCGGCGCCCGATGTGTCGCTGGTCACCGGCACGCCGGCAAAGAGCGAAGCGTTCGACTTCTAAAGCGCGAGTTCAGGCGCCGCGCTATTATGGTCGCTATCGAAGGCGGGGAATGAATTATGCGCGTCGTCAAGTATAGATTGATTGAGCCGCGTTTACGGCCGCGCCGGACGAAGCTCGAAATGCCCGGTTGGGGCGGCAAGCCCGAACCGCGCAAGGATGGATCGCATGAGCAGGTTTGGCACTGCATGCCATTCACCGAGGGGGCGGAATACGGAATCGAGCTATTTTATCCCTACGACAACGAACTTCGCGTCACAAACCGTGACGGCCGTGTGGTGTTGGACGGTGACTTCGGCCCCGCGCCCGACAGCGATCTGCAATGGCCGCCATTCCGTGCGTTCGGCGAGAATTATTACACCTATCAGTTATTGCTCGACCTAAAGGTTGACGAGGACATGGCGGTTCGCACCGAGCCGCACCCGCGTTATTACACCGATCCGAATGATGAAGTGCCGCTAGCTGTACCCGCACTGTTGCGAACGAATTGGTGGCCCATGATTTCCTTCGTCGTATTCAAGGCACCGCCCAAAGGCAGCACTCATATTTTCAGGCCAGGCGAGCCATTTATGCAAATTGTGTTTTTGCCGCTCCCATCGCAGTTTGAGCTCCACGAAATGAATGAGGAGGAAGCGGCCGAGCGGGAAATGCGCGGGCGGCGAATTCATGCCAGTCGCGAGAGCCTATCGAAGGAAACAGAGTGGGTCTCGTCCACCGAAACCGTGTTCGACGGCACCTATCGGCATATCCTACGAGCGGCAAAGGCCAAGGCAAAACCGAACGAATAGTAGATCGACAGAGCGCACTTTGCGCGTTGCATAAAAAAGCGGCCCGAATGCTGGATTCGGGCCGCTTTGCGTTTTTACTAATGTCGGATCGCTAGACGTCGGCGCGCGGGATCGCCATGAAGTTGCTGTGATGATGGTGGTGATGATGGCGGTGTCTATGGCGCCGGTAGCGGTGATGGTGATGATGATGGTGGCCGCCAATTTCGACCTGAATTTGGGCCATATCCATCCTTTCGCCGGGCGATTGGCTCGCCCGTGCAGTGTCGTCGGCAATGAGTTGCGCGAGGGCATTCGGAACCGGCGCAAGTAGATCGGCGTAGGAAGAGGCCTGCAATGAACCAGTGGGCACGGTAGCCGCTATTGCTGCCGCATTGCCGCCGGCTACCGTCGTCAAGGCGGCGGCGGCGCCAAGCAGCCCCGCAATCTTTTTATCCATCGTAACCTCCAGAATAATAGCGCAAACGCCCGAATGGGCGCTTAGCTCGCTAGCCAACCAACGTCCGCTTGCCCGCAAAGTTCCCTATACCGGGTCGTCATATCGCTGACGGCCCAGGATTACTGCCGGCGCAAATCCATATAAAATCGATAGGCGGGAATGGCGGCGTGTAATTGCAATGCCTAAAGTCTGCTTCCGGCACTTTGCGGACAATCGCGCCGCCGCGCCATTTTGGTCGCTAAAGGCACATAACGAACGTCGACCAGCCAATCTCCATAAATGAATACACCGCTTAAACGTCACCGCACCGGCAAAAAAGTCGGCCCGACCGTGCGCACGGTGCGTTTGGCGGGGTCGGTTTCGCCCGGCGCGTCGACCATCGCCGCCGGGGTTTCGGGCGCCGGCGTCTTGGCGCGCGGATCGGGGCGGATCGGTTTGCCGTCGGCGCCGATGCGGGGCTGCGAAAGACGCTTGGCATTCTGTTCGGTGACGACAACATCGCCCGGCGCAACCGTATCGTCGGCGCCATTGGCTTTGAGCGCGGCGGCCCAGCTTTCGCCAGGCTTGCGACAACTGCATGCGGGATTGACCGCCTTGCGATAGCTGAACGCCGCCGGCAGTTCGGTATAAAGCTTGCCGGTGAGCGACACTGCCTGCGTCACTTCCTCACCGGGATTGTGATAGGTATAGAGCGATACTTCGGCCGCCGGGCACATGCGCTGGCAAGTTTGTTCGTCGTCGCGGAAATGATCCGGCGAGGTCGCGAACGAAATCGGATAATAAAAACCGTCGCAAGTTCGCACGCAGATAGTGCGGAAGGTGCCGCCCATCGGACCGGGCGAGCCCGATAATATGCCGCCATTGCTGCCAAACAGGCGGTCGAAAAATCCGCCCTGCTGGCCGGCTTGCGCGGCCGCGCGGTATTGCGGACCGCAATTATTGTTGCCGAGCGCGATCAACAGCGATTGGCGCTGCGAGGCTCGTTGCGTTGTGCCGCCATTGAGTTGCTCGAAATCGTTCTGCATGCGCTCGAGCGTCGTGCGCTGCTGGTCGATCTGTCGATTAAGCGAGCCGCATTGCGCCGGCGGATTGCTGAAAATCGAGAAGAAGCCGGAATTTTCGCAACCCAGACGGCGCGCTTGCGAGACCAGTTTGTCGACCTCGAATTGCTGGCGGTTGATCGCGTCATCGGCGCGGCGAATCTGGTCGGCGCGCGCGGGATCATTGTTGCCGTTGTCGAGCGAGTTAAGCTGGGCTTCCAGCCGTTGGCACGCCGGATTTGCCGGCTGCGCGATGGCCGCGGCGGATGCCGACGCGATTATTGCAGCTACAGTTGCATATTTGAAAACGGACCCGGTCATACGCTTTACTCTAATGGCAAAATCACCGCGATGCGAGCCTTGCACCTGCGGACTCTGAGCGCAGGTTCCACAGCACGCCGGCAATGATGATACCGGCGCCAAGCAGTACGAAAAAGTCGAGCCGTTCGCCGTAAAACGCCCAGCCGACCACGGCGATCAGCGGAATGCGCATGAAATCCAGCGGGACCACGAGTGTGGCGTCGCCTGAGCGGAATGCATTGCTCAGGCAGTAATGCGATGTCAGGCCCGCTGTCCCGACGCCAATTGCGGGCAAAATATGGCGCGTTTCCAGGTGAAAAAATACCGCCGGATCGCTGCCGAGCAATGAAAGCGGAAGCTGTATGACGCTCATCCAGAACACGATCCCGAATGTGGTCTCGGTCATGGTCAGCTTCTTGGTGGTGATCATGGTGATGGCGTAGCCGAAGGCCGCGAGCAGAACGAGAAATGCCGCTGGATTGATACTGGCGATGCCGGGCCGCAAGATGACCAGCACGCCGATGAGGCCTAGCACGATCACGCCGATGCGGCCCGGTGTCATCTTCTCGTGCAGCAGCCAGACCGCCAGCAGCGCGGTCCAGGCTGGCATGGTGAATTCCAGCGAGAACACGGTGGCGAGCGGCAACATGGTGAGGCTGAGCGCCCACGCATATTGCGATGCGTAATGCACCGTGTTGCGCAGCAGATTGAGAGGCATGCGCCGCGGCAGCGTGTGCGCGCGCAATTTCGGCCGCAAGATGAGCAACACCAGAAGCACCATCAAAGCGACGCCGCTGCGGATGGCGAGAATTTCGAAAATGGTCAACCCGCCCTTGGCCAGTTCGCGGATCGAAACCGCCATGACCGAGAACGACAGCAATGCGCCGACCATCCAGAGGACGACACGAACGAGCTTGGAATTTGTCACGGGCTTTTCGCGAATGAGAGACGGGGAATTGCGGATGCAAGGGGCGGTCTAGCAGGCCGCTGTGCGCGCGTCACTCCGCGTCCGGCTGGTTCTCAGGCCGCGCTTTGTCGAAAGCCGGCAGTTTGAGGCAGGCGGTCTCGACCGCGACGATTTTCGGGAACTTGTCGAGCGGCACTTTCAACCGCCGCGCGTTGAAAACCTGCGGCACCAGGCAAATATCGGCGAGCGTAACATGGCCGCCGCAGGCATAAGGCGCCGGCGCAATCATCGCCTCGATGGCCGTGAAGCCGTCGATCACCCAATGATGGTACCAGGCGTCGATCTCCGGCTGCTCATGCTTGAGCGTGCGTTTTATGTATTGCAGCGCGATAAGATTATTGAGCGGGTGAATATCGCAAGCGACCATTTGCGCGATGGCGCGCACTTTGGCGCGCTCCAGCGCGTCGGCCGGCAGGAATGGCGGCTCGGGTTCGATCTCGTCGAGATATTCGATAATGGCGAGCGATTGCGTGAGCACCTCGCCGCCGGACAATTCGAGCGCCGGCACCCGCATCTGCGGATTGATGGCGCGAAATTCCGGCTGGCGTTGCTGGCCTCCGTCCTTGGTCAGATGAATGGCCGCCATCTCATAGGGCAGGCCTTTGAGATTGAGCGCGATGCGCACCCGGTAGGCGGCGGAGGAGCGGAAATAGGTGTAGAGCTTCACGGCTGGATCCCGGCTGTCAAAACGATCCGCACTCTACCGTGTGCCGCCGCTATTGACGATATCGGGCGCAAGCTGCACCGAGCGCTCGGCCAGTTTTTTGAGCGCACGGTCGAGGGCGGCGCGGTCGGCCTCGTCCACCGTATCGATTAACTGGCGGGCGAAATCGAGAGCAATCGGCGCCAGTTCGTCGTAGATTTCGCGGCCCGCTGGCGTGAGGGACAAAAACGACTCGCGCATGTCGTCGCGATTGGCGCGCCGTATTAACAGCTTGCGCCGCTCGATCTGGGCGACGGCGCGCGAAACTTTGGTTTTGTGCATCTGGCTATGAACGCCGATCCCCTTGGCAGTCATCATGTCGAACTGGCCAAGCGTTACCAGCACGCGCCATTCCGGCACGCCGATCTTGTAGCGCTCGCAATAAATGCGCGAGAGCGCCTGCGAAACCAGGCTGGCGCAGACAGTGAGGCGATAGGGCAGGAATTCTTCCAGTTTGAGCGCGGGCTGATCCGCGGAGGCCGGACGGTGGGCGCTTTCGTCGGCCATTTCTGCGCTACCGCGTCCCCTCGCGCCGGGAGGCCATTTTCCAGACAGGGCCGTACCAACTAGCGCGTAGCGCGAACTTAGGCCGAAGTGGCGGCCGGGCGCAACCAGATTAGAAATGTTCTAATTTATTGACACAAACCGTGAGTTTGGTGTGCGGCCCAAGGTTACAATCGGGCCAAACGCCGGTCTTGCCGGCGTCTAGCGCGTGCAGACGATGGCGACGAAATCGTCGCACTTGGCGCCCTTGCAGCCGCCGGAACCGCCATTGGGAATAGCGCCGGTGATGTCGTCGCGGTCGACCTTGCGGAACGACGAGGCCTCGGCGAATTCGTGCGACTTGCAATAGGAGTTTGCCGCCACCGCGCCGCATTTGTCGCCGGTGGCAAGGCAGCGGTCGATACCGTAGCCGTCGGCATCGTTGGCGATGATGAACATGCGCCGCTCGGCCTGCGCGGAATTGACGGCGCACAAGCATAGAACGGCGGCGAGACTGACCAGGATTGTCCGCATGACCAAAGCCCACTTGGTTGGTGCGGCGCCGCACTGGCGCCGTTGCCTAGAATGCGGCGAAATTCGTTAAGAGCCGCTTAACCCATATTTTGCGTGGGTTTCCTCGCCGGTTACGGGCCTTGACGGAATTGGCCCAACTCAGCATTGTGAAGTTCATGATTGGCCTTAACCATATCTGCGGCATTTGCCGCGAGATTATTAGCTAGCGCACAACGCTGGCTGCGGCCGTCTTTTCTCAAGTTCGAGATTTCAGGGACGCCCGGCCAGCGAGCCGAGGGACGTTTTTGTTATGGAACTGCGGCTCTACGATACGCTGACGCGCGAGAAGCGGGTGTTTACCCCGATCGATCCCGCGCGCGTTCGCATGTATGTGTGCGGGCCCACTGTCTACGACTTCGCGCATATCGGCAATGCGCGTCCGGTCGTCGTGTTCGACGTGCTGTTCCGGTTGCTGCGGCATCTCTACGGCGAGAAGCACGTTACTTATGTGCGCAACATCACCGACGTCGACGACAAGATCAATGCGCGCGCTGCCGAACGCGGCGTGCCGATCCGCGAATTGACCGACGAGACCTACAGGAATTTCAAATCCGACGTTGAGGCGCTTGGCTGTCTGCCTCCGACCATCGAGCCGCGCGCCACCGAACATATCGAGGCGATGAAAACGCTGATCGAGCGGCTGGTGAAATCTGGCAACGCTTATGTCGGCCGAGGACAATGTGCTGTTCAACGTGCCGTCGATGCCGGATTACGGCAAATTGTCAGGCCGTCCGCTCGACGAGATGATCGCGGGAGCGCGCGTCGAAGTCGCTCCGTACAAGAAAGACCCGCAGGATTTCGTGCTGTGGAAGCCGTCGAAGCCGGGCGAGCCGGGCTGGCCATCGCCCGCCGGCATCAAGGCGTCTGGGCCGGCCGGGCTGGCATATCGAATGCTCGGCCATGGCCTGGAAACATCTGGGCGAGACTTTCGACATCCATGGCGGCGGCATCGATCTGGTGTTTCCGCATCACGAAAACGAAATCGCGCAATCGCGCTGCGCCTTTCATACCGGCGTAATGGCGAATTACTGGATGCATAACGGCTTCTTGCAGGTCGAAGGCGAGAAGATGAGCAAGAGCCTGGGCAACTTTTTCACCATCCACGAATTGCTGGCCGATTGGCCGGGCGAGGTGCTGCGCCTCAACATGCTGCGCACACATTATCGCCAGCCGATCGATTGGACCGTCAAGGGATTGGAAGAAAGCTGGAAGACTTTGTCGGCTTGGACGGCGTGCCCTGAATTTCTGTCGGCGCATGACGCGAAATTCTCGTCCGATGTCCTCGACGCGCTTTGCGACGACCTCAATACGCCGAAGATGATGACCGCGTTGCATGCGCTTCACGCCGCTGGCGATAACGCGGCGCTCGCGGTCACGCTGCACGCGCTCGGATTTGCTAAACGCCCGGAAAGCAAGAAAACAGTCGATACTATGCAGGTGCAAACGCTCATCGCCGCGCGCTTGGGCGCCCGCAAGGACAAGAACTTCAAGGAGGCCGACCGCATCCGCGACGAACTCGCCGCCATGGGCGTCGTGCTCAAAGACTCTAAGGATGGCACCACCTGGGAGGTTGCCCGCTAATGGCCACCGCCCACCCCAAACTCGCACTGCGGCCGTATTTGCCTGAAGACGCCGCGTTGCTTGCCGAAATCTTTCGCGCCAGCGTTATGGATTTGACGTCCGACGATTACACCGAGGCGCAGCAACAGGCCTGGGCCGGCACGACCGACGATGAAGCCGCCTTCGCCAAGAGGCTCGGCAGCCAGTTGACGCTGGTGGCGACGCTGGAAGGTTCCGCCGTCGGCTTTGCCTCGCTCGCTGGCGGCGGCAAGATCGATATGCTCTATGTCCATCCGGCGGCGGCCGGGCAGGGCGTCGCTGCGATGCTGATCGACGCGCTGGAGAAACTCGCGGGCGGTCGCGGCGCCGAGAAGCTCGTAGTTGACGCCAGCGACACCGCGCGCGAATTCTTCGAGAAGCGCGGCTACACCGCGCAGCAGCGCAATACCGTCACCGTCGGCGACGAATGGCTCGCCAACACCACGTTGCACAAACAACTTGCCGTCAAACGGGAGGCCTCATGACCAAGCCCGATACGCCGTTCCCGCGCCACTGGCTCTATTACATCGTGCTCAAATACGGCGTGCTCGCGGCAGCGGTCCTGCTCGCGTTCTATGCCGTCTATCGGTTCTCGTAATGGAATTGAAACGCCACCATATCGTGATGGGGACGATCGCGCTCCTCATGGCCGTCGCATTGGTCTGCAACTATTACCTTTGGTAGCCATGGCTAAGGAACGACTTTATTTGTTCGACACCACGCTGCGCGACGGCGCGCAGACCAATGGTGTCGACTTCACGCTGGCCGACAAGCTGGCGATTGCCGGTATGCTCGATGAACTCGGCATAGATTATGTCGAGGGCGGCTATCCGGGCGCCAACCCGACCGATACGGAATTATTCGGCACCGATCGTCATTTCGACAGCGACCTTTACGGCCTTCGGCATGACGCGAAGGCCGGGCCGTTCGGTGTCGAACGATCCGGGGCTGACCGCGCTGCTGGACGCCAAGGCCGACGCCATTTGTTTCGTCGCCAAGGCCTGGGACTATCATGTGCGCGTCGCGACTCGAGACGACCAACGAGGAAAACATCGCCTCGATCCGCGACAGCGTTAAAGCGGCCAAGGCCAAAGGCCGGGAAGTGCTGCTCGATTGCGAGCATTTCTTCGACGGCTACAAGGCCAATCCGCAATACGCGCTAAGTTGCGCCAAGGCCGCCTATGATGAAGGCGCGCGATGGGTCGTGCTGTGCGACACCAATGGCGGCACGCTGCCGCATGAAGTCGAAAAAATCGTCGGCGAGGTCGTGAAGGTAATTCCCGGGCAGCCATGTCGGCATTCACGCCCATAACGACACCGAGCAGGCGGTGGCCAATTCGTTTGCCGCTGTGCGCGCCGGCGCGCGCCAGATTCAGGGCACGCTCAATGGCATTGGCGAGCGCTGCGGCAATGCCAATCTCGTTTCGATCATTCCGACGCTCAAGCTCAAGCCGGAATTTTCCGGCCAGTTCGAGATCGGCGTGTCGGACGCGCAACTGAAAATGCTCGCGCATGTCTCGCATGAGCTCGACGAGCGGCTCAATCGTTCGTCCAACCGGCATGCGGCCTATGTCGGCGAGAGCGCCTTTGCGACCAAGGCCGGTATTCATGCCTCGGCCATCGCCAAGGATCCGGCGACCTACGAGCACGCGGCGCCGGAAGCCGTCGGCAATAAGCGCAAAGTGCTGGTATCGGAGCAGGCCGGCAAATCCAATGTGCTGGCGGAGCTGGAGCGCATCGGCATTGCCGCCGATAAGGACGATCCGCGCATCGCCAGGCTGTTGGAAATCGTCAAGGAGCGCGAGACCATCGGTTACGCCTATGAGGCGGCGGATGCATCTTTCGAGCTGCTGGCGCGGCGCACCTTCGGCAAGGTGCCGAATTATTTCGACGTCAACCAGTTCGACGTCAATGTCGAACAGCGCAACAACGCCAAGGGGGAACGCGTCACCGTCACGCTCGCGGTGGTAAAGCTCAAGGTCGGCGACGACAACATGATTTCGGCGGCGGAAGGCAACGGCCCGGTCAACGCGCTCGATCTCGCACTGCGCAAGGACCTCGGCAAGTATCAGAAATATATCGACGGCTTGACGCTCATCGATTACCGCGTGCGCATTCTCAATGGCGGCACCGAAGCCGTGACGCGCGTGCTGATCGAGAGCGAGGACGAGAACGGCGATCACTGGACCACGATTGGCGTCTCGGCCAATATTATCGACGCCTCGTTTCAGGCGCTGATGGATTCCATTATCTACAAGCTGGTGAAATCCGGCGCACCGGCGTAAGGCAGCCGCGATGATCGACCACGTCTCTGTCCCCGTGCGCGACCTCGATGCGGCCGCGCGTTTCTATCAAGCCGTCCTCGCGACGCTCGGCTTTACACAATTGGAAACGCGGCCGGCGACCGTCGGCTTCGGCAAGAAATATCCGGAGTTCTGGATCAATCTGCGCACCGGCGCCGTACCTGTGCCGCCGGGAAGCGGCGCGCATGTGTGCTTTCGCGCGCGCTCGACCGAACTGGTGGATGCCTTTCATGCGGCTGCGTTGAACTGTGGTGGCAGCAGCGATGGTGCGCCGGGCCTGCGCCCGCAGCATGGCGACGGCTACTATGCCGCCTTCATCCGCGATCTCGACGGCAACCGTATCGAGGCGGTGACGTTTATAGCCACCAAGTAACGGTCAAAGTCTGTCGGCTTCGATCGCCGTCATCTTCTTGGCGGCTTCCGGCACGGCGTCCGCCGCCTTTTGCAGCATCGGCAAAATATCGGCGACTTTGTCAGCGACCAAAAGATCGAAGTTGAGATCGCCGCGAATGAACTCGGTCTTGCGCATGTGATCCAGAAGTGCGCACAGAGGCTGCCAGAAGAAGTTGATGTTCGCGAGCAGAATAGGCTTCTTATGGCGGCCGAGCTGCGCCCAGGTCATCTGTTCGACGATTTCTTCGAGTGTGCCGACGCCGCCCGGCATGGCCACAAAGGCGTCCGCCAGCTCGAACATTTTGCGTTTGCGCTCGTGCATATCCTTGGTGACGATGAGGCCGGGGCCGGCGCTGATGGCCCGCTCTTTGGTCAACAGGAATTCGGGGATTATGCCGGTCACGTCGCCGCCGGCGCCGAGAACCGCCTTGGCCACGGTGCCCATCATGCCGATGTCGCCCCCGCCATAGACCAGGCCGATGTCGTTCTTGGGCCATAATCGTGCCGAAAGCGGCGCCAGCTTCGACAAAGGCCGGGTCGGTACCGGGCCCCGAGCCGCAATAGACGCAGATTTTTCGGATTTTGCTCATTTTTCGATTCTTTTCATGCGCATGGATGTGCAATGCAGTGGCGGCAGCGTCAAGGCAGGGCAAAAAAATACCGGCATTGCAGTAAAGGCCTACGCGGGCGGGGTGATTGTCGCGAAGAATCCGCCTATATGGGGCCTGAATGAGCGACCATCACCACCGAGTTTCCGAAAATACGCCAAACGTTTCCGCCGACAGCGGCTCGCTGCTCGGAACCGTCGTCCATTTATGGCCTTATATTTGGCCGTCGGATCGGCGCGATCTAAAGGCGCGCATCATCGGCGCCATGTTCCTGTTGTTGGCGGCCAAGCTCGCCACCATCGCCGTTCCCTTCACCTATAAATGGGCCACCGATGCACTGACTGGGCATGATAGCGCGCCGGTTGCCAGTTCAGATTGGGCCGTGTGGGTGTTCGCTGCGCCGGTCGCCATGACGATCGCCTATGGCGGCATGCGCATCGTGATGGCGAGCGCTCACGCAATTGCGCGACGGACTATTCGCTAAAGTGGCGATGAATGCCGTGCGCCGGCTTGCTTATCGCACTTTCGTCCATATGCACGAGCTCTCGCTGCGCTTCCATCTCGAGCGCAAGACCGGCGGGCTAACACGCGTGCTTGAGCGCGGCCGTAACGCCATTGAAACCATCGTGCGCATGGTGATCTTGCAACTCTCGCCCACCATCATCGAATTGGCGCTGATCGTCGGCGTATTGATGTGGAAATTCGACTGGCGTTACGTGGTGGTGATCCTTTTCACCGTGACCGTCTATATGACCTACACCTACCACGCCACCGAATGGCGCATTAACATTCGCCGCCGCATGAACGAAAGCGACACCGACGCCAACGTCAAGGCGATCGATTCGCTGCTCAATTACGAAACGGTAAAATATTTCAGCGCCGAGGAACGCGAAGCCCAGCGCTACGACAAGTCGATGGCGCGCTATGAGCACGCCAGCGTCATGGCCTATACGTCGCTCGCTATTCTCAATGCCGGGCAGGCGGTAATTTTCACCTTCGGACTCGGCGCGGCCATGGTGATGTGCGCCTATGAAGTTCAGGCTGGCACCAAAACGGTCGGCGATTTCGTGCTGGTCAATGCCATGATGATCCAGCTCTACCAGCCGCTCAATTTCATGGGCATGGTCTATCGCGAAATCAAGCAGGCGGTGACCGATATCGAACTGATGTTCTCGATTCTGGCACGTCCAGCTGAAATCGTGGACGTGGCCGGTGCCTTGCCGCTCCAGGTGAGCAGCGGCAATGTCCGGTTCGAGAATGTAGTTTTCTCCTACGAACCTGAACGGCGCATCCTCAAAGGTATCAGCTTCGAGGTGCCGGCTGGCAACACCGTAGCGGTGGTCGGCCCATCCGGCGCCGGCAAATCGACGATCTCGCGGTTGCTTTTCCGATTCTATGATTTGTCGGGCGGGCGTATTCTGATCGACGGCCAGGATATCGCGCGCGTAACGCAGAAATCGCTGCGCAAGGCCATCGGCATGGTGCCGCAGGATACCGTGCTGTTCAACGACACTATTCGCTACAACATCCGTTATGGCCGCTGGGAAGCGAGCGACGCCGAAGTCGAGCAAGCCGCCACGTTGGCGCAGATCGACAGCCTCATTCGCCTTGCGCCCAAGGGCTATGAGACCGAAGTTGGCGAGCGCGGCCTGAAATTGTCGGGCGGCGAGAAGCAGCGTGTCGCCATTGCGCGCACCATCCTGAAAGCGCCGCCGATCCTGGTGCTTGACGAGGCGACTTCGGCGCTCGATAGCCATACCGAAAAGGAAATCCAAGACGCGCTCGTGCGCGTGTCGAAAGGGCGTACCACGCTGGTGATCGCGCACCGGCTCTCAACCATCGTCGGTGCCGATGAGATCATCGTGCTCGACCAGGGCGAAATCGTCGAACGCGGCACCCATTTTGCGCTGTTGGCGCAGAAGGGCCTCTATGAAAGTATGTGGAACCGGCAGCGCGAAGCCGAGGAGGCGCGCGAAAAGCTTGCGCGCGTCGGCGAAGATGAAGCCGCGCCCAACCGCAATCCACCGCCGGTAGTGGATGTCATTACCGAAGCTGCCACGCAATTGGAAGCACCCGCCGACGCGGCGGAGTAGGATAAATCCATGTCGATTTACGATTCGATTCGCCAGCAGATGGTGCCGATCACGCCGGAGGGCTACCCCTTTATTGGCGCCTTCGCCTTTGTCAGCCTGATCCTGTTCTGGCTGTGGACGCCGCTCGGCTGGCTAGGGACCATCCTGACGCTATGGTGCCTCTATTTCTTCCGCGATCCGCCGCGCGTCACGCCGGTGCGCGAAGGCTTGGTGGTATCGCCGGCCGATGGGCGCATCAGCCAGATCACCACCGCGCCGCCGCCGCATGAACTTGGTCTCGGCGACAAGCCGCTGCCGCGTATTTCCATCTTCATGAGCGTGTTCGATTGCCACGTGAACCGCAGTCCGGTCTCCGGCCGCATCGAGAAGATCGTCTATCAGCCCGGCAAATTCTTCAACGCCGACCTCGATAAGGCTAGCGCCGACAACGAACGCAATTCGGTCGTGATCGCCACCTCCGGGAAGCGGGTCGCGGTGGTGCAGATCGCGGGGCTGATCGCGCGCCGGATCGTATGTTTCGTGCGCGAGCAACAGCCGATGGGTGCCGGCGAACGCTTCGGCATGATCCGGTTCGGCTCGCGGTTAGACGTTTATCTACCCGACGGCACGCCGCCGTTGGTCGCGGTCGGGCAGACATCGCTTGCCGGTGAAACCGTCCTGGCAGATTTGGCCGCCACGGACGCCGAACGCGAGTTTCGCAGCGGTTAAATCGTTAAGGAAACCGCGCAAAGGGTTCCTTGCTGCGTGGCGCGCCCAGTCGCAATCGTTTATAATAGAGCCATGGTCTTTCCACCGTTCGACCCCGCGCCGCCGCGCCGCCGCCGCTTCAAAGCGATCCCGGTGCGTACGCTGCTGCCAAATCTGATCACCTTGCTTGCGCTCTGTGCAGGGCTGACCGCGATCCGTTTGGCAGTCGAGAACAAGCTCGACCTGGCTTTGGCCGCGATTGTGTTCGCTGCGCTGCTCGACGGCATTGACGGGCGCGTCGCGCGCATGCTCAAGGGCACTTCGCGCTTCGGCGCCGAGCTCGACAGCCTAGCCGACTTTGTTAATTTCGGCGTGGCGCCGGCGCTGATCCTGTATTTTTGGGGCCTGCACGAACTCAAATCCGCTGGCTGGATTGCGGCGCTAGTGTTCGCGATCTGCGCCGCTTTGCGTCTCGCACGTTTCAACGTGATGATCGACGATCCCAACAAACCGGCCTGGGCCGGAAACTTTTTTACCGGCATTCCGGCGCCGGCCGGTGCCATGACCGTCATGTTGCCGATTTATCTTTACTTCCTCGGCGTCTCCAACGGGCTCGTTACGGTGTGGGTTACTTTCTTCTACACTTTGGCGATCGCGCTATTGATGGTTTCGCGCCTGCCGGTATTTTCCGGCAAACGCGTGGGCAAGCGCGTGCCACCGGAATTGGTGCTGCCGGGCTTCGTTGTGGTGGTGTTGTTTTTTGCGCTATTGATTAGCTATCCCTGGGAAGTGCTCACGGTTGGAGCGGTGGCTTATCTGGTTCTGCTGCCGCTGAGCGTGCTGTCCTATCGTGAGTATCAACGAAAGGACGCGGTAGCGTTGGCCGCCGCCGCCGCGGAGCCTGCCGGCAATACGCCACTCTCGCCGGACCAAGCCGGCGTCGAACGCGACGGCGATCAAAATCGCCCCGCGCGGTTGAACTGAATCCGGAATGACGCGCGCCTCCAGCATAATCGGCGCGGGCCATCGTCACGGCCGACCGGTGGTCGACACCGTGATCCTCGATTACGCCAAACGCAGCGCGCAAACGGCGACCGTCGCATGCGTTAAAGGCGGCACCATTGAAATCGACTTGCATCAGCCGATGCGACTGCGCACCGACGATCTGCTTGTGCTTGAGGATGGCAGTCTGGTGGAAGTGGTGGCGGCGCCAGAAGCCCTGATCGAGGCTCGCGCGGCCGATGTCGCGGGCCTGTCGCGTCTCGCTTGGCATCTTGGCGATCGGCATGTGCCGGTGCAAGTGTTGCCCAACCGTATCCGCACCTTACGTGAGCCCGCGATTGAAGCGCTGCTGGAGTCGCTCGGCGCGAAAATCAGGATAATCCAAGCACCGTTCGAGCCGGAAGGCGGCGCCTATGCGTCTTCGCATGGGCAGGATCACGGTCATCACGACCACCCGCACGGCCATCATCACGATCATTAGGGCATCAATCCCTGCGTCCCGAACGGATAGCCGGGCATTAGTTGGTAGGGATGCTTCCAGCCGGGCAGCGTTTTCATGCGATCGAGCCAGGGGCCTATCGCCGGATGATCCTTGACGATGTCGAAGCCGAACTCTTCGGCCGGATAATACATATAGCCAGTCATTGAAATGTCGGCGATCGTCGGCTTGTCGCCGACCAGGAATGGAACCTTCTCTAGCCTTTTGTTGACGATCGCCAGTGCCGTGTCGAAACGCCCTTTCATGAACGCCATCACTGCTGGATCGCCGGCCTTGGGCGCGAAATTCTTCAAAAAGCGATAGGGCCCGAGAAAGCCATTGACCTTCTGGTTGTCGAAAATGATCCAGCGCAGCGCTTCCAGCCGCTCGTCTTCGTCTCGCGGCTTGAATTTTCCCGTAAGGTCGGAAAGGTAAGTCAGAATTACGCCCGATTGGCTGAGTTTCTTCTTGCCGTGCACCAGCACGGGGGCTTCACCCATCTCATTGACACTTTCGCGGAATTCCGGCGTGCGCTGCGGCGCCGTACCGAAAAAGTCGTACCAGACTGGCTCCCAATCGGCGCCGATCAAATTGAGCATCAGGGCGGCGCGGTAGGCGTTGCCGGATTGGGCGAAGCAATAAAGCTGAAACTCGGTCATGAACGTTCCTAATTTGCGGGGGCGGCGAGCGTCGGCTGGCGCGCCAAGGTGACCGGCGTACCGGCGTTGGAAGGGCCTTCGAAACGGCCGCCGGCAAGCGTCAAAGTCGCCAGCGGATTGTTCTCGTCGTCGATAATCGTCAGCGCGCTTTGCTCAAGTGTCCAGCGCCGGCTCAAGTAAAATTTTTCCGGGCAGCCGCCTTCCGGGGCGACTTTGCCTTCTTGCGCGCCCGGCACGCCGCTGAAATTCATGCCGCAGACCGGTGCGTTTGGCGCCGCCAGCATCCATCGGCCTGCCATATTGTCCGTTGGGGGGGCCACACTTGGCGGTTTGCCCACCAAATGGATTGCCGGCGCAACCCGCGAGCATGATGGCGGTGAAAACGCCTCCGGCGACCCTGGCGCTCGTCATTCCGCTTCGCATCGTTATTTCATGGTCGGGATCACGAATTCGGCGCCTTCTTTGGTGCCGGTCGGCCAGCGTTGGGTCACCGTCTTGGTCTTGGTGTAGAAGCGGATCGAATCCGGCCCGTGCTGGTTGAGATCGCCGAAGCCGGACCGCTTCCAGCCGCCGAAGGTGTGATAGGCGAGCGGTACCGGAATGGCGAAGTTGACGCCCACCATGCCGACTTGCACGCGATTGACGAAATCGCGCGCGGTATCGCCGTCGCGGGTAAAAATGGCGACGCCATTGCCATAGTCATGCTCTGACGGCAGCCGCACGGCTTCGTCATAGTCCTTGGCGCGCACCACCGACAGCACGGGGCCAAAGATTTCTTCCTTGTAGATGCGCATGTTTGATTTCACGTCATCGAACAGGCAGCCGCCGATGAAGTTGCCGTTCTCGTAACCCTGCATTTTGAAACCGCGTCCGTCGACCACCAATTTGGCGCCTTCCTGGACGCCGATCTCGACATAATCGCGAACTTTGTTGAGCAGTGTCTTGGTTACCATCGGACCGTAGTCGGCCTGCGGATCGGTCGAAGGCCCGATCTTGAGGCTCTCCACGCGCGGAATGAGTTTTTCGACCAAAATATCGGCGGTCTTTTGGCCGACGGGCACCGCCACCGAAATCGCCATGCAACGCTCACCCGCCGAGCCATAGCCGGCGCCGATCAGCGCGTCGACCGCCTGGTCCATATCGGCATCGGGCATGACGATCATGTGGTTCTTGGCGCCGCCGAAACATTGGACGCGCTTTCCATGCGCCGTGCCGGTCGAATAAATATACTGCGCGATATCCGACGAGCCGACAAAGCCGATGGCTTTGACGCGCGCGTCGGTGAGCAGCGTATCGACCGCGACCTTGTCGCCATTGACGACGTTGAGAATGCCTTCCGGCAATCCAGCCTCGAGGAAGAGTTCGGCGATCCGCATTGGCACGGACGGATCGCGCTCCGACGGCTTGAGAATGAAAGCGTTGCCGCAGGCGATCGCCGGCGCGCATTTCCAGAGTGGAATCATCGCCGGGAAATTAAAAGGCGTGATGCCGGCGACAACGCCGAGCGGCTGGCGCACTGAATAGAGATCGGTGCCGGGGCCGGCACTTTCGGTGTATTCGCCCTTGAGCAAATGCGGAATGCCGCAGGCGAATTCCACCACTTCGAGGCCGCGCTGAATGTCGCCTTTGGCGTCAGGAAAAGTCTTGCCGTGCTCTGAGGACAAAAGCCTGGCGAGATCGTCATACTCCTTCGCCACCAGTTCCAGGAATTTGAACATCACCCGGGCGCGGCGTTGCGGATTGGTGGCGGCCCAGGCCGGCTGGGCGGCCTCGGCATTGGCGATGGCAGCCTCGACCTCGGCTTTGGAGGCTAGCGCCACCTTGGCCTGCACCTCGCCTGTATTGGGATTGAAGACGTCGCCCTGGCGCCCGGAAGTGCCTTTGACGGTCTTGCCGCCAATGAAATGGCCGATATCACGCATGGGGCTTATCTCCTCCGGCATTTAAGGGACCCGGGCCGGGACCCTGGGCATTAGTGCCGCCGATATGCGGCGATTTTTGCAGCTTTTGACCGTCCGGTCACGGGTTTGCCGGCTGTCGCAGGGGTGATTTTCTTTCACCAACGGTTAGCCTTTACCGCTCCTTAACAGCGCCCGTCTACGGTTACCAAGGGACGCCGGGATCGGCGTTTCCGGCTTGTGTAGGCGTTGGGTGGGGTAGCGTAATGGATATCGCAACAAGTCTCGGCCTTATGGCCGGCATCGGTGTCGTCGGCCTCGTGATCATGATGGGCGGCGACTTGCACATGTTCGTCAGCGAACATGCCTTCATCGTGATTTTCGGCGGGTCCTTCGCCGCCACCTTGATCCGTTTTCCTTTTTCTTCATTCGTTCACGGTGTGCCGCTCGGCGCCAAATTCGCCTTCACGCTGCGCCGCACGACCCAGCGTGAACTGGTCGATGAACTCGCCGCGCTTGCCGAAGTTGCCCGCAAGTCGGGCCCCATTGGGCTCGAAAAGGTCGAAATCGACGATCCCTTCCTCGCCAAGGGCATCCGCTTCGTCGCCGACGGCTACGACACCAGCTTTATTCGCGACAATCTCGAGCGCGACCGCGACAACTTCCTTACCCATCTCGACGAGGGTCAAAAGATTTATCGCGCGGTCGGCGACTGCGCGCCAGCTTTCGGCATGATCGGCACTTTGATCGGCATGGTGCAGATGTTTGCCAACATGACCGACCCATCCAAGCTCGGTCCGTTCATGGCGGGCGCGCTGCTGGCGACGTTTTACGGCGCCGCTTTGGCCAACATGTTCTGCCTGCCGATTGCCGACAAGCTGCACCTCAAATTGGTCGACGAGGAAATCAACCGCACACTCATCATCGACGGAATCTTGATGATCCGTGAGGCAAAAAGCCCGACCTTGGTGCGCGAAATGCTGCTCGCCTATCTGCCTGAGAAGCACCGTCACGCCGAAGTCGAAGACGAAGCCGAATTGGCACCGGCCTAGCGCGGGCAGACAATCCAATGGCACGCCGGAAAGAAGCACATGGCGGCGGTCACGGCTGGTTCGTGACATTCGCGGACCTGATGGGGCTCCTCGTCAGTTTTTTCGTGATGCTGGTCGCCTTTTCCACCCAGGATCAGGTCAAGTTGCAGGTCGTGGCCGGCTCCATGCGCGAAGCTTTCGGCGTGCAAGACAAAGTGCGTTATTCCGGCATTATCGAAATGTTGGGCCTGCCGACCCGGCCCAAGCTCAAGAGCGCCGCCAATATCGATCCGTCGGAGGCGTCTGCGACACCGGCGCCCGACGAAGCCGATCGTCAACGCGCTTACGGCGCGCGTTTCAAGGAAGACCGCAAATTCGCACTCGCCTCTGCCTCGCTGCGGCAAGCCTTGCAAGAAATGCCGGAAATCACCGAAGCCTCAAAACACATCATGCTCGAGGAGACCAAACAGGGCCTCAATATCGAGATCGTCGATCAGGATGGCCGCTCAATGTTCGCGGACGGCGCCAAGGAGCCCTATGAGCGCACCCGCCAGCTGATCCAGAAAATCGCGCCGTCGCTCAAGGCGATGCCATACCGCATCTCCATCACCGGCCACTCCGCCACCAGCAAGACACCGGATAAGCCCGGCTATGGAGCTTGGGAACTTTCCGCCGACCGTGCCAATGCGGTGCGCCAAATTCTGGCCGGCGAGGGCGTTCCGAGCAGCCACATCTTTATGGTAGCCGGAAAGGCCGATACCGACCCGCTGTTCCCCGACAATCCGTCAATGTCGCCGAACCGCAGGGTCACCATTACCCTGATGCGGGAAGAGCCGCCAATACCGGTCGATTTCAGCCCGTAACGGCTCCGTTCCGGTATTCTCTGCCGCATGGCGATGTTATAAGGCCCGCCATCCCGCGGTGGACCTGAAACAATTTCAAAATGAGCCATGGTGTGAATGAGACGGCTGCCGCCGAGGCCACTAATGCGGGCAACGGCATCGAGGCGCGCCCAGGCCTTGTGGCTTTGGCTCTTGGCAGCGTCGGCGTCGTTTACGGCGATATTGGCACCAGCCCGCTTTATGCCTTTCGCGAAGCGGTGATTGCCGCCAGCCACGATCAAGGTGTCACGCGCGAAGTCGTGCTCGGCGTGCTTTCGCTCATTGTCTGGGCACTGATCATCACGGTGACGCTCAAATATGTGCTGTTGCTGTTGCGCGCCGACAATAACGGCGAGGGCGGTACGCTCTCGCTGACCGCGCTAGCGACGCGGGCGCTCGGACGGCGCACCGCGCTGATCTATATTCTGGGTGTTGTCGGCGCATCGATGTTTCTCGGCGATTCCGTGATCACGCCCGCAATTTCGGTGCTGTCGGCGGTCGAGGGGCTCAAGCTCGCCAATCCCGCGTTTGGCGAATATGTAGCGCCGCTCACCGTGATTATCCTGATCGCTCTGTTTGCGGCGCAAAGTCGCGGTACCGCTAAAGTGGCGGCCTTGTTCGGGCCCATCATGGTGGTCTGGTTCGTGGCGATCGCGATCGCCGGCGCGCTGCACATCCACGAAGATCCGCACGTATTGCTCGCCATCAACCCGCTCTATGGAATTGCCTTCTTCTACGAACACGGCGAGATCGGCCTGGTCACGCTCGGCGCCGTGTTTCTCGTGGTGACCGGCGGCGAGGCGCTCTATGCCGATCTCGGCCATTTCGGGCGAAAGCCGATCCAGACGGCTTGGCTATGCCTGGTGCTGCCGGCCTTGCTGATCAATTATTTCGGCCAAGGCGCGAAGGTGCTGGCCGACCCAGGCGCGATCGAAAATCCATTCTATCGGCTGGTGCCGGAGGAATTCCTGCTGCCGATGGTCGTGATGGCGACGGCGGCGACCGTCATCGCGAGCCAGGCGGTGATCACTGGCGCCTATTCGCTCGTGCATCAGGCGATCCAACTCGGCCTGCTGCCGCGGCTTGCCATTCTGCACACCTCAGCCTCGCATGTCGGTCAGATCTATATTCCGCGCGTGACCATCGCATTGCTGGTCGGCGTATTGCTGCTGGTCGGACTTTTCCGCACGTCGAGCGCGCTCGCCTCCGCCTATGGCATCGCGGTCGCCACGACCATGGTGGTGGATGGCTTGCTGGTCTTTATTGTGGTTTGGAAGCTATGGCAGTGGGATCTCTGGAAAGCGCTGCTGCTGATGATCCCATTTGTGGTCGTCGACGTGACGTTCTTCTCGGCCAATTTCATGAAGCTTTTTGAGGGCGCCTGGGCACCGCTGCTGTTCGGCGCCACCATGGTGCTCATGATCCTGACCTGGCGGCGCGGCACCGGAATTCTGGCCAATAAAACTCGGCGCACCGAAGTGCCGCTCGACATGCTGTTTCGCAATCTCGAAAAGAAGCCGCCGCACATTGTGCCGGGCACGGCGGTGTTCCTGACCAGCGATCCGGAATTCGCGCCTTCAGCGATGCTGCACAATCTCAAGCACAACAAGGTGCTGCACGAACACAATGTCATCCTCACGATTGTGACGGCCGACACGCCGCGCGTGCCGGAGGAAGACCGGGTGCAGATCACGCCGCTGTCGGAACATTTCGCGCGCGTGTCGCTCAAATTCGGTTACATGGAGCAGCCCAATGTGCCGAAGGCGCTGGCGATCGCGCGCAAGCACGGCTGGCAATTTGACATCATGCATACGTCGTTCTTCCTGTCGCGGCGAACGCTGCGCCCGTCCGCGCAGTCGGGCATGCCGTCGTGGCAGGACCATCTGTTCATTTGGCTGGCGCGGTCGGCCAGCGACGCCACTGACTTTTTTCAGATTCCTACCGGGCGGGTGGTCGAGGTCGGCACGCAGGTAACGGTCTGAGCAAAACGCCGACGATATGCATGGTGCGAAATAACGTATTGATATCATTAAATAAAATGCAATTTTCGGCCTGCGTTTTTCGCATGGCTCGATTTTCCGTTTTGCGCAAATGGCACTGCCGAGGCCAGAGGCCCAGCGCTATAAGCCGCATCCCATAGTTTTTTGCATTGCAACAAGTCCAGGCGACCTTCCCATGTCACACAGCATTGCCGGCGCCAGCGGTGGCTCGACCGCGGCCAATGGCGGCAACGTAACGGTGGCGCGGACCAGTTTCTGGGCGCTGACCATCGGCAGCATCGGCGTTGTCTACGGCGATATCGGCACCAGCCCGCTCTATGCGTTGCGCGAGTCGGTGCTGGCGGCAGTCGGTCCCGGCAATCCGGTGAGCGAGGTGGTGGTGCTCGGCATTCTCTCGCTGATTATTTGGTCGCTGCTGCTGGTGGTCACCGCGAAATACGTTCTCATCCTGTTGCGCGCCGACAATCACGGCGAAGGCGGCACACTGGCGCTGATGGCACTCGCGTCACGCGCGCTTGGCCGCGGCACCGGGATCGTGATCCTGCTCGGTATCGTCAGCGGTGCGCTGTTTTATGGCGACGCGATTATCACGCCGGCGCTTTCGGTGCTGTCGGCGGTCGAAGGGTTGAAAATCGTGACGCCGGCTTTCGATGCCTATGTGGTGCCGATCACCGTCATCATCCTGATTGCGCTGTTTGCGGTCCAGTCGCGCGGTACCGCGCAAGGTCGCCGCCTTCTTCGGTCCGCTGACGCTGGTCTGGTTTGCCGCCATCGCGGCCGCCGGCTTGTGGCATATCGGACAAAATTGGCACGTGCTGTACTCGTTCAATCCCTATTACGGCGTGCACTTCCTGCTCCACCACGGCATCATCGGATTTTATACGCTCGGTGCCGTATTTCTGGTGGTGACCGGCTCGGAAGCGCTTTACGCCGATCTCGGTCATTTCGGCCGCGGGCCGATCCGCTTCGCCTGGCTGGTGGTGGTGTTGCCGGCGCTTGCGCTCAATTATCTCGGGCAGGGCGCGCTGGTGCTGGCCGATCCCAAAGCGATCGACAACCCGTTCTTCCTGCTTTATCCGGATTGGGCGCTGCTGCCGATGGTGCTGCTTGCCACCGCCGCGACCGTGATCGCCAGCCAGGCGGTGATCACCGGCGCCTATTCGCTGACGCAGCAGGCGATCCAGCTCGGCCTGCTGCCGCGCCTGGAAATCCGCCACACCTCGGAAGCCTTGTTCGGGCAGATTTACATGCCGCGTGTGAACACGCTGCTGTTGATCGGCGTATTGCTGCTGGTGGCGCTGTTCCGCTCGTCGAGCGCGCTCGCCTCGGCTTATGGCATCGCGGTTACCGGCACCATGGTGGTTACCGCCATGATGGCGATCATCGTGATCCGGCGCGTCTGGGGCTGGCCGTTGATTGGGGCGCTGGCGCTGATGCTGCCGTTCTTGTTCATCGATCTGACGTTCCTGGCCGCCAACTTGCTCAAGGTGGTCGAAGGCGGCTGGATGCCGCTGGCGCTCGGCGCCGTGGTGATGACCATCATGTATACTTGGCGGCGCGGCAGCCGTTTGCTGGTTCAGAAGACGCGCAAGCTGGAGACGCCGCTCGATTTCCTGGTATCCCGTCTGGAAAAGAAGCCGCCGATACGCGTGCCGGGCACGGCCGTATTCCTCACCAGCGATCCGGATTTCGCACCGACCGCTCTGATGCACAGTCTCAAGCATTATAAAGTTCTGCACGAGAAGAACGTCATTCTCACCGTAGAGACCGCCGATACGCCCCGGGTCGATCCGGCCGAGCGCGTGCGTATCGAGCCGGTCGGGCAAACATTTTCGCGCGTGCACTTGCGCTTCGGCTTCATGGAAACGCCGAATGTCCCGAACGCCCTGGCGATTGCGCGCAAGCTCGGCTGGCAGTTCGACATCATGTCGACGTCGTTCTTTCTCTCACGCCGCACGCTCAAGCCGGCCGCCCATTCCGGCATGCCGCAATGGCAGGATCGGTTGTTTATCGCCCTTACCCGCTGGGCCAACGATGCCACCGACTATTTCAAGATTCCAACCGGGCGGGTGGTGGAAGTCGGGACGCAAGTGACCGTCTGATAATTGGTGCAGGCTGCTTCGATTCCAGGTAAAACACGAGCTTCTCGAAGTGGAGTTGCGTTATGGCCGACGAAATGCCGCGTGCCGGCGAGGTGCAGAATCTGACGCCCGACGATGTCGCGCGCGGGGTTACCGACGGGCGCATGCTGCTGGTCGACGTGCGTGAACCTAATGAGACCGCAGTCGAAGCCTATCCAGACGCGGTGCTCGTACCGCTCTCGATGTTCGACCCTAACGCCATTCCCGATCCGCAGGGCAAGCAGGTGGTGTTTGCCTGCCGGTCCGGCAAGCGGTCGGTCACCGCTTCGCTCGCGGCGCAAGATCAGGGCTTTCCCTACACGTCGCATCTTGCCGGCGGCATGCTGGCCTGGAAGGCGGCTGGGCTGCCGACGAAACCCTAAAGCGGGCTTTTACCGTCTTCCCGCCGCCAGCGCCGGTGCAGCCACAGCCATTGTTCGGGATACTCGCGGATCCAGCCTTCGATCACCGTGGTGATAACCTGCGTGGTGCCGGCGATATCGATCTTGCCCGTAGCGTCACGCACCGGCTGGATTTCGTCGCTCAATTCGGCGCGCAAGCGGTGGCCGGGCAAGCGGACCATGCGCGTGCCGCGAATTGGGCAGTCGAAATGCTGCGCGAGCCGCGCCAGCAACGGGTTTGCCATGGTGCGACGGCCGAAAAACGTCACCTCAACGCCGCGCACGTAATACTGATCCACCAGCATGCCGACATGGGCGCCGCGCTCGAGCGCCTCGGCGATCTTCAAAGGCGCGCCCAAATCGGTCGCGATCATTTCGCCCATGCTGGCGGCACGCGTTTCCTGCAGCCAGCGGTCGATGGCCGCGATGTTTGGCTTGCGATAGAGTACCGCGCTGTCGAGCTTGTAGGTGGCGGCGGCGATCGCCGGCAATTCCCAATTCGCCAGATGGGCCGCAAAAATCAGCGCGGGCTTGCCATCGTCGAGTAGTTGCACGAAGCGCGCAATATTTTCTGGGCTGATTTCGATGCGGCCGGCCTTGTCCGGCCGCTCGTAATCGTAATCCCACAGCCGGTCGAGTTCGGCGAATTCGGCGCCCATGCGTCCGAGATTGTCCCAAACCCCGCGCAGAATTGTGTCGATTTCGGCTGCCGATTTTTCCGGGAAAGCGGCGGTGAGATTTTCGCGGCCGATTTTATTTTCCGGCAGCCAAGGTCCGATCGTGCGCATGACCAAGGCGCAGCCATCGGCCAGCCCATCGGGCGGAAAGAGCCGTAGGACCTTGAGCAGTCCGACCGCGAGCGCGCCGACGAGCGCATCGCCGGCGTATTTAGCGCCACGGCGCAGGCGTAGGACGAACGGCGCCATTAGAAGTTTACAATCACTTTGCCGAACACCTGGCGGCTTTCGATCCGCGCCAGACCTTGTTCGAATTCCGCCAGCGGAAACTCGCTGTCGATGATCGGCGTCATGCCGGCGGCGATCTTGGCAAGGCTGTCGCGGATATTGCGGATCGAGGCCCCGAACGAGCCGAAGATTTTGTATTGCTGCTGGAACAACTGCATCAGGTTGATGGTGACATTGGGGCCCGCGGTCGAGCCGCAGGTCACAAGCCGTCCGCCGCGCTTGAGGCAGAACAGCGAAGCATTGAAGCCTTCGCCGCCAACATGCTCGAACACCACATCGACGCCTTTCTTGGCGGTCAGCTTTGCGCACGACGCCCTCGAAGCGCTCGGTCTTGTAATTGATCACATGATCGGCGCCCAAGGCCTTGGCTTTGGCAGCCTTGGCGTCATCGCCGACCGTGGTGATGACCGTGCAACCGATCGCTTTCGCCATTTTGATAGCGACCGAGCCGATGCCGGAGCCGCCGGCATGCACCAGTATCGTCTCGCCGGCTTTGAGTTTGGCATTGTCGAATAGCATGTGTTCGGTGGTGCCGAAGGCGATCGGCGCGCAGGCGGCATCGCGCAAACTCACGCCGGCGGGCACCGGAATGACCAGCCGGGCAGGCAGGTTGATCAGATCGCGCGCAAAGCCATCGATATGGAAGCCCATGATGCCGCCGACGTTTTCGCATAAATTGTCGCGGCCCTCGCGGCAGGCGGCGCAATGCCCGCAGGTCATGGCGCCATACATCACCACCTTGTCGCCAGTTTTGAAATTGCTGACGCCGGCGCCCAAGCTGGCGATTTCGCCGGACGCCTCGGCGCCTACCACCAATGGCAGCTTGCGCTTGGCGAAAGCCATGCCGCGAAAACCCCACAAATCCAGATGATTGAGCGCGACCGCCTTGACGCGGACCTGCACTTCGCCTTCGCCGGGCGGCGGCGGATCCGGCACCTCGGCCAGGACAAGTTTACCAAAGAGGCCCTGCAATTTATTCGTCAGGTTCTTCATGAGGTTTATATTCCGGCCAACAATGGCAAAATATTTGACAAAGGCAACGCTCAAGCTTAATTTGGGCTTAAATGATAAATATTTATCCATAGGAGTCACTGCCCATCACCCCTGGTCCGCAAACTTTTGAAAGAAGAGCGGCGTATTCTTTTATTGGCTAACTTGGGGTATGATGAACTGAATCCCCTGGCACGGGGAATATTTGTGTTGGTTTACGAGAAGAGCATTCTGAACACCCATGGGATCGAAATCAAAAAAGGCTGCAACACAGGTTGTTCCATTTAATTTTAAGTCCATTAAAGAGATGGCCAAGCCCGGTAGTGGCGGCGTGGGTATGGATATTACCGCACACCAGGGCAGGTTATTTCTGTCGAACCCACAGATACAGGTGTTTTGGGGAAGGTCAAGGGGGATGACAAAGATGCCTATGAAATTCATCTGACTTTTGCTGAAACCGGCGTTTCGGCGCTTGTGATTGTCCCTTAGAGGAAGAATGGTGTAAACATGCCGTTGCTGTAGGGTTAGTGGCGATCGGGCATCACTCCTATGAAACATTCTGGAAAGCCGTCTTTTTCAAGTGATATGCCATGTCCACCGTTTTCTGAGACCCAAGACTATCAAGGAACCTATCGTTTTGGGTTGGACTGGGATATTAAACCTAAATGTGTCAGTCTCAAGGTGTGGGATTGCCAAAAACAAGAGCAAGTGACCCATTTGGAGCCTATTTTAAAGGCCGTTTTGGCCCTTCAACAATCGGGGTGCACTGACCCTAAACCCGGTTGAAAAAAGAGAGTTGCTCCTGATCCAGTTTTTGTATAAACAGGCCGAAGCTGACCCCAAAGGGGGAGGATGGTTTCATTTGGCCTATAAAGATTATGCAGCCCTTTTTGAGCAGTTACCCGAGTTGGAAGAGCTTTGCTATGCCAAAACAGAGATGTTGATTCGTTTTGAAACAGACCCGCTGCACCTGGTGAATGAGTATCAATGCCTCGCTGGTTGGCAACGTGCTGGTTTCTTTTCATTGGCACAAAGGCGGTGCCGAGGCAGACATTTACCCCTTGGAAGAGATTCACCTGTTTGCTCGTGATTTGAAGTGGGGCTTTTATAGAAAAATCGGATTTATCCCTTAACCACGGTGCTCAAAAACCTGCCCAATTACCTAAGTCGCTCTTCTTTTTATGATATTCGAGATGCAGATGGCGGGAAGTTTTTGTTTGATGAGTTGCCCAACATTCGTAAATCGGTTGAAGTTGAGCAGGCTAAAATTATCGATAAAGCAACCCTTGAACAGGAACCGCCACAAAAGATTTTAACCTTACGCCGATTGGATGGTACCACTTTGCGGGCTGAACTGTCGTTCTCTTACGACGAAACCCGTGTGTCTTATAGCAAGGCCAATGAAGCTCCTCCTTATGTGACGATTACCAATAAAGAAGAAGACTCGATTTACTGGCTGAAAAGAGACAAGAAAGCGGAGGAAAAAGCCTATCAATCTTTACTCAAAACACATTTGCAACCGCTGCAAACTAGTCATTTTGCCGCTGAAGGAGATGATGCCATTGATTTCTATAACTTGGATCAGGCTCATTTGGCAGAAGCCGGTTGGGTGTTTGAAAGTGAGGACGATTTAACGGATCTCAAAGACGGCCAAACACCCTTTAAAAATTGTGGGTAAGATTGATTTTGCCACAGAAAGCGTCGATCAGTTTACGCTTTCGATTTACTGTAAGGTAGGCAAAACAACCCTGGACCTGGATTCGGTTCAGAATTATCTGATCCAAGGCCAAAAATACTTTTTGCTTGCAGGGGAAGGCTATGTTGAAGTACCTCTGGAGTCTATTCTTCAATCTACCAAAACGCTTAACAGTTTTGACAAAGAGATTATGGACCAGGACTGCTATCTGATTAAGACGTATCAGGCGGGTTTGATTGCAGAATTAACAGATCAGGGTGTTTTACTGGATTTAAGCCCGCTTTTTCAAAAATTCTGGGACTTGGTGACGGCGTTTAACCAGTTGGAAGAGGTGGAGATTCCTGAGAAAGTTAATGCAGACCTGCGGCCCTACCAAAAACACGGCTTTAACTGGCTGTGGTTCCTGTATTCTACGGATTAAACGGTATATTGGCTGATGATATGGGGTTGGGGAAAATATTGCAAACCCTGGTCTTGTTGCAAAAGGCCAAGGACGAAGATAGTCGTATGCCATCGTTGATTGTGTGCCCGACTTCGGTGGTGTATAACTGGAAAAAGAAGTCAGCGATTTACACCGGACTTGAACAGTTCTGAATTTAACTGGCCCGGAACGACATCATCAGTTCAAAAATATCGGCAGAATCCGATATAGTGATCACCAGTTATGCGCTTTCTGCGGCGAGATATTAAGGCTTTAAGCAGCTTCCCGTTCGCTATGCCATGTTGGATGAATCTCAAAATATTAAAAATATCGATTCCCAAACCGCCTAGGCCAGTAAACAACTTCAATGCGCGGTCATCGATTGGCGCTTTCTGGTACACCCCGATTGAAAACCGATTGTCCGAGCCTGGTCGGCTTCGATTATTTAATGCCGGGCTTTTTGTAGATAACGATGAGTTTCGATATCGCTATGTAGTGCCCATTGAGGAAAAAGGAAATCGAGATGCGGAAATGCGTTTGAAACGGCAAATCTTTCCCTTTATTTTACGCCGGATCGAACGGATGTGGCCAAAGACCTACCCGATAAAATTGAAAACGTCTCTTACTGCGACATGTCGCCTGTAGGGGTCCAGGAAGTCTATATATGGATATCCTTGAAAAAAGCCCGCGACGAGGTGTTTCCAAAAGGTTACTGAATCCGGGCCATGGCAGGTAGTCAAACTTCTATTTTCTCAGCGCTTGATGAGTTTACGCCAAGTCTGCTGTTATCCCGAGCTCCTGATTGATTTGGGCGCATGAGGCGGTAGGGTCGGGTAAATTTGAAGCTTTGCAAGACATGTTGGAAGAGATTATCAGCGAAGGCCATCGGATTCTGCTGTTTAGCCAGTTTGTGGAAATGCTGAAAATTGTCCGCAAGTCTGGTTGGAGAAGTAAGGCATCAAATATGAATACCTGACCGGCGAAACCCAAGCGGCGATCGGCCGGACGATGTCGCAGCGCTTTAACCAGCGATGCCGTCGATTCCCCTTTTCCTCATCAGCTTCAAGGCAGGCGGTACCGGGTTGAACTTAACGGGTGCCGACTACGTTATCCATTACGACCCTTGGTGGAACCCTGCAGCGGAAGCCCAAGCCACCGATCGGGCCCATCGGATTGGCCAAACCAAAAAGGTGTTTGTCTACCGATTAATTACCAGTGGGACGGTGGAAGAGAAAATCATGAAGCTCAAAGATCGTAAACTGTAATCCGGTCGATTCCATTATTGCGGTGGATCGTGAACTGG
>CAWEDE010000020.1:0-3634 GCA_963807665.1 uncultured Alphaproteobacteria bacterium | reverse complement strand
AGGTGCCGCCTAAATGATAGGCAGTCATCCCGAGGGCAAAATCATTCAATTTACGACCACTTCTCTGCGCATTGGCGATATCGAAGTGCCAAATCGCGTGGTTCTCGCCCCTATGTCCGGAATTACCGACACGCCGTTCCGCCGGCTCGCCGAACGGCTCGGCGCGGGGCTGGTGGTGTCCGAAATGACGGCTTGTGCCGCACTCGCGCTAGGCAAGCGCGAGGCCCGCACCCGCAGCCAAGGGCAGGGCGTTGGTATTCAAGTGGTCCAACTGGCCGGCTGCGAGGCGCATTGGATGGCCGAGGGCGCGCGCATTGCAGAAGCTCAAGGTGCGCAGATCATCGACATCAATATGGGTTGCCCGTCCAAGCAGGTGACCAATGGCGCGGCCGGCTCCGCGCTGATGCGCGATCTCGATCACGCCCTGCGCCTGATCGAGGCCACCGTCACGGCTGTGCGCGTTCCGGTCACGTTGAAAATGCGGCTCGGCTGGGACGAGGCAAGCATCAACGCGCCCGAACTAGCGCGCCGCGCGCAAGGCGCCGGCATCCAGATGATCACCGTGCATGGCCGCACCCGCTGCCAGTTCTACGATGGCAGCGCCGATTGGTCCGCGGTGCGCGCCGTGAAACAGGCCGTGTCGATCCCCGTTGTGGTCAATGGCGACATTCGCACCTTCGACGACGCCACGCGCGCGCTGAGTGCCTCCGGCGCCGACGCCGTGATGGTGGGGCGCGCCGCGCAAGGCCGGCCCTGGTTTCCCGGACAGATGGCGACCTTCCTCGAAACCGGAAAACGCGAGAGCGCGCCGCGGCTTTCCGAACAATTCACGCTCATCGATACGCTTTACGACGAGATGCTCACCCATCACGGCCATAAAATCGGCCGCCGCCACGCCCGCAAACATCTCGCCTGGGCGCTCGATTGCGCCGCGCAAAGTGCCGGCGCTTCGCCGGAGACTCTCAAGGATCATCGCAGCCGCGTCTTGACCGCCGAGGAGCCCGCGCAGGCGCGCCGTCTGTTGGCCGACGCTTATGACGCCTTTGCATGGAAGGCCGCTGCATGAGCCGCGCTCACGCCATCACCGCCGATGTCGCGTCTCCGGCCGATGCCGTGCTGCATGCTTTGCCGCATCCGGTCATCACGGTATCGCCCGACGGCAAGATCGCCGACGCCAATGCGGCGGCCGAACAGTTTTTCGAAGCCTCGATCCCCGTGCTGCGCCGGCATTTGTTGCGCGACTTAGTACCGTTCGGCTCGCCGCTACTCACGCTGATCGAGCAGGTGCGCCATCGCGGCGCCGCGGTGAACGAATATAAAGTCGATCTGGCGACGCCGCGCAATCCGGGTGAACGCCTGGTTGACCTGCACGTCGCTCCGCTGCCGGAATATCCCCACCACGTCGTGGTGATGCTGCAAGAGCGCACCATCGCCGACAAAATGGACCGCCAGCTTACCCATCGTGGCGCCGCCCGTTCGGTCATTGCGCTCGCTGCCATGCTGGCGCACGAGATCAAAAATCCGCTGTCGGGCATTCGCGGCGCCGCGCAGTTGCTGGAGCAATCGGCCGGCGACGACGACCGCCAGCTCACCAAGCTGATTTGCGACGAGACCGACCGCATCGTGAAGCTCGTCGACCGCATGGAAGTATTCGCCGACGAGCGCCCGGTCGAGCGTGAGCCGGTCAACATCCATGTCGTGCTCGATCATGTGAAGCGCCTGGCGCAATCGGGCTTTGCCCGCCACATCAAATTTACCGAGGATTATGACCCCTCGTTGCCGTCAGTTCTGGCCAACCGCGACCAGCTCATTCAGGTGTTTCTCAATCTGGTGAAGAACGCCGCCGAAGCGATCGGCGAAACCGCAATCGACGGCGAAATCCAGCTCACCACGGCTTTCCGTCCCGGCGTGCGTTTGTCGGTGCCCGGCATTAAGGCGCGCGTCGCGCTGCCGCTCGAATTCTGCGTCAAGGACAACGGCCCCGGCGTTCCCGACGATCTCATGCCGCATCTGTTCGATCCGTTCGTCACCACCAAACAGTCCGGCAGTGGCTTGGGCCTGGCGCTGGTGGCCAAGATCGTGGGCGACCATGGCGGCATCATCGAATGTGAATTGCAGCCGCGGCGCACGATATTCCGCGTGCTCATGCCCATCTATAGCGGTAGCGACATCACCGACGATGCGCCGCCTGTTCAGAGCCCCTGAGGATGACAATGCCGACGGGAAGTATTCTAGTTGCCGATGACGACGCCGCGATCCGCACGGTGCTCAATCAGGCGTTGTCACGCGCCGGTTACGAGGTGCGCTCGACCGGCAACGCGGCGACGCTGTGGCGTTGGGTTAGCCAGGGCGACGGCGATCTGGTCATTACCGACGTCGTCATGCCGGATGAAAATGCTTTCGATCTGATTCCGCGCATCCGTAAGGCGCGTCCCGATCTGCCGATCATCGTCATGAGCGCGCAAAATACTTTCATGACCGCCATTCGCGCCTCCGAGCGTGGCGCCTATGAATATCTGCCCAAGCCTTTCGACTTGAAGGAATTGATCGCCATTGTCGGCCGCGCACTCTCCGAGCCGAAAGAAAAACGCCCGGCCGCGGTCAAGAACGAGGATTTCGATTCAATTCCGCTGGTCGGCCGCTCGCCGGCCATGCAGGAAATCTACCGCGTGCTGGCGCGGCTGATGCAAACTGATCTTACCGTGATGATCTCCGGTGAATCCGGCACCGGCAAGGAACTGGTGGCCAAGGCGCTGCACGATTACGGCAAGCGGCGTGCCGGCACCTTCGTCGCCATCAACATGGCGGCGATCCCGCGCGACCTCATTGAGTCGGAATTGTTCGGCCACGAGAAGGGCGCCTTCACCGGCGCCAATACGCGCTCGTCCGGCCGCTTCGAGCAAGCCGAAGGCGGCACGCTATTCCTCGACGAGATTGGCGACATGCCGATGGAAGCGCAAACCAGATTGCTGCGCGTATTGCAGCAGGGCGAATACACCACGGTCGGCGGGCGCACGCCGATCAAGAGCGACGTGCGCATCATCGCCGCCACCAACAAGGATTTGCGGCTGCTGATTTAAACGGGCCTGTTCCGCGAAGACCTTTTCTTCCGCCTCAATGTCGTGCCGCTGCGCTTGCCGCCTTTGCGCGAGCGCACCGAGGACATCCCCGATTTGATCCGGCATTTCTTCGCGCAAGCCCAGCGCGAGGGCCTGCCGCCCAAACAGATCGATCCGGCCGGGCAAGACCGGCTCAAGCGCCATCGCTGGCCCGGCAATGTGCGCGAGTTGGAGAACCTGGCGCGGCGCCTGTCGGCGCTTTATCCACAGGAGACCATCACCTCGGCGGTGATCGATGCCGAACTCGCGCAACCGGCATTCCCCGTCGGCGGCGAGGAGCCGCGCACGGACGAAAGCCTCAGCGCGGCGGTGGAGCGCCATTTGTCCGGCTATTTTGCCGGTTTCGACGACGGCTTGCCGCCGGCTGGCCTTTATCATCGGGTGCTGCGCGAAATCGAATATCCGCTGCTCACTGCCGCGCTCGCGGCCACCCGCGGCAACCAAATTCGCGCCGCCGACCTCTTGGGCGTGAACCGCAATACGCTCCGCAAGAAAATCCGCGACCTCGATATTCA
>CAWEDE010000019.1:50000-159659 GCA_963807665.1 uncultured Alphaproteobacteria bacterium | reverse complement strand
TTATGCCCTGTTGCTTCGTTCAGCGTATTGCTCGACGCGCGGCGTCCTTCTGCCAAGCGTAAAGCTTGGTCGCGTCTCGCGACTGTTCGAGCGCACGCTCGACGCTGGCGAGCAGTTCGCTGTGTCCGATCGGCTTCTCGATGAAGTCTGACGCGCCCGCTTTCATGGCCTGCACCGCCATGGGCACATCACTGTTGCCGGTGATCATGATTGCCGGCAGACGATGACCCGCGTCGTGAAGTTTTTGCAACAATTGCAGTCCGGACATGCCGGGCAGATAGGCGTCAACTAAGAGACATGCCGGGCGGCCTGGACGATAGGCCTCGTAAAATGCTTCGCAAGACGCATAATCCTCGACGATTCGGCTATCTCCCTCAATCGCACCACGAATAGCGTCGCGGACGTGGCTGTCGTCGTCTACGATGAAGATTACGGGTGGTCCAAGATTGCTGGCTATGTCGGCAGAAGGCAGATAGTGCGCATTCCCGACCGGTCGCGCTGCTAGAAGGCGTTGTTGAATTTCTAGCGTCAGTTCTTTTAGTTTCACCGGTTTGTTGAGTTGAGCGCAGTCCTGAAGCGCGATTTCACGCAATGTATTAGTCGATATGTCTCCGGTGAGAATGATGACCGGCACCTGGCGATGCAGGCTTTCCCGCAGCTTCGCGGCGGCCTGAAGCCCGTTCATGCCATTTGGCAGATTGTAGTCTGAAAGGACGAGATCAGGCCGGACGCCGCTTCGCATCACTAATTCCAAGGCCGCAGCGCCGTTAGGCGCCATCGCCGTATGGTGGCCTTCGTCCTTGAGGAAAATCTCCAGCATTTCACGTAGGTCCTGATCGTCCTCGATCACCAAAATCGTACCGGTACGGCGAACGCTTTCGGCGACCTTGCCACTGACGTCTTGCCGCGATTCAAGTCGTGTAAACGTTCCACGTGGTGAAAGCTTTATCTCGATGCTGAACACGGAGCCTTTGCCCGGTTGTGAACGGACGCGAACTCGGTAGCCCAACAAATTTTCCAAACGTTGTACAATCGCGAGGCCGAGGCCCAGGCCAAGGCTCGATTGGTGCGTGGCATTGCCTAACTGATGATATTCCTCAAATATCGTTTGAAGTTCTGCTTCGGGAATGCCCACGCCGGTATCCCACACTTCAATGCTCAATATTTCACCCCGCCGGCGGCAACCGAGCAGCACCTTTCCGCGCTTGGTGTATTTCAACGCGTTCGAAAGAAGATTACGAAGCATTTGCTCGAGTAAACGCTGGTCGCTTTGAATCGAAAGACCGCATGAGACCTTCCGCAAAACAAGTCCTTTTGCTTGCGCAAGATAACTGAACTCATCCTTCAGCCGATCAAGCAGACCATCGAGCGGGAAGTCGACCAATTCGCCTTGGACGGTCCCCGCCTCAATCTGATTTATGTCGAGGAGAGAGTTCAGCATCCCTGACATGGCCGCAGAAGTAAGGTCGAGCCGATCGACTAAACGTAGGGCCTCTTCATTCTTTTTCTCTTCGATCTTCTTTACCAAGACGCCGCGGATCAGGTTGAGAGTTTGTAGCGGCTGCCGCAGATCGTGGCTCGCAGCAGCGAGAAATCGGGATTTTGCGATCGTCGCCAGTTCCGCTTTCCGCTTAGCCAAGTTCAACGCCTCGGTTGCGCGCCTGCGATCGGTGATATTTGCAAAGGTGATGACAACGCCCGCTACACCATTTTCCTGGGTGCGGTAAGGCGATATGCGACGGATGTACCAGGCGCCACCCAAAGATTCGATCTCTCGCTCAACCGGCTCGAGCGTTCGGAGCACCAATGTAGCGTCCGCCAGTAGGGCTGAGTCCGCTGCCAGTGAGTTGAGGTCAGCGAGCGGCCGCCCGATATCGCTGGAAATTATATTGAAAAGTAATTTTGTGGCTGGCGTAAAAAATCGGATGTTAAGGCCGGAGTCGAGAAACAACGTCGCCACATCGGTGCTATAGAGGACGTTCTGAAGATCATTGGAGGTCGTGCGCTGGCGCTCCAGCGTTTCCTGCAGTTGACCATTGAGAGCGGTCAGCTCTTCGTTCAGCGACTGCAGTTCCTCTTTGGAGGCCAGCAGTTCCTCGTTGGTGGATTGGAATTCTTCGTTGACGGACAAGGCCTCTTCGTTGATCGCCTTTTGCTCTTCGTTTGAGATCTCGAGATTACGAACCGCGCCCTGCAATTCCGCTCTTGTGGCGTCAAGCTCCTGCTCGAGCGCGGCGACATGGACGACTTCTCCTGAAGGCGTCGTGTGACTCGGGAGGTCCTTCTGCGGCTTTGGATTGTCGATAAAGCAGATCAATTGCAGATCGTCGGGGGCCGGCTGGACCGCGACGCGAAAAGAACCTGACTCTCGGTCATGAACGGTTGCCCCTCCCTCCACAACGACACGCGCGTTTTCCTGTCTGGCCTGCTGGATTGCCGCCCTCAGCTTGGTTCGCAGGCCCGGTCGCGCCATGGCGAGCAAATCGTAATTGGGATGTCCCGGCACAACGCTCAAATAGCGGTCAATCGGCCCCAGGGAATAGAGGCATTCATGGTTGCGGTCGATCAGTACCGCCGCCGGCGCGTAGGTTTCCATCACCAGCCGCCGACAAAGCTCGGCGATCGCGGTTTGCCGCGATGGCGGCTGGCCATGTCCAGAGCGAGAAGCGGCCCGTGTGCCGGCACCGGTGCTTTTAACAGTGCCAAATTCACCCGGCCGCCGATGGCCGACTTGGCGATAGAGCCGCTCGGCCTTTGAAACGACCTCGAAGCGGCCGTCATCGTTGCCGACCGTCTCGGAATTGCCGAGAAGCAGGATGCCGCCCTCGCGCAACGCAAAATGAAAGAGCGAAACGATCTTTGTTTGTGCTTCCGGCAAAAGATATATCAGGAGATTTCGGCAGGAGATCAAATCGACGCGCGAAAAGGGCGGGTCGGACAAGATGTCCTGCACCGTGAAGACCACCGCGGCGCGCAAGTCGTGCGATACCCTGTAACCGTGCCCCTCCTTGGTGAAGAAGCGGGCAAGCCGCGCCGGAGTGACGTCCGCCTCAATCGTTTCCGGGTAAAGACCTTCCCGGGCTTTGGCGATGGCGTCGGAGTCGATATCGGACGCGAAGACCTGCAATGTAATGTTGCGCTTTGCTTCCATCATTACTTCAATGAACAGCATAGCGAGCGAATAGGTTTCCTCGCCGGTGCTACAACCGGCGACCCAAATCCGGAGCGGGCGATCGGCCGGATGATTGCGAACCAGGTCTGGAATTATCGAATTCGCCAGCAGATCGAACACCTTCGGATCGCGGAAGAAACTGGTGACATTGATGAGCAAGTCCTTCGCCAGAAGGTTGAGTTCGGTGTCATTGCCGCGCAACATTTCGAGATACCGATTTATATCGCCGGTCTCAATTGCCGCGATCGCCATTCGCCGGATTACCCGGCGCTGAAGCGTGCCCTCTTTGTAAAGCGTGAAATCATGGGCCGTCTTGGTTCGAAGAAGCTCGATAATATCGGGCAACCAATCTTGCGCTTTATCCCTCGGCCCAGAATTGTTGGGCCCGCGTGCTAGCGCCAAACGCCGGGCATATTTGACAAGGGCCTGAGAAATTGTCGCGGCCGGCAGAACGAGATCGACGGCGCCGGTCATGATCGCGCTTCGCGGCATGCCGTCAAAGCCGGCCTCGTCGGGATCCTGTGCCATAACGAGCCCGCATTTTTCCTTTACGGCTCGCAAGCCTAGGGTGCCGTCGGCTCCGGTTCCGGAGAGAATCACGCAGATAGCGCGTGCACCGCAGTCGGCCGCCAGCGAGTGCAGAAGGAAGTCGAACGGTAGCCGTGCACCGTGACGCGCTTTCGGTTGCGAAAGATGCAAGGCGCCATTGCCGACCGAGAGATAGGTTCCTGGCGGGATCACATAGAGGTGGTCGGGTTCGATCGGCATTCCATCGGTCGCTTGCCGCACGGCCATCGTGGTGTGGCCAGCCAGCAGATCCACCATCATACTTTCGTGGGTCGGGTCGAGATGCTGGACAAAGATAAAGGCCATGCCGCTTTTGGCCGGCAGCGCGTCTATGAGCTTTTTACAGGCATCGAGGCCGCCAGCCGAAGAGCCGATGCCGACGACCGGAAAATCTCCGCAGGCGCGAGGAGGTCCGCGCGCTAATTGTGAGCGTGCGCTCGAATGCTGTTTGGCAGCCTTGGCTCGATAACGACGGTCTGTTGGCACGCTACGTTTTCTCAGGAAAGTGCCGCCCGGCTGGATGGTACAACGCCTGTCTCGACCGAACTGAGCAATTCAACACACATTTGGTAATTGCGCTCCGCTCGGCCCTCTGCCGCGACGATTGCAATTGAGTAGATTCCGAGCCTGCTTTTGCCGGTCTTTCGTCGTCTATGATTCGAAAATTGATGCTTTGTTCATAGGGCCGCCGATTTGGCCCGCGTGTCTTGCCCGGTGGAACTCGGTCGTCCCCGCATAAGTATGGGGACCGGCCTCTTCGCCTCAGGAGGTCCCTGCATGCAGCCGATGAAAAAATCGATGAAAACGCTTCGGATCTTGGTTGTAGAAGACGACAGTTTGCTTGGCATGTTGCTCGGCGAAGTGCTCGAAGGGATGGGTCACGAGGTTTGCGCAATCGCGGCCAACGAGGACGACGCGGTGGCGGCCGCCATTCGGTACAGCCCGGATTTGATGATCGTCGACGTCCGATTGGGCGACGGGAGCGGCATTTCCGCGGTCGATAAAATACATCTCAATGGCGCTGTTCCGCACTTTTTCGTCACCGGCGACTTAGTGAACGTGAAGTTGCTTCGGCCGGGCGCGGAGGTAATTCAGAAGCCGTTTCGCGACTCAGACCTTGAGCAGGCCATTGAACGGGTGATCGGTGCCGCGGCGACCATCTGATTGAATTACCAGAGCGCGAAGCCGATCGCATCGCTCGATTGCGACCATAAAAGTGGATTCCGGACCTGACGTGCCACCGCGCGATTGGAACAAGGTCCTGCGTTGACGCGTTGGTGTCCGGTAAGGCGAATTGTTCGCATTTATCTGTACGCGATCCTTGTCGTCATCTTGTTGGGGACCCAATAGCTCGTCTGCCGCTCGGAATCTCAAGGGCGCGTCGAAAAAGCTTCCACACCGTTTTCCAGTGCCGTTGCATCCCCACTTGCGGCCAATGACGATGCGGCGTGTTGCGTAACAGGAGATACCATGTCCGACGACAAAAAACGGCCGGTCGAGTTAGAGCAACCGAAGCCAGAGCAAATGGCCCAGCAAGCAGATCAGGACCGTGAAGGCGCGGCAATTCAGCGCGATCAACGTTCGACGCCGGGACGGCGGCCACTTTTCCGGAATTGAATGGATGGGCCGCGCGAGCGAAGGCCCGCGGTCAATTTTCCTTTTTGGAGCGCGGCTTTGAGTAGATTCCGATCCTGACGATGTTCGCCGTCGATGCCTATTCTTCGATTTTCCGGCCAACCAGTTCACCTGAAAGGTGACCCGCTATGAACGTTATGACCGCTCCAAAACCGGCAACTACAGGCAAAGCCCCAACGGCGGGCACGATGAAGGCTCTAGTCTATCACGGGCCAGGCAAGAAAGCTCTGGAAGATCATCCCAAGCCCGACATCGCCGCGCCGACGGATGCGATCGTCAAGATCGTCAAAACGACAATTTGCGGCACCGATCTCCATATCCTCAAGGGCGATCTTGCGACGTGTAAGCCCGGGCGCATTCTCGGGCACGAGGGCGTCGGCATCGTTGAGAAGGTTGGGCCGGCCGTTACCGCGTTCAAACCGGGTGACCATGTTTTGATTTCCTGCGTCAGTTCCTGTGGCAAATGCGAATATTGCCGCAAGCAGATGTATTCGCACTGCGTGAACGGCGGCTGGATTCTCGGCAACACAATCGACGGCACGCAGGCTGAATTCGTCCGCACGCCGTTTGCCGACACAAGCCTTTATCCAATTCCCGACGGCGCCGACGAAGAGGCGCTGGTAATGCTCAGCGACATCTTGCCGACCGGCTTCGAGTGCGGCGTGCTCAACGGCAAAGTCGCGCCGGGCAGCGTCGTGGCGATTGTCGGTGTCGGCCCGGTTGGGCTCGCGGCACTGCTCACCGCGCAATTCTATTCGCCGGCCGAAATCATCGCGATCGATCTCGACGACAATCGCCTTGCTATGGCCAAGCGCTTTGGCGCTACGAAGACCGTCAACAGCGCCGACGGCAAAGCCGTCGAAGCGGTCATGAAAATGACCGACAAGCGCGGTGTCGATACGGCAATCGAGGCGGTGGGAATTCCAGCCACCTTCGAGCTTTGCGAAAAACTCGTCACGCCGGGCGGCACCATCGCCAATATCGGCGTGCATGGCAAAAAGGTGGATCTCCATCTGGAGAGCCTCTGGGACCGCAATATTTCCATCACCACGCGGCTGGTCGATACGGCCACTATCCCGATGCTGTTCAAGACCGTTGCATCTCACAAGATCGACCCCAAGCTCCTCATCACGCATCACTTCAAGCTCGATAAAATTCTCGATGCCTATGAGACTTTCGGGAACGCCGCCAAAACGAAGGCGCTCAAGGTCATCATCGAGGCGTAGCGAAGATTGCCGCGGCATCGACGAGTTCACACGCGCCGACATTGAAAGAAGAAGCCATAAGAATTGTTGCCGCTGGCCGGACATTCGCACCGGTTTTAAGAGCGGGATTGCGAGCTTAAGAGACTGGAGTCTTCATGTACGTCAACGTCGCCGTTCTGAAAGAAACACAGCCGCACGAACGGCGCGTGGCGCTGGTGCCGTCCGTGGTGGCCAAGCTGATCAAACTCGGCGCAAAGCTGCATATGCAGTCGGGCGCGGGAGACGCCATCAAACTATACGACGCCGCGTTCAAGGACGTCGTCTTCATGGACGATCGCAAGGCTTTGGTCAGCGATGCCGATGTTGTGCTCGCGGTTCAACCGCCAGCGCTGGAGGTGATCGACGCGATGAAGGAAGGCGCAATCCTTATCTCCTTCATTTTCGCGAACAAAGAGCAGGCGTTGGTAAAACGCCTGCTCGAGAAAAAAGTCACTTGTTTTGCCATGGAGCGTGTGCCGCGTATCACGCGCGCGCAAGCGATGGACGCATTGTCGAGTCAGTCGGCCTTGGCGGGATATTACGCGGTGCAACTCGGAGCTACTCATCTTGCTCGCATCCTACCGAAGATAACCACGGCAGCGGGCGTGATTGGGCCGTCCAAGGTTCTGGTCATGGGGCTCGGTGTCGCGGGCCTTGAAGCCATCGCCACCGCTCATCGGCTTGGCGCCGTCGTTGAAGGGTACGATGTGCGCCCGGAGACCGAAGAACAGGCGTTGTCATTGGGCGCGACATTCGTCGAAACCGGCGTCGATGCGACGCGGCGAGGGCGGCTATGCGCGCGAACTGAGCGCGGAAGAAAAAACCAAAGTAGACGGCCGTCCTGACCAAGCATATCCAGCAGGCCGACCTGATCATAACGACGGCCGCCATCCCCGGCCGGCCGTCGCCGAAGCTCATCAGCAAGAAGCAGGTGGCGGGGATGAAGGCAGGCGCGGTGATCGTCGATCTATCCGCCGAGGGCGGCGGCAACTGCGACGACACGCAACCCGGTGAGACGGTGCCGATCGGTCAAGTGACGATCGTGGCGCCGCTGAATATCCCATCGCTGCTCGGCGAGGACGCCAGCGAGCTATATGCGAAAAACCAGTACAACCTGCTCGCGCTGATGATGAAGGACAATATCATCACGCTGGACTGGGACGACGAGATTCTTGCCAAGACGGCTCTCACTCACGCCGGCAAGATGCAGGACGATGTGCTCAAAGATTCAAGCATGACGCCAAACATGACACCAAGCATGACGCCAAGCATGGCGAACGGACCAAACACAAAGCAACCGGGCCAGCCACGAAAGTGGCCTAAACCCGATCGGGAGATCGCGATGGAATTCCAGATAACGATGACCGGTTTTGTCGCCGTCTACGTCTTCATGCTCGCCGGCTTCGCCGGCTGGGTCATCATCGGCGGTGTGCCGGCAATTTTGCACACGCCCCTCATGTCAGGATCGAATTTCGTGCATGGCATCGTCGTGGTCGGCGGTCTGTTCGCATTGCTCAACGCGAGCACCGTGCCAGAACAGGCCATCGGGTTTTTCGCGGTGCTGCTCGGCGCCGGCAATGCCGCTGGCGGCTATGCGGTCACCGATCGCATGCTCGCGATGTTCCAGACCAGCGGACACAAAACCAAGCACGCGAAACACAGCCACGCCAAGGCCAGCCACGCGAAGAAGGGTTGAGGAACATGCTTACGATGATTCCGCAACTGGTTATTGGCGTAACCGATCTCGCGGCGGCCTTTCTCTTCATGTACGGGCTCAAACGCATGTCGTCGCCGGTGACGGCGCCGTCCGGCATCTTCGTTGCAGGGATCGGCATGCTGGCTGCTGTGCTGGCTAGCTTTCTCTACGTATTCAACGTCAGCGCCGCTGCCAAACCCTATTTGATCGTCAATGTCAGCCTTGCGCTCGTCGCACTGGTCCTCGGCGGCGGTGTCGCTTGGTGGGGCGGCCGCAAGGTCGCGATGACCTCCATGCCGCAGATGGTGGCGATCTATAACGGCATGGGTGGCGGCGCCGCCGGCGCGATCGCCGCGGTGGAGCTATTCGGCGGCAATGCTCACGGAGCGACCCAGCTCGTTGTGACACTGATCGGCGCGTTAATCGGTTCCGTGTCGTTGTCCGGTTCGCTGATCGCCTGGGCCAAACTCGACAGGGCTATAAAAAAGCCATTGCGGGTTATGGGTCAGCAAGCTCTCAACGGGCTTGTCATGCTAGCGACGCTCGCGGTCGGCGGCTACATCGTGTACGTGACGCAGAGTGGCGCCAGTCCGCTGATCACCATGCCCGATTTGATCGGCCTGTTTTTCGGCTGCGCATTGTTGTTCGGCATCCTGATGACGCTTCCGATCGGCGGCGCGGACATGCCGGTGGTGATCTCGATCTACAACGCGTTCACGGGGCTCGCGGTCGGTCTCGAAGGCTTCGTGCTACAGAATCCGGCCTTGATGATTGCTGGCATGGTCGTCGGCGCCGCCGGTACGCTTTTGACGCTGCTGATGGCGAAGGCCATGAATCGTTCGGTCAGCAATATTCTGTTCACGAACTTCGGAGCCGGAGGCGGTGCCTCAAAGCATAAGCATAGCGATATCAAGGGCAGCCTCAAACCTGTCGAGGCGGCCGACGCCGGCATTTTCATGCGCTACGCCCACAAGGTCATCATCGTGCCAGGCTACGGCCTAGCGATGGCGCAGGGCCAGCAAAAACTCTACGAATTCGTAAAGCTGCTGCAGGCAGCCGATGTCGATGTCAAATTCGCAATTCATCCGGTGGCAGGCCGCATGCCCGGGCAAATGGACGTGCTGTTGGCCGAGGCCGGTGTGCCATACGACCTCATTTTTCAGCTCGATGACATCAACGACGATTTCGCCGATGCCGACGTCGCTCTCGTTATCGGCGCCAATGACGTGGTGAATCCGGCGGCGCGCACCGACAAATCGTCGCCGATCTTCGGCATGCCGATCCTCAACGCCGACAAGGCCAAGAAGGTTTATGTCATCAAGCGCGGCGACGGCAAAGGCTATGCCGACATCGTCAACGCGCTTTTCTACGCCGACAATTGCTACATGGTCTATGGCGACGCTGCGGCCGTGCTGGCGAAGATGATCGAAGCGGTCAGAGGGCTGGGCTTATCCGCCGCCGCTTAAGCGGCAGCCGCGCCGAGACTGGCCGAATCCGGGCCGAATTGAGGAATTGTCCATGGCGCTCAGGGTTGTCTCCGACGAAGCGAATGTGCAACCGCATCTCGCCGAGAGCCGGATGCCTGATCCGCTGTCACCCGATCTTCTTCGAAAAATGCACGCCTATTGGCGCGCGGCCAATTATCTTTCAGTCGGGCAGATTTATCTCAAAGAGAACCCGCTTCTCGAGACGCCGCTCAAACTTGAACATATTAAGCCACGTTTGCTGGGGCATTGGGGAACGACGCCGGGATTAAATTTTCTCTACGTCCACCTCAACCGGCTGATCAAAGAAAACGATCTGAACATGATGTATGTCATCGGTCCGGGTCATGGCGGCCCGGGCATCGTGGCGAATACCTATCTCGAAGGTTCATATACCGAGCGATATCCGGCGATCGAACGCGACCATAATGGCCTGCATCGGCTGTTTCGCCAGTTTTCATGGCCCTATGGCGTTCCTAGCCACGTATCGCCGGAAACGCCGGGTTCTATTCATGAAGGCGGCGAACTTGGATATTCCTTGGTGCACGCCTATGGCGCCGCATTCGACAATCCGGATTTGATCGTTGCCTGCGTCATCGGCGACGGCGAAGCGGAAACGGGCGCGCTGGCCACCAGCTGGCACTCCAACAAATTCCTCAACCCAGCGCGCGACGGCGCGGTCCTCCCGATCCTTCATCTCAATGGTTTCAAGATCGCCAATCCGACGGTGCTGGCGCGCATCGGCCGTCAGGAATTGACGGAACTATTGCGTGGCTATGGCTACGAGCCGCATTTTGTTGAGGGTGACGATCCGGCCGTGGTTCACCAGTTGCTCGCGGGCACGCTCGATACGATTTTGGCGACGATTCACGGGATTCAAAGCGCGGCCAGGTCGAGCGCTGGGACGGACCAGCCTGAACGTCCGCGCTGGCCGATGATCGTTTTCCGGACCCCCAAGGGTTGGACGGGTCCGAAATTTGTCGACGGTAAGCCGGTCGAGGGCACGTGGCGCGCCCATCAGGTTCCGATTGCCGATATGAAAAACCCCGAACACCTCAAGCAACTCGAAGAATGGATGAAGAGCTATCGGGCGCACGAATTATTCGATGAGACCGGAAAATTCCGCGACGAGTTCGCCGCATTGGCGCCGACCGGCCATCGGCGTATGGGCTCCAATCCTCATGCCAATGGCGGAGAATTGTTACAGGCTCTATCGATGCCACACTTCCACGAATATGCCGTGGCGATGGATAGGCCTGGCAGCGTTACGGCCGAAGCGACGCGTATTCTCGGAAGATTCTTGCGCGACGTGATCAAGCTCAATCTCGCCAAGCAAAATTTCCGCCTTTTTGGCCCGGACGAGACCGCATCGAACAGGCTGGATGCCGTCTACGAAGTCTCCGGCAAGGAATGGATGGCTGAAGTCGAAGCTGTCGATATCAATCTCAGCGTCGATGGCCGCGTCATGGAGGTGCTCAGCGAGCATCTTTGCGAAGGCTGGCTCGAGGGATACTTATTGACGGGCCGACATGGGTTTTTCTCATGCTACGAGGCCTTCATCCATGTCATCGATTCAATGTTCAATCAGCATGCGAAATGGCTGAAAGTCACCCGGAAGATTTCGTGGCGCAAGCCGATCGCGTCGCTGAATTATCTGCTCACGTCGCATGTCTGGCGACAGGACCACAATGGCTTTTCCCATCAAGATCCCGGCTTCATCGATCATGTCGCCAACAAGAAATCGGATGTGGTGCGCATCTATCTGCCGCCCGACGCAAACTGCCTGTTGTCGGTCGCCGATCACTGTTTGCGCAGCCGCAATTACATCAACTTGATTGTCGCCGGCAAACAGCCAGAGTGGCAGTGGCTCGACATAAATTCGGCGGTGCGCCATTGCACCGCCGGCGCCGGTATCTGGCATTGGGCCAGCAACGACGCAGGCGATCCCGACGTGGTCATGGCCTGTGCCGGCGATGTTCCAACCCTTGAAACGCTCGCCGCCGTGACGCTTTTGCGCGCCGATGTTCCCGGCATCCGCATCCGTGTCGTCAATGTGGTGGATCTGATGGTTTTACAGCCACAATCCGAGCACCCCCACGGCATGGAAAATGAGGATTTCGACGAATTGTTCACGACAGACAAACCGGTGGTGTTTGCCTTCCACGGATACCCCGCGATGGTTCACAAGCTGACTTACCGCCGGCACAATCACGACAATATCCACGTACGCGGCTACAAGGAGGAGGGCACCACCACGACTCCCTTTGACATGGTCGTACTCAACAATCTCGATCGCTACCAACTCGCGCTGGACGCCATCAAGCGAATTCCTAGGTTCAGCGATCAGGTAGAAAAGGCGACGGCACGCTACTGGGACGCCATGGAGCGCCACAAACTCTATATTTGCGAGCACGGCGAAGACATGCCGGAGGTCCGCGACTGGCGCTGGAACTTGTGAGTACGTTGCTACCCTCCGGGGCCGGTATAGCGGACAGTGGACCGGCGCAGAATGTGCTTGCGCTGAACAGCGGCTCGTCCTCACTTAAATTCGGACTGTATAGTGTCGGGCTTTCTCGGTCCGATGCGCTTCTGATCGGCGAGGCTGAATTCGGCGACAAGATTGGCAAATTCCACGCCAAGGATTTGCGCGAAAATAAGTCGATATCCGAGACAGTCGCTAGACCGGATCACCACGAGGCAATCGCCCGCATTGGCCGATTGCTCGCCGAGTCCAAATTGCCGGCGCCTGCCGCCATCGGACATCGGATTGTCCATGGCGGACCCAAGCTTCGGCAACATTGCTTGATAGACGATACTGTGCTCCGAGAACTTGAGGCGGCGACTGACTTCGCGCCGCTGCATATTCCGGCGGCGTTATCCGTCATTCGGTTCGCGCAAGAGCATTTTCCCGGTCTCCCGCAAGCTGCATGTTTTGATACGACGTTTCATGCCGGATTACCGGACGTGGCCCGCGTGCTCCCGATCGCCAAGGAATTGCAGGCCGATGGCATTCAGCGTTACGGATTTCATGGTCTTTCGTGCGAATCGATTGTCCGTCAGCTCGGGGACGATTTGCCCGGCCGCCTGATCATCGCGCATCTCGGCAATGGCGCGAGCATTACCGCGGTCAAGGCCGGCAAATCGATTGACACCAGCATGGGATTGACCCCGACCGGCGGGGTAATCATGGGTACGCGCAGCGGCGATCTCGATCCCGGCGTTCTCGTTTACCTTGCGCGAGCGAAGAAATTCGATGCGGCTATGCTCGAACATTTGGTCGATCACCGTTCCGGCCTGTTGGGAATTTCCGGCATCGCGAGCGACATGCGCCATTTGCATGAGGTCGCTTCGTCGAATGCCGACGCCCGGCTTGCCATTGAAATGTTCTGTTATTGCGTGGGCAAGCAAGTAGCGGCGATGATAGCCGCGCTCGATGGACTGGATATGCTCGTATTCACCGGTGGCATCGGCGAAAATGACGCGCAAGCCCGCGCCGCGATCTGTGGAAGCCTATCCTGGATCGGCGTCAGGCTAGACTTGGCGCGTAACCGGTCCGGAGAAAATGCGATTAGCAATCGGGATTCGCGCTGCGCTGTGCGCGTTGTCGCTTCGCAGGAAGACGAGCAAATCGCTAGACATACATCGGCATTAATAGCGAAGCGCGTTCACTGACGCGCATTCTCAACTTGCAAACGCGGCTCGGGACAATCGCTCAGCCTGGGTGGCGCGCCGGCTCTTCGCTTTCGAGCGTGCCCTGTGCCGCCATCGTTCCAGACGGCGTGGGCGGGCCTTTGAGAATCCATTCGAACGCAACTGCGATCATGGCGCCGGCGAACGGTCCAACGAGATAAATCCACGCCGCGTCAAAGTTGCCGGCAATCAAATCCGGCGCCAGCGAGCGTACCGGATTCATCGAAGCGCCGCTGATGGGCGCGGCCCAGAGGCCCGCCAGCGCGATATATCCGCCGACCGCAATGGCGCCATTAGAGCCGATATTGCGGGCGCCAGAAGCGGTGCCCAGGACCGTATTCACCAAACCGGCGGTGAGCAGCGCTTCCATCGCCAGCGCTTGCAAGGCGCTCACGCCCGCGCCCGGTTCGGTGGCGCCGAGGCCGCCGACCGTGCCGAACATGGCGCGCAGGAAGATTGCCGCCGCGACGCCACCGGCAATCTGCCCGACGATGTAGCCAGGCACACGACGCCAGGGAAAATTTCGACGCAGGGCAAAGGCGAGCGTGACGGCGGGATTGAGATGCGCGCCGCTAACCGTGCCCATGAAATAGATGATGACCATGACCATTAGGCCGGGCGCCACGACGGCCATGCTTAACGTGACCAAGCCACCGCTCTTCGCCGCCACCACGTCGGCGCCGGCCGCCACGACCACGAGCAGAAACGTCCCCCAGATTTCAGAAAAAATTCGCCGCCATTCGAGCGATGCGTCCAGGAAATTGGGTGGCGTCGTCTCGCGCAGCATGCGGTGCTGTTGGCCCCGGTCCAGAGGCCTCCGGCGCGATCGCATTTCAACCTCCATTCAGGAATTTGCTTCGCGGTGACGCGATGGACCGCTATTATGCAGCGGCTCGCTTTCCGTTTGCAATCCAGGCTTTCGCGGAGACCAATTCGGAGACCGGGAATATGCGCACCTCCCCGCGAAAGAATGGCGTAAACAAGGTCATCGCGGCGCGTAACCATGCTTGATCGGCAATCACCGCAATGTGGTAGAAATTGTGCCAGTGCATAAGACCGAACTTGCTGTCGTCCCACAATGCCTCAAGTTCAAAGCCCGCAAATTCCTTGCCGATGACATAGAGCATCCTGATCGGCCCCTAGGCCATCATCGCCTCCGCCTTTGGGAATAAGAGTGTCACGATAATCCTCGTGCGTTACCTTGCCGATGGCTTCAACCGTCAAAACATTCTGTGGCAGACCTTCGATCAATTTCAACATTGCGTCCTCCTGTTAGGCTCTTGCCTTGGTATGGCGCGTACAACCGCTCACTTTGCCAATCGCTTGCGGATTACCAGTAGTTCCTTGCGGCGTTTTTCGCTCACTTTTGGATATGCCATTTTAAGCTCTTTGAATGTGTCGAGCACAATTTGCGATACAATCAGCCGGGCATTCTGCTTGTCATCGGCGGGAACGACATACCATGGGGAGTTGCTTGTACTCGTCTCACTTAGGCACTCGCCGTATACTTTCATATAGTGTTTCCAGAATTTTCGTTCCTCGATGTCTGCGATGCTGAATTTCCAATTCTTGTCCGGTTCATCAATCCGCGCCAGAAAGCGTTTGCGCTGCTCTTCCTGCGAAAGGTGGAGAAAAAATTTTACGATCCGTGTTCCGTTGGCGTAGAGATGCTCCTCCAAATCCGTAATCGAGCGATAGCGGTCGTGCCAGAGCTTCTTGTTGTGATGCGCTGTATCGGGGATCCGTTCACTTCGTAGAAGTTCGGGATGCACGCGGACGATCAGTACTTCCTCGTAATAGGACCGGTTAAAGATGCCGATGCGCCCGCGTTCCGGTAGATCGCGCGTCGCGCGCCAGAGAAAGTCGTGTTCCAATTCGGCGGCGCTGGGATGCTTGAAGCTAAACACCTGACAGCCCTGGGGATTGACGCCGGACATGACGTGCCTGATGGCACCGTCTTTTCCTGCCGCATCCATCGCCTGAAAGATCAGCAGGATGGCGTGGCGATTTGTTGCATAGAGAAGTTGTTGTTGTGAACTTAGGTGCTCAACATGTTCTTCCAGTAGTTTTTGATACTGCTCTTTCGATTCGTAGACGGGATCGACCTTCGTCGGCCACTTCTTGAGATTGACTTTGTCTCCTTCGTGAACACGAAAATCCTTGGTATGTATTTTCATTGTTGACCTTTTTAGAGGTTCTCGCCGCTCGAAATATTTCTTTGGCTCACTTGGCGGTCTGGGGCGTCAGATCGGTCGGTGTCTTGGCTTCAGGCTTGGCATCAGGCTTTGCTTAGTTTGGCTTCAGTTTCGACTTGGCTTCGGTGTCAAACATGGCCTCGGCAAGGGGCAAATCCTTCATTTCGCCATTGCGCCGGATTTCGCTTCCGGTTTAGGGTCGGAAGGCTTTGGCCGGAGGGAATTTGCTTCCATGACGAATATTCCTTCTGTCTTGGCAACGCCTTCTCGTTGCGGGCCGTGTTCAGCCCTTTCGTAAAAATCGGATTGTGCCACCTAAAGCCGCCTACAGGATGATCCACAACGCAGCGACAATGCGCGTCGCCTTGGCGGCTCGATCTTTCTCCCACCAACTCGTCGGGTGAATGCCCTGTGCCAAAAATGTTGCGACGCCGGCGAGGTTCACGCAGATCAAGTTCACCAGGAAGAGCGATAACGCGCCCATTGCCAAATCCGGATGGCCGCCACCCAGCAATAACCCAAATGTGACCAATGGCGGCAATAGCGGCACCGCCACCATCACGCCGATCAACGTCGCCGATACGCCTGTGGTGAATGCCAGCGCGCCCGCGCAGCCCGAAGCCAATGCCACGACGATGTCTCCCACGCCAACCCCAGAGCGCGACGCAATCTCTGGCGTTGTAGGGCTCACCTGCAGCATCACGCCAATAGCGACCGACAACGCCATCGTGGTGGCAATGCCGGCGAGGGCCGTCAATACCGCGCGTCGAAGCAGCAGCAGGTCGCCGAGCGTCGTGCCGAGCGCCATCGCGACGTTTGGACCCAACAAAGGCGCAATCACCATCGCACCGATGATGATGGCGACGCTGTTGTAATCGAGACCGATTGTCGCCACGACGGTGGACAACACCGCCATCGCCATGTAGACGTGCGAACACCGCGCTCCATTTTTTATGTCTTCGTATAATTCCTCGCGGCTGATCCGCCCCGGCGATTCTTTCATTGTCGTCGGCCGCAACATCGAGTGCTCCTTTTACATTTATACGCACCTACAATCGGACGGGTTGGTAGATGTGCGATCAATTTTTGGATCCGGTGGTGGCCATTTCTGAGAGGTTCGTCCGGCGATAGCTGTTTGAATAAATTGTGCTTTTCGGCTCAGCCGCCCGGTCGGGGAGAACCGAAGCCGATCCGCATTTCCGCGCGTCACTAGGCCAACGCAATAATGGCCGATTCTGATCCAGCGATGGGACCCTCGGAAACTACGCAGGCGGTGAGAAGACGCGGCCGAAGCTGGTTGACCCCGGAGACATTGCCACGGCAAAATTATGAGTATTTTCCGAGTTTACGATTGTGGGCCGCCGCCGCCTACCATCTTCAATCCCAACCCTGCTGCGGTAACCCTCCACCTATGATGATTGCATTGAACCAATTCGCGACGAAATCGTTTGCATTGCAGGGGTGATTTGTTTGGCCAAGCCGAAGCTGTTGTGTTGACCGGCCGATCTCGCCGGACGCTGCTGCAGGCCTTGGCGCGAAATCAAACGTTGTAGGCACCGGCGAGGAAGCATGGCGGGACGAGATTACGTCACCACTCTAGACAATGCGGGGAAACCACCGGTCCAGCTGCCGAAAGCGCCTCATATTGAGCCGTCGAGCGGCCGCTCGATCGATGAACTGTGCATCAACACGATCCGCACATTGTCGATGGACGCCGTGCAGCAAGCCAATTCCGGCCACCCCGGTACGCCGATGGCTCTGCGGCCCCCGTTATTTACACGCTGTGGCAGCGCTTTCTACGCTTCGATCCAGACGATCCGATCTGGCCAAACCGCGACCGCTTCGTGCTGTCCAACGGCCACGCCTCGATGCTGCTCTATGCGATGCTGCATCTCAGCGGCGTCAAGGCGGTCAATGGCGAGCACCAGCGTTCCGGCGAGCTGGCGGTCACTCTCGATGACATCAAGCATTTCCGCCAGATCGACAGCAAGTGCCCGGGACATCCTGAATATCATGTCACCACGGGCGTCGAGACGACAACCGGGCCGCTCGGCCAGGGCTGTGCGACGAGCGTTGGCATGGCGATCGCCGAGCGCTGGCTGGCGAAGCATTTCAATCGGCCGGACTTCACGCTGTTCGATTATGACGTTTACGCGATGTGCGGCGACGGCGACATGATGGAGGGCGTCACCAGCGAAGCCGCCTCGCTCGCCGGCCATCTGATGCTCGGCAACCTTTGCTGGATTTACGACAACAATGGCATAACGATCGAAGGCCACACCGATCTTGCCTTCAGCGATGACGTCGCGGCGCGCTTCCTCGCTTATGGCTGGAACGTGACGCGGGTCGGCGACGCCAACGACACCGAACGAATTGCGCAGGCGATCGAGACATTTCGAAGCGCCAACGACGCCCCCACTTTGATCATCGTCGATAGCCATATTGGCTATGGCGCTCCGCATAAGCACGATACCAGCGCCGCGCATGGCGAGCCGCTCGGTGTCGAAGAGATTCGCCTGGCCAAGCGCAGCTATGGCTGGCCGGAGGATGCCAAATTTCTGGTGCCGGACGGCGTGCGTGAGCATTTCCGCGCCGGCATCGGCCAGCGCGGCGGCGATCTTCGGGCCGCATGGTCTGCATGTATGGAGCGTTACCGCGCCAAGTATCCGGAGCTTGCCGATCAGCTTGATCGCATGCAGGAGGGCAAGCTCCCCGACGGCTGGGACGCCGATTTGCCCAGCTTCCCGGCCGATTCCAAGGGCGTTGCGAGTCGCGATTCATCCGCCAAGGTGCTGAACGCCATCGCCCAACGCACTTCCCTGGCTGATCGGCGGTGCGGCGGACCTCGCGCCGTCGACCAAGACACGTCTGACGTTTGAGGCAGCCGGAGATTTCGAAGCCGAGAAATACGGCGGCCGCAATCTGCATTTCGGCATTCGCGAGCACGCCATGGGTGCGATCGTGAACGGACTCAGCATTGTCCAAGATCCGCGCTTACGGATCGACCTTTCTTATTTTTTCCGACTACATGAAGCCGGCGATCCGGTTGAGCGCGCTGATGCAGCTCCCGGCCGTCACCATCTTCACGCACGACTCGATTGGCCTCGGTCAGGATGGCCCAACGCACCAGCCGGTCGAACAGCTCATCGCGCTGCGCACGATTCCCGGACCTGATCACGCTACGCCCCGCCGATGCCAATGAGGTGGCCGAAGCCTGGCGCGTCATCATCGGACTAAAACATCAACCGGCCTGCCTGGTACTGAGCCGGCAGCCGCTGCCGACCTTCGACCGCAAGCGTTACGCCTCGGCCGCGGGCGTTGCGCGTGGCGCCTATGTCATGGCGGATGCGGAAAGCGGCAAACCGGCCGTGATCCTGATCGGCACCGGAAGCGAGATCGCGCTCTGCGTCGATGTCTACGAGACGCTTAAGCAACAGGGGATCGCGGCGCGCGTGGTCAGCATGCCGTCGTGGGAATTATTCGAGCAGCAGGATCAGGCCTATCGCGATAGTGTGCTGCCGCCTGACATTACGGCACGCGTGTCGGTCGAGGCCGGTTCGGTCATCGGCTGGGACCGTTATGTGGGCGCCGCCGGTGCCAAAATCGGCATGCACAGTTTCGGTTCCTCCGCGCCGATCAAGGACCTGATGGTGAAATTCGGCTTCACGCCGGAGAAGGTGCTTGCCGCGGCCAAGGACCAGATCGCGAAATCCAAGAGGCATGCGGCATGAATCCTCTAAAGCAACTCGAAGCTTGCGGTCAGTCGCCATGGCTCGACTATCTTAAACGCAGCCTGATCGAGAAGGGCGAATTGCGCACGATGATCGAGCGCGATGGGCTCAAGGGCATCACCTCCAACCCCTCGATCTTCGAGAAGGCGATCGGCGAGAGCGACGAATATAAAGATGCGCTAAAGCAGTTCCAGGCGCAGGCCGACCACAGCATTTCCGAAATCTATGAGCATCTGGCGATTGCCGATATTCGCGCCGCCGCCGATGTTTTGCGGCCGGTGTACGACAAGACGCAGGGACGCGATGGCTATATCAGCCTGGAATGCTCGCCCTATCTCGCCAACGATACCGACGCCACAATCGCCGAGGCGTTGCGCCTTTGGAAGGCCGTCGAGCGCCCGAACCTGATGGTGAAGGTGCCGGCGACTCCGGCCGGCATCCCTGCGATCCGGCTGCTGATCGGTCGCGGGCTCAACATCAACATCACCCTGCTTTTTTCCGTGAGCGTCTACGAGCAGGTGGTCGAAGCTTATATTTCCGGGCTTGAGGATTTGCAGCGAGCCGGCGGCGACGTTTCCAAGATCGGCAGCGTCGCCAGCATCTTCGTCAGCCGCATTGATGTCGCGGTGGACAAGCGCCTGGATGAGCTCGGCGACAAACGTGTGGCGGATCGGTTGCGCGGCAAAGTGGCGATCGCTAACGCCAAAATCGCTTACGTTCGCTACAAGGCGCTGTTCTCCGGGCCGCGTTGGCAGACCCTTGTCGAGTCGGGCGCGAAGACGCAACGGCTGCTCTGGGCCTCCACCAGCACCAAAAATCCGGCCTACAAGGACACGATGTATGTCGAGGCGCTGATTGGCCGCGACACCGTGGACACGATTCCGCCGGCGACCATGGACGCGTTCCGCGATCACGGCAACGCGACAGCCGACACCGTCGAGCAGGACGTTGCGGGCGCGCGTGCAATCCTCGCCGAACTGGAAAGTCACGGCATTCTGCTGAAGCAAGTCACGGACGATCTGGTTACAGAGGGCGTACAGCAGTTCGCGGATTCGTTCGACAAGTTGTTCGGCGCCATAGCGCGGCAGCGGCGCGAATTGCTGGATGGCGATCGCGCTCGCCTTGAAATTAGTCCAGGCTCTCCTGAGTTGAAGGCCGCCTTTGACACGGAGATGGAAGCCTGGCGCGCGGGCGGGCGCATTCGACGGCTTTGGGACGGCGACAATTCGCTGTGGACCGGGACCGACGAGAATAAATGGCTCGGCTGGTTGAACATCGTCGAGCAGGAACTGGCCGATATCGATCGGCTGATCGCTTTTGCAAAAAACGTGAAGCAGCGCGGGTTTACCGACCTTGTATTGCTGGGGATGGGAGGGTCGAGCCTGGGGCCGGAAGTGTTTGGCGAATACGTTCGGGCCGCAGGCCGGCTGGCCACGCTTCCACATGCTGGACAGCACCGATCCGGCGCAGATCAAAACGATCGAGCAGGCGATCAATCTCGACAAGACGCTGTTCATCGTCTCGTCCAAATCCGGCAGCACGCTGGAGCCCAATATTTTCCTGGACTATTTCCTCGACCGCGTCGGTTCGGTGCGGGCCAAGGATAAGGTGGGCGAGCATTTCGTCGCGGTGACCGATCCGGGCTCGTCGCTGGAAAAACGTGCCAAGCAACTCGGCTTTGCTCATATCTTTTACGGTGCCCCCTCAATCGGAGGGCGCTATTCCGTGCTTTCGAAGTTTGGCTTGGTTCCGGCGGCGGCGATGGGCCTCGACGTAAAGCGCCTGCTTGAGACCGTGCAACCGATGCAACGAACTTGCGGCGCCGACGTGCCTCCCTCCGAGAACCCTGGCGTACAACTCGGTATCGCCTTGGGTGTCGCGGCGACGCGCTTTGGCAGCGACAAGGTAACGATCGTTGCTTCGCCGGCAATAGCCGACCTCGGCGCTTGGCTGGAGCAGCTTCTGGCCGAGAGCACGGGCAAGCAGGGGCGCGGGCTGATCCCGCTTGCCGATGAGCCGCTTACGTCGCCAGAGCATTATGGCGGCGACCGCTTCTTCGCTTATCTGGAACTCGACGGCCAGCACGATCCGTCGCAGCGCCAGGCAGTCGCGGCATTGGAAGAAGCAGGTCATCCGGTCGCGCGTATCAGAGTGAAAGATGCCTGGCACATCGGCCAGGAATTCTTCCGCTGGGAGATCGCGGTCGCGGTCGCCGGCGCGATCATCGGCATTGACCCGTTCAACCAGCCGGATGTCGAGGCCAGCAAGGACAAGACACGCGCGCTGACTGACGATTATGAGAAGTCGCATAAGTTGCCCAAGCAAGAACCGGTGTTTCGTGAGAATGGTCTGGCTCTCTACGCCGACCCGCGCAACGCCGCGCAACTCGGCCGGCACAATACCCTTGTCGGCTACCTGAAAAGTCATTTCGGCCGTGTCAACGCCGGCGCAAAGTCGGGCGATTACGTCGCGATGCTCGCTTATATCGAGCGCAATGATCCGCACACGCGGACTTTGACGAAGATGCGCGCGCGCATTCGCGACAAGACCCGCGCCGCCACTTGCCTTGGCTTCGGACCTCGCTTTCAGCATTCGACTGGGCAGGCCTACAAAGGCGGACCGAATTCCGGCGTGTTTCTGCAAATAACCTGCGACGACCCGGCCAACATAGATGTGCCCGGCCATTCCTACAGTTTCGGCGTCGTCAAAGCGGCGCAGGCCAGCGGCGATCTCGAAGTGCTAGTGGAACGCGGCCGCCGCGTATTGCGGGTCCACGTAAAGGATGTCGATGCGGGACTGGCCGAGTTGGCCCGCGCAACGGATGAAGCTCTCAATTAGGAATTTTTATAAGGAGTGAAGCAAATGCAGATGGGTATGATCGGTCTCGGAAAAATGGGCGGCAACATGTCTCGGCGCCTGATGAAGGCGGGACACCACTGCGTGGTCTATGCGCGAACCGCCAAGACGCGCGAAGCATTGGCCAAGGACGGTGCCACGGCGGCTTCCTCGATTGCCGATCTGGTGAAGAAGCTCGACGAAAAGCCGCGCGCCATTTGGCTGATGTTGCCTGCGGGCAAAGTCACCGAAGAGATGGTCGAGCAACTCGGCGGCCTCTTAGACCGCGACGACATCATTATCGACGGCGGAAATTCCTTCTACAAGCACGACATCAGCAACGCCAAAAAACTTGCGGCGAAGGGCATCCGCTACGTCGATTGCGGCACGTCCGGCGGCGTCTGGGGCATCGAACGTGGTTATTGCATGATGATCGGCGGCCCGAAGCAGGCGGTCGATTACCTCGATCCGATCTTCTCAGCACTCGCCCCAGGGCTCGGCGATATCCCGCGGACGGAAGGCCGCACGAAAGGCGATTCGCGCCCGGAGCGCGGCTACATCCATGCCGGTCCGTCAGGCGCCGGGCACTTCGTCAAAATGGTGCATAACGGCATCGAGTACGGAATGATGCAGGCCTACGCCGAAGGTTTCGACATCCTGCGCAACAAGGATTCTAAGGACCTGCCCGAGGACGAGCGCTTCACGCTGAACATGCCGGATATCGCGGAGGTGTGGCGGCGCGGCAGTGTCATCTCATCGTGGCTTCTCGATCTTGCCGCCGCAGCGCTAATAAAAGATCCGCAGCTAAAGGGTTTCTCCGGATTCGTCCAGGATTCGGGCGAGGGTCGCTGGACTGTCGAAGCGGCGATCGAGGAAGCGGTTCCGGCAAACGTGCTTGCCACCGCGCTCTTCGCTCGATTCCGCTCGCGGCGGGACCACACCTTCGGCGAAAAGGTCCTCTCGGCCATGCGCTTCGGCTTTGGCGGGCACATCGAGGGCAAGGAGCCCATTGACCCCGAACCAAGGCCGGAAAAATCACAAGGTCATTCGGCGGCAAATATCGCCGCGGAGTAGCGCCATGCTCGACAAGCAGACCAGGATATCGCCGCCGGTCCAAGTGGCGGAGTCGCCACCGCGGCGCCAGGCCAAACCGGCCGACCCTTGCGCCATGGTCATCTTTGGCGCCAGCGGCGATCTGACCAAGCGGCTGGTCATTCCGGCACTATATAATCTGGCGCGCACGAAAATGTTGCCGGAGAATTTTGTGCTGATCGGCAACTCCCGCGCGAAAGAAACCGCGGAAAGCTGGCGCGCGCACCTTCATGACATGCTTGAAAGTTTTGTCGGCAACGCCGCCGCGGAGTTCGATATCGATCATATCGACGAGGCTGTATGGAAATGGCTTGCGGAAAAGATGGTCTATATCCCGGGCGACTCGACGAAGCCCGAACTGTACGAGAAGCTTCGCAGCGCTCTTGACGATGCCGAAAAGAACCATGGTACTCGGGGCAATGTCATCTTTTATCTCGCGGTCGCCGATCGGCTCTTTGGCACTGTGGTGGATGAGCTCGGCAAAGGCGAAGCTGACCGACCAGACCGCCGATCAAAGCGGCAAACCTAAGTTTTGGCGCCGCGTGGTGATCGAAAAACCATTCGGCCATAGCCTGAAATCCGCGCGCGAGCTGAATGCCAGTATTCTGCACACCCTGGACGAAGACCAGATCTTCCGCATCGACCATTTTCTCGGAAAGGACACGGTCCAGAGCATCATGGCGTTTCGTTTCGCCAATGGACTGTTCGAGCCGATCTGGAATCGCGATCGGATCGATCATGTGCAGATCACCGTGTCGGAAACGGTCGGCGTGGAGAAGCGCGGCAAGTTTTACGAGGCGACCGGCGCGCTACGCGACATGGTCCCGAACCATGTGATTTCGTTGCTCTCCATGGTGGCGATGGAGCCGCCGACCGGCTTCGATGCCGCCGCGATCCGTTCAAAGAAATCCGAAGTGCTGGCCGCGATGCCGGCTGTCAAGCCGGCGCTGGCGGTGCGCGGTCAATATGGCGCCGGCACGGTACTGGACAAGAAAGTGAAAGCCTATCGCCAGGAGCCCGATGTAGCGCCAGATTCGGATATCGAGACCTATGTCGCCATGCAGCTTGAAGTCGATAATTGGCGTTGGGCCGGCGTGCCATTCTACATCCGCACCGGCAAGCACATGACGGCGCGCAATACCGAAATCGCGATCCGCTTCAAGCAGGCGCCATTTACGGCGTTCCACGACACGCCCGTCGATGCCCTGAGGTCAAACTGGCTGGTGCTGCGCATCGCGCCGGACGAGGGTATTTCGCTTCAGTTCGAGGTCAAGCGCCCGGGGCCGGTGATGGATCTCGCCGCGGTGAAGATGGATTTCCGCTACGACGATTGGTTTCCGAAGGAGCCCAATGTCGGATACGAGACGCTGATCTATGACATTATGTGCGGCGATCAGACGTTATTCATGCGCGCCGATATGGTCGAGCAGGCTTGGCGCATCGTGCAACCGGTGCTCGACGCGTGGGCTGATGATCGCCCGGCGGAACTGCCGGCCTATAAGGCGGGAAGTGCCGGACCGAACGAAGCCGACGCGCTTTTGGAGCACGATGGCCGGCGCTGGCGTCCGATTAGCGGGACCCACACCGATAAATCGTCATGACGGCACCCCCCCGAATTCCTTCCGCTAAAATTTCCGCCGTTGTCTCGGACGTTGACGGTACGCTGGTGACCGACGACAAGATATTGACCGCGCGCGCCCAGGCCGCGGTGGCGAAGCTACGCGTTAACGGGATTATTTTTACCATCATAAGCAGTCGTCCCGCGCGCGGCATGCGCGGGCTGATCGGTCCCCTCGGTGTCACGACGCCGATTGGGTGCTTCAATGGGGGCGTCATCGCAACGGCCGATCTTTTAGTAATAAGCGAGCACCTCCTCTCGCGTGACGTCGCGAGGCGTTCGTTAGAGCTGCTTGACGCCGAAGGCGCGCAGCCTTGGGTATTTGCCGGCCAGGACTGGCTGGCGCGTCATTCTGACGGGCCGTATGTCGGGCGCGAAGAGCGCACTGTCGGGTTTCAGCCAGTCGTGGTGGAAGATTTCGCACCGTACCTGGACACGGCGGCCAAGATTGTCGGCGTCAGCGCGGACTTCGAACGTCTTGCGCAGTGCGAGCGCGATGTGCGCGCTGCCTTGGCCAGTCAGGCGACCGTTGCGCGCTCGCAACCCTACTACCTCGATATTACTCATTTGCAGGCTAATAAGGGCGAAGCGCTATCGGCTATCGCGAAATTGCTGGCGGTTCCGCTGGCGGAGATCGCGGTCATCGGCGACGGCCGCAACGATGTCGCGATGTTCGAGCGTAGCGGTCTCAGCATAGCGATGGGCAATGCCAGCCCGGAGGTGCAGCGGGCCGCGGACTTCGTGACGGAGAGCAATCGCGACGACGGTTTCGCCAATGCGATCGACCGATTCATCCTCGGTAGTGAGCGGTCGAACCGGCGGATTGCGGTCGCCCGCGCTGCAGGCAGCGCATGACCATGACAAAGCAAGATCTCACCAACGCAAAAATATCGCTCGTGCTCGCCGATGTCGATGGCACGCTTCTCACGACCGAAAAAGTGCTGACCTCGCGCGCGGCGGATGCGGTCAAGGACCTCGGCGCCGCCGGAATTGCTTTTGCGATCACTAGCGGCAGGCCGCCGCGCGGCATGGCGATGCTGATAGCTCCGCTTGGCCCTCCGGACCCCGATTGCCGGCTTCAACGGCGGCGTCTTTGTCCATCCCGACCTTTCGGTGATCGAGAGCCGGGTGCTTGACCCGACGACGGCCAAGAAAACCGTGGAGCTTATCCTCAATCAGGGGCTGGACGCCTGGGTCTATACGGCGGACGAATGGTTGGTGCGCAATCCGGACGCGCCACATGTGGCACGCGAGGCCTGGACGGTGAAGTTCGACGCGAAGGTGGTGCCGGCGTTCACCGACGCGCACCTCGCACGCGCGGTGAAGATCGTTGGCATCTCTGACGATCTCGCTCTGGTTGCCGCTTGCGAGAAGCTGGCGCAGAAAACCCTGGGGGAGAAGGCGAGCGCCGCGCGTTCGCAGCCCTATTATCTCGACGTGACACACCCGCAGGCGAACAAGGGCGCGGTCGTCGCCACTCTATCCAAGATTTTGAATATTCCTCCCGCGCAGATCGTCACATTTGGCGACATGCCAAACGACGTCCTCATGTTCAGCAAAAGCGGTTTTTCCATCGCCATGGGCAATGCCAGCGACGAGGTGAAGGCGCAGGCGAGCGCGGTGACCGACAGCAACGAAGATGAAGGCTTCGCCAAGGCGATTCGAAAATTTGTTCTCTGCCAGGCCGTCGCATGACGCTCCTGACATGGATGTGGATGCGTTGCGCCTGGTGTTTCGCCGGCGTGCGGTCACGAGGAGATGGATGATGGGAATTGATCCGAGACCACGGCGCGTATGGTCCGCCGCGCTTGCTAACACCGTCATCAAACCGGTCATCGCCGTTGTCATGGGCGTCTCTGGCTCCGGCAAAACTACGGTTTCTGTCCTGCTTTCTGCCGCGCTCGGTTGCCAATTCCAGGAAGGCGACGATCTGCATCCGGCTGCGAACGTGGAAAAAATGCACAGCGGCACGCCGTTAACGGACGCGGATAGGTTGCCATGGCTGCATAAGATCGCCGAAGAAATCGATGGCTGGCGCAAGCGCGGCGAATCCGGCGTGCTCACCTGTTCGGCGCTCAAGCGCTCCTACCGCGACATCATCATCGGCAACCGCTCTGACGTGACGCTGGTCTATCTCAAAGGCTCACACGACCTCATCCACAGGCGAATGGCCGCGCGGCATGAGCATTTCATGCCGGTGGCTCTGCTCGACAGCCAGTTTGCGACGCTGGAGGAGCCGACACCGGATGAGCATCCGATCACCGTCGATGTCGGCGCCAAGCCAATCGAGATCGTCACCGAGATCGTGCATCAAATGGAAGAACGGCAAGCCGGCGGTCAAAGCAACAAACTCTTATCGAGAGGACGCGCGTCATGACATCAATCCATCCCGGCCAGTTGCCGATCCCCGCTCGAAATGACGGCAACACGCCAAAAAGCACAGCCTCCGCCCGGCGCATCCCGAAGCTACGCTGGGGTATCGGCGCATTGCTCGGCGTCGGCGTGCTGATCAACTATTTTGACAGGATCAATCTGTCCGTGGCCGCGCCACAGCTGCAGCACGAATTCCATCTCACCGATGGCGAGCTGGGCTGGCTGTTCAGCGGCTTCTTCTGGTCCTACGCGCTGCTACAGATACCGACCGGCATGATCCTCGATCGCTTCGGCGTCACCTGGGTCAATCGCATCAGCACGTTTTTCTGGTCTGTCGTCTCGGCCGCGACCGCTTTCACCGGCGGATTTGGCGGTATCCTCGGCGCCCGCATCCTGCTTGGCGTGGCCGAGGCGCCGGGCTTTCCTGCGAGTTCGAAGGCCACGGGGTATTGGTTTCCGCGTCAGGAACGGGCGCTGGCGACGTCGCTCTTCGACGCCGCGGCAAAGTTTTCCAATGTCATCGGTGTGCCGCTGGTTGCGCTGGCGGTCGTCAATTTCGGTTGGCGGTGGGGATTCGGCATCACCGCTCTACTGAGTTTTTTCTATTTTATCGCTTTCCTCATCATCTACCGCGATCCGAGCAAGCATCCGCGACTGAGCGCGGAAGAGCGTGAATACATTCGCGCGGGTGGCGGCGACGCCGGAAGGTCCGGCGCAAAGCGGCGAGGTTGCGATGCTGGGCTACCTGCTGCGAAATCGAAAAGTGTGGGGCCTGACGATTGGTTTCGCGGCCTATGGTTACTCGTTCTATTTGTTCCTGACCTGGCTGCCGAATTATCTCGTCGAGACAATGCACATGAGCATCCTGAAATCCGCAAGTTTCACGGCGATCCCGTGGGCCTGTGCCACGGTTGCCGATCTCGTCGTCGGCGGCTGGCTGATCGACCACCTGATCGCGCGCGGCTACGACGAAACCCCGGTCCGCAAGACCGTGCTCGTGTGTGGCATGCTGCTCGGCCTCGCGGTGTTTGGCGCCACCTTTACAACCAACCCGGTCTGGGCGGTCGTCTGGATATCGGTCGCGCTAAGCGGCTTGGCCGCGGCGGCGCCGGTAGGCTGGTCGATTCCGTCGCTGATCGCGCCGCGCGGCGGCACTGGCACCATCGGCGGCATCATGAATTTCTTGAACAATATGATGGGCGTCGTGGCGCCGGTGACGACGGGATACATCGTCGGCGCTACGCACTCGTTTACCGGCGCATTCATGACCGCGGGTGTTGTGCTGATCATTGGCATCATTGCCTATGTCTTTCTTCTCGGCGACTTTGTGCCAATTGCCGACCCGCCGGCGAAAGAGTCTGCAAAATGATGATGGCCCGGACCGGCACAATTCCAATTCGGCATGGCGTTGGTCGTGCCGGGACGCGGCCAATTGTCGTCGCGCCGTCGATCTTGTCGGCGGATTTAGGGCATCTCGCCGACGAGGTCCGTGCCATCGACGCGGCCGGTGCCGACTGGATCCATATCGACGTGATGGACGGGCGTTTCGTGCCGAATATCACGTTCGGGCCTGCGATTGTCGCAGCCGTGCGACGCTACACGCAAAAACCGCTCAACGTGCACCTGATGATCGTCGAGCCGGAGCGCTATCTCTCCGCCTTTGCCAAGGCCGGCGCCGATCACCTCTTGGTTCACGCGGAGTTGTCGGCGACGGCCCACCTCCACGCGGTGCTCGCGCAAATCCGCGATCTTGGAAAAAAGGCCGGCGCCGTTCTCGACCCGGCGAGCCCGATCGAACTGATCGAATACGTCTTGCATCTCTGCGATATCGTTCTTGTCATGACCGTTAATCCCGGATTTAGCGGCCAGAAATTCCTGCCGGAGATGCTGCCCAAGATTCGCCGTCTGCGCGAGATATGCGACGCGCGCGGTCTCGATCCGTTCATTGAGGTTGACGGCGGAGAAAATCGTGAAACCGCCGGGCAGGCGATCGAGGCCGGCGCAAACGCCATTGTCGCGGGGTCTGCAATCTTCGGATCGCAGGATTATGCGGCCGCGATTGCCGCCATCCGCGACGCCGCTCGCCCGCAGGCTGAAAGGGCGCTCGCATGATCGGCGCGTCGGAGGCGAAATTGGAAATTTTCACCGATGCGGGAGCTCTGTCACGTTGGGTTGCTGCATGGCTGCTCGACTTGGCCCTGGCGAAAGAAGGTACTTTTGCCGTCTGTTTGTCCGGCGGCTCGACCCCTCAGGGGCTTTATGAGCGTCTCGCCGACGCGCCCTGTCGCGATGCCTTCCCTTGGTCGCGCACGCATTGGTTCTGGGGAGATGAACGATTTGTGCCGCACGATGATACTTTAAGCAACTACCGGATGGCGCGTGTGGCACTATTGTCGCGCGCGCCGATCCCGCCGGCGAATATCCATCCGATTCCAACCGAGGGACTAACCCCTGACGCCGCCGCATCGCAATACGAACGCCAACTGAAATCCTTCTACGGCGCGGAGCATCTCGACCCGTCGAAGCCGCTGTTCGACGTGAACCTTCTTGGGCTGGGCTTGAACGGGCATACAGCTTCGTTGTTTCCCGGTAGCCCCGCGCTGGCAGAACGCGAAAAGTGGGTCGCCGCCGTCATCGGCGCCAAGCCGGAAGCGCGTATCACGTTGACGTATCCTACGCTCGAGAGCAGCCGGCATGCGGCATTTCTGATCGAGGGAGACGAGAAGCGGGCGATATTTAAACGGCTTCGCCATGGCGACGAAAGCCTGCCGGCCGCGCGTCTCCATCCGACCGGCACCTTGTGGATGTTTGCCGATGCTGCCGCGGCCGGCTGAGGGAGACCGATCATGGCGGTCAATTTCAGTTGCGACCTTGCCGGTGCTTCCTCGGCGCTGCCGCACTTCTGGGAACACACCATCGGCAGTGGCCATGCGCCGCTGGCGTTGCGGGCGGACTGGCAGGCGCAAATGCGCCGCTCGCACGACGAGCTCGGATTCGGCCACGTGCGCATGCACGGCCTTTTGGGCGACGACATGGGCACGCTGGTCGGCGAGGGCGACAAGCTGTTCTACTCGTTCTTCAACGCGGACCAGATCTTCGACTTCCTGCTTTCGATCGGCATGAAGCCGTTCGTCGAGCTGAGCTTCATGCCCAGTATCCTGGCGTCGGGCGACAAGACGGTTTTCCATTATCGTGGCAACGTCACTCCGCCGAAGGATTACGCGCAATGGGCGATGCTGATCCGCAAGCTTGTCGCTCATTGGGTCGAACGCTACGGCCTGGCCGAAGTTCGCCAATGGTTTTTCGAAGTCTGGAACGAGCCGAACCTCGACGCTTTCGGCAGCGGCAAACAGGAAGATTATTTCAAGCTCTATCGCTATACCGTCGAAGCAATCAAATCGGTCGACAGCGCACTGAAAGTGGGAGGTCCCGCGACCGCGGCGAACGCCTGGATCGACGATTTCATCGGGTTTTGTAAGCAAGACGGGCTGCCTGCCGATTTTATCAGCACGCATCATTATCCGACCGACGCCTTCGGCGAGCCTGGCGATGACACCGAAGCGCAGCTTGTCGAAAAGCCGGCGCAGCGTGCTGCGCGACGAAACGCGCGAGGTGCGCCGCAAGGCCGGCGACCGCCCCGTCTACTACACGGAATGGTGCACGTCTTCCAATCCGCGCGATCCGATGCACGACGAGCCCTATGCCGCGGCCTTCATCACCAAAACCATCATGGAAGCGAACGGTCTGGTTCAGGGCTACAGCTATTGGACTTTTTCCGATATTTTCGAGGAAAATTATTTTCCGTCGGTGCCGTTCCAGGGCGGCTTCGGCCTGCTCAACATTCACGGCATCGCCAAGCCGGCCTACCGCGCCTACGAATTGTTACACGCACTCGGTACCGAAATGATGACGGTCGAAGGTGCGCATCCGACGGTGGACGCGTGGGTCGTTCGCGGCGCGGGGTCGGCGACGGTCCTTCTCACCAACTACGCGCTGCCGCGTCATCCGATCGCCGTGGAAACGGTCCACCTTAAACTTGATAATGCCGGGGCCGCGAAAGGGGCCACGATCCGCCGGATCGACAAGGAGCATGCCAATGCCAAAGGGCGCTGGCAGGAGATGGGGTCTCCGGATTATCTCAATGCGGCGGTCGTGGCGGAGCTCAACGCTGTGTCACGCTGCGAGCCGGAATCGAACGCGTTCGAATTTGAGGACGGCGCGGTGGACTTCGAAGTCACTTTGCCGCCGCTCTCGGTGGCTGCCGTGACCTTCGAATTTTCGGCGCGCGACGGTGATTGACCAGCCCGCTCAATCGGATGAAGAATTGTTGGATCGATTCCAGCGCGCGGCATTCGGTTATTTTCTGGAGCAATATAATCCAGAGAACGGCTTGGTGGCCGATACCAGCCGCGCGGGCTCACCCTGCAGCATCGCAGTCGTGGGTTTCGCACTGTCGTGCTATCCGGTGGGCGTGGAGCGTGGCTGGATGGCGCGCGCGGACGCGGCGTCGCGCACCCTCGTCACGCTGCGCTTTTTTTGCGACAGCGAGCAAAGCGAACAGCCGGACGCAACCGGCCATAAGGGCTTCTATTATCATTTTCTCGACATGAAGACCGGTCAGCGCGTCTGGCAGTCGGAAGTCTCCCTGATCGACACCACGTTGTTGCTCGCGGGGGTGCTGACGGCAAGCGTGTATTTCGACAAGGAAACACAAGTCGAAAATCGAGATTCGCGAACGCGCCGCCGCGATTTACGGGCGTATCGATTGGCAATGGGCGCGAGGCGGCGTGGCCACGGTGCGGCAGGGATGGAAGCCGGAAAGCGGATTTATACATTATGGTTGGGATGGCTATGACGAAGCGATCATTCTCTATGTTCTTGGCCTCGCGTCGCCGACCCATCCGCTTCCGGAGCACTGCTACATTGGATGGACTGCGACCTATCAGTGGGAAAACATCTACGATTACGAGTTCCTTTACGCGGGTCCGCTCTTTATTCATCATTATTCCCAGGCTTGGATTGATTTTTCCGGCATACGCGATCGCTTCATGCGCGAGAAAAAGAGCGATTATTTCGAAAACAGCCGGCGCGCCATAAATGTCCAGCGCGAATACGCAAGGCGGAATCCGTTTAGCTTTAAGGGCTACGGCAAGGATTGCTGGGGCATCACGGCGAATGACGGGCCTGGCTTCAAGACGCTTAAAATCGACGGCCGCGAGCGCAGTTTCCTCGGTTATGCCGCGCGCGGTGTTCCTTACGGCCCTGACGACGGCACAATCGACCCGTGCGCGGCCGTTGCCTCGCTGCCGTTTGCGCCTGAGCCTTCCTTGCTGGCGCTGCGTCACTTTTGCGCACGCTACCCGGACATGATCCGGGGTGACCGATTGCCAAGCAGCTTCAATCCGACCTTGCCGGGCAATGGGCCGTCCGGCTGGATCTCCGAAGGCTACTTCGGGCTCGACCAGGGGATCATTGTCCTGATGATCGAGAATTATCGCTCAGGGCTGATTTGGAAATTGATGCGGCAATGCCCTCACATTGACAAAGGGTTGCGTCGTGCCGGTTTCACCGGCGGGTGGCTATCATGACGCATTCTTCCGAGCAGCGAGAGCATGCCGTGCCGCGCGATCAAACGGCGCCAAGCGAACCGCCGGACGACCGTTTCCATCGCGCGCTCTTGGACGATGTCCATCCGCCCACTTGGACGCAATCCAAAATCGAAGGACAAATACAATCTCGTCATAATTGGTGCCGGGCCAGGCGGAGTGACCGCGGCACGCGAAGCCGCTGCGCTCGGCGCAAAAGTCGCGCTTATTGAACGGAATTTCATCGGCGGAGATCGCTTGAATGTCGGCTGTATTCCGTCGAAGGCAATCATCCGCACGGCTCGCCTTTATGCCGAAATGCGCAACGCGGGTAATGTGGGCGGCACAGGTACCGGGCGACATCGCTATCGGCTTCCCGAATGTGATGGAGCGGATGCGGCGGGTTCAGGCCCGCCTCAGCCGGAGCGACTCGGCGCGCCGGCTGAGCGAGGCGGGCGTCGATGTGTATTTCGGCGAAGCGCGCTTTGCCGGGCCCGATACGGTCGAGGTGGCCGGCGGCAAACTGCGATTTCGAAAGGCGCTCATTGCCACCGGCGCGCGGCCACTGACCCCGCCAATTCCGGGGCTGGCCGAAGCCGGGTATTTGACCAACGAGAATGTCTTCAATCTGACCGAATGCCCGCGCCGTCTGCTGGTGATCGGCGGCGGTCCGCTCGGCTGCGAATTGGCGCAGGCGTTTTGCCGGTTCGGCGCGCACGTCATCATCGCGCAAGACGACCCGATGTTCCTGCCCAGGGAGGAGCGTGACGCGGCGCAGATTCTTTCGGATTCCCTGGCGCGCGACGGCGTCGAAATTCATCTCAATACCACCGTGGTCGCAGTTCGCAGCGAAGGCACCCAAAAGGTTGTCGATCTCGTTTGTGCCGGCGACAAATTCAGCGTTACCGTCGATGAGATCCTGGCCGGCATCGGCCGTGCGCCCAACGTCGAAGGCATGAATCTCGAAGCCGCCGGCGTCCGTTACGACACCGAGAAAGGAATTCATGTCGATGATTTCCTGCGGACCAGCAACCGGCGGATCTACGCGGCGGGCGATGTGTGCCTCGAATATAAGTTCACCCATGCGGCTGAAGCCTCGGCGCGAATCGCCGTGCGGAATGCGCTGTTCCTCGGTCGCAAGCGGCTGAGTGCGCTGACGATCCCCTGGTGCACCTATACCGATCCGGAGATCGCGCATATCGGACTTTACGTTCGGGAGGCGCGCGAGAGCGGCATTCCTGTCACGACATTCACGATCCTGATGCACGACGTCGACCGCGCCGTGACCGATGGCGAAGAGGACGGATTTGTGAAGATTCATGTGCGACAGGGCAGCGATCGAATTCTCGGCGCCACCGTCGTCGCCCGCCATGCCGGGGAAATGATCAATGGCATCTCGCTTGCGATCACCTCGGGTATCGGTTTGAGCGCGCTCGCGAGAGTCATTCATACCTATCCGACGCAGGCCGACGCGATAAAAATGGCGGCGAAGGCTTACAATCGAACGCGCCTAACGCCATTCGTCAAATCTTTGACCGGGCGCTGGTTGGCATGGCGCCGGCGTTGACCGGATCTTGGGTGAGCCCAATATGCAAGGGCGGGAACTTTTTCTGAACTCGTCCGTTATTGTGATGAGCTTCGACCGGTTCTACTCGGACCTCTTTTCTCGTAGGATCTTCGAATTGAGGCCGCCTCTATTGGCGGCCTCTTTTATTGGCAATGGCCGCGCACGACACGAAGTACCGATTTGGACGATGCTTACGTCGGGATCCATGCCTATATGTGATCCTGCCGGTGTTGCTGAAATGCGAACCTAAATCGTTCCGCTACCCCGGTACCCTCGCGATCTTCCCGATTTTCGAGGCGGCGAGGTGCACTTGACCAGTTTGTTTTCAAAATTTCTTTCGAGGCTGGCAGCAGCGCCGCCGTGGGCCGACGGCGAGGTCATTCGAGAAGAGCTCTTCAGCGTCGAGCGTCTGGAACAGCACGCCGGGAGTTTAGCTGCCGCTCAATCGGTCAGTTCGCAGCCGGAGAAGGGGCTGCCGCTTTCGACGCGGATTCGAGACAACGATAAAGTCCTGCTGGAGGCCTACCGCGTTATCGCAGCCGCAATCGCCGATAAGCGGCCGATAACCCCCGCGGCCGAATGGTTGATCGACAATTTCCATCTCGCGGAAGACCAGATCCGCGAAATCAGAACCGATCTGCCGCCCAGCTATTACCATCAACTGCCAAAACTGGCGGAAGGTCCGTTCGCGGGCTATCCGCGAATCTTCGAAGTAGCTTGGGCGTTTGTTGCCCATACCGACAGCCGTTTTGAAGCGGAAATGCTTCAACGATTCGTCGTGGCATATCAGCAAGTCCAGCCATTAACGATCGGGGAGTTGTGGGCGCTCGCAATCACTATTCGCTTCGTGCTGGTAGAAAATCTACGGCGTCTGGCCGACTTGATCGTCGGTAGCCAGACCTCACGTGACACCGCCGACGCTTTTGCCGACCGTCTACTCGGGCTCGGCAGCAGGTCGCCCGAGCCGGCTGCCATTGTCTCGCAACGGTTTGCTGACGCGCCGCTGACGCGGTCATTTGCCGTCCAACTCGTTCAACGGTTGCGCGATGAGGATCCGGCGACGACTCCGGCTTTGCTATGGCTGGACAATCGGTTGGCTTCACAAAATATCACCGCGGACGAAATCGTGCGCGAGGAGCACCGCAGGCAGGGCGCAGCCAACGTCACGATCCGCAATATTGTTACCAGCATGCGGCTTATCTCGGAGCTAGATTGGACCGAGTTCTTCGAAAGCGTCAGTCTGGTCGATGTGGCGCTTCGAGCGGGCAGCGATTTCGGCGATATGGATTTCCCGACCCGGGACCGCTATCGCCGGGCGATCGAAGACCTCGCTCGTGGATCGGCTCATTCGGAAATCGAAGTTGTTCGTGCGGCGATCCAAATTGCAAACCGCGTGGATGGTGGCGTGCAAACCGCGCTGGATCGCCGGCGCGATCCCGGCTTCTATCTCATTGGGCAGGGACGCCGCGCGTTCGAGAAAAAGCTCGGCTTTCACGCTCCGCTCAAGGATTGGCTGGTTCGCGCCAGCGCGGCTGCCGGAGTATTCAGGCTACTTGGCGGCGGTGGCATTGGCGGCGGCGGCGATTCTCGCCCTCGCATTGTGGGCAATAATCCCGGACGGAGTCCGCGAATGGTATGTCCTGGCGTTGGCGTTCTTGGGTTTATTCATTGCCGCGGATGCCGCGATTACGCTGGTGAATCGCGCGGTTACCGATCGATTCGGGCCGGCAGTGCTACCCGGCCTCGCGCTTCGTGATGGCGTGCCGCTGGAGCTTCGTAGCATCGTCGTCGTGCCGACTCTGCTTGACGAATACTGCCGCGATCGATGAGCTTATCGAGCGGCTGGAAATCCATCATCTCGCCAGCCAGGATGGCGATATCCGTTTCGCATTGCTGTCCGACTGGACCGACTCGGTCGCCGAACACGCGGCTGCCGACGATGAATCTGCTTAGGCGCGGCCATAGAGGGGATAGGCCGCCTCAACGACAGATATGGACCGGCCGCGGATGGGCCACGATTTCTATTATTGCATCGCCGGCGGCTTTGGAACGAAAGCCAAGGCAAATGGATCGGATGGGAACGCAAGCGCGGCAAGCTGCACGAGTTGAACCGGCTGTTGCGCGGCGCCACCGACACTACATTTTTGAGTATCGGAGGCGAGTTGCCACTTGTGCCGCCAGGTGTGCGTTACGTCATTACCTTAGACACCGACACGCGTCTGCCCATTGGCGCGGCCAAGCGCCTGATCGGAAAAATGGCTCATCCCCTCAATTGGCCAAAGCTCGATCCGGTTTCCCTTCGGGTGATCGAGGGCTATGGCGTGCTGCAGCCGCGCGTGACGCCATCGCTTCCGACGGCGCGCGACGGCTCGCTGTATCAGCGCGTGTTCTCAAGCCCGACCGGCATCGATCCCTACGCGGCCGCCGTATCGGACGTCTATCAGGATCTGTTTGAGGAAGGCTCCTATAGCGGCAAGGGTATTTATGAGGTCGATGCCTTCGAGGCCGCGCTTACGAACCGAATTGCGGAAAACGCCGTTCTGAGCCACGACTTGCTGGAGGGGATATTCGCCCGTGCGGGTCTGGTATCCGATGTCGAGGTCTTCGAGGATTTTCCGTCGCGTTACGATGTTGCCGCGTCGCGCCAGCATCGATGGGCGCGCGGCGATTGGCAATTGCTGCCATGGATCGTTGGGCGCAGGCAGTCCGTTGGCCGCAAAAACATTCCGCCGTTAGGCCGATGGAAACTCACGGATAATCTTCGCCGCACGCTAATGGCACCGGCAACCTTCCTTGCCTTGGTGGTCGGATGGGGAGTTCTGCCACCGCTAGCGGCGGCGTTATGGACCGGCTTTGCGCTCCTTCCATTGTTGTTGAATGCGTTCCTTCCACTGGTCGGCCGCGTTGTCCCGCGGCGATCTGGAATTACCAGCGGCAGCCACTTTCGCGCCTTCCGCCAGGACCTCACAATCGCATTGCTGCAGTTCGGACTGCAAGTAGCGCTAGCCGCGCATCAGGCATGGCTTATGACCGACGCCATTGCGCGGACTTTAACGCGCTTGCATCGGCGCCGGCGACTATTGGAGTGGACGACCGCGGCGGCGGCCGGAGCCGATCGTAAGCTCGGGGTCGTAGGATTCTACAGGCTGATGGTCGGCGGGCTGGTGCTGGCCGTCGCGGCAATTCCTGTCGTTGCTTACGCAAATCATGGGTCCTGGTGGATCGCTATTCCGCTAATCGGCGCCTGGGTACTTTCGCCGGCCATCGCCTGGTCGGTTAGCCGGGCGCCGCGCGCCGATGAAGTCAAGCTGTCCGAACTGGAGATCCATGGCCTGCGGCTAACCGCGCGGCGCACTTGGCGTTTCTTCGAAACATTCGTGACGGCAGATGACCATATGCTTCCTCCCGACAATTTTCAGGAGGACCCACTGCCGGTTGTCGCCCATCGCACCTCACCGACAAATCTCGGCCTTTATTTTCTCTCGATTCTGGCCGCGCGCGATTTCGGTTGGCTCGGCCTCACCTCGACCGTCGATCGATTGGAAGCCACGCTTCGGACAATGAGTAAGCTGGAGCGATTCCGCGGGCACTTCTATAATTGGTACGATACGCGCGACCTTCGTCCGCTCGATCCGAAATACGTCTCATCGGTCGACAGCGGAAACCTTGCTGGCCATCTGATCGCGGTACGCAGCGCCTGCCGCGAAATGTTGGCCGCGCCGGTGATCGGTCAGGGGATGTTTGCAGGTATTGCCGACGCCGTGGCAATTGCGCGGACGTCTTTGGAGCCAGCGAGCTCCGATTCCCGATTGCCTGAGTCTGTCACCGCGCAGTTTGAGGCTTTGCTCGCGGAAATTGCCGCGTCGTTGCAATTGCAAGCTCAATCGCCGATCGAATCCGCCGCCTATTTGGCGCGTTTAACGCAACAGTGCGAGGCGATTTCTAATCTCGCGCAAACAATTGCTGAGGACCGCATCGGCGACCCATTTCGCAAAACGGATGCTGGCGCTTGGTCCGCGGCAATCATGTCTTGCGTGCAAGATCATCGGCGCGATGTCGATGAGTTGTTGCCGTGGCTGCTTCTTGCCGGCGGTTCGGCATCGCCGATGCCAGGTTTGCAAGACCTGCCGGATCATTGTCATTCATCGATGGAAAAATTGATCGAACAAAAATCAGCCGGTGCCGGTGAGACCGCCCGGCTGAGTTGCCTACTTGCGGCCCTGGAACAGTCGGCGGCCCATGCGCAAGCGCTGATAATCCGCATTGAAAATATCGAACATGCTGCCGGCCAAATGTTTGACGAGATGGAGTTCGGGTTTCTTCTTGACCCCGAAAGGCAATTGCTCTCGATCGGCTTTCAGGTCGCGGAGGGTGTCCTGGATCCCAGTTGCTACGATCTGTTGGCCTCCGAAGCGCGGCTCGCGAGCTTCGTCGCGATTTCAAAAGGTGAAATCGCACCGAAGCATTGGTTTAAGCTCGGCCGCGCGGTCACCCCGATCGGCCGCGGATCGGCGCTGATCTCATGGTCGGGTTCGATGTTTGAATATCTCATGCCCGAATTGGTGATGCGTGAGCCTGCCGGTAGCCTTTTGCACCAGACCGCGCGGCTAATTGTCAGCCGGCAAATCGAATATGGCGATCAACGCGGTGTGCCATGGGGAATTTCGGAGTCGGCGTATAATTTTCGCGATCTCGAACTGACATATCAATATTCGAATTTCGGCGTTCCCGGCCTCGGTCTAAAACGCGGCCTCAGCGAGAACGTCGTGGTGGCGCCTTATGCGACGGCCCTGGCGTCAATGGTCGATCCGGCCGCGGCCGTGAAGAACTATTCCAAGCTGGCGGAAGCCGGCGGTTCCGGCGCCTACGGCTGGTATGAGGCGCTTGACTATACGCCGGGGCGTATCCCGGACGGCAGGAGGGTCGCTGTCGTGCATGCTTATATGGCTCATCATCAGGGGATGAGCATAATTGCCATCGCAAATGCGCTTTTCGGCGGCAAGATGCGGACGCGATTTCATGCCGATCCGGCGGTTCAGGCAACTGAGCTTTTGCTGCAAGAACGGCCGCCGCGTGATGTCGCAGTCAAGTGGGTGCGCGCGGAGGAGGTCAATCAATCGGCGTATGTGCGCGAGGTCGTACCGCCGATGTTGCGCCGCTTCCGCTCGCCGCACGATCTGGTGCCTCGGAGCCACCTGCTTTCGAATGGCCGCTACGCTGTCATGCTTACGGCCGCCGGATCCGGTTACAGCCGCTGGCGTAATCTCGCGGTCACGCGTTGGCGCGAAGACGTCACATGCGACCCTTGGGGGTCATTCATATATTTGCGCGACGTAGACAGCGGTTCGGTATGGTCAGCCGGGTTTCAACCGAGTGGCGCCAAGCCGGATCATTACGAAGCGACGTTTTCGGAAGACCGCGCCGAAATCATCCGGCGTGACGGCACCCTGACGACAAAGCTCGATGTCGTCGTATCGCCGGAGGACGATGGCGACGTTAGAAGAGTGTCGATCTCGAACCTAGGGACGCGGACCCGCGAAATCGAGCTGACGTCGTATTCCGAGATCGTGCTGGCGCTCCCGAATGACGATACATCGCATCCGGTTTTTTCGAAGCTATTCATACAAACCGAATTCGTGCCTGAACTGGGTGCCTTGCTTGCCACCCGGCGCAGGCGCTCACCGGAGGACAGCGAGCTTTGGGTTGCCAATTTGGCCGTTTTGGAAGGCGAGGCCGTGGGAGAAATGCAATTCGAGACTGACCGGGCGCGTTTCCTGGGGCGGGGCAATAACGTCGGTTCGCCCGTCGCGATCGGAAGCGGCCGCCCGCTTTCGAACACGGTCGGTACCGTGCTCGATCCAATCTTCAGCATCCGGCGGCGAGTCCGTATTCCGGCCGGCGCAACCGTCCGCGTCGCATTTTGGACGCTAATTGCGCATTCCCGTGACGAAGTGATCGGCTTGGCCGACAAGCACCATGACGTGGCCGCATTCGAACGGGCTGCGACCTTGGCGTGGACCCAAGCGCAAGTTCAGCTTCATCACCTTGGCATTACACCTGACGAAGCGCATCTGTTTCAGCGGCTCGCTAATCGTGTACTGTATGCCGACCCGACACTGCGGCCATCGGCCGAAATTCTCAAACGCAATGAACTCGGTCCGCCGGCACTATGGGCGCACAGCATCTCCGGCGACCGGCCGATTGTGCTGTGCCGGATTGACGATGACAGCCAACTGGAGACCGTGCGGCAGCTGGTCCGGGCACATCAATATTGGCGTATGAAGCAGCTCGCCATTGATCTTGTGATCGTCAATGAACGCAGCGCCTCTTATATTCAAGACATGCACTCGACGCTGGAAGCGTTCGTGCGGCCTCGATCGCTGTCGGACAAGGATGCTACTCCGGGTTCGGTGTTTCTGCTTCGCGCCGATTTGTTGTCGCTGGAGGTACGAAATCTACTGCAGACCGTTGCGCGCGTGGTGATTGTGTGCCGGCGCGGCAGTCTCGCGGAGCAGGTCAAGCGCTTGCAGGAAGTGGCGCCGGCCGCCGCGCCACCGCGTCCGAAATCGCGGGGTATCGGCCCGCCGGAGTTCGTCGCGCCGCCGCCGCTTGAGTTTTTCAATGGCATTGGCGGATTTGACAAGAATGGACACGAATACGTCACCGTCCTCGACGGCGACCAAATGACACCCGCGCCTTGGGTGAACGTCATCGCCAATCCTTCATTCGGGTTTCAGGTCTCGGCCGATGGCAGCGGTTCCACATGGTCGGTCAACAGCCGCGAAAATCAGATTACGCCTCGGTCCAACGATCCGGTTAGCGACAGCCCAGGCGAAGCGATCTATGTGCGTGACCGGGACAGTGGCGAGGTCTGGACCGCGACTGCGCTTCCCATTCGCGACGATGCGTCCCGCTATATTGCGCGGCACGGCCAGGGCTACAGCCGGTTCGAGCATGTGGCGCACGGGATCGACCTCGATTTGCTGCAGTTTGTGCCACTCGACGATTCGATCAAGATATCGCGGCTCAAGATCAAGAATATATCGGGCCGGCGCCGGCGACTGTCGATTACCGCTTTTGTGGAGTGGGTGCTGGGTCCCTCGCGCGCCGCCTGTTCGCCTTATGTCGTGACCGAGATAGACCCGAAAACCGGCGCGCTGCTTGCACGCAACCCGTGGCGCATGGAGTTTGGCTCGCGCGTGGCTTTTGCCGATCTGGCCGGACAGCAAAGCTCGTGGTCCGGCGATCGGACTGAATTCATCGGCCGTAACGGCTCTCTCGCCATGCCGGCTGCGCTCGCCAACCGCGACCCCTTGTCCAAACGTGTTGGTGCTGGCCTCGATCCGTGCGGCGTTCTACAAACCTTGCTCGATATCCCGCCGAATGCGGAAATCGAAGTCACATTTTTCCTGGGCGAGACGGCGTCGGCGGCCGAAGCGGTGGCGCTGATCGAGCGATATCGTGAGGCGGACCTTGACGAGGTCTTCGCCAAGATGACCGGGTTCTGGGATCGTACCCTGGGCGCGGTGGAGGTGCACACGCCCGATCGCGCCATGGACATTCTGATTAATCGCTGGCTGCTCTACCAAACGTTGGTTTGTCGCATATGGGCGCGTTCGGGCTTCTACCAGGCCAGCGGTGCGTATGGATACCGCGATCAATTGCAAGATGGCATGGCGCTTTGCCTGTCGCAGGCGGGGCTGACGCGCGAGCATTTGCTGCGCGCGGCCGCGCGCCAGTTTACCGAAGGTGATGTGCAGCATTGGTGGCTGCCGTCGTCGGGCAAAGGTATCCGCACGCGCGTTTCCGATGACATGCTGTGGCTGCCTTATGCGGCCGCGCAATACGTGACGGTCACGGGCGATCTTCCCGTGCTCGATGAAGAAGTCGCGTTTCTGGAAGGGATGTCGCTTTCGCCTCATGAGCAGGACGCGTTTTTCCAGCCCATGCCCACGGACGAACGCGCCTCGCTTTTCGAGCATTGTGCGCGCGCGCTCGATCGCAGCTTGGCGGTCGGGCGTCATGGGTTGCCACTGATCGGCGGCGGCGACTGGAACGATGGATTGAATCGGGTCGGCGCCGGCGGGCAGGGTGAAAGCATCTGGCTCGGTTGGTTTCTGTGCGCCACGATCGCGGATTTTACCGGCTTTGCGGAGCAACGAGGTCAGCACGATCGCGCCGCGGCCTGGCGGGCGCATGCCGGTTCGCTACGTGAGGCGCTCGAGCGCGATGGCTGGGACGGCGATTGGTATCGACGCGGCTATTTCGACGATGGAACACCGCTCGGCTCGGCAACGAGCAGCGAATGCCGTATCGATTCCATCGCGCAATCGTGGGGAGTGATCTCCGGCGCTGCCGATCCGGTGCGCGCGGCACAAGCCATGGCGGCTGCCGATCGAAATCTCGTCTCGCGCGTGGACGGGCTGGCGTTGCTGTTCACGCCGCCCTTCGACAAGACCCTCAAGGAGCCGGGCTACATCAAGGGCTATCCGCCGGGCATCCGTGAAAACGGCGGGCAATATACCCATGCCGCGATTTGGTCGGTGCAGGCGCTCGCCAGGCTCGGCGATGGCAACAAAGCTTTCGAGTTATTGTCGATGCTTATTCCGATCAACCATGCCCACACATGGGCTGCTGCGCAGCGCTACAAGGTTGAGCCTTACGTGGCCTGCGCGGATGTCTACTCAACCGCGCCGCATGTCGGCCGTGGCGGCTGGACTTGGTACACCGGCTCCGCCGGATGGATGTATCGGGCGGGGTTGGAGTTCGATCCTGGGCTTTACCGTCCAAGGCAATATTTTGCGGTTAGACCCATGCATTCCCAAGACCTGGAGGAATTTCGAAATCGTGTTTCGCCATCGTTCAAGCCGGTTTGACATTTCAGTCGAAAATCCCAACGGGGTTTGCCGTGGCATTTCCCGGCTGGAACTCGATGAGCGTACGCTTCCATCTGGGTCGACCGGCATTACGCTCGTGGATGACGGAGAAACACATCGTCTGCGGGTGCTGCTCGGCTAGGCTGCCAGATGAGGATGAAAGTCAGCGCCCGCTTACTCGCGTCGGATTCTCGACGACTTGCGTAGCCGACGCAGCTACAAGAAAGAAAAGTGGTCTTTTTGGACCAGACATCGTCCGCTCGACGGGACTAGGCTTTTCGCCACATGCCCCCCAAATGAGGATACGACGATGACCATGAAACATATACTTTTCGGCATTATCCTTGCGTCGTTAGTGACGCCAGCTCTCGCGGCCAATGTTGAATTCTATGTCGTGAAATACACGGCGTCGAACAAATGCGCCGTCAAAGAGCAAAAGCTATCAAAATATCCGTCGGCCTTTTTGCCGACGAATGCCAAGACGAAGCTCGTAGGCACGACCTCGTACAAGACGCTTGCTGCCGCCAAAACCGCCATGAAGGCCGACTCGGCCTGTGCGGCAATATAGTTCCCTAGCTTGCTTTGCTTGCGCCTGATCGGCGCAGGCAAAACTCGCTGGCAGCTTGGCCATTCGCAAACGCATGGATGTGTATCCGGCTACCGCTCGCAGATCGCGGCGTGCGACTATTTGAATTTCACAAACACCGATGCTGGTCATCGCTGACGTCGAAACGGTCTCGTCGATGGAACGATTAGCGCCATGCGCCGTTCCACAAGAGGCGACATTCTTCAACTCGTAGGAAACCATTGTCATGTTCACTCGCATACTCGTCTGCACCGTCCTGGCCGCAGCACTGTCGCAAGCAGCTTACGCTCAGGGCACCGCGACACCGGCTGCAACCGGCAAAACCAGCGCTCAGAGCACCCAGAACATCCCACAGGAACTTCGTAAGAAATTGACCGCTGACGGCTACACCGAAGTGAAAATCATGCCGAGTTCGTTTCTTGTCAGCGCAAAAAACAAGAGCGGCGAGCCGGTCATGATGCGTATCGGGCCCGACTCGATGACGGTTCTAACCGAAGAGCCAGTCGCTCAAACGACCGGTAGCGGCGCTGCCAGCACGGCGCCCAAAGCAAAGTAGTTTCGCAAGGTTCGCAACTTGCCCCACACATTTCGGGCTATTGGAACGTACCTTGCGGTACCTCCAATAGTCCGATGTTTTGCGAGCGGCGAATTGCGGCGTTCGAATGCCATGCCGAAGGCGACTAACCGAATATAAGCGACCAAAGGATGTCATCATGGCCATTATCAATAAAAGCGAACCAAATAATTTCGAAGACCGACTGCAACCCGACCCGATGTTGCGAACCGGTCGAGCGAAATTACCGATGGTCTGGATTATTGTCGGCGTAATCGCGATCATCCTCGTGATTACCTCGTTCGGGGTCTTTAGCGGCAATCATCACACATTGCAGAATGCCAAGAATTCCCTCATTGGCGATCCGCCACTTCCAGACGGCATGTCGAAACGGGGCCAAGGCGCTCTACTTGATGATCGGACGCCGCTTGCGCCGCCGTCGTCCCGATAATCAACGATTGAGGACTTCGCCCAGTGGGTCGCCGAGTGCGAGCGGGCCTTTCGGATAATTGAGACTAAATAAGACCTCGGTATCGCGACCGATGGGCTTCTTTCGGTAATGAATTCCAATAATTTCAACAGTCGATCCCAGACCACGAATCCGAGGGTCGGGAGTTCGTACCTCTCTGGGCGCGCCAGCGCCGACGAGTTAAGCCGCTGCCGTCAGCCGCACGCGCCCGCCCTGCTTTTTATCGTTTTAAAACTGGTAAAGCCGCGCCGGATTGTCGACGAGTATCTTTTTTAATTCAGCCGCGCTCGTAGTCCAGGCGCTAAGCCGGTTGAGCGCGGCGCCGTTGTCTTCCGGCCGGAACGGCTCGATCGCTGACGGATTGCGTTTGGCGCCGCTGGGATGGGGCCAATCGCTGCCCCAGACAATGCGGTCGGGATTGGCTTCGATCATGGCGTGCGCGATGGGCGCGGTGTCGGAATAATCAGGCAGCTGCGAAATGCGGTAGGGCGCCGAGATTTTCACATAGACCTTGCCACTGCGCAGCAGTGCCAGAAATTCCGCAAGCCCCGGCTGCGCCATAGCCGTGCTCGGCCTTGGGGCGACCGAAATGATCGACCACCAGCGTCACCGGCAGTTTCATGATCGTGTCGGCCAAGGGCGCCAGAATGCCGAGATTGGTATAGGTCTGCACATGCCAGCCGAGACGCGCGACACGTTCCGCCGCCCATTTCAGGCGGTGACCCGCTTCCGCGGGCGTGATATCGCCGAAGGATTCGATATTCACCCGCACGCCGCGAATGCCGGCGGCATGCATGTCGTCGAGCGCGGCATCGGTCGTCGCCTCGTCGATCACCGCGACGCCGCGTGCGCGGGCGCCGAGCTTGCGCACGGCATCGACCGTCACCGCGTTATCGGCGCCATAAGGCGAGGGATGAACGACAACAACGCGTTCGATGCGAATGGCCTGGTGCATGGCGGCGAGATCGTGGATCGAAGCTGGCCCCGGCGTGTAGAGCCGTTTCGGCGAGAGCGGAAAAACATCGTCCGGCCCGAAAATATGGGTATGGCAGTCGCAAGCATTCTGCGGCACCTCAAAGGAGGGCGTCGTATGGATGACACCGAGAATAGCTTGCGTGGCCGCTGTCATCAGACCGGAATCTCGCGCACTTGCTTGGCCTTTTCGGTCATCGCCGCCTGGAGAAACTGGATGTCGGCGCCGGTCGACACCAGCCGCGCGCCCATGGCGATGAACTCCGCCGCCAGTTTCGGCTTGGTCGAAAGCCCGCCGACGCCGACATGTTTGCCATGCTTGCGGCAGGCCGCGATGGTGCGGGCATAGGCTTCGCGCACCTTGGCGTGTTCGTATTGACCGGGCAGGCCCATGCTGGCGAGCATGTCGTTGACGCCAATCAAAACCATATCGACGCCTTCGACCGCGGCGATCTCTTCCGCCTTCTCGATGGCGTCGGCGGATTCGAATTGCACGATAACCATGGTGGCGTCATTGACCGCGGCGTTAGCCTCGTCGGCGGGAAACGAGCGGTATTCGAGATGCGGCAGCGCACCGCCGGCGCCGCGCTCGCCGAGCGGCGGAAATTTCGAAGCCTTTACCACCGCGCGCGCTTCCTCGGCCGAGCCGATGCCGGGCGCAATGATACCGAGCGCACCGCCGTCGAGCACGCGCTGGATATATTCCGGCGTATTGGCCGGCACGCGCACCATCGGCGTCACGCCTACGCCCAAGGCCGCCAGGCAAATCTGCCCGGTGACGTCGAGCGTCATGGTCGAATGTTCCAGATCGATATAGATCATGTCGAAGCCGGCGGTCTTGGCCAATTGCGCGATTTCGACGCCGCGCGTCAGCCGGATGGTCATGGAAGCGACCACCTCGTTGCGCGCCAGCTTTTCCTTGACGATGTTTTTTACGATTTCGTTGGCACGCACGCGCCTACTCCTTGATCGTCAGGAGCATAGACAAGCTAGGCGAAACCGTCCAAATTAATGTGTGCTGGCAATGCGGAACATATCGCAGTCTCAATAAAAAACGGCGCGGGGAGGACGTTTTTGAATGGCGAGCAGCGCGACACTCGCGACCAATTCTACCCGGGCAGGCGCGGCCTCGCCGGAAACCGCCTTACGTGGTCGCGCCGCCGCCGATAGCGATGCGGGCCGTCCGCTGCTCGACGTGCGCGGCGTCACCATTCAATACAAAACTCAAGCCCATCTGATCACCGCGACCTATCGCGTGAGCTTCAACGTATTGCAGGGCGACCGCTTCGTCGTGCTGGGGCCGTCGGGCTGCGGCAAGTCGACACTGCTCAAGGCGGTCGGTGGCTATCTGGCGCCGACCGAAGGCGAGATCAAACTCAAGGGCGAGTTGATCACCAAGCCGGGCCCGGACCGCATCATGGTGTTCCAGGAATTCGACCAGCTGCTGCCGTGGAAGACGGTCTTCGAAAACGTCATGTTCCCGCTCAAGACCACAGGACGGCTGCACGGCAAGGCGGCGCAAGAGCGCGCCATGCATTATATAGAGAAGGTCAAACTGACCGAATTTGCCCACAGCTATCCGCACACGCTTTCGGGCGGCATGAAGCAGCGCGTCGCCATTGCGCGCGGCATGGCCATGGAGCCGGATATTCTGCTGATGGACGAACCCTTCGCCGCGCTCGACGCGCTCACCCGCACGCGCATGCAGGACGAATTGTTGCCGCTGTGGGACGAAATCCGTTTCACGGTGCTGTTCGTCACCCATTCGATCCCCGAGGCCATCAAGCTCGGCAGCCGAATCCTGCTGCTGTCGCCGCATCCAGGCCAGGTGAAGGCCGAAATCAACAGCGTGCCGCGCGGCCAGGAGCATTCCGACGAAGCCGCCGCGCTCGGCCGCGAGATCCACGAAATGCTGTTTGCCGATCAGATCGAGGAGGCACCCCATGCTTCAGCCGGTTGACCGCCCAAACATCTATTGCGAGACGCTCGGCCCCGATCAGTTCGGCATCATCGAGAAGCCGCTGACGCTGGTCGAGCAGATCTACAATCAAGTCGTGGCTGCGCAAGATCGCGATCCTGGTCTTTCTTGCGCTCGGTTGGGAAATTTACGGCCGCTGGCTCGACAATCCGCTGCTGGTGCCGCCGTTTAGCGACGCCGTGCGCGCGCTTTATACCGACGTCGCCAATGGCATTATCCCGCAGCGCGCCTGGAGTTCGATCCAGGTGCTGCTGGTCGGCTTTGCCTCGGGCACCCTGCTGGCCGGGCTGCTGACCGTGTTCGCGATCATCAAGCCGCATCGGCACGGATTTCCTCGACACGATGACCGCGATGTTCAACCCGCTGCCGGCCATCGCGCTGTTGCCGCTGGCGCTGATCTGGTTCGGCCTTGGCGCGGGCAGTCTGATATTCGTGCTGATCCATTCGGTGATGTGGGCGGTCTCGCTGAATACGCTGGCCGGCTTCCGCGGCGTGTCGATGACGGCGCGCATGGTGGGCCGCAATTACAATCTGTCCGGCTTGCGCTTTGTCTGCAAGATCCTCATCCCAGCGGCGTTTCCCAGCATTCTCGCCGGCCTCAAGATCGGCTGGGCCTTCGCCTGGCGCACGCTGATCGCGGCCGAACTGGTGTTCGGCGTTTCGTCGGGGCAGGGCGGCCTCGGCTGGTATATTTTCGAGAGCAAAAACCAGCTCGACATCGCCGAAGTCTTTGCCGGCCTCTTGACGATCATCCTGATCGGGCTCGCGGTCGAGAACATAATTTTCCGGTTTATCGAGAAGCGGACCGTACAACGCTGGGGCATGCAGACTTGAAATTTGCGTTACAAGCCGGATTGCTCTGCGCGGCTCGCCGCTGGCCAAAGTGTGCCGGTGGCTTGATTATAAGAGACTAGCTAAGGTGAACCACACGCGCCCGTAGCTCAGCTGGATAGAGCATCAGACTTCGAATCTGAGGGTCGGGAGTTCGAATCTCTCCGGGCGCGCCAAATTTCCCAAGTGCTGCCTAACGGTCGATCGTAATCTCGTCGCTCTTGGCGCGCGATACGCAGATCATGATGTTGCCGGCCTTTTCATGCTCGGCCAGCACCAGATCGCGGTGATCGGCGACGCCCGCCAGCAATTTCGTGCGGCAGGTGCCGCAGGTGCCGGTCTCGCATGAACTTGGCACTTCCAGTCCGTGATCGCGCAGCACTTCGAGAATGGTCTTGTCGGTTGGCACCTCCAGCACTTCGCCGGATTTCGCCAGTCGCACCTTGAACGCTTTGTCGGTGGCTTTGTGCGTCTCGGCATCGCTGAAGGCTTCGAAATGCACCGAGGCCTGCGACCAATGATCGGTCATGGCGCGCACGGCTTCCATCAGCGGGCGCGGTCCGCAACAATAAAGATGCTCGCGGTTCTTGCGCTCCGCCAAAATCGGCCGCAGGTCGAGCGAGCAGGTGGGGTCGCCACGGTCGTAATGAATCGTGACCTTGCCGGCGAATTCCGGCGCGCTCAGTTCGTCGCGGAACGCGGTCGTCTCGGGCGAGCGCGTGCAGTAGAACAGGCGGAATCTTTTTCCTTCCGCCTGGATCTGCCGGATCATGGCCATGATCGGCGTGATGCCGATGCCGCCGGCGACGAACAGAAAATCCTGCGCGCGCGGGGGCAATTCGAAATCATTGACCGGCGCGCTCACCAGCAGGCTGTCGCCGGGTTTTGACACCATCGATCAGATTGGCCGAGCCGCCGCGTCCATTGGCCTCGCGCTTGACCGCGATTGCGTAGCGGTCGCGCTCGGCCGGGCTGTTGCAGAGCGAATATTTGCGCAAATCGCCATTCGGCACCCGGATTGCAATATGCGCGCCGGCGGAAAATGCCGGCAGCGGCGCGCCGGTACTGTCGCGAAATTCAATCAGATGAATGCCGTCGGCGATCTTGTCGTTCCGCGTGACCCGCAACGCCATTGGCTGCGGCTGAAGGGACCCGCTCATTTTTTGCCGGTGCTCACGCGCTCGAGGGCCCGCGGCGACGCCGCCAGTGCCGGCTCTTCCGCCGTGATCGCGCCATAGGCGTCGGCCAGCCCGGCGCCGAACATGACGTCGGGGCCTTTCGGTCCGAGATCCTTGGCGGTCGCCTGCAGGATGGCCATCACCTTGTCGGGGTTCAATCCGGGCCTGCGCTCGAGCATCAGCGCGACAATGCCGCTCACCTCGGCCGCTGAATAGGATGTGCCGGATGACATCTCATAGCCGCCGCCCGGGATGGCGACCAGAATTTGCGCGCCGGGCGCCGCCACCGCGATATAGGTGCCGCGATTGGAGGCTTCGAACAATTTGTCGTCGGCGTCGGTCGCGCTCACCGCGATCACATTGGGATCGGCGCCCGGATAAAGCGGCGGAGATTTCGCCCCGGCATTGCCGGCGGCGGCGACCAGCACGACGCCTTTTTTGCGGGCGGCTTCCAAAGCGCGATGAATCATCGGATCGCCCGGCCCGGCGAAACTCATATTGATGACGCGCGCATGATTGGCGACCGCAAAGTCGAGGCCTTTGAGGATATTGAAGGTCGAGCCCTCGGCGGTTTTGCCGGCGGGATCGAAGGCGCGAATCGCCAGCACATGGGCGCCGGGTGCCGACCCCATCAGCCGGCCATGCGCCGCGATCAGCCCGGCGATGGCCGTGCCGTGCATGTGCGGCGCCATCGGCGTGGTGAGCGTATCGTACCTCTGCGCCACGCTGCCGGCGAGATCGGGATGCGCCTCATCGACGCCCGAATCGATCACCGCGACGAGGACATTGTCGCCTTTGGCGATTTGATGCGCCTGCGGCAGATGCAGCTTGGCCAATTCATATTGCGCCGGATCGCCCTCGGTTTTGCTTTCGCTTTGCTGCAGCGTGAACAGATAATTCGGCTGCGCCGAGGCCACCACCTGGTCGGCCTCCAATTGGCGGATCATGGTCGCCACCGAACGGCCGTCGGCAATTCGCCAGCGGTATAATGTCGTGCCGGTCAGCTGAAAGACCTGCGATTCAATGCGCACCAGGCGGCTGCGGCGTTGCAGCGCGTCGATGGTCTGCGGGGTCATCGTATTGGGCAGTTCGATCACGACCTCATTGGGCACCATGCGGCGTTCGTTGGCCGGCGGCGCACCGCTCGAGCCGCGCCGTGTGGCGCGCTGCGGCCGGTTGGGGCCGGACGGCGTGTCGTCGATGGTTTGCGGGCCTTGCGGCGGTATGAATTGCGGGATCGCCAGCAGCACGCCCGGAATGCTCGCGCCAAAACCGCCGCTACGATAGCCATCGCCGCCGCGCGGAGCGGCAGGCGCGGCGCCCGGCGCGCGGCTAAAAACCTTCTGCGCCCGCGCGCCGTCTTCCGGCGCCAAGGTCAGCAGTGCAAGCGCTATCAGGCAGAGCAGGGCGGTTTTCCGGTTCATGCGCATTTTTCGCTTGCGCATGATCTTATCCGAAAACCGGTTTCCACTTTTCGGGATCATGCGCTACTCCGTCGTCGCAATGAAGCCAACGATTTTATCATCTTGCAGTTTCTTGACGATGGCCGCGAGGTCGGTTTTCGGTAGCGCGGTCATCGAGACGCGCACTTTGTAAAGCCCGCCGGCCACCGGGCCGGACGCGATCGAGAATTTGTTGGCTTCGAGGAATTTAGTGACGTCGTCCTGGGTCGCCTGTGGCGCGAAACGAATGAGCGTGAAGGCGCCTTCGCCGGCCGGCGGATTGGTCGGCGCCGACGCGGTCTCGTAACCGCCCGCGCTTTTGTCCTTGATCACGATGTTCGCGATAAAGCCGGCTTGCAGCAAAATGGCGATGGCCGCGGCGGTGCCGGCATAAGCCAGTGTGCGCGGCGACAAACCGCCAAAGAATTCCGCCACGCGCGCGCCGAGATTGAGCGAGGCCGCGGCTTTGCGCGCAGGCTCAGCGTCGATCTTGGCGAACAGTTTTTCCATCGCATGGGCCGAGGGCGCGCCCAGCGTCTCGTTAAGATGGATGGTCTCGCCGAATTCGTCGCATACCAGCGCATAGCGGCGCGCCAGTTCGGGATCGCTGGCGAGCGCCTCCTCGACGCGCCGCGCGTCGGCGCGGCTAAGCGTACCGGCGGCATGCCACGGCAGCAGCTCCTCGATCTCGCTTTGCGTTTCTTTATTCGCCGTATTCATGGCCAACCTCGATCGATCCCTCGCTCCTTCAGGAGCTCCGATAATTTCCTGCGCGCGTAGAACATGCGCGTCTTCACCGTCGCTTCCGGGATGCCCACAATCCCGGACACTTCCTCGACCGATTTCTCGTGGTAGTACACGAGGTCGATGATCTCCCGGTGCTCCGCCGACAAAGCCGCCAGGCATTGCCGCAACATGGCACCCTTGTCCTTCTTCGCCAGCGCGGTTTCCGGATCGTCGGCTTGATCCTCGATCCGCTCCGCCGTCTCCTCGTCCAGTTCCGCGTCCTGCCGCTTGCGCATCGCCGACAACGCTTTGAAGCGCGCGATACTCAGCATCCAGGTCGAGACGGCCGAGCGTCCCTCGAATTTTCCGGCTTGCCGCCAGACATCGAGGAACACGTCACTGATCAAATCCTCCGCCGTCGCTTCGTTACGCACCAGCCGCAGCACGAACCGGTACACACGCACATGGTGGCGTGCGAACAGAACCTGCATGGCGAGCCGGTCGCCGCCTGCGATCCTTGCGATCAGAACCTCATCCGAAGTCGTTTGCATCGCAGGCTAATGGCTCGTGGGTTAAGTCGCCGCCGGCGCCGTTTAGGTTCAAACGAGCCGTGCGAATTTTCGCTTCCGCGCCAGTTTCCACCGTTACGACCTGCCTGGGCAAGCCGAGGCGGCACAAAGCCCGGCCAAAACGGGCATTTTGGCTAAAAATCGGTCTCCTTTCGGGTTCCGCCGCGTTTGTCTTGAACCGTTTGGGCGGCGCCAGCGACCCATTTGCAGGATGTGACTCCACATCCCCCAAACAGGAGAGCCCGTCATGATCCGCAAACTAGTTCTTGCCGCCGCCGCCGCCGCCGCCATCGGCGCCGCTGCTTTCTCGCCCACCGCCGCGTCCGCGCATTGGCATGGCCACTTCTGGAACGGTAGCTACGGCTACTACGGCTACGGCCCGGCTTACGTCGGCGGCCCGGATTGCTACCGCGTCAAGCGCCTGGTCACCACGCCGTTCGGTCTGCGCTGGCGCCGCGTGCTGGTCTGCAACTAAGGCAGCGCCCGCCATCAATCGCAAAGTCCCGGCTTCGCCTTGCGCGGCCGGGACTTTCCGTCGTTCGCTTTAGGATATAGTGCATGCTCCCGAATAGCGGGGTTCGGACAAGATCATGCAAAATACCATCGAAGGCTTCAAGCGCACCGACATCAAAACGAGTGGCGCGCGCATCGTCGTCGCCACCGCCGGCAGCGGGCCGCCGCTATTGCTGATGCATGGCAACCCCTTCAACCATATGAACTGGGCCAAGGTTGCGCCCACGCTGGCCAAGGAATTTACCGTCGTTTGCACGGATTTGCGCGGCTATGGCGATTTCGAAAAGCCGCCGGGCGGCGACGATCATTCCGGCTATTCGTTCCGCGCCATGGCGCAGGACCAGGTCGAGGTCATGGCCGCGCTCGGCTACGATAAATTTTTCGTCGCCGGCCACGACCGCGGCGCCCGCGTGCTCCATCGCATGTGTCTCGACCATCCCGCCAAGGTCATGCGCGCGGCGATCATGGACATCATCCCGCAGCATCATCTCTATCGAAACATTACGTTCGACTGGGCCAAGTTCTCCTGGCATTGGTTCTTCAATATCCAGCCGGCGCCGCTGCCGGAAAAAATGATGGGCGCCGATCCGGATTGGTTCATCGAAAAGAAATTGGCCAAGACCAAACAGGGTCTGGCTTTCTTCGATCCGGCCGCGCTCGAAGAATACAAACGCTGCTTCCGCAATCCGGAAACCATCCACGCCATCTGCGAGGATTACCGCGCCGGTGCCAGCATCGATCTGGTCCACGACGACAAGGATTTCGACGCCGGCCGCAAGGTCGATTGCCCGTCGCTCATTCTATGGGGCGCGAGTGGCGGGGTGGGGCGCAACACCAAACCCGGCCCCGGCGAAATCTGGCGGCGTTATGCCTCCAATATCGTGGCGGCGAAAACCGTGCCGAGTGGACATTATCTGTCCGAGGAAGCGCCGGTAGAAACCACCGCCGCGCTTCGTGAGTTTTTTACCGCAGGGTAGAGGCGATGCTGCCATAGCCTGCGGCGCGGCCACTATTGGCCTCGGGCTATTGGCTAAATATGTGGCAATCTAGAGGGATGCCGGTGCTGGCAGCATTGCACTCGCTTGCGCCACATAGTTCTGCTACTGGATAAAAAATCGCGCCGCTTGGCGCGTGGCGTCGCGGGGTCTCTTGGCCGGCGGGATCCGCACGTTATCTGGAGGAAAGATGCTCAATTCGTTGCGCGCGGCGGCGCGCTTTATCCAGGACAAGATCGGCTGGAATCGCATCGGGGTGCTGCTCAGTATTGCCATCATCGCGGTGGCGGCGGTGGTGCTGTTCCATATGCTGCGCGAGATCGACCTCGACGAGGTCTATACCGCGCTGCGCGCGACCCACCTGAGCCACATCGCGGCCGCCGCGGTCTTTGTCGCCGGCGGCTATTTCACGCTCACCTTTTACGACTGGTTCGCGCTGCGCACGATCGGCCGCACCGAAATTCCCTATCGCATCGCCGCGCTCGCCGGTTTCACCAGTTACTCGGTCGGCCATAATATCGGCGCCACGGTCTTTACCGGCGGCGCAGTGCGCTACCGCATCTATTCGGCGCACGGCCTCAATGCCATCGAAGTGGCGAAGATCTGTTTCGTCGCCGGTCTTACTTTCTGGCTCGGCAATGTCACCGTGCTCGGCCTTGGCATCACCATGGATCCGGTCGCCGCCAGCGACATCGACCAGCTTCCGGCATTTCCAAACCGCTGCTTCGGCGTTTTCTTGATTGTCATTCTCCTTTCCTACATCGCCTGGGTCTGGAGCGGGCCGCGCGAAATCGGCCAAGGCGGCTGGAACGTGAAATTGCCGAACGGTCCGACCACGCTGTTGCAGATCGGCATCGGCATCATCGATCTCGGCTTTTGCGCGCTCGCCATGTACATGCTGCTGCCGAACGAGCCGAACATCGGATTCATAACCGTGTCGGTGGTGTTCGTGTCGGCGACCTTGCTGGGCTTTGCCAGCCATGCGCCCGGCGGCCTGGGCGTATTCGATGCCACCATGATGGTGGCGCTCTGGCAGTTCGACAAGGAATCCGTGCTGGCCGGATTGCTGCTGTTCCGCGTGCTCTATTACCTGGTGCCATTCGCGATCGCGCTGACCATACTGGGCATCCGCGAAATCTGGCTCAACATGCATGGCGTGCGGCGCAAGGCCGAATTGGCCGCGGTGACGACGGTGACCGCGCCGATTACCAGCGAGATCGAGCGCAAGAAAACCGGCGCCGGCTGACAGATGGCGATGGATGACAACCGCCGTATGCCTTGGTCAAGCCGATTGCGCGGCGCATGGCTTGCTTTGGCCGGCCGCGCCGGCAGCAGCATTGGACAAGCGGTTCGCTGCCGCTGATCGGACGCGCCGGCGCGCATCCGCAAGCTTTGCTGATGGAATCGCTGATCGGCGGTTTGCCGGCACCGGCGATCGTGCTCGACCGCGGCGGGCTCGTTATCGCCTTCAACCATGCGGCCACCACGCTGGCGCCCGCCTTGCGCCGGGGCGAGCCGGCCTTGATCACCTTGCGCATGCCTGAGCTGGTGGACGCCATCCGGCGTGCCGGCGCGCGTGGCGAACCGCAACGGGTGGAATTCATCGAGCGCGTGCCGCTCGACCGCTGGTTCGAGGCTTTCGTGGTGCCGGTGAAACTCGCGACCGGCGACGCGCGTCACGCCGACCTATTGCTGATGACGTTCAACGATCTGTCGCCGTTGCGCCGGGTCGAGGAAATGCGCGCCGACTTCATCGCCAATGCCAGCCATGAACTGCGTACGCCCTTGGCCGCGCTGCTCGGCTTCATCGAGACCTTGCAAGGTCCGGCCAAGGACGACACCGCCGCGCGCGAAAAATTTCTCGCCATCATGCGCGGCCAGGCAACCCGCATGGCGCGGCTGATCGACGACCTCTTGTCGCTGTCGCGCATTGAGCTCAACGCGCATCTGCAGCCCAGCACGGCGCTCGATCTGGCGCCGATCGTGCGCCAAGTCGCGGACGGATTGCAGACGCTGGCGCGCGACCGCGACGTCGAGATCAAGGTCACCGCGCCGTCCGAACCTTTGATCGTGCTCGGCGACCGCGACGAATTGATCCGCGCGTTGGAAAACCTGGTGGAGAACGCGCTCAAATACGGCGCCGCCGGCAAGCGTGTCGATATCACGCTGGCGCGCGCGCAAACCCGCGCTGGGTCGCCTGAGGCGCGGCTGAGCGTGCGCGACTACGGGCCGGGCATCGCGCCCGAACATCTGCCGCGCCTGACCGAACGGTTTTACCGCGTCGATGTGGCCGACAGCCGCGCGCAAGGCGGTACCGGATTAGGGCTGGCGCTGGTCAAGCATGTGCTCAACCGCCATGGCGGCAGGCTCACCATCGAAAGCACGCCCGGGCAGGGCGCCGGCTTCATCATGCATCTGCCGTTACGCACCGGCGATTCCGCGCCCGTCGGCGAATTATCATAAAAATCATTGGGTTACGTTGTCATGTGACTGTCACCTAACGTTTATAGAACGGTGACATGAGACGCCTAAGGCTGCTCCCATCTTCGGAACGACAAATAAAAGTAGCGTCCGAAGCAGTCTTGGAGCGCGTTTTTTTTAAAGCAACAGCGGCGGCCCGACCTCGGGCGCAAAGGCGGAGTTCCGCGGGCATGGCCCACGGTCGCCTGTGGCCGCAAACATGGAGAGACCTCTTGAAACATTGGACCTCATTGGCAGCCGCCGGCCTCATCGCCGCCGCCGCTTTTGGTACCGCCAACGCCGCCGACATCTCCGGTGCCGGCGCCACATTTCCCTATCCGATCTACGCCAAATGGGCCGACGCCTATAAAAAGGAAACCGGCAACGGGCTGAACTATCAGTCGATCGGCTCCGGCGGCGGCATCAAGCAGATCAAGGCCAAGACCGTCACCTTCGGCGCCTCCGACGCGCCCGCTGCCGGGCAAGGAACTCGACGAATCCGGTCTCGCGCAATTCCCGATGGTGATGGGCGGCATCGTGCCGGTCGTGAACCTCGACGGCATCAAGCCGGGCGAACTCGTGATCGACGGCACCACGCTCGCCAAGATGTTCATGGGCGACATCAAGATGTGGAACGATCCCGCCATCGCCAAGCTCAATCCGAACGTCAAGCTGCCGGATCAGGCGATTGCCGTCGTGCACCGTTCGGACGGATCGGGCACCACCTTCAACTTCACGACTTATCTGTCCGACGTCTCCGCCGACTGGAAGTCGAAGGTCGGCACCTCGACCGCCGTGCAGTGGCCGATGGGTATCGGCGCCAAGGGTAACGAAGGCGTCGCCAACAATGTCGGCAACACCAAGGGCTCGCTCGGCTATGTCGAATATGCCTATGCCCTGCAAAACAAGCTGACCTACACCAAGATGATCAACAAGGCCGGCAAGACGGTAGCCCCGACTTCGGAAGCCTTCCAAGCGGCGGCCGCCAATGCCGACTGGAATTCGGTTCCCGGCTTCGGCGTCATCCTCGCCAACCAGCCCGGCGACCAGTCCTGGCCGATGACTGCCGCGACCTGGATCCTGGTCTACAAGCAGCCGTCCGATCCGGCCGCGACCGCCGAAGCGCTCAAGTTCTTCGCTTGGGCCTATAAGAACGGCGCCAAGATGGCCGAAGCGCTCGACTATGTGCCGATGCCGGCCAAGGTGGTCTCGGATGTCGAGAAATATTGGACCAAGGAAGTCAAGGACGCTGGCGGCAAGCCCGTGTTCGCGATGACCAACTAGTTATCGCCAATCTGGGGAAGGATGCCGCCCTGGCGTCCTTCCCGCGTTGGCTTCGCCCGCCTTTTGCGTATACTCGGAGATCTCCCGTGGTTGACGTTGCGTTGCAGGGTGGGACCATGCAGACCGCCCAAAAGCAGGCCCAAGAGCAGGCCCAAGAGCAGGTCGATCGCTCCAAAGTTTTGCAGCGGCTGCGTTTGGGCGATATCGGCTTTCGCTGGCTGACGCGCTTGCGCCGCCATCACCGTTCTCGTCATTCTCAGCGGCATTATTATTTCGCTGGTGCACGGCTCCTGGCCGGCGCTGCGCGCCTTCGGCCCGGCTTCCTGATCGACGAGACCTGGAATCCGGTGACCGAAAAATTCGGCGCCATCGCGCCGATCTACGGCACGCTGGTGACGTCGATCATCGCCATGCTGATCGCGGTGCCGGTCGGGCTGTTTATCGCCATGTTCCTCACTGAGTTATGCCCGATGTGGCTGCGCCGCCCGATTGGCGTCGCCATCGAACTACTGGCCGGCATCCCGTCGATCATCTACGGCATCTGGGGCCTGTTCGTGTTTGCGCCGTTTTTGCAGCAACATGTGCAGCCGTTCCTGATTTCGGCCTTTGGCCATATCCCGGTGCTGTCCACGCTGTTCGCGGGGCCGCCTTACGGCATCGGCATTCTGACCGCCGGACTTATCCTGGCCATCATGGTGCTGCCCTTCATCACCTCGATATCGCGCGACGTATTCGAAGCCGTGCCGCCGGTATTGAAGGAAGCGGCCTATGGGCTCGGCTGCACCACCTGGGAAGTGGCGCGCTACGTCGTTTTGCCGTTTACCCGCGTCGGCGTGATCGGCGGCGTCATGCTCGGCCTTGGCCGCGCGCTGGGCGAGACCATGGCGGTGACCTTCGTGATCGGCAATGCGCAGCGCATTTCCGGCTCGATCCTGGCGCCCGGCACCACCATCTCGGCCACCATCGCCAACGAATTCACCGAAGCGGTCGGCGATCTCTATACCTCGTCGCTGATCGCGCTCGGACTTATTTTGTTTGTCATCACCTTCATCGTGCTGGCCTTCGCCCGCCTTTTGCTGATGCGGCTCAACGCCCGGCTGGGGTCATAACCGATGGTCATGATTTCGGGCGCCCGTTCACCGCTCTACACCAAGCGCCGCCGCCGCAATGTCGCGATGATGGGCTTCTCGTTCGGCGCCACCGCCTTCGGCCTGTCATGGCTGGTGCTGATTCTGGGCGTGCTGCTGTGGAAAGGCTTTAGCGGCCTCTCGATCGCGGTGTTCACGCAGATGACGCCGCCGCCCGGCTCCGCCGGCGGATTGCTCAACCCGATCATGGGCAGTCTGATCATGACGGGAATCGCGGTCGCCATCGGCACGCCGCTCGGCATACTGGCCGGCACCTACATGGCCGAATACGGCCGCTACGACAAATTGTCTTCGGTCGTGCGCTTCATCAACGACATTCTGTTGAGTGCGCCGTCGATTGTGGTCGGCCTGTTCATCTACGAGATCATGGTCGCTACCATGGGACATTTCTCGGGCTGGGCCGGGGCGGTGGCACTCGCCGTCATCGTGGTGCCGGTGGTGGTGCGCACCACCGAGGACATGCTGACGCTGGTGCCCGACACGCTGCGCGAAGCCGCCGCCTCCATCGGCCTGCCGCGCTCGCTGATGATCCGCCGCGTCGCCTATCGCGCCGCGCGCGCCGGCATGATCACCGGCGTTCTTCTTGCGGTTGCCCGCATTAGCGGCGAAACCGCGCCGCTGTTGTTCACGGCGCTCAACAATCAGTTCTGGAGCCTCAATCTGAACGCTCCGGTGTCGAGCCTGCCGGTGGTCATCTTCCAGTTCGCGCTCAGCCCTTACAAGGACTGGCAGAATCTGGCCTGGACCGGCGCCCTGATTATTACACTGGCAGTCCTTACATTGAGCATCGCCGCACGCTTCCTCGGTTCACAGAGCAAATCGTCATGAGCGTCGCTAGCTTCACCGTCCCGACCGTGACCCACGCCCAGGTCAGCGCCGAAGGCTTGGCCGAAAAAATCACCATCGAAAATCTCGACTTCTTTTACGGCGATCATCGCGCGCTCAAAGACATCAATGTGTCGCTCTACCTGGGCAAGGTCACCGCCTTCATCGGCCCGTCCGGCTGCGGCAAGTCCACGCTGCTGCGTGTCTTGAATCGGATGTACGACCTTTATCCGCACCAGCGCGCCACCGGAATGGTGCGGCTCGACAATCAGAATATTCTCGAGCCGGGCCAGGACCTCAATTTGCTGCGCGCCAAGGTCGGCATGGTGTTCCAGAAACCGACGCCGTTCCCGATGACGATCTACGAAAACATCGCCTTCGGCATCAGGCTTTATGAAAAACTGCCGAAATCCGAACTCGATGGCCGCGTGCAGTCGGCGCTCGAACGCGCGGCGCTTTGGAACGAGGTCAAGGACAAGTTAGGCGCCAACGGCCAATCGCTGTCGGGCGGCCAGCAGCAGCGCCTGTGCATTGCGCGCACCGTCTCGGTGCGCCCGGAGGTGATTCTGTTCGACGAGCCCTGCTCGGCGCTCGACCCGATCTCGACCGCCAAGATCGAGGAGCTGATCGACGAGTTGAAGGACGACTACACCATCGCCATCGTCACCCATAATATGCAGCAGGCCGCGCGCGTGTCCGACTTCACCGCCTTCATGTATCTTGGCGAACTGGTCGAATATGGCGAAACGACCCGCATGTTCACGACCCCTAACGATCGCCGCACGCAGGATTATATAACCGGACGATTTGGTTGATGCGCAAATGCGAAAATAAGAGCTAGGACAATGCCAATGAACGATCAACACACCGCCAAGGCCTTCGACGTCGATTTGCAGGATCTCGGCCGCATCGTCGCCGAGATGGGCGGACTTGCCGAAAAGCAGATTGCCGATTCGGTCAGCGCGCTGGCGCGGCGCGACACCACGCTGGCGCAGCGCGTCACCATGGCAGACGCGGCCATCGACGCATTGCAGCGCGAGATCGAGGAAAAAGCGGTGCTGACCATCGCGCGCCGCCAGCCCATGGCGGTGGACTTGCGCGACGTCGTCGGTGCGCTGCGGCTGGCCAACGACCTTGAGCGCATCGGCGATCTGGCCAAGAACGTCGCCAAGCGTGTCATCGCGCTCAATGCCGAATTCCCGCCGCCCAAGCTCATCCGCGGCGTCGAACATATGACCGATCTGGTGCTCGGCCAGATGAAGGCCGTGCTCGACGCTTACGCGCGGCGCGATGACGCCAAGGCCATGGCGGTGTGGCGCGGCGACGAGGAAATCGACGCGGTCTGTACCTCGGTATTTCGCGAACTTACTCACCTATATGATGGAAGACCCGCGCAATATCTCGTTCTGCATCCATCTGCTGTTCTGCGCCAAGAACATCGAGCGCATGGGCGACCACGCCACCAATATCGCCGAGACCGTGCACTACATCATCGACGGCCGCCCGATCACCGACGCGCGGCCGAAAGGCGACACCACGACCATCGCGGCTTTGGTTGCGGGGAAGTAAAGAGCGCGCGCGTGATCCCGAAAAGTGTGAAGCGGTTTTCGGATAAGATCATGCGCAAAAAGGATTAAGTATGAGCGCACGCATCCTGATCGTGGAGGACGAAGAGCCGCTCACCATGCTGCTGCGCTATAATCTTGAGAAGGAAGGCTACGAAGTCGATACCGCCGCGCGTGGCGACGAGGCCGACACCAAACTCAAGGAATCGACGCCCGACCTCGTGGTGCTGGACTGGATGCTGCCGGGTCTGTCGGGCATCGAGCTGTGCCGCCGCTTGCGGGCGCGGCCGGAAACCCAGCAATTGCCGATCATCATGCTCACCGCGCGCGGCGAGGAAAGCGAAAAAGTCCGCGGGCTTGCCACCGGCGCCGACGATTACATCGTCAAGCCGTTCTCGGTGCCGGAATTGCTGGCGCGCGTGCGCGCGCTGCTGCGCCGCGCCAATCCGGACAAGGTCGCGACCGTGCTCGCTATCGGCGACATCGAACTCGACCGTGAGAAAAAACGCGTCGTGCGCAGCGGCCGCGCCGTCGATCTGGGGCCTACCGAATACCGCTTGCTGGAATTCCTGATGGAGCGGCCGGGCCGGGTGTTCTCGCGCGAGCAATTGCTCGACGGCGTCTGGGGCTCGGAGATCTACATCGACGAGCGCACCGTCGACGTGCATGTCGGCCGCTTGCGCAAGGCCATCAATCGCGGCCAGGTGCCAGACCCGATCCGCACCGTGCGCGGCGCCGGCTATGCGCTCGACGACCGCTTTGGGCGTGGGCCGGAGTAGGCGCCCGAGCCACCAAAAAGCCTCTTGACTTTAATCCCACTGTAGGTCTATATTCCAAATGTCCTGTTCATCGAGGGCGCTGTCATGAGGCGTCAGGATGGTGGACCAGGATGCGGCGCCCGCGGGCGGGGGATGACGTACACCCCCTGCTCCCGGGCGAGGCCGGACTCCGCAACGCAGTCAAGCTTGCGCAGACTGCGTAAACTTGTCTGCGCGCACACTAGGGTGCCCCGCGAGGAGCTCGCTGACGGCGTGGGCCCAAAGGGGTTAGTCCCCGGGGGAGTCCTGGCCGAAAGCGCGGACCGGACCTCGTCAGACGCCGCGATGGAGCGCCGAGAGGCGCCCGCACCTCCGCGAAGGGTGCGGCTACTGACAGAATACGGTCGCGCCACTCGGTGCTCCATCCCCTCGATTTATCGAGGGGCAAAAGAGAGGCCCGGCGAAAGCCGGGGGAGAAGACGGCCTGCCCGGGGCCGGTAAAGAACACGGGCGCTTTTGCGCGCCCGCGTTCTTTGCGGCCCCGCAAGGCGAGGGGTCGGAAAATCTCAGTTCCGAAACGTCCGCTTATCCCTTCGCCGGTCACTCGCCGGCTGATAGGCGACGCGGGCGTGGAAGCTGCAATAGGGCTGGTCGTTGGCCAATTCACCGCCGCAGAAGAAGAATTCCGTGCTGCCAGGATCGCCGATCGGCCAATGGCAGGTCTTCTCGGTCAGCTGCAAAAGGGTTTTGCGCTGCTCGACCGGGATTTCGATCAGCTCCGGCTCGGGCTCCTCCTGATAGTCATAGGCCAGCGCGGTATTGCCCCGCATCGAGGCGCGCGGCACCCGCATCATGTGGCCGGAGGAGCGCGCCTTGCGCGGCCGCGGCGCCGAAGAGGACGGGCTCTTGGCCCGCCCCGACAGGCCGAGGCGGTGGACCTTGCCGATGACGGCATTGCGCGTGATGCCGCCGAGTTCGGCCGCGATCTGGCTGGCGGATAAGCCATCCGCCCACAATTTCGTCAGCAGGGCGACCCTTTCGTCGGTCCAGCTCATAGGATTTTCTCCAAAGGCCTCAAAGGCTTAGGCTCAAGCTTAAATCCATCCTCGTCACCGGGCGCGGATTAGCGCCTGACGCATACGCTTCAGGAATGAACTAGAAATCGACCCAGCCGTACGAGATGTCGTACCCGCTGACCGAAAAACTACAATATGGAGTGACTCGCGTGCAAGCGTTTGCAAGGCCCAATCCCCACCTAACGACAGTTTTTCCAATAGAATCGGCGCTTGCGGCATAAATGAGTCGCGCCAACCATGATCAATCAAGCAAATCAGGTCGTCGGATTTGATCGGTGAATGGCTGGCGGTTTCGGACAAGCCCATGCGCCATCAGGCATTTTCGGGCCGCATTGACAGGCCAAGGCCCGGCAATAGAATGCTCAAAGTGCCGCCCGGTGAGGCGGCACGTTTTATTTCGGCTCTACAATGACCGAATACCGCTATGCGTCACCGCTCCAACGGAATTGGATCGGGCAATTTTGAATTGATGAAAGAAACCGGCCGTGAGCTCGCATTTATTGCCGACCTATGCGCGCATCGACCTCGCTTTCGAGCGGGGCGAGGGCGCGTGGCTGGTTGCGACCACGGGTGAGCGCTATCTCGATTTTACATCCGGCGTCGCGGTCAATGCGCTCGGCCACGCGCATCCGGCATTAGTTAAGGCGCTGACCGAGCAGGCGCAGAAACTCTGGCACGTCTCGAATTTGTACCGCATCCCGGAAGGCGAAAGGCTGGCCGACCGGCTCTGCGCCTTGAGTTTTGCCGACACGGTGTTTTTCCAGAATTCCGGCGCCGAGGCGCTGGAATGCGCGATCAAGATGGCGCGCAAATATCAATCGGCGTCGGGCAAGCCCGAGCGCTACCGCATCGTCACCTTCGAAGGCGCGTTCCATGGGCGAACGCTCGCGGCCATCGCTGCGACCGGCAACAAGAAATATCTCGACGGCTTCGGCCCGCCGATGCCGGGCTTCGACCAATTGCCGTTAAACGATCTCGACGCGGTCAAGAAAGCCATCGGCCCGGAGACCGCGGCCATTTTGATCGAGCCGATCATGGGCGAAGGCGGCGTGCGCGTCGTGCCGCACACATTCCTGCGCGCGCTTCGTAAGCTTTGCGACGACAACGGGCTGCTGCTGATATTCGACGAGGTGCAGACCGGCATCGGCCGCACCGGCGATTTGTTCTGCTACGAACACACCGGCGTTACGCCCGACATCATGGCGCTGGCCAAAGCGCTTGGCGGCGGTTTTCCGATCGGCGCATGTCTCGCCACGGCGGAAGCCTCCAAGGGTATGACGGCGGGTACGCATGGTTCGACCTTCGGCGGCAATCAGCTCGCGATGGCGGCCGGCAATGCCGTACTCGATGTGGTGATGACCCCCGGTTTCCTCGACCGCGTCAAACATAGTGGCCTGGTGCTCAAGCAGAAGCTCGCCGAACTCAGGGACCGTCACGCCGCGGTCATCGCCGAGGTGCGCGGCGAAGGCCTGCTCATCGGCCTGCGCATGGTGCCGCCGGTGTCCGAAATGGTCGATGAATTACGCGCCGAGAAGATGATCACGGTCGCCGCCGGCGACAATGTCGTGCGGCTGCTGCCGCCGCTAATCATCAATGAGGCCGAGATCTCCGAGGCAGTAGCGCGCATCGACCGCGCCTGCACCAAGCTGGCGCTGGCGCATCCGCGCAAGCAGGAGGTGGCGTCATGACCGGCAACGGCGTGCGGCATTTCCTCGATCTCATCGACATTCCAAAGCCGGTTCTGGCCGGCATGATCGACAATAGCCGCGCCATGAAGGCCGAGCGCAAACGCGGCGTCCTTAGCGCGCCGCTCGCCGGCAAGTCCTTGGCGATGATTTTCGACAAGCCCTCGACCCGCACGCGCGTGTCATTCGACGTCGCCATGCACCAGCTCGGCGGCGAGGCCATGTTGCTCACGGCCCAGGAAATGCAGCTTGGCCGCGGCGAAACCCTGGCCGACACCGCGCGCGTGCTGTCGCGCTTTGTCGATGCCATCGTGATCCGCATCCTCGACCACGAGGCGGTGGCGGAGCTTGCGCGCATCGCGACAGTGCCGGTAATCAATGGGCTGACGCGGCGTTCGCATCCCTGCCAGGTGCTGGCCGACGTCATGACCTTCGAGGAAAAGCGAGGGCCGATCCGCGGCCGTACGGTGGCCTGGACCGGCGACAGCAACAATGTGCTGGCGTCCTGGATGCACGCGGCCGAGCGTTTCGAATTCCAGCTTCGGGTGGCCTCGCCGCCGGAGCTTCGCCCGAAGAAATGGCTGATGGATTGGGTGAAGTCGTCGGGCGCCGCGATTACGATCGGCGACGACCCGGAAGCGGCGGTCAAGGATGCCGATTGCGTCGTCACCGACACCTGGGTGTCGATGGGCGACCGCGACGGCAAGCACCGGCACAATGTGCTCAAGCGTTACCAGGTCAATGGCCGGTTGATGTCGAAAGCCAAGCCCGACGCGCTGTTCATGCACTGCCTGCCGGCGCATCGCGGCGAGGAAGTCACCGACGAGGTGATGGATGGGCCGCAATCGGTGGTGTTTGACGAGGCCGAAAACCGCCTGCACGCCCAAAAGGGCCTGCTCGCCTGGTGCCTGCACGCCGACGCGTGAGGCCTTCGTGGGGCTCGAAATTCCGGCCGTGAGCGCTACATAGAGCCAATGACCACGCCCATCATGACCAATCCTGAATCCGCTATTCCCTCGCGCGCGCCGGCGGCGACCGCACCGGACGACACGGTTCTGCCGTTCGAGGTGGCCTCGCTCGATCTGCGCGGCCGGGTGGTGCGGCTCGGCCCCATGGTCGACGAGATTCTGGAGAAACACGCCTATCCGCAGCCGGTCGCCAAATTGGTCGGCGAGGCGGTGGTGCTCGCCGTCATGCTCGGCTCGGCCTTGAAGATCGATGGCCGTTTCATCCTGCAGACGCAGACTGACGGCCCGGTCGGCCTGCTGGTGGTCGATTTCACCACCCCCGGCAAAGTTCGCGCCTGCGCGCGCTTCGGCAAGGAGGGGGTCGCGGCGGCGATCGCCGCCGGCAAAACAAGCGCCGGCGATCTGCTCGGCAAGGGCCATCTCGCCATGACCATCGACCAAGGCGCCGACACCAGCCGCTACCAGGGCCTGGTCGCGCTAAACGGCGGCACGTTGGAAGACGCGGCGCATGAATACTTCCTGCGCTCGGAGCAAATTCCGACACGCGTGCGGCTTGCGGTGGCCGAGGAATTCACCGCCGGCGAGGGTGGCGCCCGCCACCGCTGGCGCGCCGGCGGCATCATGCTGCAATTTTTGCCCAAGTCGCCCGAGCGCGCGCGCATGGCCGATCTCGATCCGGGCGACGCGCCGGAAGGCGTCGTGGTGCCGCAAGCGCCGGAAGACGACGCCTGGGTGCAGGGCCGCGCGCTGCTCGAGACGGTCGAGGACGTCGAACTGATCGATCCGGATATTTCAAGCGAGCGGCTGGTCTACCGGCTGTTTCACGAACCGGGCGTACGCGTATATAAAACCGCTGATGTGCGCGCGGAATGTTCCTGCTCGCGCGATAGCGTCGAGGCCATGCTCAAGAGTTTTTCGCAAGACGATCGCGATCACATGGTCGAGGACGGCAAGATTTCCGTCACTTGCGAATTCTGCAGCGTGAGTTACGAATTCGCGCCGGGCGAGGTCGGGGCCAATCTCAAAAGCTGAATTCACCATGCGCGCGGCACTCCTGGCGGCCATCGTTATGCTGGCGCCGGCTTACGCGCTGGCGCAATGCTTGTCCGGAGCCGTTGGCGTCTGCGCGCCGGTTGGTGTTGGTGACCGCCGACAAATTATCCAGCACCGGCGCCAGCCTCGGCAGTTCGAGCGCGATGCCGCAAATGCGCCGTGGCACGAAGTGCGCGCCGCGACGCCGACGCTGATCGGCCAACGTGGCATGGCCTGGGCGCACGCATTCCGCCGTTACGCACGCCGCGGCGAGCCGATCAAGGTCGAGGGCGACAAGCGCGCGCCGATCGGATTTTTCAAAATTGGCGCCAGTTTCGGATTTGGCCTATCGGACCGGCCGGATTATTTGCGCATCACGCAAGACACCATCTGCGTCGACGACCTGTCGTCGCCGGCCTACAACACCATCGCCTCGCGCGCCAAACTAGGTTTGAAAGTGCATGGCGAGAACATGTCGCATGTGCCGCAATATCGCCGGGGCCTCCTGGTCGACTATCCGACCAACGCTAGAGCAAAGGCCGGCTCCTGCATTTTCGTCCATTTGCAATTGCCCGGAATGACCGGGACCGCCGGCTGTGTCGCTCTGCCGGAGCCGCAACTGGTCGCTTTGCAGGATTTCGCGCAACCAGGCGCCGTACTGGCCATACTGCCGCGCCAGGCGTTCGGCCGCTTTAAAGGATGCTTACCTAATTGATCGTGCGCTCGGCATAGGAAGAGTTGAGCGAGAACGCAGGAATTTCGATATCGAAATGCTCACCCGTCATCGTCACCATGCCGTAACTGCCGGTCATGAAGCCGGACGGCGTCGGCAGTGGAACCCCGCTGGTATATTCGAACGACTCGCCGGGCTTGAGGGTAGGCTCCTCGCCGACCACGCCCGGCCCCTTGACCTCCTGCAGCCTGCCCAAAGCGTCGGTGATACGCCAATGGCGCGTCTTGAGCTGCACCGTTTCAGGCCCGCGATTGGCAATATCGATGGTGTAGGCCCAGAAGAAATAGCCGCTGCCGGGTGACGACCGCTCCGAAACAAAGCGGGGCGTCACCGTGACCTCGATCTTGCGGGATACGGCGCGGTACATCTAAATGCCTTACTATTATACGATCGCTAGACTGGACCCTTGTCCTTGCTCCGCGATTATGGCCGAAAGACCGCATGAAAGAAAAGCCGTCCATGGCTCCGATACCGACCGAGCGCGATCTGCGGCTCGATCTGTTCCGTGGCATCGCGCTTTGGCTGATCTTCCTCGATCATATTCCGTCCAATGCGGTGAGCTGGATTACCATCCGCAATTACGGCTTTAGCGACGCCACCGAGATATTCGTCTTCATCTCCGGCTATACGGCGGCCTTCGTTTATGGCCGCGCCATGCAAACCCATGGCTTCCTCGTTGCCACCGCCCGCGTGCTCAAGCGCGCCTGGCAGATCTACGTGGCGCATGTGTTCCTGTTCGCGATCTATCTCGCCGAAATCGCCTATGTCGTGCACTCATTCGACAACCCGCTCTATACCGAAGAGATGGGCGTACTCGATTTCCTAAAGGAACCCGACGTCACCATTCTCCAGGCGTTGCTGTTGAAATTCAAGCCGGTGAACATGGACGTGCTTCCGCTCTATATTGTGCTGCTGCTGTGGTTCTCGCCGATTCTGTGGCTGCTCTTGCGCGCGCCCTCGATGGCGCTCGTCGCATCGGCCGTGCTTTACGCGTTAATGTGGACGTTCGACTGGAACATCCCCGCCTATCCGAGCGGCACCTGGGCGTTCAATCCATTCGCCTGGCAACTGCTGTTCGTATTCGGCGCCTGGTGCGCGCTCGGCGGTGCGCAACGGTTAAACCGCTGGCTCAATTCGCGCGTGGTGATCGGCTTGGCCTTCGCCTATTTGCTATTCGCGTTCTCGATCGCGATGACCTGGTACTTTCCGCGGCTCGGCGCCTTCGTGCCGCATTTCGTCGGCGAGGCGATCTATCCGATCGATAAAACCAATCTCGACATACTGCGAATTCTGCATTTCCTGTCGCTCGCCGTGATTGTGGTATGGCTGGTTCCGCAAAATTGGTCGGCGCTCAAGTCGCGCTGGTGCTGGCCGGCGATCGTGTGCGGCCAGCATTCGCTCGGCATCTTCTGTCTCGGCGTGTTCTTGTCCTTTGCCGGCCACTTTGTGTTCACCGAAGTTTCGAATCGGGTGCTCACGCATGTGATCGTCAGCCTCAGCCGGCATTGTCATCATGGTTGGCGTGGCGGCATTGATTTCGTGGTATAGGGTCATCGAACGACAAGGACCGGGGCCGCGGCCGCCTACAAACAAAAAAAGCTTCGCGGAGGGAAACGCATGATATGGCGCCTGCTACCCCTGCTGGTATTGCTGCTGCTAGCCGCGCCGGCCAAATCCCAAGGCGTGGCGGCGCATACGGCCGAATGCCGCGTGGCGGAACAACAGGTCGAAAATAATTTCGCGCTGCAGCAAGTCCGTCGCGCAATTGCTGCAAAGCAGCTTAGCATTCTGGTGATCGGCGCCGGCTCGTCGCTTTTGCCGGGAGCGAACGGTGCCAAGAACGCCTATCCCGCACGGTTGCAGCATGCGCTGAGCGAGAAACTGCCCGGCGTCGAGGTTAAACTGGCGACCGATGTGAAGGCCAAGCGCAGCGCCGCTGAAATGGTTGCGGCAATGCCGCCGGCGATAGCCGCCGCCAAGCCCGCGCTCGTGGTCTGGCAGACTGGAACTGTCGATGCCTTGCAGGCGACCGATCCAGATCAGTTCAGCCAGGCGCTCGACAAGGGTATAAATATTGCCCGTTCCGCAGGCGCAGATGTCGTTTTCATCAATCAGCAATACAGCCCGCGTACAGAATCCATGATTGCACTCGGGACCTATGCCGAAAACATGCGTTGGGTTGCAGTGCAACAAGAAGTGCCGCTATTCGACCGCTTCAGCATCATGAAGCTTTGGGCCGATCTTGGAACTTTCGATTTGGACTCGGCGACGAAAAAACTTGACATGGCGGAGCGAGTTCACGATTGCTTGGGTAGATTGTTGGCCGATCTCGTGATCGAGGCGGCCAATTCTGATGACAGGCTGCCGAGCGATAAATCGGGCGTCAAACCAAGCGAACCGCACGCCGAGGGCATTCGTTAGTAAAATGTTTAGGGCTGGGGAAACCGCAGTGCCGGGAAAAGTTTTCGCCTTTCGCGCGATTGCTGCCGCTACGCTGCTTGCCGCTCTCGCATTGCCATTGCCGGCGAACGCGCAAACGGCCGAGCCGTCCTGCGATGCACCGCTCGAAATGCTCCGGCTTGCCAATCCGCTTTCGCGCGTGTCGCATAAATTGATTAGCGGTGCGCCGATCACCATCGTCGCCATGGGCTCGTCTTCCACCTGGGGCACCGGCGCCAGTTCGCCGGCGGCGAATTATCCCAACCGGCTCGCGGCCGAGCTCCAGGCACATTTTCCACACCAAACTTTCACCGTGCTCAACCGCGGTGTCGGCGGTGAGGAAGTCGATGACATGCTCAAGCGTTTCGACGCCGCCGTCATCGCCGAGAAGCCCGATTTGGTGTTGTGGCAGATCGGAACCAATTCGGTGATCCGCGATCACGTCGTGTCGAGCCGAGATACGTCGCTCCGTGAAGGCCTTAAAAAGATCCGCGCTATCGGCGCCGACGTCGTGCTGATCGATCCGCAATTCGCGCCGAAGGTCATCATCAAGCCGGAAGCCGAGCACATGGTCGAATCGATCGCCATGACCGCGAAGCAGGAAAATGTCGATCTGTTCCGCCGCTTCGATGTGATGAAGCGCTGGAGCGTCGTCGATAAACTGCCGTTTGGAACATTCGTGTCGCCCGACGGGCTGCACATGAATGACTGGGGCTATGCTTGCATGGCCAAGGGCCTTGCTTCGGTCATCGCCGAAGCCGCGCAGCGGCCGGTGGTGGCGGCGACGACCACGATCTCGCGTCTGGCGCCGTGATCGTCATTCCGGGGCGCACGCGATAGCGTGCGAACCCGGAATCCAGACCTAATCCAGCTTATCGATACAAGCTCATCCCTGGATTCCGGGTTCGCGCTGACGCGCGCCCCGGAATGACACTCACACCTTATCCAGCGCCGCCAGCAGATCCTCGATCAAGTCATCGGGGTGTTCGAGCCCGGCCGAAAACCGCACCAGCCCATCGCCAATGCCGAGCTCGGCGCGCTGCTCCGGCGTCAGGCGCTGATGCGTCGTCGTGGTCGGATGCGTGATCAGGCTCTTGGCGTCGCCGAGATTATTGGTGATGCCGATCAGCTCAAGCGCGTTGAGAAACCGGAACGCGCCTTCCTTGCCGCCCTTGATCTCGAACGAACACAGCGTCGAGCCGGCGCGCATCTGCCTGGCGATAATGTCAGCTTGCGGATGATCCTTGCGGCCGGGATAGATCAGCCGGCTGATTTTCTTGTGCCCAAACAACGCGGTCGCGACCGCGCCCGCGGTTTCGGTCTGGCGCGTCACGCGCACCGACAAGGTCTCCAGGCCCTTGAGCAGCACCCAGGCATTGAACGGCGACAGCGACGGCCCGGTCTGGCGGATCACCTGATGCACGTGATCCATGATGAATTTCTCGGAACCGAGAATGACACCGCCGAGCACGCGGCCTTGCCCGTCGATATGCTTGGTGGCCGAATAGACCACGCAATCGGCGCCGAGCGTGAGCGGGCTCTGGTAGAGCGGCGTGGCGAACACATTGTCCACGACCAGTTTGGCCCCGGCCTCATGCGCGATGTCGGCGACCGCCTTGATGTCATAGACCTCCAGCGTCGGATTGGTCGGCGTCTCCATGAAGAACGCCTTGGTGTTGGGCGTCACCGCCTTTTTCCATTCCGATAGGCTGGTGCCATTGACCAGCGTCGAGGTGACGCCAAAGCGCGGCAGCCATTCCTCGATCACCCAGCGGCAGGAGCCGAACAGCGCCTTGGCGGCGACCACATGATCGCCGGCGCGCACCAGGCCCATCAGCGCGGTAGTGACGGCGGCCATGCCGGTCGCGGTCGAGCGCGCGGATTCGGCGCCTTCGAGCGCGGCCATGCGCTCTTCGAACATGCTCAAGGTCGGGTTGGAGTAGCGCGAATAGACATAGCCCGGCGCTTTGCCGGAGAAACGCGCCTCGCACTCCTCGGCGCTCGGATATACATAGCCTTGGGTGAGGAACAGCGCCTCCGACGTTTCGCCGAACTGCGAACGCAGCGTGCCGGCATGCACCAGCCGGGTTTCGGGGCGGTAGGTCTTGGACTTGACTCAGGCATGTGCGCCTCCAATAAAAAACCGGCCAGAGAAAAAATCTCGGCCGGGCACACGCGTCCCCGGCCTTTTAGCGACTTATTTAACGTGGCTGCAAGCCGGCCGGCTCAAATGACCACGGGATAAGCGGTTTGTAGCGGGGAGCATGGCTTCCCGTCAAGGCGCCCGTCGGGTTAGATCGGGACCGAAGCTGGAAACCCGCGCCGTGCCGCTCTCGCTTGCCATCGAAGACAAGGGCATCCTGCCCGACCGTATGATCGCGCAGCTTGCCGCCGACGGTGGCGATTTTGCCCGCGAGCGAATTCGTGCCGGACCAGATCCAGCCGGCCAGCCTCGATTTGCGCCTCGGCGAAGTGGCCTATCGGGTGCGCGCGAGTTTCCTGCCCGGGAGTACCACCGTCGCCCGGCGCATCGACGAGTTGAAGCTGCATGAATTCGCGCTGACCGACGGCGCCGTGCTGGAAACCGGCTGCGTCTATATCGTGCCGCTGCTGGAAAGCCTAGCGCTGCCCGACGATATTTCCGCCGCCGCCAATCCGAAAAGTTCGACCGGCCGGCTCGATGTGTTCACCCGCGTGATCGCCGACGAATTGCGCGGTTTCGACCGCGTCGAACCCGGCTATCACGGCCCGCTTTATGCCGAGATTTCGCCGCGCACTTTTCCGGTGCTGGTGCGCGAAGGCTCGCGCCTGTCGCAAATCCGCTTTCGCCGCGGGCATGCACTATTGGGCGGAGACGCGTTGCGCGAATTACACCGCAAAGAGCGGCTGGTGGATGCCGACGATGCGGATGTGAGCGAGGGCGTTGCGGTCGGCGTCGATCTGTCCGGCATGCTGGGCGGCGAGGGCAACGGCATCGTCGGCTACCGCGCCAAGCGCCACACCGGCTTGATCGACGTCGAGCGGCGCGCCGGCTACAGCGTGCTCGATTTTTGGGAGCCGATGCAGGCCCGCCCCGACAAGAGTCTGATCCTCGATCCCAACGAATTCTACATTCTCGCGTCCAAGGAAGCCGTGCAGGTGCCGCCCGATTACGCCGCCGAAATGGTGCCGTTCGATCCGCTGGTCGGTGAATTCCGTGTGCATTATGCCGGCTTCTTCGATCCGGGCTTCGGTTATGCCGGCGCCGGCGGCAAAGGCTCGCGCGCGGTGCTGGAAGTGCGCTCGCGCGAGGTGCCGTTCATTCTCGAGCACGGCCAGATCGTCGGCCGGCTGGTCTACGAGAAGATGATCGCGCGACCGGATAAGCTTTACGGCCAGGGCATCGGCTCGAATTATCAGGCGCAGAGCCTGAAGCTGAGCAAGCATTTTAAGGAGTGAGCGCATGATCCCGAAAAGTGGGTACCGGTTTTCGGATAAGATCATGCGCCAATATAATGGTCACTTGCCGCATGCGCCCGGCCTTCGCTATGGTCGCCCATGCGCGGGCGTAGTTCAATGGTAGAACGGCAGCTTCCCAAGCTGCATACGAGGGTTCGATTCCCTTCGCCCGCTCCAGCCTTCGCGCGCGCGAATGCCCGGCATATGACCGGGCCCGCTCCGATCGAGCCCGTGACCCTTGCGTCGAACTATGTTTAGATCGGGCTGCGTCGGCCTTGGCCGCTCCGGGGGTTCACAATGATCGACCCGCTCTATTCGTTGTCCGGATTTGTGGTCGGCATGCTGGTCGGCATGACCGGCGTCGGCGGCGGCTCATTGATGACGCCGCTATTGATCCTGCTGTTCGGCATTCATCCGGCCACGGCGGTCGGCACCGATCTGCTTTACGCAGCCGCCACCAAAACCGGCGGCAGTCTGGTGCACGGTTTCGCGCGCAGCATCGACTGGCGCGTCGTGCGGCGCTTGGCAAGCGGCAGCATTCCGGCGACGGTTGTCACGCTGGCGGTCTTGTCGCATTTCAATCTCAATGGCGATGCGGCGCGTAGCTTGATCACGCTGGTGCTCAGCCTGGCGCTATTTGCGACCGCTTTCGTTCTGGTGTTCGGCGAGCCGATTATCGCGATCTATCGCGCCCGCGTTGCCGAACTCGATCCCAAGCGCACCGCGCTCAACACTGTGCTGGTCGGTGTGATGCTGGGAGTCCTGGTGACGATATCGTCGGTCGGCGCCGGCGCTATCGGCGTGGTCGCGCTGGTGCTGCTCTATCCGCAATTGCCGATGTCGAAGATTGTCGGCTCCGACATTGCCCATGCGGTGCCGCTGACGCTGATCGCGGGCCTCGGCCACTGGGCGATGGGCGCAGTCGATTGGCACATCATCGCGTCGCTGCTGGTGGGCTCGCTGCCGGGCATTTTCATCGGCAGCTATTTCGCCATCCGCGTGCCGGAGCGGGCCTTGCGGCTGGTGTTGGCGACGACCTTGTTCGTGGTGGCGTCACGCATGGCCTATGATCACGCCACGGCCGCCTCGTCAATCTTCACCGCCTTTACCGGCCGCGCGGTGCCTTGAGCCCGCAAATGCGCCGGTTTAGCCGGGCGAATAAAACACGACGGCGGCCATTCTAGTTCGGTCACGCCCACGATATATTGCGGCTTGAGGCCTATCGCCATGACCGCGAATTTTGCGCCATTTTACCGCACCGTGCTGGGCGCATTGATTTGCCTGGTTGCGGGAATCGGTAGTCCGCCGGCACATGCGCAAACGCGGATGAGGGCGCACTACACCATCTCGATGACCGGCGTATCGATTGGCCAAATTACCTGGTCCACCGTGATCGGCGACGAGCGCTACACGACCTCGGCCAACGGCAAAGCCAGCGGCGTCCTTAGCGTCTTGGTGAACGGCGAGGGCTCGGTCGATATTCGCGGTCTGGTGGTGGATGGGCATCTATCACCACAAATTTTTACTTCCACGATTGTTGACGACGAGGGCAAATCCGAACTGCGCATGACCTTCGACGACGGCGCCGTCAAGGAATTGATCGCGCCGCCGCCGCCGCCAGGATCGGACCGGGTGGTGGTGAAAGAAGCCGATATCCGCAACGTATCCGATCCGCTCAGCGCGATGCTCATCACGGCCGACGACCCGTTGGCGTCGGCAAATTGCAAGCGCGTGCTGGCGATATTCGACGGGCAACGGCGCTACGATCTGGCGTTGTCTTTCAAGCGTGTCGAAAAGGTCGCGATTGAACACAGCTATTCCGGACTGGTCTTGGTGTGCGGCGTCGTCCTTCGCCCGATTGCCGGTTACCGCGCCGACAGCAAATTGGTCAAATATGTAGCCGGCCGGCGCGACATGGAGCTTTGGTTCGCGCCGATTGCCGGCACGCCGCTGATAGCGCCGATCCGCGTCTTGATGCCGACCTTGATCGGGACATTGGAAATCGCGGCCGACCAATTCAACGCGGTCGCATTACCGCCGCCGCCCGAGGCGCCGCCGGCCGCTGTGCCACGATGATGCGACGCGGCTGCCAATAAAAAACCGGCCGCGCCAATGTTGCGCGGCCGGCTCGATAATCGATTTCTGCTTCTTAATTGCCTTCGATGGTCTTGATCACGCTCGACATCGGGCGCGACTCGTCGAGGCCGCCGCCCATCTCCTTGAGCACGATTTCAACGTATTCCTTCTTGGGCTCGGTCGGGGTCTTGCCGGTCACCTGCACGACTTTGTATCCGCCGGCCTTAAGCTGAGCGAGCAGCTCCGGCGCCGCATGCGCGGTCGCCTGCTGGAAGTCGTGCATCAAGATGATGCCCTTGCCGCGCTTTGCCAGCTTGTCCATGACGGATTTGATGACCTGCTCGGGTTTGCGCATCTTGAAGTCGAACGAGTCCATGTCGGTCGAGAAGATGCCGATATTGCGCTCGCCGAGATATTTGACCATCTCCGGCGGGTGCTTGAGCGCGGGGAAGCGGAAGAACGGCGCTATCGGCTGGTTGCCGAGCGCGATGCTCACGGCCGCGATGCCTTTTTCGATTTCGTCCTTGGCCTCGTCCGGCGTCAGGCGCGAGAGGTCCTTGTGCGACCAGGTGTGCGAGCCGACGGTATGGCCGGCGGCGACGACCTGCTTGAGGATTTCGGGATGATAGCCGGCATGCTTGCCGATCGGGAAGAACAGCGCCTTGGTGCACTGGTCGGCCAACGCCTTGAGTACCATCGGGGTATTGCCCGGCCACGGGCCGTCGTCGAAGGTGAGCACGACTTCGTGGTCGCGCAGGAAGTCGTAGGCCTTGAAGTGCTCGAAGCCAAAGCCCGGACCGCCGGTGGTGTCGATCTGGATCACGCGGGAGACGCCGAGTGCGTTCGGATTGTCGCATTTAGCCGGGGCGGCGGCAGGCGCCTGAACGGCGGCTTGCGCCGGGGCCTGTGCGGTTTGCGCCCAGACAGCGGGGCTCGCGGCCGAGGCCGAAATCGCAAGGGCTAGAGCCAAAGCGCTACGCATAGCTTTCTCCATACTCGTAAGCAGACCACGGATACCAGTTCGAATAGTCATCGCGACTTTAACCTTTTGAGTCAACGCACGTCCTGAAATGGCCTGAATTTCGGGCTTTTTAGACGGTAAGATGGTTAACGCGGGTAGCGGCCAGCAGCCGCAGCTTGCACGCGTTGCTTAGAGGAGCGATCGGTCATATCTCAAAGGGAACCCGAGGGATTTGAAATGCCGGCAACCGTTTCGCCTAGTTTTGTGTCGCGGCCGCTGCTGCTGGTTGCGCTCGGGGGCGGGCTGCTGCTGGCGGCGGCGCTCGGTCTGTGGGCCTATCAAGGCACCGCGGTGTTCTTCGAAATGGTGCGCGACGGTTGGATCGCCTGCTTCTGATGCCGGCCAGGTAAGGTTCTTATGACAGTGCGAACATCGCATATTCTGATGGTGCTCTCGGCGTTTCTGGCCGGGCTGGTCATATTTCTAGGTGTATTTCTTTTTGCCACCGGGCATCTGGGCGGCGGCGGTCCCGGACCTTCCGCCATTGGCGGACCGTTCAATCTGATCGATCAGGACGGCAAGCAGATCACCGATGCGGACCTGAAGGGAAAACCGTTCCTGGTGTTCTTCGGTTACACCCATTGTCCCGATGTTTGCCCGACCACGCTGTTCGACCTGTCGGAAATGATGCACGCGCTCGGCAAGGATGCCGACCGGGCAAATGCGCTGTTCATTTCCGTGGACCCCGAGCGCGACACGCCGGCGGTGATGAAGGATTACCTGTCGAGCTTCGATCCGCATTTGCGCGCCGCCACCGGCGGCGAAAAGGCGATCGACGCCGCCGAAAAGGCCTACCGGGTATATGCCAAGAAAGTGCCGGGCGAGCACGGCGACTACAGCATGGACCATACTGCCCTGGTCTATCTGATGGACAAGCAGGGCCGCTTTGTCGCGCCGTTCAGCCTCAAGCGGCGACCCGAGGAATCGGCCGCCGATCTGCGGAAGTATATGTAGCGCCATCGCCGATGACCGGCAGTTCGCCGCTTTCTTCCAACATCCTGAGATGGCGTTCCAGTTCCAGCAGCGAGCGCGTTAGTTTGTCCGCGCGCCGCGAACTCTTCGCCAGGCCGTGTTCGGTTTTTTCCCAGGCATAGGGCGCGACGGCGAGTTGATAGACCGCGCGCCAGGCCGCGAGCGACAGCAGCAGCCAATGTAATGGCGTCAGCAGCAGCACCCAGGCCGCGGACAGCAAGCCGCGGCGGGCGAGGCCGAGCCAGCCGAGGAAAGCCGATGTCAAATAGCCGATGACCGCGGTCGTGCCGTAGAGCGCGGCGAGAATTGCGAAACCCGCGCCGTTGGCCGGCCACATCGGCGCGCCACTTGTCACCGCATAAATCAATCCGGCCATGAATAGCGGATGCACCAGCGCTGCCAGCGCATTGCCGCCGACGATGAGCTGGAAGGTGAGAAATCCCGGCAGCCCAAGTTCGCGCAACAGGCGGCGGGGCTGGCGCATATGCACCAGCCAGGTTTGTGCCCAGCCTTTGAACCAGCGGGTGCGCTGGCGCAGCCACGGACCGAATTGCGCCGGGGCTTCTTCATAGGTCGTCGAATCGATCATGGCCGACCGATAGCCAAAACGCGCGAGCCGCATGCCGAGATCGGCGTCCTCAGTGACGTTGTAGGGATCCCATGCGCCGACATCGCGCAGCGTCGCGGTGTAGAAATGATTGGATGAGCCGCCGAGCGGCAGCGGCAACCGTAACGCTGCGAGACCAGGCAGGAACACATCGAACTGTCCGGCATATTCCGCGGTGAAAAAGCGCGCGAGCCAACTGTCGGCGGTGTTGTCGATCGACAGCCGCGCCTGCACGCAGGCCAGATCGTCACCGCCGGCGCGGAACGCTTGCAAGGCACGGCGAAGCTGGTCTTGTTCCGGCCGATCCTCGGCGTCGTAGACGACCGTGAAGGTACCGCGCGCGAACGGAAGAGCGACGTTGAGCGCTTTCGGCTTGGTGCGCGGGCCGGCACCGGGAACGGGGATTACCGTGACCGGGATACGGCCTTTGCGCCCATCGATCGCCGCGCGCGTCTCGTGATCGTCGGCCTCGACCGCGACGATCACGTCAAGTTTCTCAGCCGGATAATCGAGCCGCTCGATCGCCGACAGCAATCCGTTGACCGACCCCGCTTCACGGTACAGCGCCGAGATGATTGTGTAGACCGGCAGCTCGGGATCCGGCGGACCGGGTGGCGCTTGCCGCTCAGCCCGTATCGACAAACACGCCGGTAAGCCGCAATCCGAGCCAAGCCAGGAATACCGCGGCCAGCACCAGTTCGAAGCCGTGCATGGTCGCGGCTGGCGCCAGCACGGCGGCCGCAACCAGTAAAAGTCCGAGCAGCCCGCTCGGAACGATATTGCCGCGCCAGCGCGGCGGCGCGGCGGAAAGCGCCGGCCATTTTTGCCGGAGCCGATCGGAGGCCCGCGCAACAAGCGCCGTGCCGGCACAACGCAATACGAAGCGGTTGAGGCGTTCGGCGGTGGTGAAGCGAAATTGCTGAGCGAGGCTGGGATTGTCTTCGATCAGCCGCAGGATCTGGCGGGCTGCGCCGCCGCGCGGGGCCACCACGAGATACAGACTGTCGTCGACGGTAAGCGGCAAAAGGCCGGCGGCGCCGGACTCGATCAAACGCTCGTTGTCGATCGGACATTGGGCGCGCGGGACGCCGTCGAGCGGCTCGAATTCCACGCCAAGTGTAGCGCCGAGCGCCCGCAGATAGGTCTCCTCGCTTAGCGCGCCGGAGGCGATAAGAACGCGGTCGGCGCCAACGCCAACCGCCTCGGCCCTTCGCTCGGCAGCGGCGAGTACGTCGGCAGACAGCAGCGGCCGGACGCAGTCGATTTCGGGAAAACAGAGGTTGTCGCCCGGTCCGGCCTCGGCAAAGTCGTCCAAGCGCAAGAGCGCCGCTCCGGCTCGAATACGCAACATCATAAGCCACCCAGTCCAATCCTGACCCGATCATGGTATCAGAATACAACTGGAGCGCGACTTTTTTGTGGGGCGGTTGTAGCCCGGCGCCTTATCGGCCGTGTTGGCCGCACGCCGCGGCCGGTGCTAGAAGGCGGTCATGTCCGATTTCATGTCACATTTTGCCGTCCCAGCCGCCATTATCGCGGTGGCGATCGTCCTGGTGCTCGGCCTGGTCAACATGATGCGCGGGGGCTCGCCCAACCGCTCGCAAAAACTGATGCGGCTGCGCGTGCTGCTGCAATTCGTCGCCATCGTCGTGATCATGGCGACGGTCTGGCTGATGGGTAAGTAGCGCGCGCTCACTTCATCGGGGCGGCGCGCATGTACTCGACCTTTTCCTTCTTCATTTTGGGCTTCTTTTTCGCCGAATAATCGGCGGCGGTGGCCTGGACCGAATGTTTAGCGGCGCCGCAGGCATTGGCGGGCGCCGCGGCAGGCAGAAAAAGAAGCGTCGCGGCAGCGGCAATCATCAGAAAGCGCATGTTGGTCACCCCGTTTTTTGAGACGAAAACCCGGTAAGATGAACGTTATCCCGAATCCGGGCCGGAGCGCTACATGGTCATACTCAACCGCATTTACACCCGTACCGGCGACGACGGCACGACTTCGCTCGGCACCGGCGCCAGGCGCAAGAAATACGACCTGCGGGTCGCCGCCTACGGCACGGTCGATGAGGTGAATGCGGTGCTCGGTCTGGTACGCCTGCATACCGCCGGCGACGCATCGCTCGATAAAGCGCTTGGCCGGATCCAGAACGATCTGTTCGACGTCGAAGCCGATCTATGTCTGGCCGAAAAAGGCCCCGGCGGTGCGCGGCTGACGGTCACCGATGCCCAGGTCGATTGGCTGGAGGCCGAGATCGACCGCCTCAATGCCGACCTTGAGCCGCTACGCTCTTTTATTTTGCCGGGCGGCAGCCCCGCTTCGGCCTATATGCATTTGGCCCGCACCATCTGCCGGCGCGCCGAGCGCATTATGGTCGAGTTAAAAGATCAGCCCGGCGAGGAAGTCTCCGCAGCATCCTTGAAATATATCAACCGGCTGTCGGATTACCTTTTCGTCGCCGGCCGCTTTGCCAACGATATGGGCGCTGGCGATGTACTGTGGGCCCCGGGGCAAAACCGGTGAGGGCGCTTTATCATGCGGAATTAGAATAGGTGCGGCGCAGCATAAACGTTGACATGCCAATGGTGCGGCCTTTAGCTTCCGCCCGCGCTTCTTAAGCCGCTCGCCTGGATGGGGATTTATGAAAATTCTAGTGCCCGTGAAGCGGGTAGTCGATTTCAACGTCAAAATCCGCGTCAAGCCGGATGGCTCGGGCGTCGAGCTCGCCAATATCAAAATGTCGATGAATCCCTTCGACGAGATTGCCGTCGAAGAGGCCATCCGCCTCAAGGAGGCGGGCAAGGCGACCGAGATCGTCGCGGTGTCGATCGGCCCGGCGCAGGCGTCGGAAACGATCCGTACCGCGCTCGCCATGGGCGCCGACCGCGGCATCCTGGTGAAGGCGGATGGCGCGGTCGAGCCGCTGGCGGTGGCGAAAATTCTCAAGGCGATCGTCGAAGCGGAAAAGCCCGGCCTGGTGATCTTGGGAAAACAGGCGATCGACGATGATAGCAACCAGACCGGCCAGATGTTGGCGGCGCTGCTGGGCTGGGGGCAGGGCACCTTCGCCTCCAAGCAGACCATCGATGGCGACAGCATCAGCGTCACCCGCGAAGTCGATGGCGGTCTGCAGACCGTGAAGCTGAAAATGCCCGCCATCATCACCACCGATCTGCGATTGAACGAGCCGCGCTATGCGAGCCTGCCCAACATCATGAAGGCGAAGAAAAAGCCGATCGAGGAAAAATCGCCGGCCGATTACGGCGTCGACATCAAGCCGCGGCTAGAAGTGGTGAAAACGACCGAGCCGCCGGGACGCAAATCGGGCGCGAAAGTAGGCTCGGTGGCCGAACTGGTTGCCAAGCTAAAAGACGAAGCCGGGGTGCTTTGATATGACCACGCTTCTCATCGCCGAGCACGACAACAAAACCATCAAGGATGCCACCAATAAGGCTCTCACCGCCGCCAAGGCGCTTGGCGCCGATGTGCATGTTCTGGTCGCCGGCAAAGATTGTAAAGCCGTGGCCGATGCCGCCGCCAAGCTCGACGGCGTCAAGAAAGTATTGCTGGCGGATGCAGCGCTTTACGAACATGCGGTTGCCGAGCCGCTCGCGGCCCTTATCGTTTCGCTCGCCGGCCCTTATGACGCGATCGTTGCGCCGGCCACGACCAACGGAAAAAACGTGATGCCACGCGTCGCAGCACTCCTCGACGTGATGCAGATATCGGAGATCAGCAAGGTGATCGCGCCCGACACGTTCGAGCGGCCGATCTATGCCGGCAATGCGATCCAGACCGTGAAGTCGCTCGATGCCAAGAAGATCATCACTGTGCGCACGTCGACCTTTCAGGCGACGGGCGACGGCGGATCGGCCAGCGTGGAAAACGCGACGGCTGCTTCCGATCCGGGCGTATCGTCCTTCGTCGGCGAGGAATTGTCGAAATCCGACCGTCCCGAACTGACCTCGGCCAAGATCATCATCTCGGGCGGACGCGCCATGCAGAGCCGCGAGAACTTTACCAAATATATCGAGCCGGTGGCTGACAAGCTTGGCGCCGCCATGGGCGCCTCGCGCGCGGCGGTCGATGCCGGCTATGCGCCGAACGATTGGCAGGTCGGACAGACCGGCAAAGTAGTCGCGCCCGATCTCTACATTGCGGTCGGAATTTCCGGCGCCATTCAGCATCTCGCCGGGATGAAGGATTCGAAAGTCATCGTGGCGATCAATAAAGACGAAGAGGCCCCAATCTTTGCGGTCGCCGACTATGGCCTGGTGGCCGATCTGTATGTGGCGCTGCCGGAACTGGCCGTGGAACTTGGCAAAATTGGGCGTTGAGCCACCGCTAGTGTCGGCGTCGCGTTCGGCGTAAAACTACGGGGCATCCCGGGCCGGGGGCTTCGCATCGATTGGAAGCAAGCATGTCGGTTAAAAAAATTCAAACTGTTGGGGTGATCGGCGCCGGTCAGATGGGCAACGGCATTGCCCATGTTTGCGCGCTGGCGGGATTTGACGTGATGTTGAACGACATCTCCGCCGACCGCATCAAGGCGAGCCTGGCCACCATCAACGGCAACATGGCCAAGCAGGTCGCCAAGAAGACCATCACCGAGGAAGACCGCAAGAACGCATTGGCGCGCATCAAGCCGGCGGAAAAATACACCGACCTGGCGGACTGCGATCTGGTGATCGAGACGGCCGCCGAGAAGGAAGACGTCAAGCGCAAGATATTCGCCGAGCTATGTGTTTCGCTCAAGCCGGAAGCCATCGTCGCCACCAACACCTCGTCGATTTCGATCACGCGGCTGGCGTCCTCGACCGACCGGCCCGAGCGTTTCATCGGCATTCATTTCATGAATCCAGTCCCGCTCATGGAACTGGTCGAGTTGATACGCGGCATCGCCACCGATGACGCGACTTTCGAGACCTGCAAGGTCTTTATCGCCAAGCTCGGCCGCACCATCGCGGTGTCGGAGGATTTTCCGGCCTTCATCGTCAACCGCATCCTGCTGCCGATGATCAATGAGGCGATCTACACGCTCTACGAAGGTGTCGGCAATGTCGAAGCCATCGACACCGCGATGAAGCTCGGCGCCCATCATCCGATGGGGCCGCTCGAGCTCGCGGACTTTATCGGTTTGGATACGTGCCTATCCGTGATGCAGGTGCTGCACGAGGGCCTCGCGGATTCTAAATACCGGCCATGCCCGCTGCTGGTGAAATATGTCGAGGCCGGCTGGCTCGGCCGCAAAACCCAACGCGGCTTTTACGATTATCGCGGTGAGAAGCCGGTGCCGACGCGCTAGGCGACGATCTTCCATAAATTCAGCACGGCCAGCGCGACGATCGAGAGCCAGGTCAGACTCTGGCCGATCTGACGGCCCCGACCCGGCATGTCGGTCGTCCACATGGTCCAGCTTTGACTTAACCGTCCGGCGATCAGGGCAACGCCGATAATATTCAGGGCGCTGTGCCAGCCGCCGTTTAACTCGTAGGCTATCATCAACACCAGCGCGAGCGGGACATATTCGCAGGCGTTGGCGTGAACCCGAATCATTCGCAGCATCGTCGGATCGCCGCCATCGCCCATCGGGATTTGCAGTTTCGAGCGATGGATGGTGACGTTGATGCCGAGGGCGATGATGATCAGGCCGAGAATTGCCGCATAGAGCGCTGTGATCGATACCGCCATTCAAAAGTCTCCCCCTGTTGAAGCAATCATCTCGAATGCTAGCTCGCCGGCGTGATCCAGCCGACGCCGGCGCCGCCCGGCTCGGTAAGTATAGCGATGCGGCCGACGCCGGGAATATCGAAGATCGGGCGCATTAGTTTGGCCCCGGCGGCGACGGCCTTTTTCGTGCGCGCATCGACATCGTCGACCGCCAGATAGGCCATCCAATGTTCCGGGACGCCGTCCCATTGCTGCCCGCCGATTGTAAAGAGGCCACCGACCGGCTTGTCGGCCATCTTGGCCACCCAATAGGTGCCGTCGGGCATCGGCATGGCGTCGAAAGTCCAGCCGATGGTGCTGCCGTAGAATTTCTTGGCCTTCTCCGCGTCGCGGGTGACCAATTCGTTCCAGTGAAAACTTCCGTGCGACGTCATGGCAAACTCCTGTGCATTGTTTCGCAAAAATCAGGCGAGATATTTTTCCATCTTGAGCAGCGCGCCTTCCCAGCCTTGGTTGTGGCGGTCGCGCGCGTCGTCGTCGAAGAATTGTTCGTGCGTCAAAGTCATCAACGTGCCGTCGCCGTCGCTTTTGAGCAAAACGGTGACCAGCGATTCACGCTCGGGCGTCGATTTCCAGGCCCATGTGAAAACGAGCTTCTCGTTCGGCACTACTTCGCGATAGACGCCGCCGACGTCGAATTCTTCGCCGTCCGGCCTTTTCATGACCCAACGGTAGTGGCCGCCTTTGCGCGGGTCGATTTCGGCGGCGACCGCCTTGATTTCGCCCGGACCCATCCAGCGTTTTACTTTTTCCGGGTCGGTCCACGCGGCGAAGACTTTCGCCGGCGAGGCATCGAAGCGGCGTTTGATGGTGAGGCTTGGTTTGACGGCGACGTTGGTGGCCATGGGTCATTCTCCAAAAAGGCGGTGAGTTGGTCGAGGCGTTCGGTCCAGAAGCGCTGATAGCGGTTGAGCCACTCGTTGGCTTTTTCCATGGGCTCGGCGCGCAGCCGGCAGGCGACGGTGCGGCCGGATTTGTTGCGGGTCACAAGGCCAGCATCCGACAGCACGTCGAGATGCTTCATCACGGCCGGCAGTGACATCGAAAACGGCTGGGCCAATTCGCTGACCGATACCGAGTTGGCCTCACTCAAACGCGCCAGCAGCGCGCGCCGAGTGGGATCTGCGAGGGCGGCAAAAGTGCGGTCCAGACCGGCGGGTGAATAGTAAACCATATGGTTAAGTATAGCCGCGCGCACCGCCGTGTCAAGGCCGCTAGTGCGGGTCAATTCATATTTGATTCACGCCCTCATCGCGGCCGGCGTCATTTCGCCGACGGAATAATCGCGTCGACGAAGTCGGCGATGATGGCTCTGATGCGGACCTTGTCCAATTGCGACGACGGCAGCGGCGGGCGCTGCGGAAGGCGGCAATGCCGTGCGGCGACGAAAACGGACGAGTTCGCCTCCAGTCCGATTTGAATCAGCGGCATCGGCCTTGGATGCAACAAATCGGACAGACCGAGGTTGACGACTTGCGCGGCCGCCTCCTGTTCGGTCAATGCCGAGTTTATCGAGATCACCGGACGCATCGGCGTTTGACCACCGCGCATGATGCCAATGCTGTGCGCCACCTCTTTGCTGATGGTGAGGCGAATGCCGACGGCTTCAAGCGGCTGATTGGCCGAGGCAACCGCCTGTTCCACCATCGGCGCGATGCGGACGTGCCAGTCGGCGATGGCGGCTTGCAGTAGATTGGATTGCGTCGCAGCGGCCGAGGCGTGCCCTGTCGCGCTTTTTCGCGCTGCCGCCGCACCGATGCGCCGCTCGAACTCGTTGGTCATTGGATTCCTCCTGCGGAGAAATACAATACGCCCGAACTGTGCCGCGGTAAGACGTTAAGTCGGCGTTTTGTGAATGGCCGGTAAATTCATCCGAAGAAATCCGGTCTTCCTAGTAATGGACCCGCAAGAAATTACTTCGCTAATGCTGCTTGGATCAGCTTGACCGCGTCGCCGCTTGCCCATTCGGCGGGGCCGGCGATGGTGCCGATCTCGCAGCCATTCGGATCGACCAGCAGCGTGGTCGGCATGCCAAAGGCGCGGCCGACTTCCTTGAGGTCCTGAAATGTCTTGGCGGCGGGGTCGGCGTAATAAGCGAGCTTGCCGATGCCGACTTCCTTGAGCCACGCCTTAGGCTTTTCCGGATCGCGGGTGTCGATATTCACCGCCACCACTTCGAAACCGGGGCCGCCCAGGCGCTGCTCCAGGGCATCGAGCGCCGGCATTTCCTTGCGGCAGGGCACGCACCAGGTAGCCCACAGGTTGAGAAGCACCGTGCGCCCGCGCCAATTCGCGAGGGTCAGTCCTTTGCCGGCGGCGTCCTGGAAGGCGAGATCGGGCAGTTTGAGAGGTTTGCTGGCAACGTTAACGGCGGCGACTTCGCCATGCGCCAAAGGCGCCAGTTTCCGGGCCAATTCGACCGCCGGACGGCAGTCAACGTCCTTTGCCGCACCGCCGCCCGGATTGCCTGTCAGGGTGGCAATCCCGTATACCCCGGCCAGTCCGACAGCCAGGCCGGCCACGCCTGCCAAAATCAGGGCCACGCGTCGGTTGGCGAAGCGGGATGCTGGACGTTCGGTCATGAGCTTAGAGACCTCGGTGCTTAGATGAGCAACAAAATGTGGGGCGGGCGGTTTGCGTCAGGTCCCGGCGCGATCATGGAGGAAATCAATGTCTCCATCGATTTCGACCGGCATCTCTACCGCCAGGACATCGCCGCGTCCAAGGCCCATGCCGACATGCTGGCCAAGCAAGGCATCATTACGGCGGACGATGCGAAAAAAATCGCCCACGGTCTAGACACGATCCTGTCAGAAATCGAGGCCGGCAAGTTTTCGTTCAAGCGGGCGCTGGAAGACATTCACATGAATGTGGAGGGCCGGCTCGGCGAGTTGATCGGAGAGGCGGCCGGGCGGCTGCATACCGCGCGTTCGCGCAACGATCAGGTGGCGACCGATTTCCGGCTTTGGATGCGCGACACCGTCGATGCGCTCGATGGCGCGCTCGCCGCCTTTCAGCATGCGCTCGCGGCCAAGGCGCTTGAGCATGCCGGAACCGTTATGCCCGGCCTCACCCATATGCAGACCGCGCAGCCGGTGACTTTCGGCCATCATTTGCTGGCCTATGTCGAAATGGCGGCGCGCGACCGCGGCCGCTTTGCCGACGCACGCAAGCGGCTAAATGAATCTCCGCTTGGCGCAGGCGCCCTTGCCGGCACGTCGTTTCCGATTGACCGGGAAATGTCCGCCAAGGCGCTCGGCTTCGACCGGCCGGCGGCCAATTCGCTCGATGCGGTATCGGATCGCGATTTCGTTATGGAGGTGCTGGCGGCCGCTTCGATCGCGGCGGTGCATCTGTCGCGGCTCGCCGAGGAAATCGTGATCTGGACCTCGCCGCTCACTGGCCTAGTCCGATTATCGGACAAGTTCACCTCCGGCTCCTCGATGATGCCGCAAAAGCGCAACCCCGATGCCGCCGAATTGGTGCGCGCCAAGACCGGCCGCGTGATCGGCGCGCTCACGGCGCTGCTCGTGGTCATGAAGGGCCTGCCGCTCGCTTATGCCAAGGACATGCAGGAAGACAAGGAAGGCGCCATGGATGCGCTCGCGGCGCTGGCGCTGTCGATCGCGGCCATGGCCGGTATGGTTACGGATCTCGAGCCGGATACCGCACGCATGAAAAAGGCGGCCGGCGAAGGCTATGCCACCGCCACCGACCTCGCCGATTGGCTGGTGCGGACCTTGAAGATTCCGTTCCGCGAGGCCCATCACCTCACCGGCCGGATCGTCGCCAAGGCATCGGAAGCGGGCGTGCCGCTGCACCGGCTGTCGCTTTCGGTCATGCAGGAAATCGAGCCGCGAATCACCGATGACGTGTTCAGCGTTCTCTCGGTCGACCGTTCGGTGAAAAGCCGGACCAGTTTCGGCGGCACCGCGCCGAAAAATGTGCGCGCGCAGGCGAAGAAATGGCTGCGAAAGCTTGAAAAAGACAAAGCCTGATTTCGCCTTTTCACCCCGTTTTGCTATGGTGCCGGTCATGTTTCACGCGCGAACAATTCTCCGTATCGCTTTGACGGTTGCGCTGGCCGCCTCGCTCGGCCTGGCCGCGTGCGGCCGCAAGGGCCCGCTCGATCCGCCGCCCGCCGCTTCGCTCGCTGGCGATCAGGCGGCGCCGGCCAGCGCTCCGATTCAGAACAATAACGCCGGGGTCAATTCCGAGGGCAGAGCAATAGCGCCGGCCGGTCCGAAGAAAAGCATTCCTCTCGACGTTTTGCTGAACTAAGAAAAAATACGATGCACCACTTTGCTTATCGCGACGGCGTGCTGCACGCCGAGGCGGTCAATCTCGACGCGCTCGCCGCCGCGGTCGGGACGCCGTTCTATTGCTATTCGAGCGCGACGCTGGAGCGGCACTACAAGGTGTTCGCCGGCGCCTTCGCCGATGTGCGTGCGCTCGTGTGCTACGCCATGAAGGCGAATTCCAACCAGGCCGTGATCAAGACCTTGGCCAAGCTCGGCGCCGGCGCCGATGTGGTGTCGGGCGGCGAGCTCAAGCGCGCCCGCGCAGCCGGCATTCCAGCCGACAAGATCATGTTCTCAGGCTTGGGCAAGACCGCGGCGGAACTTGCGCTCGCGCTCGACGAGCGCATTCTTTGCATCAATGTTGAGTCCGAGCCTGAGCTCGATTTGCTGTCGTCGATTGCGGCATCGAAAGGCCAGACTGCGCCGATCTCGTTGCGGGTCAATCCCGATGTCGACTCCAAGACGCATGCCAAGATCGCCACCGGCCGCTCGGAGGACAAGTTCGGCATCCCGCTCAGCCGCGCGCGCGCGGTCTATGCGCGGGCGGCAAAGCTGCCCGGTCTCAAGGTCGCCGGCGTCGACATGCATATCGGCAGCCAGATCACCGAACTCGATCCGTTCGGCGATGCTTTCGCTCTGCTGGCCGATTTCGTGCGCACGCTACGCGCTGATGGGCACACGATCTCGCACATCGATCTCGGCGGCGGCTTGGGAATTCCCTATCGCAACGACAACGAGCCGCCGCCATCGCCGGAGGCCTATGCAAAAGTCGTCAAGCGCGCCACCCGCGATCTCGACTGCCGGCTAATTTTCGAACCGGGCCGGTTGATCGTCGGCAATGCCGGTATCCTGGTGACGCGCGTTTTGTTCGTGAAACAAGGCGAGGCGAAGAATTTCGTCGTCGTCGATGCCGCGATGAACGACCTGATCCGCCCGACTTTGTACGAGGCCTATCACGAGATCTGGCCGGTCAGCGAGCCGGCCGTATCGGCCCGCCGCATCCGCGCCGACGTGGTCGGCCCGGTCTGCGAAAGCGGCGATTTCCTGGCGCTCGGCCGCGATTTGGTGGAACCGGCGAGTGGCGCGCTGCTCGCGGTTATGACGGCCGGCGCCTATGGGGCGGTGCAGGCCGGAACCTACAACACCCGTGCTTTGGTGCCGGAAGTTCTGGTGAAAGGCTCGGAATGGGCCTTGGTTCGCCCGCGCCTTGATGTTGACCAGTTAATTGCGCTCGATCGCATGCCGGACTGGCTTTAAGCCCAACTGGCTTGAAGCCTTTGCACACCGGCATGGCCCGGGAATTGCCTGCCATAGGTCGTGGCGTGGTATCGTGCTTGCTGACAGATTCTCCTTGAGCCCAGCGACGGAGTGGCTTGTTGGACGGTTTGGACGAACAGCCTAACGGCCGGGAACAGCCGACCCGCGTACTGCTGGCGCAGGCGCTGCGGCGCGCGCGCGGCAGTTTGCTGTGGGAAAAACTGTGGCCGGCCTTGGCGACGTTGGCGACCGCACTCGGGCTGTTTCTCGCATTGTCCTGGGCTGGATTATGGATCGCGCTGCCGCCACTGGGGCGCGCCATCGGGCTGCTGATATTCGTGGTCATCACCGGCGCCGCCGCGCTGCCGCTGCTGTTGCTGCGGTTACCCAGCGAAGCTGACGCGCTCAGGCGCCTTGATCGCGGCAGCGGCGAAACGCACCGTCCGGCCACCGCGGTCGCCGACGAAATTGCCGCCAATCAGCACGATCCAGTCGCGCAAGCGCTTGTGGCGCGCGCATGTCGAACGCGCGCTCATGTCGGCGCGCAAACTAAAGGCCGGCTGGCCGCAGCCCAGGCTGTCGTTGCGCGATCCGCTGGCGCTGCGCGCGCTCACGCTCATTCTCGTGGTTGCGAGTTTCTTTGCGGCCGGCAATGAGCACTTCAAACGCATCGCCGCCGCCTTTGACTGGCAGGGCGTGGTCGCACCCGCGAATTTCCGTATCGACGCCTGGGTTACGCCGCCAGTCTATACGGGCCGTCCGCCGGTGATGTTGCCCGGCTTGCGTCCTGGCGAGACCGCGCAAGCCGCCGCGCCGCCGGTTTCGGTGCCGGCCGGCAGTCAATTGGTGATCCGTTCGACCGGCAATGTGCGCTTCGACGTCGTGCGCAAGGGCGGCATCGAGGATGTGCCGGCCGAGGCGCACGGACCGATGCCGGCAGGCACCGAGGAGCGCCGGCTCGTCATCAAGGGCGACGGCTCCGCCGCCATTCATGGCGTGCTCGGTGGCGATTTGGTCTGGAAATTCACCGCCGTGCCTGACCGTGTGCCGACCATCGAGTTGACCAAGGATCCCGAACGCCAGGCGCGCGGCGCCTTGCGGCTCGATTACAAAATCGACGACGACTATGGCGTGGTCGATGCCAAGGCCACTTTCGCGCTCAAAGATGAGGCGCCCGCCGGCAAGCCGCGCCATCCGCTGTTTGCCGAACCCGATTTCCCACTCACATTGCCGCAGGCGCGCGCGCGCTCGGGCGCTGCGCAAACCACGCGCGATCTTACCGAACATGCCTGGGCCGGCGCGGAAGTCGTCATGACGCTTACCGCCAAGGACGAGGCCGGCAATGTGGGCCGCAGCGAGCCACACGAACTCACGCTGCCGCAACGCATCTTCGTCAAGCCGATCGCGCGCGCGCTGATCGAGCAGCGCCGCATTCTTGCGCTCGATGCCGACAGCCGGCCGCTGGTACTTGAAGCGCTCGACGCGCTCACTATCGCGCCGGAACACTTCACGCCCGAAGCCGGCATCTATCTGGGTTTACGCTCGATCTATTACGATCTCGGCCGCGCCAGGACCGACGACGCCATGCGCGAAGTCGTGGCGCGCATGTGGGACATGGCGCTGCAAATCGAGGACGGCAATGTCTCGCAGGCCGAGCAGGCGTTACGCCAGGCGCAAGATGCGCTTCGCCAGGCGCTCGAACGCGGCGCCAGCGACGAAGAGATCAAGAAGCTGATGGACCAGCTGCGCGCCGCCATGGACAAATTCATGCAGGCGCTGGCGGAAGAGATGCGCAAGAATCCGCAGCAGCTCTCGCGCCCGCTCGACAAGAATACCCGCACGCTCAGCCAGCAGGATCTCAAGAGCATGCTCGACCGGCTCGAGGCGCTGGCCCGCTCGGGCAATAAGGACGCCGCGCGCCAACTGCTCGATCAAATGCAGTCGATGCTCGAAAATCTCCAGATGGCGCGGCCGGGCGCGCAAGACGACCAGGGCGACGACGATATGATGTCGGCGCTCGACGAATTGGGCGACATGATCCGCAAGCAACAGCAGTTGCGCGACAAGACCTACAAGGAAGGCCAGGACCAGCGCAGCGATCGTCAACGCAATCCGCGCGGCCAAGGCCAGCCGCAAATGGGCGATCTGCGCCAGGATCAGCAGGCCTTAAAGGACCGCCTTAATAAACTGCTTGAGCAGTTGCGCCAGCGTGGCCTCGGCAATCCCGGTCAGGATCAAAAAGGCCAAGGGGAGAAGGGTCAAGGCGAGAAGGGCCCAGGCGGAAAAGGCGACACGGGCCAGCTCGGCGATGCCGGCGATGCCATGGGCGAGGCGGAAGGCGAGCTCGGCGAGGGCGACGCCGAAAGCGCGGTCGGCTCGCAGGGGCGCGCCTTGGAAGCCTTGCGCAAAGGCGCGCAAGGGCTGGCGCAACAAATGCAGCAGAACGGCATGGGCATGGGAATGGGCCCCGGCCAACCCGGCCGCAATGGGCGCGGGCGCGCCGAACAGAATACCGATCCGCTCGGCCGCTCGATGCGCAACGGCCGCGAATATGACGATGGCGTCACCGTGAAAGTGCCGGGCGAAATCGACGCGCAGCGCGCGCGCCGCATTCTCGAAGAGCTGCGCAAGCGATTCGGCGAGAGCGCCCGCCCGCAGCTCGAACTCGATTACATCGAGCGGCTGCTGAAGGATTTCTAAACGACTGGAATTGGCTAGTGCCGCTCGACCAGCGCCTCGCGTACGGCGCCTTTGATCTGCTCGACCGAGAATGGCTTGGAGATGACGTCGTGCACCAGCGCGTCCAGCCCGTGTGCGCGCTCGCGTTGATCGGCGTAACCGGTCATCAGCATGATCGCCATATCGGGATGCCTGCGTCCGGCGGCAAGTGCCAGCGCGATGCCGTCCATCGATGGCATCTGTACGTCGGTCAAAAGCAGGTCGAGATCGCCCTTGCACCGGCGTAGTGCCTTGAGCGCGGCGGCGCCGTCTTGTGTCACGATCAATTCGTGTCCGTCGTCGCTGAGCGCGCGAACGACAAGGCTGCGGATGTCGTCATTGTCTTCGGCGATCAGAATTTTTGCCATTGGATTATTTCGCTCCGGCGGCGGCGTCCTGGGAATTGAAGAATTGCACAATCACGTCGCTGGCTTCCGGAGGCGGCGAGACGAGCCGGCTGCTGAATTTGAGACTCTCGCCGGGACCGAGAATGCTGCGGCTTGGCAACGCGGTCCACGTATAGATCTCCTGTCCGGAGGCATTGCGCGCGGCAAAGCGCAGACGCGGTACCTCGACCGGTTTAGAGCCGATGCTTACGATCGTGCCCTCGACCAGCATGTTCTTGACGCCGTCCTGGTCGTCTTTGGTAATGTGAACATTCTCGAACTGCAGGTCGCGCAGATTGACCGGCAGGCCGATCCAGGCAAACAGCGAGGCGGTCTGCGGCAAATAGCGCACGACTTCGGCGCGCCCAAGGACCAGCGTCACGTTGACGGCGGCCAGCACGAGAAAGGTCGCAATCCATTTCTGCGAGCGCCGCGATTCCCGGCGCCGCGTCTTTAGCCGCAAGCGGCGCGCGGCGAAGGTTTCGGCCTCGTCGGAATCGAGCTCGGCACTGGCCGCCCCCGGCAACCTGCCGGGTTCGGCCGCCGGCACCAGCGACGGCGCGTCGGTGATTGTCACCGGCTGCGGTGGATTGCTTTGGACATTATGGTTGGGAGGCTCAATTGGCCGCGAAGTTATGGCAGCGCCAGGCATAGCCGGCGGTGGTTCGTTTAGATCGCCGCCGCGAAGGTCGGCCTTTTCCGGCTCCTCTTGCGCGCCGCGTTCGACCGCCCGAGCGGGTGATTCGGAAGAATGGGCTTCCGCGGACTGGGCTTGCGCCTCCGCGATGACGTTATCGACGAAACTCGTGACATTCGGGGCTATTTCCGGCGCACCGGCAAACCAGGTCTTTTTGCAGCGTGCACAGCGCACGGCGCGCCCGGCCGGGCCTACCGAGGCCGGGTCGATCAAATAAGAGGTGGCGCAGCTTGGACAGACAATCAGCATGGCATCTGCGGTAATTTCGATGCCAAAACCTAGCAGCCGTCCGTTAATGGACTGGAAACCATGGCCGCCATGGCCAGGTTCCGCCATTTGGCCCTATCCCCTTGTTTTTCCGGCCTCGGTGGCTCTGGCGGCGGCGGGATAATGCTGTAAAAGCGCTGTAATTGACGTTTGAAGGGCCTCGCATGGCTTTAATTCGAGGGCATTTAGCGGAGACGGGCGTGGTCCGATTCGAAAATGTGGGCTTGCGCTACGGCATCGGGCCGGAGGTTCTGCGCGACCTCACGTTCCGCATTGAGCCGCATTCTTTCCAGTTTCTGACCGGCCCCTCCGGCGCCGGCAAGACCTCGCTGTTGCGCCTGCTGTTCCTATCGTTAAAGCCCACGCGAGGGCTGATCACCCAATTCGGCCATGACGTCGCGACCTTGTCGCGCGACGCGGTTGCGACACTTCGCCGCCGCATCGGCATCGTGTTCCAGGATTTCCGGCTGCTCGATCACATGACGACTTACGAGAATGTCGCGCTTCCCCTGCGGGTGATGGGCCGGCCCGAGGATAGCTACCGCGACGAGGTGATTGAGCTGCTCAAATGGGTCGATCTGGGCGAACGCATGTGGGCGCTGCCGCCGGTGCTCTCGGGCGGCGAGAAACAGCGCGCGGCGATTGCCCGCGCGGTGATAGCGCGGCCGCAACTGCTGCTCGCCGATGAGCCGACCGGCAATGTCGATCCTAGTCTCGCGCAGCGCCTGCTGCGGTTGTTCATCGAGCTCAACAAGTCCGGAACGTCGGTGGTGATCGCCACCCACGACATCGCACTGATGGACCAATACGATGCGCGCCGTCTGGTGCTGCACGACGGCCGCCTGCATATTTACGATTGAGACGAAAGAAAAATGAGTGAACTCCGAACCGAAACGATATGACGGCGCCGCCGCGCATGCCCGGCGGTCCGCTGCCGCGTTTCGACACGCCGCTGGTGCCGCGCAATTCGATTTCCGGGCGGGCGCTTATCGCGGTCGTCGCCATCATGACGTTCCTGGCCTCGCTCACCACCGGCGCGGTGATCCTGGTGGGCGGCGCGGCCAGCGAATGGCAAGCGGACGTGGCGCGCGAGGTCACCATTCAGGTCATCCCGGCGCCAGGCCGCGACGTCGACGCCGTGGTCGAAAAGGCGGCTTCGGTTGCGCGCGCCTTCCCCGGCATCGGCGACGTGCGTCCCTATACCAAAGAGGAATCCAGCAAGCTGCTCGAGCCGTGGCTTGGCAGCGGGCTCTCGCTCGACCAGCTTCCGGTCCCGCGGCTTATTGTCGTGAAGGTTTCATCCGGCGCCGCGCCCGATCTTGCACAGCTTCGCCGGCAATTGGCCGAACAGGTGCCCGGCGCGACGCTCGACGATCATCGCGGCTGGATCGACCGCATGCGCGCCATGACCGGTACGGCGGTGGCCGTAGGCATCGGCATACTTATCCTGGTGATTGCCGCCACCGTCCTCTCGGTCACCTTCGCCACGCGTGGCGCCATGGCGACCAACAAGACGGTGATTGAGGTCCTGCATTTCGTCGGCGCCAAGAACGGCTTTATCGCCGGGCATTTCCAGCGCCATTTCCTGCTGCTCGGCCTGCAGGGCGGCGGCATTGGCGGCGGCGCGGCGGTCGCGCTGTTTGCGCTGGCAGCCGGCATCAGCCGCTGGTTTGCCGGCACCGCGGGCGGCGACCAGACCACGGCCATGTTCGGGTCTTTTTCGATTGGAATTATCGGCTATGTCGCGGTATTCGGCCAAGTCATCCTAATCGCGGCGGTGACGGCCATGACGTCGCGACAAACCGTCAACCGGACCCTGGAGATGATCGACTAACATGCTTGGAGGTCTTGCCCGCTGGATTGGCTTTTTCACCATGACCGCCGGCGCCGTCGGGATCCTGCTGCTGACGGCCGGGTTCTTTTGGTTCGCCTGGAATATCCCGAGCGAAGACGTCTCATCCGACCGCAAGGCGGACGGAATCGTGGTGCTGACCGGCGCCGCCTCGCGCATTCCCGATGCCATCGAATTACTGGCGGCCGACCGCGGCAAGCGGCTGTTGATCACCGGCGTGCACCGCGCCACCAGCGCCAAGGAAATTGCGCGGCTGACGCCGCTTTATTCCAAATTCTTCACCTGCTGCATCGATCTCGACCGCTCCGCGCTCAATACATTTGGCAATGCGCTGGAAACCAAACGCTGGGCGCATGAACATAATTTTGATTCGCTGCTGGTGGTGACGTCGAACTGGCATATGCCGCGCGCCATGGCCGAGCTTGAGCACCAACTGCCCGACGCCACGCTGATCGCCTATCCGGTGATGTCGGAAAAGGTCAAAACCGAGCCGTGGTGGTCGAATTTGGAAACCGCGCGTTTTCTATTCGCGGAATACCTGAAATATCTGTTCGCGCGCAGCCGCATGTATCTCGATCCCGATAGCGCGGCGTAAAGGAGGAGACCGGCGTGCTCATCCTCGTTCGCTCGATCGTGTTCAACTTGCTGTTCTATTTGAACACGCTGATCTATCTGGCCATCGCGCTGCCGACCTTTTTCATGCCGTATCGCGCCATTATCGCGGTGGCGCGCTCGTGGGGCCGCACCAATCTCGTGCTGCTGCGGGTGATCGCCGGTATCGATATCGAAGTGCGCGGCCGCGACAAAATCCCGCATGGCCCGATCATCGTCGCCGCCAAGCACCAGTCGGCCTGGGAGACCTTCGCGCTGCTACCCTTGTTCGAGAATCCGCTATTCATCCTCAAGCGCGAGCTGGAATGGATCCCGATATTCGGCTGGCTCATGATCAAGGGCCGCATGGTACCGATTGACCGCAGCGCCGGGCCGCAGGCGCTGGCCGCCATGACCGAGCGCGCGCGCATCGAACTGGCCGACAACCGCCAGCTCATCATTTTTCCCGAAGGCACGCGGCGTGCCGCTGGCGCCGAACCGCGCTACAAACATGGCGTGGCCCATCTTTACGCGGCGGAAGGTGTGCCTTGCCTGCCGATCGCGCTCAATTCCGGGCTGTTCTGGCCGCGCCGCTCGATCCGCCGCTTCCCGGGAACGGTGTTGGTGGAGATTCTCGATCCGATCGCGCCCGGTCTCGCCAAGGACGAGTTTTTCAAGCTTGTGCGAACGTGAAATCGAAACCGCGACCGCGCGCCTGATTGCGGAATCCAAAGCCGCGCAGGGCCGATAGCGTGGCTACCGTTTAAGCCTGCTCGTGGACGCCCTTGAGCTGCTCGGCCAGCCTGTGCAGATCGGCGTCGCGATAGCCTTGCGCCTCGATTTCCTTAACCGCCGCCAGCACGTAATCGCGGCAGGCGGCCGGAGCGGCCGTGGCCCTGGCGGATATAATGGAGTTGCTCGGCTAGGCTGAGGCGGCCGGCATATTGCTGGTGGCCGCGATCGACCATGTAGCAAAGCGCGTGCACGTTCTGCTGCGGGTCGTCGTCAAGCCAGACCGCGCCGCCGCGCCTCGCGATAGACCATGGTCACTTGTTCGCGCGCGCGAAGATAGTCGATCGTTTCCGCGCGCTTCGACTTGGCGACCCGGTAGGCGATGCCACGGCAATTGCCGCCGCGATCAAGGCCTAGCACCAGGCCGGGCTTCTCCGGCGTGCCGCGATGGACGAAGGAATAGACGCATAGCGCCCGGTGGGCGCCAACCAGGCGGGCAGGGCGCCGCTCGACGATAGGCAAATCCCGGCCGCCACATCAGCGATCCATAGCCGAACACCCACAGGTCCTCGCCGCTTTGGTCGATTTTTTTGCCCATCGTGCTAGGGAATAGACCATGATTCCCGAAGCGGATGCGATGGCCTAGAAACGCCGCATTCGGCAGGTGTTACACCCCTTATGGCCAGAACCCGTACCGCGCGCCGCCGCAACCGGCGCTATATTTCCCTGGTGATCCTGGTCGCCGCGCTGTTCGGCGGCTGGAGTTGGCTATGGAACTATGCCGCCGATAAAGCGCAAGCCACCATCGAGGGCTGGCGCGCGCGCGAGGCCAAAGCCGGCCGCATTTATAGTTGCGGCACGCAGACTTTTGGCGGCTATCCGTTCCGTATCGAAGTGGATTGCGACCGCGCCTCCGCATTGTTCCGCAGCAACCAGCCACCGCGTGGAAATCAAGACCGGCGGCATCCTGATCGCGGCGCAGATTTATCAGCCGAATTTGCTGATCAGCGAATTCCACGGGCCGCTTACCATCGCCGACCCCGGCAAGCCGCCCAATATCATCGTCAACTGGAAGCTGTTCCAGTCGAGCGTGCGGGGCACGCCGTCGGCGCCCGAGCGCGTGTCGCTGGTCTTCGACAAGCCGGCGGTCGACCGCATCAGCGACGGCAGCCAGCAGACTTATCTGCGCGCCAAGCACATCGAAATCCACGGCCGCATGATGGAAGGCTCCGCTGCCAACCACCCGGTGATCGAAATCGCCTTGCAGCTTGATCAGGCTTCGATGCCGGGCTTGCATGCGGCCGCGGCCGAGCCGGTTGACGCCGACATCGTCGCGGTGCTGCGCGGTCTCAAAGATTTTGCGCCCAAACCCTGGCCGGTCCGCTTTCGCGAATTGCAGGCCGCCGGCGGCAGTATCGAGATCACCAATGCGCGCGTGCAGCAAAGCGAGACCACCGCCATCGGCAGCGGCAGTCTATCGATCAACAGTAATGGCCTGCTGGAGGGTCAATTGCGCGTAACGGTCGCCGGCGTCGAGGCGTTTCTCAATTCTATCAGCGCGCAGCAGATGGTGCAGGCCTCGCCGAGCATGGACAAACTTTCCGGCGCGCTCGACCGCCTGGTACCCGGCCTCGGCAATGTCGCGCGTCAGCAGGCTAGCGCCGGCATCTCGGCCGGCATCAATCTGATCGGCGAGCAGACCACGCTCGAAGGCAAACGCGCTGTTATCTTGCCGCTGCGCTTTGAAGATGGCGCGGTGTTCTTAGGGCCGGTTCGAATCGGTAACGTGCCGCCGCTGTTTTAGTCGCCGTACGCGGCGTAAGGCTTGGGCAGCGGCGCATTCGGCAGGTCCGGATGCGGGCGGCCGAAATCGGGCGCCGCCGAATCCTGTCCGATATCGACGATGCCTTTTCGGATGTCGCGGGTGCGCGCGAAATGCTCATACAGCGCCGCGCCGTCGCCATTGCGGATCGCCTTGGTCAATAGCGAGATGTCCTCGTTGAATTGGCCGAGCATTTCCAGCACCGCTTCCTTATTGGCGAGGAATACGTCGCGCCACATGGTCGGGTCGGAGGCGGCAATGCGCGTGAAGTCGCGGAAGCCACCGGCGGAAAATTTCAGCACTTCCGATCGCGTCACCGTCTGCAATTCATCGGCGGTGCCAACGATGGTGTAGGCGATCAGATGTGGCAGATGGCTGGTCACCGCCAGCACCAAATCGTGATGATCGGGCGCCATGGTTTCCACATTGGCGCCCAACAGACGCCAGAACGCTGCGAGCTTTTCTACCGCCGCAGGATCGGTGCCTTCGGGTGGCGTGAGAATGCACCAGCGGTTGACGAACAGTTCGGCAAAGCCGGCGTCGGGCCCGGAATATTCGGTTCCGGCCACGGGATGGGCCGGGACAAAGTGAACGTTTTTCGGCAGAAACGGCGCCATGTCACGCACCACCGAGCCTTTTACCGATCCAACATCGGAAACGATCGCGCCGGCTTTGAGATGCGGTCCGATCTCCTTGGCGACCTCGCCACTGGCGCCGACTGGGATGCTGACAATGACGAGATCGGCGCCTTCGACCGCGGCGGCATTGTTTTCCACCACTTGGTCGGCAATGCCCAATTCGGCCACGCGCTTGCGCGTCGCGGGCGAGCGCGCGGTCGCCACGATCGACGCCGCTGCGCCTTGCGCTTTGGCCGCGCGCGCAATCGATGAACCGATCAGCCCGGTGCCGATCAGAGCCAGCCGGTTAAAGAGAAAAGCGGGCTTGCTCACGCGCTTTTTCCCATAAACTCAGCCAGCGCTTTTACCACCAGATGATTGGCTTCCTCGGTGCCGACGGTCAGCCGCAAGGCGTTGGGCAGGCCGTATCCGGCGACCCGGCGCAAAATAAGTCCGCGCTTGGTGAGAAAGTCGTCGGCATCGGCCGCGGTCCGCCCCTTGCTCTCCGGAAAATGGATGAGCACGAAATTCCCCACGCTCGGCGTCACTTTTAGTCCGAGGTCGCCGATTTGTTGGGTGAGCCACGCCAGCCATTTCGCGTTGTGCGCCACCGACATCTCGACATGCGCGCTGTCCTCAATGGCTGCGATGCCGGCTTTCATCGCCGGCGTATTGACGTTGAACGGACTGCGCACGCGGTTGAGCGCATCGACAATATGCGCCGGTCCATATAGCCAGCCCAGCCGCACCGCGGCTAGCCCATGGATCTTCGAGAAGGTCCGGCACATCACGACGTTTTCGGATGTCGCCACCAGTTCGATGCCGGATTCGTAATCGTTGCGCTGCACATATTCGGCATAGGCCGCGTCCAGCACGAGAATCACGTTGGTCGGCAGCTTTGCTGTAGGCGCTTGATCTCGTCGAACGGCACATAGGTGCCGGTCGGATTGTTGGGATTGGCGATGAACACGATGCGCGTGCGCGCGCTCACCGCCGCTAGAATAGCGTCGATATCGGCTGTGTAGTTTTTTTCCGGCACGGCAATCGGCTTGCCGCCATGTCCCAATGCGTAGATCGGGTACATGAGAAAGCCGTGCGCGCTGTAGATGACTTCGTCGCCATCGCTCAGATAGGCATGCGCGAGCAAATTGAGCAGATCGTCGGAGCCGGCCCCGCAAACGATGCGCTCCGGATCGAGGCCGAAGGCGCGCCCGATCGCCATACGCAATTCGGTGACCGAGCCGTCCGGGTAATCTTCCAGCCGCTGGGCGCGGCCGTTTGTAGGCGGCGACAGCCTTCTTGCTCGGCCCCAACGGACTTTCGTTGGAGGACAGCTTGAACACTTTGTCGACGCCTGGCGCCGTGCTCTTGCCCGGGACATAAGGGGCAATATCGAGCACGCCGGGGCGCGGTTGCGGTCGGGTTGCGGTCATCTTCAGCCTTAGTTCTTGTTGGCGCCGACCGTATAGCGGATTGCGTGGCTGCCGACGAGGGCCGAAGAGCGCACCGTGGCGCCGGCTTTAACCATGGCCGCGCTGATTTGATCGAGGCTCACGTCCTTGGATAGCGTCACCAGCAATGCCGCGCCATCGAAGGCGCGGTCGGGCACCGCGATGAAATCGGCCAGCGCCGAAAGCGCCTGCGCCGGGCCTGCGCCCCAGCCTGAAACGCGGATGCTCCAAACCGGGGCTTCGGTCGCCATGGCGTCGGCGGTGACCCGCGAAATCACGAATACCGGCAAAGCCGCCGGGTGGTCGGCGCGCTCGACGAAGGGCAGGCGGGCGATGATCTTGGGCGCGGCGTCGAATTCGAGCGCGCTCCACCAGGCGCCGGCGCCGGCCACCGCGCTCGACGCCACCAGGCCGAGATCGCCCTTCGATGTCGATACCGCCGCCACCACGCCGGCCGCGCCCATATGCGGGACGAACGGCACCGTGAATCCGAAATGAAACCTTGCGGAATCCCGCATCAAGGCATCGCCGGCCGACAGGTCGGCATGCACCGAGAACGGCGCCTGGACATAGGTGAAGGTCGATATGATGACGCGCCATATGCCCTCGACCGTGTCGAGCGGGAGTATTCCTTTGTGCCGTTTAACCAGACGGCGCATCATCTCGGCCTCGCGCACCGGGCGGAACGCGGAACCGGTTTCCTGGCTCTTTTTGACCGCAATTAGCCGGTCGATGATTTCACCGCGCTCTATCAAGAGCTGGTGCATCGACTCGTCGATCCGGTCGATCTCCTTGCGCAGATCGCCAAGTCCGGCGGGATCCGCGTTGGCCGGGTGTTTCAGGGGCCTTTGCCATGGCCGCATTGATAAGTGGGACCGGCGCCTTAAATCAAAGAAAACATGGCGCATTCGCAGACCTGCCCGCGGATATCTCATTTTACCTTCCGGCGGCTTACCTTGACGAATAAGGCGACGGGGACTAAGTCTCTAGCTCGTGGTCATTTGAGCCGGCCGGCTTGCAGCCACGTTAAATAACTCGCTAAACAGGCCGGGGACACATGTGATCCCGGCCGAACCTTTGTTCAGGCCGGGTTTTTTTATGGCCTGTTGTCCGGTGTTGCTGGGAGGCCTCCCCGCGGGGGCCAATATCACGATGGTGACTGCCAAGCCGCTCAAGGACGGTGCGCGCGAAGAAGGCGCGCAGGAGGTCGATCGTCCGACCTCCCAGGTCGTGGCGTTCGGCGCCGACCGGCCGTTGCGGCTCGACAGCGGCGTGGAGCTCACGCCGTTTCAAATCGCCTACCAGACCTACGGCACGCTCAACGCTGCGCGGTCCAATGCGGTGCTGGTGTGCCACGCGCTCACCGGCGACCAGCATGTGGCGAACCTGCATCCTGTCACCAAGAAATCCGGCTGGTGGGAAACCCTGGTCGGCCCCGGCAAGCCGATCGATACCGAGCGCTATTTCGTGATCTGCCCGAACGTGGTCGGCGGCTGCATGGGCACGACCGGGCCTGCCTCGACCAATCCGAAAACCGGCAAGCCCTGGGGGCTGGAATTTCCCGTCATCACCATCCGCGACATGGTGCGCGCGCAAGCCATGTTGCTCGATCATCTCGGCATCGAGCAATTATTCTCGGTTGCCGGCGGTTCGATGGGCGGCATGCAGGTGCTGCAATGGGCGGCGAGCTATCCGCAACGCGTGTTTTCCGCGCTGCCGATCGCCTGCGCCACGCGCCACTCCGCGCAGAACATCGCGTTCCACGAGGTCGGCCGTCAGGCCATTATGGCCGATCCGGAATGGCGCGGTGGCCGTTATCATTTGGAAGGCACTAATCCGCGGCGCGGCCTGGCCGTCGCGCGCATGGGCGCGCACATCACGTATCTGTCCGACGCCGCGCTGCACCGCAAATTCGGCCGCAAATTCCAGGACCGCGAAAATCCGACCTTCTCGTTCGATGCGGATTTTGAGGTCGAATCCTATCTGCGCCACCAGGGCATTTCATTCGTCGAGCGCTTCGACGCCAATTCCTATCTGTATCTGACGCGCGCCATGGACTATTTCGATCTGGCGGCCGATTCCGGCGGCGTGTTGGCCAACGCCTTCAAGGCGTCGCCGACGCGGTACTGCTTGATTTCATTCACCAGCGATTGGCTGTTCCCAACGGCCGAATCGCGCGCCATCGTGCACGCACTCAACGCCGCGAGCGCGCGGGTATCCTTTGCCGAAATCGTTACCGACAAGGGCCACGACGCCTTTTTGCTCGACGAGCCGGAAATGTTCGGCATCGTGCGCGGCTTCCTCGATGGCGCGCGCAAGGCGCGCGGGCTTGCGGACAAAGCGCCATGAGCAATCTCACCGTCGCCAATATCGAGCGCACGCCGAGCGGCGCCCGTATTGACCTGGTGCTGGTCGCCGAGATGGTCGAGCGCGGCGTCAAGGTGCTCGACGTCGGCTGCGGCGACGGCGAATTGCTGCGGCTTTTGAGCGAAAGCCGTGGCGTCGATGGCCGCGGCATCGAACTCTCGCGCGAGGGTGTGAACCAATGCGTGGCCAAGGGTCTCGCCGTGATCCAGGGCGACGCCGACACGGATCTCGCCGATTATCCGGACGATGCCTTCGACTACGTCATCCTGTCGCAGACCTTGCAGGCTACCCGCCACCCCCGCGTCGTGCTTGAGCACATGCTGCGCATCGGGCGCCGCGCCATTGTGTCGTTTCCTAATTTCGGCCACTGGCAGGTGCGCATGCAGTTGTTGTTCGCCGGCCATATGCCGCGCACCGATATCCTGCCCTACACTTGGTACAACACGCCCAATATCCACCACTGCACCATCAAGGATTTCGTCCAGCTTTGCTCCGAGATCGGCGTGAAGATGGAGCGCGCCGTGGCACTCAATGCCTGGGGTTCGCCCTTGCGGCTCAACGCGCCGTGGTGGTTCTGGAATCTGTTCGGCGAGCAGGCGGTGTTTCTGCTCAGCCGCAAGGATTGACCGCGTTTTCGTCGGTTCCCCGAACTTGGCTAAAATGCTGCACTGCAACTTTAACTTTGTTGCGGGCGGCGAAAACTGGCCTGTTAAGTATATAGCCATTAAAAGACTGTATTAAATAGTATTCGTAATTTTCGGATTGCATTCGTGCACATTTAATTTCTTGGCCATAGGTATTAACAAGTTATATCTCCTATGACTGCATAAAATGACCTTTCATTGATCACGATTTAGCCACGCTCTGACGGCGTTTAGGCCCCTCGTCCAACCCTGATTCTGTCCGGGTTGGATGAATTGCTTTGATAACAAGGGAACTAAGCCTCATGAGAATTGGAAGAAAACATCAAGCAGTCGTTTTGCTCTGTTCGGTCGCGTTTGCAGCGTTGAGCCTCCCGGCGGATGCGAAAACCGCCCACAGGGTCCGGCATCATTCGATGCGGGCGACAATCGGCGCGCAGACTACGCTCGGCCCGGACGGCCAGCCCTATCCCTTGGCCGGCGTCCAGGCGGCGGAACCCGTGGCGGGCAAAAGCGCCCGGCATGCCCGCGTTGCTCACACCAATGACGCCTTTGGCGGCTTCAGCACGAATTCGCTGGTGTCGGAGGCGCGCAAATATGTTGGCACCAATCCGACCGGGCGCGGCAGCCTCTGGTGCGGCGCCTTCATGGATTTGGTGCTCAAGCGCACCGGGCATGCCGGCGGCGGCAATCTCGCCAGCAACTATGCGCATTACGGCACGCGCGTGCCGGGACCCGAGGTCGGGGCTATCGCGGTCATGGGCCGTCACGGTGGTGGGCATGTCGGCGTTGTAACCGGCGTCGATGCCTCGGGCGATCCGATCATCCTGTCGGGCAATCACAATCACACGGTGGCCGAAGCGGTTTATCCGCGCGGACGCATCTATGCCTATGTGATGCCGAACGGCTGAACATCCGGCGCCAATTAAGTATTAAAATTTGCGCCTCGCCGGGATTGCGGCGGGGCGCATTTTTTTAACGAACGCCCGCGTTTACCTTTTGCCGTAACCACTTCATCCTTAATTCAGTTCGATCATTTTGCCGAAAATTGTCGTGCTACTTCCAGTGCCGTGCCGGCGCAAAGCCGGTGCGGAAGAAACTGGGCGTTCACGAAATGCGTTTCAAGACTCGCATGATGCTCACCATCGGCTGTGTCGGCCTGTTGGCCATGAGCATTCCAGCACTGAGCATTCCGGCATTAAGCAAGCCCGCGCCGCATGGCGCCGACCACAAGCCGCGCGCGCAAAATTTGCATGCCAATCAAAACAAAAAGCTCGCGCAGCGCCCTGCATTCGCGCAGCGCCCTGCAACGGGCAAGCTTCACGCCGCCAAGATCAAGTTGAGCCCACAGGCCAAAGCCAAAGCCGCGGCCACCGCCGCGCGCGAGGCGCGCGCTAGCCCGTTTGGTCAGCATGCCGCTCACGGAAGAACCGCAGCGCCCGATGCTCGGCTGGCCGGCGCTGGTCAGCGAGGCGCGCAAATACCTCGGCACCAATCCGACCGCGCGCAGCAAACTGTGGTGCGCGACTTTCATGAATCTCGTGCTCGCCAAAGTCGGCTATGCCGGAACTAATTCCGATTCGGCCAAATCATTTGCGTTTTATGGCCACCGTGTTTCGTCGCCGCAGGTTGGCGCTATTGCCGTGCTCACGCGCGGCAACCGTGGCGGCCATGTCGGTGTCGTTTCCGGGATCGACAAGTATGGCAATCCGATCATCATTTCCGGCAATCACGGTGACCGCGTCGGCGAGGCGATCTATCCGCGTTCGCGCGTGATCGCCTATGTCATGCCGACCGATCGCCGGCCGGTGGATACAAGGATCGCCGAGCGTAGCCAGCCTGACCGCGCGCCAGCCGAGCACGGTATCGATTCGCCGATCACCGAATTGCTGGCGGCGATCGAAGCGGAACAGAATCGTCCCGAAAGTCGTCCCGAGCGGGAGAGCCGTCCAGTGCCGCTGAAACCGGTCGAACCGCATCGCACCGTGCAGCAAATGCCTGACCAACTACCTATCATGTACCGTGCCGGCACGGAGCCGGTCGATCCGCGCGTCACAAATATGATTGGGCGCAAAGACCGCGCGCAATCGCCGCCGCCGCCGCGCGAGCCGCCGGTACGCCAGCGCCAGGTTCAACGTGAACGACCCGGACATCTCGCCCGCGCCGAAGCCGCCCGCGCCGAAACCGGCATTTCCGGCGTATTCGGGCTGCGTTGAACCGTCTTACGCGACCGACGTAAGCGTATCGCCGGTCGCGATGTCGCCGCCCGCCACCACCTCCGCATACACGCCGCAATCGGTATGGCCGAAGCTTTGCATCAGGCTGCGCGGCAGCGTCAGGTCGCGGATGCCGGTGTCGGGATCGACGTTGGTCGCCGCGCAGCGCACGATGCGTTTGACCACTTTGAGTCTTAGCGGAGCCGGCGCTTAGTTCTTTGCCGAGCAGATCGAATTCGTGCCAGGCCGGCCAGCCGGCCACATAGAGATTGCCGCGAAAGCGCAGCGGGTTTACGGCAGCGCCGACCGCAGACTCCACCGCCGCCACCGAGACCAGATTGATAATCGACAACACTTTCTTGGATACGTCCGAGAAGCTGTGATTTTCGCCGTAAAGCACCTTCGGCGGCCCGCGCAATTCATCCGGCATGAAGCGGCGAAAAAACGCCTCGATTGCCAGCCGGCCCTCCACAGTGCGCAGATCGCCGCGCGCGGAAACATGCCCTTCGGTCATGATCGTCAGCGTGTGGCTCGCCTCGTCATAGTCGGTACGCAGCGTGGCCAACCGCTCGTTGCGCATCAGCATGAGAAATCGCTCTTTTTGGAAATATTTCGGCGCTGCGGGGTCGAAGCCGCTTGGCCCGTTCTCGATGGCATAGAGCCGGTCGGCCGGCAGCGTGGCGCCGGCGGCGAGCGCGGTGCGCTCCAGTTTCTGCGGCGTAAGCCCTTTTACCGGATAGCGGTATATGGCCTGGATCTGGGCGGACGGAATTACCATCCGCCTGACCTATAACAACCCGGTACCCTCTTCAAACCGGCATTAACGCGCCTTACATATGCACTGGCGGGTCGCCTTCGGGGACCGGCCTTTATACCGGCGCCATAACGGGCCGAGGGAGTGACGCATGAATTTCGAGAAATATACCGACCGCGCCAAGGGCTTCGTGCAATCGGCGCAATCTATGGCCTTGCGCGAGGGCCACCAGCAATTCGCCCCCGAACATCTGCTCAAAGTCCTGCTCGACGACCCGGAAGGGCTGGCGGCCGGCCTGATCGATCGATCCGGCGGCAATTCCCGCCAGGCGCTGCAGGCGGTCGAAGCGGCGCTTGCCAAAATCCCGAAAGTGTCCGGCAGCGGTTCCGGCCAAGTCTATTTAGCGCCGCAGCTGGCGCGCGTGTTCGAGGCCGCCGAAAAAGCCGGCGAGAAGGCCGGCGATAGTTTCGTCACCGTCGAGCGGCTATTGCTCGCGCTGGCGCTGGAAAAAGACAGCGAGGCCGGTCAGATTTTGGCCAAGGCCGGCGTCACGCCACAGAATATCAACGCTGCCATCAATGCGTTGCGCAAGGGCCGCACCGCCGACTCGGCTTCGGCCGAAAATGCCTATGACGCGCTCAAGAAATATGCCCGCGATCTGACGCAAGCCGCGCGCGACGGCAAGCTCGACCCGGTCATTGGACGCGACGAGGAAATCCGCCGCACCATCCAGGTGCTCTCGCGCCGTACCAAGAACAATCCGGTGCTGATCGGCGAACCCGGCGTCGGCAAGACCGCCATCGTCGAGGGCCTTGCGCTGCGCATCGTCAATGGCGACGTGCCGGAAAGCCTGCAAGACAAGAAATTGCTCGCGCTCGATCTCGGCGCGCTTATTGCTGGCGCTAAATATCGCGGCGAATTTGAGGAGCGGCTCAAGGCCGTGCTCAACGAAGTCACCTCGGCCGAGGGCGGCATCATTTTGTTCATCGACGAGATGCACACGCTCATCGGCGCCGGCAAAGCCGACGGCGCAATGGATGCGTCCAACCTGTTGAAACCGGCGCTGGCCCGCGGCGAATTGCATTGCATCGGCGCTACCACGCTCGACGAATATAAAAAGCACGTCGAAAAAGACGCCGCGCTGGCGCGCCGCTTCCAGCCGGTCTTCGTATCGGAACCGACGGTCGAAGACACCATCTCGATCCTGCGCGGCCTCAAGGATAAATACGAACAGCATCACGGCGTCCGCATTAGCGACAGCGCGATCGTTGCCGCTGCCACCCTGTCGAACCGCTACATCACCGACCGTTTTTTGCCTGACAAGGCCATCGATCTGATCGACGAGGCGTCGGCGCGGCTCAAGATGCAAGTCGATTCCAAACCCGAGGAACTCGACTCTATCGACCGCGAAATCGTGCGGCTCAAGATCGAGCAGGAGGCGCTCAAGAAGGAAAAGGACGCCGGTTCCAAGGACCGCCTCAAGCGGTTGGAGACCGAACTCAAATCGCTGGAAAAGCAATCCGCCGATATCACCACGCGTTGGAAGTCGGAAAAGGAAAAACTTTCCGACGCCCAGAAACTCAAGACCGAACTCGACCAGTTGCGCGGCGAACTCGCGCAGGCGCAGCGCCGCGGCGAATACCAGCGCGCCGGCGAACTGGCCTATGGCCGCATTCCGGAACTGGAAAAGAAACTCGCCGGCATCGAGGCTTCCGAATCCGGCAAAGACGCCAAAGGCTCGATGATGGAGGAGACCGTCACCGCCGATCACATAGCCGGCGTGGTGTCACGCTGGACCGGCGTGCCGGTCGACCGCATGCTGGAAGGCGAGAAGACCAAATTGCTGCGCATGGAAGACGAACTCGCCAAGCGCGTCATCGGTCAAAGCGAAGCCGTGCGCGCGGTTGCGACCGCGGTGCGGCGCGCGCGCGCCGGCCTGCAGGACCCGCACCGCCCGATCGGCTCGTTCATGTTCCTGGGGCCGACCGGCGTCGGCAAGACCGAACTCACCAAGGCGCTCGCGGAATATCTATTCGACGACGAGAATGCGCTGCTGCGCATCGACATGTCGGAATATATGGAAAAGCACTCGGTCGCGCGTCTGATCGGCGCGCCGCCGGGCTATGTCGGTTACGACGAAGGCGGGGCGCTCACTGAGGCGGTGCGGCGGCGGCCCTATCAGGTCATCCTGTTCGACGAAATCGAGAAGGCGCATCCGGATGTGTTCAACATCCTGCTGCAAGTGCTCGATGACGGCCGGCTGACCGACGGGCAGGGCCATCAGGTCGATTTCCGCAATACGCTGATCGTGCTCACGTCCAATCTCGGCGCCGATTTCCTGGTCAACCAGCCCGATGGCGAGGATACCGACGTGGTGCGCGACCAGGTCATGGGCGTCGTGCGCGCGGCGTTCCGGCCGGAGTTTTTGAACCGCATCGACGAGATCATTCTGTTCCACCGGCTCAAGAAGTCGGAGATGACGCGCATTGTCGACATACAAATGCAGCGCCTGCAAAAGCTGTTAGACGAGCGCAAGATCACCGTCGTGCTGGAGCCTGCCGCGCGCGAATGGCTGGCTGACAAGGGTTGGGATCCGGCCTATGGCGCACGGCCGCTCAAGCGGGTGATCCAGAAGTCCGTGCAGGACCAGTTGGCCGAAATGATCCTCGCCGGCGCCATCAAGGATGGCGAGAAGGTCACCATCTCGGCCGCCAAGAACGGGCTCACCTTCAACGGCAAGCTGGCACAGGCGGCTTAAGAGTCTTCTTACCCTCCCCTGAAGGGGGGGGTCGGCGGACAAAGTCCGCCGGGGTGGGGTGATTTCTGTCGAAGAAAGCTCACCCCCACCCGACGCGCTTCGCGCGTCGACCTCCCCCTCCAGGGGGAGGTCAAGAAAGAGTTGGTGCTCCTGAAATGCTTATCTAATCTGCGGCGCGCTCGAGGCAACGCGCGCAGGCTTGCGCGCCATGATGCCGTCTAGCCGCTCGCGTTCGGTCTCGAAGG
>CAWEDE010000019.1:0-40000 GCA_963807665.1 uncultured Alphaproteobacteria bacterium | reverse complement strand
TCCGGCTCGCCTGGAAAATTGGCGCACAGCGTCGAGCGCGCCAAAACGACTTGGCGGCAATCGGAATCGGCCGGCGAGCCCGGCTCATTGAAACCGATATGGCCGTTGCGGCCGATGCCGTGAACCACCAGGTCGATGTTGCCGAATGCGCCTTCGTAAGCGTCGAGTGGCCGCATCAAATCGCCGCGCTCATTGTTGAAATGTGTGAACAGCCCAATACGAAGCGGAGTGACAAATTCGCGCGACAAATAAAACGCAAAGCTCAATGGGTCCGTGGCGCCAAGACCTGCATATTCATCCATCTGCACAATGTGCACGCGTTGCCAATCGACCGCATGCCTATAGACACCGCGCAAAATTTTGTAGGCCGGCGTTGCCGTTCGTCCGGCCGACGGCACGAACACGGCGTGGCCCCGCTCATGAATAACTTGGTTCAGGGTCGATGCGATCAAGGCTGCGGCCCGCACGGCAAGTGCCGCGCCTTCCAGCACTTCGACGGCAACGCCGTCAGCGCTGCCGGCCCGTTTCATGGATGCTGCTCAAGCGCGGAGCGCGCTGCCGGTTGGCGTCGCGAACCGGCGCGGATTGCTTGTCTCGTCGAGCACGGCGCGAACGATCGCGTCGCCAATGTCGGCGTTCCATAATGACAGCCCATTGGCGACGCCATGGAAGCTGGCCTCGCCATGCGTCTTGGCGAGCGGAAAACCGGCTGACAAGCCGAGCCGGAACACGCCCGGCACCGCGCGCCCCGACACATCAATCACTCGCGAATTGCTATCAACCATAGCATAACCACCGTTTTCGCCGCGCAATTCGATGCGCCGGCCCTTGCAGTCGAATAAAGGCAAATCGCGCGGCCGATATCCGGTGGCGACAATGATGATGTCGGCTTGCTCCAGGGTCGCTGCAACATCGGCCACGCGTGCGCGTGGGAGGTCGATGAGTTCGATGCGCCGTTCGCGCGGCGCGCTGCCCAACCCCAGCACGCGGATCAGCAGTTCGCGTGAATCGGAGCGAAAGCCCGCCAGAGGAAAAACCCGGCCGGTCTTGGCGCAGATATCGTCGTCATTGAACGCGTCAAAGCCATCGGCGCGCGCCAGCGCCGGCGTTTGATACATCGGCCGCATCGGCTTGCGATGCAAAATGGCGATCGATCCTGGCGCCCAAGCGATGGCGGGGGAGATATTTAGCAGCGCATTCGCTGCCGACATGGCGCTGTGCGAGCCGCCGATAATAGCAACTTTTGGATGGCTCAAAGGAGCTAGGCGTTGGCGCGCCGCATCCAGTCCGGCTTTGGTTAGGATAGAGGACGAGAGCACCAGTCTGTCTTCGTAGCGCGGCCACAATCGCGCGCCGCCGACCGACAATGCGCGAAGTTCGGCCGCCGATTGTTCGGCGCCGGTGGCGATCACCAGGCATTGCGAGGTCGCACTGTCTTCGGCGCCGTCGGCGACCCGGCGGGTACGAATGAGCCATCGGTCATCGCCGGTGCGGCTTGCATCGAGCGCCTCGACGCCGGTCAATAGCGGCAAGCCGTTGCTGGCCGTGAATGATTGAATCCGCCGCGCGATGGCTTTGAGGAAATTGCCGACCAAAGGCAGCGGCGCGGCGCGGCCGTGATACCCTCTAAGCGCTAGGGTCGCCGGATGCGTCAGCAATTCAGGAAATCGCTCGCTCAAGCCCGCCGAAAGGCAGCGCAGAAAGCTTTCGGCGTGACTGTCGGAATTGATGTTGTAATCGCCGATCTGCCCGCAGCCCGCCCGACTGCCTTTTTCCAGGACGACGACACCCTTAGCGAGCAAAGCGCGCAGATGTCCGGAATTGCAGGCGGCGATCAGCACGCCGATACCGGCAGGTCCGGCCCCCACTATCGTTAATCTTGCCGGGGCGGAACTTTGCACCGCGCAACCATCGTGGCGCAGTGCAAGCGAAACAATCCCGGGAAATACGTAATACGGTGTCCCACTTACGCGCTAAGCGGTGCCGCCGAATGCTGCGCTGCGTCATTCGTCCCGTGCTGCACATTATACAAAAGCAATTTGTCGCGGCGGCTTTCTATTTGATCCTGACGGGCGAATTTTACATTCTTTACGCAAAAGCTATCTAGCCAAGCCGGCGTTCGATGGCCTATCGTGTCTATTGGAGACTCGCGTCGATGTGACCGAAGACAAGTCGGCAATTGTTGGCGTTGAAATCAAAAACAAAGAACTCTTGGGAGGGACGGAATGTCAACAACAACGGCAACGGGATCAGTGGCGACTCCGCGCGTGCTCACGAATACGCGCTGGGCCCAACTTGCATTTCTGCATCATCTGCATGGTGATGATCGCCAATCTGCAATACGGATGGACGCTGTTCGTCAATCCGATCAACAAGGCACACGGCTGGTCGATCGCCTCGATCCAAGTTGCCTTCGCGATATTCATTGCGCTCGAGACCTGGCTGACGCCGATCGAAGGCTGGATCGTCGATTTGCTCGGCACCCAGCGCGGACCGAAGCTCATGGTGGCCTTCGGCGGCATCATGGTCGCCCTTGGCTGGGTTCTCAATTCGCGTGCCGAGTCGTTGGAAATGCTGTATTTCGCGCGCTGTCATTTCGCGGCGTCGGCGGCGGCGCGGTTTACGCCACTTGCGTCGGTCAAGCGGTGAAATGGTTTCCTGACCGGCGCGGACTTGCAGTCGGTCTGACCGCGGCCGGATACGGCGCCGGCGCGGCGCTCACCGTTATTCCGATTCGTTATGTGATCGCCGACTATGGCTACGAGGCGGCGTTCCTTTGGTTCGGTCTGGTGCAGGGCGGCATGTATTCTTGCTCATGGCGTTCTTCCTGCGCGGACCGGAGCCGGGCGAGATGGCCGGCGCGCCGGCCCCGAAGGTGGTTCAGATCGGCGCGCAACTACACGCCCAAGGAAGTGCTGTCGACCCCGGTTTTCTGGCTGCTCTACGTCATGTTCGTGATGGTGTCGGCCAGCGGCCTGATGGCGACCGCGCAAATTGCGCCGATCGCGAAGGATTTCAACGTCGGCAACTCCATCGTGTTCTTCGGCGCCACGACGCTGACCGCCGCGCTCATCATCGACAATCTCGCCAACGGCGCGGCGCGTCCGCTGTTCGGCTGGATCTCCGACAATATCGGCCGTGAATATCACGATGGCGATCGCGTTCGGCTTGGGCGCGGTCGCCTATTGGCTGCTCGGGCACGTTCGGCACGGCGCCGTGGGCCTTCGTGCTCTTTGCCGCGCTGATCTTCCTGACCTGGGGCGAGATTTTCAGCCTGTTTCCGTCCACCTGCACCGACAGCTTTGGAGCGAAATTCGCGACCGTCAATCTCAGCCTGCTTTATACGGCGAAGGGAACGTCGGCCTTCCTCGTGCCGGTCGCAAATCTGATCAAGACTTCAACCGGCAGCTGGCACGCGGTGTTTGCCGTCACGGCTCTGATGAACGTCGTGGTAGTGGCGCTCGCTTTGTTCGTCCTCAAGCCGATGCGCAAGCGGCTCATGGCCCAAAGCAACAAAACCTGACACGGCATAAACCCCGTCCGTTTTAAACGGACGGGGTCATTTCTCTAATTAGTTCGATCTAATTCCGTGTTGCGCATACCCGCGCACCTGGCATATTGTATACCAGTCATGAGTATTCGAGTTCGTAGCCCCCGTAGCGTCAATGTAAGTGTCCGCGGATCGTCCTCCGCCCGCGCTCTAGCTGCGTTGCAGCCCGCGATGGCGCCGATCGACGCCACGCCCAGCTTCAAACACAAGGCTTACGCCGCGCTCAAGAACGCCATCGTGGCGATGGACATCTATCGCAGCCGCGACGACATCCGCCTGGACGAGCGCAAGCTGGCGCAGGATTTCGGCATCAGCCGCACGCCGGTCCGCGAGGCCATGGCGCAGCTCGAGAGCGAAGGTTTCGTGCGCTCTGGTGCCGCGCCGCGGCATCTATGTGGTGCGCAAGACCAAGCGCGAGGTGATCGAGATGATCACCGCCTGGGCGGCGCTCGAAAGCATGGCGGCGCGGCTGATCACGCAGACCGCGACCGGCGACGAAATCGCCGGCTTGCGCGGCCTGTTTACGACATTCGAGAACGGCGAATTGCGCGCCCATCTCGACGAATATTCCGACGCCAATATCGAGTTCCACCAGAGCATCATCAAGCTCAGCCGTAACGCCGTGCTCATCGATCTCGCGGAAAATCTCTTCACCCATATGCGCATGATCCGGCGCAAGACCATCGGCGAGCAGGATCGCGCCGACCGCTCGATCCGCGACCACATGAACATCATCGAAGCCTTGGAAGCGCGCGCCACCGATCGCGCCGAAGAATTAGTGCGCGACCACGCGCTTGGTCTCGCCGACCACGTGGCGAAATTCGCCGATTATCTGGATTAAAAGCAAAGAAACGGGAGGTTCCCATGGCTGATGCAGCAGTGAAAATCGAAACGCCGAGGCGGAAGCTCACCGACGGCTTCAACCTCATCATCGATGCGCTCAAGCTCAACGGCCTCACCACGATCTATGGCGTGCCCGGCATCCCGATCACGGATTTCGGTCGTATGGCGCAAGCCGCGGGAATTCGCGTGCTGTCGTTCCGGCACGAACAGAACGCCGGCTATGCCGCTTCCATCGCCGGTTTCCTCACCAAAAAGCCCGGTATTTGCCTCACGGTTTCGGCGCCCGGTTTCCTCAATGGCCTAACTGCGCTGGCGCATGCCACCACCAACTGCTTCCCGATGATCCTGATGTCGGGCTCATCCGAGCGCGAAGTCGTCGATTTGCAGCAGGGCGATTACGAGGAGATGGACCAACTCGCCATCGCGAAGCCGCTGTGCAAGGCGGCGTTCCGCGTGCTGCATGCCGCCGATATCGGCATCGGTCTCGCCCGCGCGATCCGTGCCGCGGTATCGGGCCGCCCGGGCGGCGTCTATCTCGATTTGCCGGCCAAGCTTTTCGGCCAGGTGATGGACGCAAAGGCCGGCGCCAACTCGCTCGTCAAGGTGATCGATGCGGCGCCCGCGCAAATTCCGGCGCCCGACGCGGTTAAGCGCGCGCTCGATGTGCTCAAAAGCGCCAAGCGCCCGCTGATCATTCTCGGCAAGGGCGCGGCCTATGCGCAGGCCGACGACGCCATCAAGTCGCTGGTTGAAAAGAGCGGCATTCCGTTCCTGCCGATGAGCATGGCCAAGGGCTTGTTGCCCGATACGCATCCGCAATGCGCCGGCGCGGCGCGCTCGACGGTGCTCAAGGATTCCGATGTCGTGATGCTGATCGGCGCGCGGCTCAACTGGCTGTTGTCGCACGGCAAGGGCAAAGCCTGGGGCGAAGCGCCCAAGAAATTCATTCAGATCGACATCGAACCCAAGGAAATGGATTCGAACGTCGAGATCGTCGCGCCGATAGTCGGCGATATCGGTTCCTGCGTTGCGGCGTTGCTCGCGGGCATGGGCGGCAATTGGCCGGCCCCGCCGGCCGATTGGACCGGCGCGGTGAGCAAAAAGCGCGAAGAGAACGTCGCCAAAATGGCGCCGCGCCTGATGAACAACAACGTGCCGATGGATTATCACGGCGCGCTTGGCGTGCTGCGCACCATCGTCAAGGAACGGCCGGACGCCATCCTGGTCAATGAAGGCGCCAACACGCTCGATCTCGCGCGCGGCATCATCGATATGTACAAGCCGCGCAAGCGGCTCGATGTCGGCACCTGGGGCATCATGGGCATCGGCATGGGCTATGCCATCGCCGCGGCCATCGAGACCGGCAAGCCGGTGCTTTGCGTCGAGGGCGACTCGGCCTTTGGTTTCTCCGGCATGGAGATCGAGACCATCTGCCGTTATAACCTGCCGGTCTGCATCGTCATCTTCAACAATGACGGCATTTATCGCGGCACCGACGTCAATGCCAGCGGCAGCGCCGATCCGGCGCCGACCGTTTTCGTCAAGGGCTCGCGCTACGACAAGATGATCGAGGCCTTCGGCGGCGTCGGCGTCAACGCGACGTCGCCGGACGAACTCAAGCGTGCCGTCAACGCGGCGATGGATAGCGGCAAGCCGACGCTGATCAACGCGGTGCTCGACCCTGCCGCCGGCAGCGAAAGCGGCCGCATCGGCAATCTCAATCCGCAGAGCAAGATTAAGAAGAAATAGTTCACCCCCGTTCGTCCCCGCGCAGGCGGGGACCCAGGGCCAAATCCTGGATGCCCGCTTTCGCGGGCATGAGCGGAAAAAGACAAGATGGAGGAAATGAAATGGCCAAAAAGAACACCAAGAAATCCGCGTCCAAGCCCGCCGCAAAAAAATCCGCCCGCAAGGTGGTGAAGCTGGCGGCGAAAAAGTCGAACGGCAACGGCAAATCCAGCCATCTGCCGAAACCCTCGTCCAAGCCTTACGGCCTGGACGGCAAAGCGCTGACCGGCGTGCGCATTCTCGACTTCACCCATGTGCAGTCGGGCCCGACTTGCACGCAGTTGCTCGCCTGGTTTGGCGCCGACGTGATCAAGGTCGAGCGCCCCGGCGTCGGCGATGCGACGCGCAACCAGCTTGTCGATGTGAAGGGCGCCGATTCGCTCTACTTCACCATGCTCAACCACAACAAGCGCTCGATCACCATCGACTCCAAGAACCCGCAGGGCAAGCGCGTGCTCGAAGCGCTGATCCGCAAATGCGACGTGCTGGTCGAGAATTTCGCGCCCGGCGCGCTCGATCGCATGGGTCTGACCTGGGAGCACATCCACAAGACCAACCCGCGCATGATCGTCGCTTCGGTAAAGGGCTTCGGCCCCGGACCGTATGAAGACTGCAAGGTCTACGAAAACGTCGCGCAATGCACCGGCGGCGCGGCTTCCACCACGGGCTTTCGCGAAGGTCCGCCGCTGGTCACCGGCGCGCAGATCGGCGATAGCGGCACAGGATTGCATCTCGCGCTCGGCATCGTCTCGGCGCTTTATCAGCGCAACCGCACTGGCCGCGGTCAGAAGGTGCTCGCCGCCATGCAGGACGGCGTCTTGAACCTCTGCCGCGTCAAACTGCGCGATCAGCAGCGCCTCAAGGCCGGCCCGCTCAGCGAATACAGCCAATATGGCGAAGGCGTCGCTTTCGGTCCGACCGTGCCGCGTGCCGGCAACGACTCGGGCGGCGGCCAGCCCGGCTGGATCCTCAAGTGCAAGGGCGCGCCGGAAGACCCGGACGCCTACATCTATTTCATCACCCAGGCGCCGGTCTGGGGCCCGATCTGCGACGTGATCGGCGAGCCGACTTGGAAAACCGATCCGGAATACGCCACGCCGCGCGCGCGCCTGCCCAAGCTCAAGGCGATCTTTGCGCGGATCGAGGAGTGGACCATGACCAAGACCAAGTTCGAGGCCATGGACATCCTCAACAAGTTCGACATTCCGTGCGGCCCGATTCTGTCGATGAAGGAAATCTCGGAAGACGAGAGCCTGCGCAAGACCGGCACCATCGTCGAGGTCGATCATCCCGCGCGCGGAAAATATCTCACCGTCGGCAATCCGATCAAATTGTCGGACTCGATCTCGGAAGTGAAGCGCTCGCCGCTTCTGGGCGAACATACTGACGAGATTTTGTCGGATGTGCTCGGCTTCAAGGCCAACGAGATCGCGGAAATCAAGAACTCCGGCGCCTTGAGCGCGCCGAAGAAGGAAGAGAAGGCGGCGTAATTAATTTGAGCTGTCGTCCCCGCGAAGGCGGGGACCCAGTAATCACTGGGCCGTCGGTGTTTACTGGATGCCAGCTTTCGCGGGCATGACAGCCGAAGTTTTAGGGAGTGTCACTATGCGTATCGTGGTCCACGGCCAGCAGGCCTTCGGCAAGGCCGTCTTGGAAGCGCTGATCAAGCGCGGCGAGAACGTCGTCGCCGTCTATGTCGCGCCGGAAAAAGAGGGCGCCAAGGCCGATCCCTTGAAGGAAGCGGCGCTCGCCGCGGGCCTGAAGGTGATGCAGCCGGCCTCGTATAAAACTCCGGAAGTGCTGGCCGAGTTCAAGGCGCTCAAGCCCGACCTGCAGGTCATGGCATTCGTGACGCTGTTCGTGCCGGAGGAATTTCTCAACGCGCCGACCCATGGTTCGATCCAGTACCACCCCTCGCTGCTGCCGGCTTACCGCGGCGCTTCGGCCATCAATTGGCCGATCATCAAGGGCGAAAAGGAAACCGGCCTGTCGATCTTCTGGCCCGACAACGGGCTCGATACCGGCGACGTGCTGATTGCAAAAGAAAACGCCGATCGGCCCCAGCGACACGCTCGGCACCGTCTATTTCGACCGCCTGTTTCCGCAAGGCGTCGACGCCATGATGGAGTCGGTCGATCTGGTGAAGGCCGGCAAAGCGCCGCGCATCAAGCAGGACGAATCGAAAGCCACTTACGAAGGCCGCTGCGGTCCCGGCAATGCCAAGATCGACTGGGGCAAGCCCTGGGAGCAGATCGACCGTCTGATCCGCGGCTGCAATCCGGCGCCCGGCGCCTGGTGCATGCTCGACAACAAGGTTGTCAAAATCTTCGACGCCAAGCCGCTGCCGGCCAAGGACCCCAAGGGCATCGCCGGCAAGCTCGGCGAAATCGTCGCGGTCGAGGCCGACGGCTTTACCGTCGTCTGCGCCGACGGCCGCTTCAAAGTCACCCGCGTTCAACCCGCCGACGGCAAGAAAATCGACGCCGGCGAATTTGCCACCACCGCGAAGCTCGCCGTCGGGGCGAAGTTCGCCTGATCGTCATTTCCAAATAACGGACCCATCACCATGCCCGCCGAACAGCACCAGAAGCCCAAATCCGACATCGACATCGCGCAAGCCGCCAAGATGCGTCCGATCATGGAACTCGCCAAGGAAAAGCTTGGTATCGAAGCCAAGAACCTCGAACCTTACGGCCACTACAAGGCCAAGGTATCGATGGATTACATCAAGTCGCTCGAAGGCAAGCCGAACGGCAAGCTGATCCTGGTCACCGCGATCAATCCGACGCCTGCGGGCGAGGGCAAGACCACGACCACCGTGGGCCTCACCGACGCGCTCAACTTTATCGGCAAGAAAGCCATGCTGTGCCTGCGCGAAGCCTCGCTCGGGTCCCTGCTTCGGCGTCAAAGGCGGCGCTGCCGGCGGCGGTTATGCCCAGGTCGTGCCGATGGAAGACATCAACCTCCATTTCACCGGCGATTTCCACGCCATCACCTCGGCGCATAATCTGCTCTCGGCGCTGATCGACAATCACATCTATTGGGGCAATGCGCTCGGCATCGACTCGCGCCGCGTCGCCTGGCGCCGTGTCCTGGACATGAACGACCGCGCGCTGCGCGAGATCGTCTGCTCGCTCGGCGGCGTCGCCAACGGCTATCCGCGCGAGGCCGGCTTCGACATCACCGTCGCCTCCGAAGTCATGGCGATCTTCTGCCTGGCGAAAAACCTCGACGACCTGCGCGAACGGCTCGGCAATATCATCGTCGCCTATACCCGCGAGCGTAAACCCGTGCGCGCCAAGGAGCTCAACGCCAATGGCGCCATGGCCGCGCTGTTGAAGGACGCGATCGCGCCCAACCTGGTGCAGACGCTGGAAGGCACGCCGGCCTTCATCCATGGCGGCCCCTTCGCCAATATCGCGCACGGCTGCAACTCGGTGTCGGCTACGACCACCGCGCTCAAGCTCGCCGATTACGTCGTGACGGAAGCGGGTTTCGGCGCCGATCTGGGCGCCGAGAAATTCCTCGACATCAAATGCCGCAAGGCCGGTCTCGCGCCCGATTGCGTGGTCATCGTCGCCACCATCCGCGCGCTCAAGATGCATGGCGGCGTCAAGAAAGACGACCTCAAGAAAGAGGATCTCAAGTCGCTCGAAGCCGGCATGGCCAATCTGCAGCGCCATCTGGAGAACCTGAAGAAGTTCGGCCTGCCGGTGGTGGTGTCGATCAACCGTTTCTCGGCCGATACCGACGCCGAGATCGCGCTCGTCAAGGAAAAGTGCAAGGCGCTCGGCACCGAAGCGATCATGGCCGATCATTGGGCCATGGGCGGCGAGGGCGCGGCCGACGTTGCCAAGGCGGTGGTCAAGCTCATCGATGGCGGCACCGCCAAGCTCAAGTTCCTCTATCCCGATGACATGCCGCTGTTCGAGAAGATCCGCACCATCGCCAAGGAAATCTACCGCGCCGATGACGCCACCGCTGACAAGGCGGTGAAGGATCAGCTCAAGGCTTGGGAAGAAATGGGCTACGGCAAGCTGCCGATCTGCATCGCCAAGACGCAGTATTCGTTCTCCACCAATGGCGACGCCAAGGGCGCGCCCACCGGCTTCAATATCCCAGTGCGCGAAGTCCGCCTGTCGGCGGGCGCCGAGTTCGTGGTGGCGATCTGCGGCGAGGTCATGACCATGCCGGGGCTGCCCAAGGTGCCGGCGGCCAACACCATCGATGTCGGCCCCGACGGCCGGATTGTTGGGTTGTTCTAAAGCCTTTGGTACGCACCGTCGCGCCCGTATAAAAAAGCCCCCGGCAACGCCGGGGGCTTGCAAATCGAGCACACGTTTCTTTTTATATCGGAGTTACGGCTTCGCCGGAGTTGCCACCGGAGCGACCTTTTTTGGAGCCGGAGGCGGCGGGAGCTTCGGCGTTTTTTTGAGGAACCGTCTCTTTGGCAGGCTTCGCCTGGGCAAATGCGCCGGTTGGCGTAGCGATCAAGGTTGCCGTTGCCGAAGCCAGGAATAGAACCGCCGATAGGATGGACAGTGCTTTCACGATGAATTCCTCCCCTGCATGTGCGTCGTTGTTGACATATACGATTACGACTTTAAAGGATAACGCCGATTATTTCATTATAAAAAGGATAGCGCCGAACATTTCCGTATAAAAAAATGTGCGGGAGCGGGCGCTTCTTAATCACAGGCATGTAATGGTAATTGCAGGTTTCCTGCAACCGAACAGCGGAGAGAGACACCATGTTGAATTCTACTATTCCGGCGCGCCAAATCCGATGAAGGTCGCGCTGTTTCTGGAAGAAGCCGGCCTGCCTTACGAGGCCATGCCGGTCGATACCCGCAAAGGCGACCAGCACAAGCCGGACTATCTGGCGATCAATCCCAACGCCAAGGTGCCGGCGATCGTCGACGGCGACGTCACCGTGTTCGATTCCGGCGCCATCTTGCTCTATCTCGGCGACAAGACCGGAAAATTCATGCCGGCCAAAACCGACAAGGCGCGCGGCGAATTGCTGTCGTGGCTGTTCTTCGTCGCGTCCGGCGTCGGTCCTTACGCCGGCCAGTCGGTACATTTCCGCAATTACGCGCCGGAGAAAAACGAATACGCTATCAACCGCTATGTCTACGAAGCCACGCGTCATTTTGGCATCGCCGATGCGCGGCTCGCCAAGCAGAAATACATGCTGGGCGATAGCTACACCATCGTCGACATGGCGCTCTGGGGCTGGGCGCGGCTGATCCCGATGGTGCTGGGCGAGAGCGCTTTCGCGAAATTCCCCAACCTCAAGCGGCTTGTTGACGAGATTAGCGCGCGGCCGGCGGCGGCGCGCGCCATCGCGATCAAGGACAAGCACAAGTTCAAGACCGAGTTCGATGACGAAGCCCGCAAAGCCATGTTCCGCCATCAGGTCGAGAAGGTCGCTTAGTGACTTGCTTTGTCATTCCGGGGCGCGCGCCATAAGCGCGTTTACGCGAGTCTTCGACGCGCTATGGCGGGCGACCCGGAATGCCGGCAGATCTAGTCCAATTCGATCGGCCGCCAGCTGATCGCGGCATTGAACATGGCCGTGCGCACGCGCCCCACCGAATAGGGCACGCCGTATAGCCGCAGGTTTTCCTTGCGCTCGCCTTGCACCGCCACCACGTCGGCCACGGAATAGCCGCGCGCTTGCAGCTCTCTCGCGCATCAGCTCGGCGATTTCGTGGGCTTCGACCTGGTCGATGAGGTCGTCGCGGACGCGGATCACATAGATCGCGGTCCGGGCCGTTTCGCGCACCGTGCCGTAGACATAGCTGCGCATGCTTGTCGCGCCCCGAATAAATGAACGGGCGCCGCTTCCGATTTTGGGGGCAGGGAAGCGGCGCCCGTCCTTCGCGGTGAAGCTATTGGAACAGCTTCATCGCGTTTTCGATGGTCTGCACCACGCCCCAGGCCAGGGGAATGCCGACAAAGCCCCAGGCCAGGAATCAGCTTGAGCTTCATCGAAGAGTCTTGTGTTTGGTTTGCCATGGTCATTTCTCCCTATGCCGTTGCCGCAGCGCGGGCGTCATTGGCTTTCATATGATAGCGATCGCTTACTGCCTTGATCATGAAGTTGCAGATGAAGCCGACCACCAACAGCCCCGCCATGATGTACATGGTGGTGTTGTAGGCCTGCGCCTTCGGCACGCCGTGATCGATTTGATACTGGCGGATGTAGTTCACCAGCACCGGGCCGAATATGCCCGCCGCCGACCAGGCCGTGATCAGCCAGCCGTGAATGGCGCCCACATAGCGGGTGCCGAACATGTCCTTCAGATAAGCCGGCACGGTGGCGAAGCCGCCGCCATACATGCTCATGATGACCACGAAGCAGAGCACGAACAGCGCCACGCTGCCGATCGAGCCGGTCCACGGCACCAGGCAATAGAGCACCGTTCCGATGGCGAAGAAGCAGAAATAAGTGTTCTTGCGCCCGATGATGTCGGAGGTCGAAGCCCAGAAGAAACGCCCGATCATGTTGAACAGACTGAGCAGACCGACGAAGCCGGCGGCTGCGATCGCCGTGACATGGCCGGGGAACATTTCCTGGCTCATGGCGGAGGCCTGCCCGAGCACGCCGATGCCGGCGGTCACGTTGAGGCAGAGCACCCACCAGATCAGCCAGAACTGCGGCGTCTTGATCGCGTCATAGACGAAGACGTCGTTCTTGGTGATCAGGCGTCTGCGCCACCACCGGAGCCGTGTAGCCTTCCGGCTTCCAGCCCGGCGCCGGCACGCGCACGATCGCGGCGCCGACCATCATGAACACGAAGTAGACGCAGCCGAGGACGATGAAGGTCTCGGCGACGCCGACATGGGTCGGTGTCGAGAACTTGGCCATCAGCCAAACCGACAGCGGCGAAGCGATGAAAGCGGCGCCGCCGAAACCCATGATGGCCATGCCGGTCGCCATGCCGGGCCGGTCGGGGAACCACTTGATCAGCGTCGAGACCGGCGAGATATAGCCGAGACCGAGGCCGATGCCGCCGAGCAGGCCGTAGCCGAGATAGACGATCCAAAGATTGTGCGCGTAAACGCCGGCCGCCGAAACCAGGAAGCCGCCGCCGAAGCAGCAGGCCGCCGTGAACATCGCGCGGCGCGGTCCGCCTTCTTCCACCCAGCGGCCGAGAAACGCCGCCGAAAGGCCAAGCACGACGATCGCGATCGAGAAAATCCAGCCGAGATCGGTGAGTTTCCAGTCGTCCGGCGCCGACGCGGTGATGCCGATCAGCTTGGTCATCGGCAGGTTGAATACGCTGAAGGCGTAGGCCTGGCCGATGCATAGATGAATACAAAGCGCCGCCGGCGGCACCAGCCACCGGCTAAATCCTGGTTCTGCAATCGTATGACTGCGGTCGAGAAAGCTCATCGCGCCGTCCTCCTTGGTTTCCCTAGTTTCGATTCTTTTTTACAGACCGCGGAAAAGCGTCATTGCCCCCCAAGTCTGGCAGTTGCAGAGTGCGGATCGGCATTGGTTGAATCAATAAAAGTTTTTCTATTATCCAATAGAAAATTCAAATCTCGCAATAGCGAACAACTATAGGCCTACAAAACAGCTTGCCGCGTGTCGCATTTTGAAAAGGCAGGCATTGCGGGCGATGGCCCATGCGCGCGGCATGCGACTAAAGAACATGTGATAAATTCAAGCGCGTGATTTCAATCGGACAATAGCGGCGCGACGCGGCGCGCTTCCGCCACCAGCGCCGCCGTCAACGGCGTCATCGGCTCGCGCGCCGGCGCCACCAGCCCGATGGTGTGGCTCGCCTCCGGCTCGATGATCGGGATCGCGCGCAGCATATTGCTGTCGGTGAGACCAAGTGACGCAGCCAGCCGCGCCGGCATGACGCTGGCCCAGCGCCCGGTGCGCACATGCGAATAGAGCAGGACCATCGAGTCCGATTCGAGCGTGATGTCGGGATCGGCGCCGGTGTCGCGCAGCAGCCGTTCGATGATGCGGCGGTTCTGCATGTCGGGGGTCAGGAGGCAGAGCGGCACCTTGGCGACTTCCGCCCAGGTCACCGTCTCGCGGTCGCCGAGCGGTGCGTCGGCCGCGACCAGCAGGCGATAACGTTCGCGATACAGCGGCACGGAAGTGACTCGGCCAAGCGGTTCGTTGTCGAGATAGGTCAACCCTGCGTCGATCTCGAGATTATCGAGATGCGTGAGAATTTCCACCGAAGTGCGCGACAGGATCGTGAATTGCACCGATGGGTGGCGCGCGCGAAACGGCGTGGTGAGCGTTTCCACCATCGCCAAGGCGGTCGGGATCGCCGCCAGCCGCAAGCGTCCCACGAGGCCGTGTTTGAGCGCATGGACTTCCTGGCGCATGGCACGCGCGTCGCCGACAATACGGCGCGCCCAGTCGAGCACGCGCTCACCTTCCGGCGTGAAACTCTGAAAACGCGAACCGCGGTTGACCAGCAGGACACCGAAGGTCTCTTCCAGCTGCTTAACCCCGGCCGACAGGGTCGGCTGGGTGACGCCGCAAGCCTCGGCCGCCCGCCCAAAATGCTTTTCGCGCGCCAAAGCGAGCAGGAATTCGAGTTTATCGATCAAGTCTGCCCCCGTTTTGCGTCAAAATGTGCCGTATTCTGGTTTTTTCGTTCCCGGGAACGGCGCACACTCCGATACCTGCCAGTCCACCATAATCGGAATTTACAAGGACAGTGAATGAATTGATAGATAAATTCTATCATGCCATTGGGGGGTGGGCCTTGTTTCGATCGAAAATCAGCGGCTTGCTGGACGTTCGGAGGAAAAATGAGTGCTTCAGACCAGGGCGCGACCTTGTCGCCGCCGCGGGTGAGCGGCGCCGGCGTTGGCAAGCGCCGCAAGCCACCGCGTACGCCCAAGGGCCGCCAGGTCGATCCGCAGGCGCTCGCTGAAGTGCAGGCATTGCTGACCGACCAGCCGCGCCGCCGCGACCTGTTGATCGAGCATCTACATCTCATCCAGGATCATTACGGTCATCTCTCCGCCGCCCATCTCACCGCGCTGGCGTTCGAGATGAAGATGGCGCTAACCGAAGTCTACGAGGTCGCGACGTTCTACGCGCATTTTGACGTCGTCAAAGACGGCCCCGCGCCGCCGCCGGTCACCGTGCGCGTATGCGACTCATTATCCTGCGCCATGGCCGGCGCCGAAAAATTGCTGGCGCAATTGCCGGGAAAATTAGGCAAGGATGTGCGCGTTGTGCGCGCGCCTTGCATGGGCGCCTGCGATCGCGCGCCGGTGGTCGCGGTCGGCCATATGCAAACCTTTCACGGCACGCTCGACACGGTCGCGCAAGCTGCGAAAAATGTGCCGCATGCCCATGCCTGGCACCCCACGACCGATTTCGCCGCCTATCAAAAGTCAGGCGGCTACGCGATCCTGAAGGAATGCCTTTCGGGCAAACGCACGCCCGATGAGCTGATCAAGATCGTGAGCGACGCAGGTTTGCGCGGTATGGGCGGCGCCGGATTTCCGACCGGGCGCAAATGGTCGCTGGTGCGCGCCGAACCCGCGCCGCGACTCTTTGCAGTAAATGCCGATGAGGGTGAGCCCGGCACCTTCAAGGACCGCTATTATCTCGAACGCGACCCGCATCGTTTTCTCGAAGGCATGCTGATCGCGGCCTTTGTCGTCGAGGCGCCCGAAACCTACATTTACATCCGCGACGAATATCCCGAACTGCGCCTCATGCTGGCCGAGGAAATCGCCAAGCTTGAGGAGGCCGGTCTCACGCCGCATACCAAGCTGCATCTGCGCCGCGGCGCCGGCGCCTATATCTGCGGCGAAGAGTCGGCGATGATCGAATCGATCGAGGGCAAGCGCGGCCTGCCGCGCCATCGCCCGCCTTATCTCGCACAAGTAGGCCTGTTCGGCCGCCCCACATTGGAGCAGAACGTCGAGACCTTGTTCTGGATCCGCGATCTTATCGAACGCGGCCCGGAATGGGCGACCTCGCAGGGCCGCCACGAGCGCAAGGGTTTCCGCAGCTTCTCGGTTTCTGGCCGTGTGAAAAATCCCGGGGTGAAGTTGGCGCCCGCCGGTATCACGGCGCGCGAACTAATCGACGAATTCTGCGGGGGCATGACGGAGGGTCATGAATTCAAGGCTTACCTGCCCGGCGGCGCGTCGGGCGGCATATTGCCGGCTTCGATGGCCGACATCCCGCTCGATTTCGGCATGCTGGAAAAACACGGCTGTTTCGTGGGTTCCCACGCGGTGGTGATTTTGTCCGAGAAGGACGACATGAAAGCCGTGGCGATGAACTTGATGAAGTTCTTCGAGGACGAAAGCTGCGGCCAGTGCACGCCCTGCCGCGTCGGCTCCGAAAAAGCCGCCAAGCTGATGGCCCAAGGCCCGTGGGACGCTTCGCTGCTGACCGAACTTTCGACCGCCATGCGCGACGCTTCCATTTGCGGTCTCGGCCAGGCGGCGCCGAACCCGCTATTATGCGTGCTGAAATTTTTTCCCGAGGAACTGGCAAAGCCGATGGGCCGTTGGTGAACCATGACTGAACCGAACTCCAAGCCCAAGACCTTCTTCATCGACGACCGCGAAATCGACATCCGCGAAGGCGAGTCGATCTTCCGCGCCGCGCGAAGGCTCGACATCAAGCTGCCTCATCTGTGCTATTTGCCCAAGCCCGGCTACCGCGCCGACGGCAATTGCCGCGTCTGCATGGTCGAAATCGAGGGCGAGCGCGTACTCGCTGCGTCCTGCATCCGCACACCTTCGCCCGGCATGAAGGTGAAAACCTCCACCGAGCGCGCCAAGACCGCGCGCAAGATGGTGGCCGAGTTGCTGGTTACCGACCAGCCCGCGATCGAAGTCGCGCATGATCCGGAATCCGAATTCTGGAAAACCGCCAAGCGCCAGGGCGTTGCCGCCGGCCGTTTCCCCAAGCGCGAGCGCATCGAAATTCCCGCGCCCGACCGCAGCCATGCCGCCATGGCGGTCAATCTCGACGCCTGCATCCAGTGCAATTTGTGTGTGCGCGCCTGCCGCGAAGTGCAGGTCAATGACGTCATCGGCATGGCCGGCCGCGGCTTCATGGAAAAGATCGTGTTTGATTTCGACGATCCGATGGGCAACTCGACTTGCGTTGCCTGTGGCGAATGCGTGCAGGCCTGTCCGACCGGCGCGCTGATGCCGTCCTCGCTGGTCAATGCCGAGAACGTGCGGACCGAATTCCCCGACCGCGAAGTCAACAGCGTCTGCCCCTATTGCGGTGTTGGCTGCCAGCTCACCTACCAGATCAAGGACGACAAGCTTATTGCCGTGACCGGCCGTAACGGTCCGGCCAACCAGAACCGGCTTGTGCGTCAAGGGCCGCTTCGGCTTCGACTATGTGTCAAATCCGCAGCGCCTGATGAAGCCGATGGTGCGCAAGGACGGCGTCGCCAAATCCGCCGACGATCTGGTCGATCCGCAAAATCCCTTTACGCATTTCCGCGAAGCGAGCTGGGAAGAGGCCATGGAGCGCGCCGCTTCCGGCTTGAAGAAAATCCGCGACCGCGACGGTTCACGCGCGCTCGCCGGCTTCGGTTCGGCCAAAGGCTCGAACGAAGAGGCTTATCTCTTTCAGAAGCTGGTGCGTACCGGCTTTGGCTCCAACAATGTCGATCACTGCACCAGGCTGTGCCACGCCTCGTCGGTGGCGGCGCTGCTGGAAGGCGTCGGCTCGGCGGCGGTGACCGCGACCTTCAACGAATGCAAGAATTCCGACCTCATCATCGTGATCGGCGCCAACCCGACCGAGAACCACCCCGTGGCCGCCACTTTCTTCAAGCAGGCCGCCAAGCGCGGCGCTAAGCTGGTCGTCATGGACCCGCGCGGCCAGGCGCTCAAGCGCCACGCCTGGAAAATGATGCAATTCAAGAACGGCACCGACGTCGCCATGCTCAACGGCATGCTCAACGTCATCGTCGGAGAGAAGCTCTACGACCAGCAATATGTGCAGACCTATGTCGAGGGCTTCGAACAGCTCAAAGAGCACGTCAAGGATTTCACGCCGGAGGAAATGGAGCCGATCTGCGGCCTTCCGGCCGACACCATCCGCGAAGTCGCACGCGCCTATGCCCGCGCCGAAAGCGCCATCATCTTCTGGGGCATGGGCGTGTCGCAACACACCCACGGCACCGACAATGCGCGCTGTTTGATCGCGCTCGCTTTGATCACCGGCCAGGTCGGCCGTCCCGGCACGGGCCTGCATCCGCTGCGCGGCCAGAATAACGTGCAGGGCGCGTCGGATGCCGGTCTCATTCCGATGTTCTACCCCGATTACAAATCGGTCGAGAGCCCGGAGATGATCGCGAAATACGAAAAGGCCTGGGGCAAGAAACTCGATCCCAAGCGCGGCAAGACCGTGGTCGAGATCATGGACGCCGTGCATGCCGACGAGATCAAGGGCATGTATATCATGGGCGAAAATCCCGCGATGTCGGACCCGGATTTGAACCACGCGCGTGCCGCGCTGGCGCATCTCGAATGCCTCGTCGTGCAGGACATTTTCCTCACTGAAACCTGTTCCTATGCGGACGTCATTCTGCCGGCCTCGGCCTGGCCGGAAAAGGACGGCACCGTCACCAACACCAATCGCCAGGTGCAGATGGGCCGCGCCGCGCTGCCGCTGCCGGGCGATACGCGCCAGGATTTGTGGATCATCCAGGATCTCGCGCAGCGCATGGGTGAGAACTGGAATTACAAGCATGTCAGCGAAGTGTTCGAGGAGATGGCGCGGCTGATGCCAGCGCTCGACAACATCACCTGGGACCGCGTCGAGCGCGAAGACCACGTCACTTATCCCGTCGATTTGCCCGACGTGCCGGGCCGTGACGTGGTGTTCGACAAGGGCTATCCGCGCCCCAACGGCATGGCCAAGCTTGTTGCGGCCAAACTCACGCCGCCCAACGAAACGCCGGATCACGAATATCCTTTCATCCTCACCACCGGCCGTCAGCTCGAGCATTGGCACACCGGCTCGATGACGCGCCGCGCCAGCGTGCTCGACGCCATCGAGCCGTCGGCGAGCGCCGCCGTTTCGCGCGGCACACTTGAGAAATTGGGGCTGCGCCCCGGCGACATGCTGCGCGTCACGACGCGGCGCGGCGAAGTCGAATTGCCGGCCAAGCAGGACGACGCCATTCCCGACGGAGTCATCTTCATCCCGTTCGCCTATGTCGAGGCGGCTGCCAATATCCTGACCAACCCGGCGCTCGATCCCTTCGGCAAGATCCCGGAATTCAAGTTCTGCGCCGCCAAGGTCGAGGCCGCCAAGTCGCGCATGGAAGCGGCGGAGTAGGGGCGCGGCCGCCGCACGGATAGCGCAATGCCGGACCCGCAACAGCCGCCAGACGGCGATGAGAGCGAGAGCGACCGCCGCGCCGCCAATATCTTTCTGGTGGTCGCCGCGGTCATCTTCATCGGCGGTGGCATATGGCTGGCCAATGCGATGGTGGACGCGCGCCATAGCCAGGAATGCTTCGAGTCCGGACGGCGCAATTGCACGACCATTGACGTGCCGCCATCGCGATAGGCCGCGCGTAATGCTACTTGGCGTTTTCGGCGCGCTCGGCGTCGATCATATAGTCGCGCCGGATCGGCACGGCGTCGCGCGTGATCGACAACAGAAGCTGGAACACCATGTGTGAGCCGTGCAAAAATTCCAGCTCGACCGCGGCGAGATAGAACTCCCACATGCGGCAGAAGCGCTCGTCGTAAATTTTCACCGCCTTGTCGCGGTTTTGCGCAAAGCGCTGACGCCAGTGCTTGATCGTGTAGTAATAATGCAGCCGCAGGAATTCGGTGTCGGCGTTCCACAGGCCGTTGCGCTCGATCGCGGCGGAGACCTCCGAAATCGCCGGCACATAGGCGCCGGGAAAAATATATTTGCGGATGAACGGGCCGGTGGTGCCGGGCATCGACATGCGGCCGATGCAATGGATGAAGGCAAAGCCGTCGTCCTTGAGCAGCGAACGGATTTTGCCGAAATATTCGTCGAAATGCCCGATGCCGACATGCTCCATCATGCCGACCGAAACGACGCGGTCGAACTTGCCCTCGACATTGCGGTAATCGATCTCGCGAAACTCCACGAGATCCGAAACGCCGGCGGCTTGCGCGTGCTCGCGCGCGGCGCGTATTTGTTCGGGCGAGACGTTGATCGCCAGTACTTTGGCGCCGGTGTGCTTGGCGATGTGAATGGCAAATCCGCCCCAGCCGGAGCCGATTTCGATCACCGTCAAGCCGGGTTTGAGATTGAGCTTGGCCGTCGCATGCACGAGTTTGTAATTCTGCGCCTGCTCGAGCGTGTCGTTTTCTGGATCGCGAAAATAGGCGCAGGAATATTGCATCTGGTCGTCGAGAAACAGCCGGTACAGTTCCGTCGACACATCGTAATGATGCCGCGCGTTCTTGGCCGCCTGGCCGACCGGATTGGCCTGATGCCAGCGCCGTAGCCAGCGCCAAATCCGGCGCAGCAATTTTTGCGAGCCGTGCGATTTGAGCGTCGAGCGGTTGACCGAAAAAACCATCAGCAAATCGGCGATGGTCGAGCCGTCCTCGAAAGTGAGGTCGCCGTTCATATAGGCTTCGCCGGCGCGCAATTCCGGGTTCAGGAACAGCGTCGTCTCCAGGCTGGCGCGGTTGATGCGCGCGGTCACCGACGGGCCCGGCAATTTGCCGCCGAATACGTGCAGCTTGCCGGACGCGTCATAGAGCCGAAGCGTGCCGTTCTTGATGAATTTATCGAGCAGGCCGGACAGCAAAAACACGGGAAGAGACCTCTTGAAACGGCGCCAAAGCCTAACCCGGGCAGCTTGCCATAATTCCGCGCAATCAGTGAATCGTCGGCGTGCGCTCGCCCACCACGCGCAATTCGATACTGGCGATCAAATCCGTGCGCATCGCCTCGGCGTTGTGAAGGTCCAGTTCCGTTTGCGCCCAGGTGGTGGCATTCGAGCCGAGCAGAACGAAGCCGCCGAGCAAAGCGGTCGTGGCCGCCACAAAGCCGGTCACGTCGAACGGCAGAATCCACAATAATGCAGCCAAAAACCAGGCGGCGCCGGCACCGGCCGCGATCTTGGCGCCGAGCGCGATCTTGCGGCAGCGCGCGATCGACTCTGCTCAACGCCTCGATGCGGATTTCGAGTTGCGCAATTTGGTCGCGGGCCGTGCCGTCATCCATGGCGCGCGGCGGGCAAATTCGCCAGCACGGCCGGGTTCACCACATTGATCGGTGCGCCGGCGGCATAGGCGTTGATCTGGTCGAAAATATCGGCGAATTGGATTTCATATTCGTCGCGTGACACATAGCCGATATGTGGCGTCGCCACGACATTGGGCATGTTGAGCAACGGATGCTTGGTGTCGCGCATCGGCTCGTCCTCGAAAACGTCGATCGCCGCCATTCCCGGCCGGCCCGAACGCAATGCATTCACCAGCGCGTCGGGTTCGATCAGCGGCGCACGGCTGGTATTGACCAACAGCGCGGTCGGCTTCATGCGGGCGAGATCTTGCGCGGTGACGATGTGACGCGTGGCTTCGACCAGACGCATGTGCAGCGAAATGACATCGCACTGCTCGAAGAATTCGGCTTTGCTCGCGGCCGTCGCAAAACCGTCGGCGCGCACTTGCGCGCGGGCCGGTTCGCGCGCCCAGACCAGCACCTTCATTCCGAAGCCGCGCCCGTAGCCGGCAACAACGCTGCCGATGCGGCCATAGCCGTAAATCCCCAGCGTCTTGCCGCGCAGCGTCGCGCCGACACCGTTTTGCCAGTGGCCCGCTTTGAGCGAAGCCATCTGCTGCGGAATTTGCCGCATGGCGGCGATCACAAGGCCCCAGGTCAATTCCGCGGTGGCGTAAGACGGCGTACCGGGATGCTGGCTCGACGACACGATGACGCCGAGCCGCGTGCAGGTATCGACATCGATATGCGGATAGACGCTGCGCTGGCTGATGAGCTTGAGCTTGGGCAGGCGTTCGAGCAAGGGCGTGCGGATTTTCGTACGCTCGCGGATCAGCACCAGCGCCTGCGTATCGCGCAGCCGCTCTGCCAGCGCATCGACATCCTGGACATGGTCGTTCCAGACGGTGACGGCGTGGCCAGCGAGCTTGCCGAAACAGGGAAGGGTGCGCACCGTGTCGAAATAGATCGTCCAAGATCGAAACATTCATGGCCCGCGCCTTTATCCGCTTTCGCGCCGTGCCGCCGCCTCAGCCCGGCTTCTTGGTCTTGTAATAGGGCTCGACCTTGCCGGTGAATTTGAGGGTCAGCGGATTACCGTAGCGGTCCTTGGCGTTGCCGACGGTGGCCCGGATCCAGCCCTCGCTCACGCAATATTCCTCGACATTGGTCTTTTCGGCGCCCTTGAAACGGATGCCGACATCGCGCGCCAGCGCCTCGGCATTGAAATATGGGCTGCGCGGGTCGTTGCAGAGGTGATCGGGCGGGGTATCGTCGGTTTCTGGCTCGCTCATGCGGCCTTTTCCCATGGCAAGAAGGCCCTACGCAAGGTGCCGGAAACCCGTCCCGGGCTTGTCGCCGGACTTGCTGCCCCGATCCCGCCGCTTTTACGGGTTGAAGTTGTGGGTGCTTTCCGGCGATGATCCGCCGACAGCGAAAACCAGGGGAGCGAGCCGGCCCATGAGATATTTCCCGCTTCTTTTAGGTCTGGGCGTTGTATTGAGCGCAACCACGGCGGCGCTCGCCAAGCCCGCTTATGTGGCATCGACCGTCAACTTGCGCGCGGCCCCCGGCACCAAAAGCGAGGTCGTCGCCAAGATTCCCGGCGGCAGCCTGATCGATGCCGACAATTGCACGGAAGGCTGGTGCGCGGTCACCTGGCAGGACAAAACTGGTTTCGCGATCGAAACCGCGCTCGACCTGAGCGGGCGCGTGCCGCAGCAGCAAAGGCGTGCCGCGCGCCAGCCGCTCTATGAGGATGGCCCAGAGGAAGTCGTGGTCGGTCCGCCGCCGGTCTATTACGAGACGCGGCCTTATTATTATGGCTCCGGCCCCTATTACCGCGGCGGCTGGGGCTGGCGGTCCCGCTGGTAGACTATTCCGCCGCGTCCGTTCCCAGCAACAGACCGACGCCGATCAGGCTGGCGGTATAAGTGAGGATGGCGGCCGGTACGGCGATGTAAAATTGCACGCCATAGCCTTGTTCCAATCCGAACAAGACCACGGCGCCGGTCAGCACCGAAACAAGCCGGGTAATTCCGCGCCGGGTAAATTGCATGCGCTAGCGCTTTACTTTTGTGTCGTCGGTGCCGCGCATGTTCGACCAGGGATCGAGGCGGACCTCGGGTGTATTTCCTTCGGTCTGCTTGAGCGCTTTCCTATATTGCGCGTCGATCGCCTCGGCGTCCTTTTTCTTCTGGATTTCGTCTTGCTGCATCGGAGTTGGCCCCCCCTTTTTTCCTTGAGCGTGAGCGGTCCCGGCGAGGCATGCCGTCACAAAGCCCAGCGAGACCGCCGCAATGAGTAAACTTCGCATCGCTGCCATGAATGCACCCGGTTTTTTGCAAGCCGCAAAGCTATCATGCCACTATGGGGCTCTCAATGTGGCGCAATTTCTGCCAAAATAGCCGCCAAACTTGATATAAAGGCCGGGTTGGCGGGTTAGCCGCCCCCGAAAGGTCCGGAAATGTCGCTTGCGCAAGACAATAGGCCGATGCCGCATTTGGGGGGCCCCCGTCACGACTGGACTCGCGCGCAAGTGCGGGACTTGTTCGCCCTGCCATTCCCGGAATTGATGTTCCGCGCGGCGCAGACGCACCGGGAGAATTTCGACCCCGCCGAAGTGCAGATTTCGACCTTGCTATCGATCAAGACCGGCGGCTGCCCGGAAGATTGCGCCTATTGCCCGCAGGCCGCGCGCTACGATACCGGCGTCAAGGCCGAAAAACTCATGAGCCTCGACGCGGTGCTCGCCGAGGCGCGCGCCGCCAAAGACGGCGGCGCCTCGCGCTTTTGCATGGGCGCGGCCTGGCGTTCGCCCAAGGACCGCGATCTCGATAATGTCTGTGCCATGGTGGAAGGCGTGAAGGCGCTGGGGCTGGAGACCTGCGTCACGCTCGGCATGCTGGAGGCGCAGCAAGCCAAACGGCTGAAAGATTCCGGTCTCGACTATTACAATCACAACCTCGACACCTCGCCGGAATATTACAGCGAGATCATCACCACGCGCACCTATCAGGACCGGCTCGATACGCTTTCGCATGTGCGCGAGGCCGGCATCAATGTTTGCTGCGGCGGCATTGTCGGCATGGGCGAGGGGCTGGAGGATCGTGTCGGCATGATCGCGACCCTGGCCAGTCTGCCGGTGCATCCGGAAAGCGTTCCGATCAACATGCTGGTGCAGGTGGAAGGCACGCCGCTTAGCGGTGGCGGGCAAGCTCGATCCGCTCGATTTCGTGCGCACGATCGCGGTCGCGCGCATTTGCATGCCGGCGTCGATGGTGCGGCTTTCGGCCGGTCGCGAGGACATGAGCGAAGAGACGCAGGCTTTATGTTTCCTCGCCGGCGCCAATTCGATCTTCTACGGACCGAAACTCTTGACCACGCCGAACCCCGGCCGCGACAAGGACATGGCGCTCTTGGAAAATCTCGGCATGAGGAAGATGGAATAATTCCGTCGGCCTCTTACGTGAAGTTCCGCACCAGCGCAAAGCCGGCAAACAGCGCGGCGATCGACACCCCTACCGATGCGACGACATAGAGCGCGGCGAGGCCCGTCTCGCTGCGCTCATAGAGCAGCATGGCGTCGAGTGAGAATGCCGAAAACGTCGTGAAGCCGCCTAGGATGCCGGTCGTCAGAAACAGCCGCCAGTGCTGGGTGGCGTCGCCCTTGAAGGCGAAATAGGCGGCGATCAATCCCATGGCGAACGAGCCAGTAACATTGACCAGGAACGTGCCGTAGGGAAACGAAGTGCCGAGCATGCGCGCAGCGGTCAGATTGACGCCATGGCGCAAAGCCGCGCCGATACCGCCGCCGAGAAACACAATCAAATAGACCATAACAAGCCTCGTCCTCAGTCTTTGGCGGACAACACCCTATCGCCCTAGCGCATGATTTTAAAAAGCGTCAAATCGGCTGCGCCGCCGATTCCAGCGCGTCAGGCCATAACGCCCTCGAAAACCGATTCGCCGCAGGTTTGAGCGCACCCGCCATTATTTCAGCATATTCGGACAACCCATTCGTAGAACTGCCTAATTTCACGGCGCAGCGAGCGATTTGATAACCCGATGGAATTCTAGCTGAATCGCGAAATTTGGCTAAGAACTAGGCATTTAACGGCCATTGTGTGCAGTGGCACGCGACTTGCTGAGATAGCCTATGGGCAATGACGTCCGCGCATTGGCGCGAATTTGGTTTGCCCCACTTCGTGCCGGTCAAGGGGACACCATGATGACCCAGATTAGCGCCGAACCTACGCCGATCGGTATCGATCTTTCCCGTACCGCTCTCATCATCATCGACATGCAGCGCGATTTCCTTGAGCCTGGCGGCTTTGGTGAAACGCTCGGCAACAATGTCAGTCTGCTCAAGTCCGCCGTCGAGCCGTGCCGCCAAGTTCTGGCGGCGGCGCGCAAGGCCGGCATTCTAGTCATTCACACCCGCGAGGGTCACAGCCCCGATATGAACGACGCGCCGCCAGCCAAGGTCGAGCGCGGCGAGCCGAGCAAGCGTATCGGCGATCCGGGTCCGATGGGCCGTATCCTGATCCAAGGCGAGCCGGGCCACGACATCATCAAGGAGCTTTATCCGATCGCCGGTGAGCCGGTCGTGGACAAGCCCGGCAAGGGCGCGTTCTACGCCACCAATCTCGGACTGATCCTGGCCAATCGCGGCATCGAGAACCTGCTGGTCGCCGGCGTCACCACTGAGGTCTGCGTCAACACCACGGTGCGCGAAGCCAACGATCGCGGCTTTCGCTGCATCGTGCTGTCGGACTGCACCGGTTCTTATTTTCCGGAATTCCACAAAATGGGCCTCGCCATGATCAAGGCCCAGGGCGGCATTTTCGGCTGGGTGACGGGATCTCAACAGGTACTTGCCGCCATGGCTTCGGCGCAAAAGGCGGCGTGACGCGTGTAACGGAAACTTTGGGGCTGATTTCAACTCAACTCAAACGGGGGAGTTAAGCAGATGGCTACGGCAAAGGCTGATTTCAAACCGGCACTATGGACGCCAGGCGACTGGAACGCGTTCTTCGGCTTCGGCACCAACATCCTGGTGAATATGCTGGTGCTTACCGGCCTGTTGCGCTTCGTCATCAAGATGCCCGACAACATCGTGTTTGGCCGCATCCTGCCGGCGATGGGCTTGATGATGTGCCTGAGCACATTTTACTACGCATACCTGGCTTATCAGCTTGCGAAGAAAACCGGCCGCAGCGACGTGTGCGCGATGCCGTCCGGCATCAGCGTGCCGCATATGTTCATCGTCACTTTCGTGATCATGCTGCCGATCGCGATAACCACCGGCGACCCCATCAAGGGCTGGGAAGCCGGCCTCGTTTGGGTGTTCTTCCAGAGCTTCATCCTGATGATCGGCGGCTTCGTCGCGCCCATCGTGCGCAAGATCACGCCGCGCGCCGCTTTGCTCGGTACGCTGGCGGGCGTCTCGGTCACCTTCATCTCGATGCGCCCGGCGCTCGAAATGTTCATGACGCCGCAAATCGGTCTGGTCTGCTTTGCCATCATCATGGTGAGCTGGTTCTCCGGCGTGCGCTACCCGATGGGGATTCCGGCGGGCCTGATCGCGATTGCCGTCGGCATGATCATCGCATGGGGTTCGAACCTGTTCGGTCTTAACCTCGGCGGTCTGTCGCTTGGCGGCGTCAAGTCGGCCTTCACGAGCTTTGGCTTCTCGATCCCGTTACCGGCGGTAGGGCATGTGTTCTCCGGCTTCCAGTATTTAGGCGTCATCCTGATCACGGCCATACCGTACGGCATTTACGACCTGGTCGAAGCGATGGATAACGTCGAATCCGCGGAAGCGGCGGGCGACCACTATCCGACCACCCGCGTGCTGACCGCCGACGGCGTCGTCAGTTTGATCGGCTGCCTGATGGGCAACCCCTTCATCAACGCGGTTTACATCGGCCAGCCCGGTTGGAAGGCGATGGGCGGCCGTATCGGCTACTCGGCCGCGGTCGGCGTGATGGTGATCGTGCTGTCATGGTTCGGCATCATCTCCTTGATGCTGGCTGTCATCCCCGTGGTCGCGATATCGCCGATCCTGTTGTATATCGGCATGCTGATCTGCGCCCAGGCGTTCCAGACGACGCCAAAAGAGCACGCTCCCGCCATTGCACTGGCGCTCACGCCGCACCTTGCGGCCTGGGCGGCCACTTTGCTTGGCGGCGCGCTTGGCGCGGCGGGTATGAATTACGTCGCTATGCACTCGCCAGAATTCGTCGGCAAGATGGCGCAGAACGGCGTCTTGTTCCACGGCCTTGAAGTGATGGGCGGCGGCTCGATCCTGACCGGCTTGGTGCTCGGCGCCATCGCCGTATTCGTGATCGACAAGAAGTTCATCAACGCTTCGGCCTTCGCGTTCGCCGGCGCGGTGCTCACTTACTTCGGCTTCATGCATGGCGATGCGATCGGCATCGGCGGCGGCTGGGGTGTGACGCCCTCGGTCTGTTTCGCCTATCTGGTCGTATCGGTCTTCTTGTTCGCACTGTCCAAGCAGCCGGCCATGGTCAGCGCGCCGAAGGCGGTACCTGCCGAATAGGACACTGGGCGAGGAAACGAGTCGACCCCGCAGGCCATCGACCCCTTAACCGGGGCCGGTGGCCTCTCGCTTTGAAGCGCTGTCGAAACTATTGCAGTTCGATTTTGCTGAAGATGGTGACGTTGAGATCGAGCTTTTCGCTCGAAAGCGTCACCGCGGCGGTGAAGTTCTCGCCGTCTTGGAGTTTTCCGCTGGCCACCGCGCTACGAACGACTTTTTCAATTTCACGCTGCGCGGTGAAATTGACATTCTTCAGGAAGCGGCCAACCGCTGCTTTCAATGCCTGGTCGTTCATGACCGGCATCTAAACGCGCGCTAGCGGGCCTATTCAAGCGCCGACAGCGCCAGTAGTTAACGCTGCGCGTTAACGAATGACGCGGCGCACGCGTTAGCGATATTTCCGGTTTTCGCTGGCGCGCAAACCGGCGAGGAATTATCAATTGGGCGCTGAATTTCGTCCGTGGCCGTCGGTGCCATCGCAGATGGAGAATAGAATTGAGCTATTTTTCCCAATCGAAAGGCGAGCGTGACATGAAAATCGTCAAGGCGGGCGAGCCCGACTCCAAACTCGACACCGCATCCGGCAAGCCCAATGACATGGTCTCAACGCTCGGCCACGGCATGCTGATCACCGGCAACATTGTCTGCGCGGGGTCGGTGCAGATTTTCGGCCGGGTGGTCGGCGACATCCACGCCTCGCAGCTCGTGATCTGCCAGGGCGCCAAGGTCGAGGGCAAGGTCATCGCGCCGGAAACCATCATTCAGGGCACCTTCAACGGCACCATTCACGGCAATAGCGTCAAGTTGCAAAGCACCGCGGCGGTCGAAGGCGAGATTTTCAACAAGTCGCTGACCATTGAGGAAAACGCCCAGTTCGAAGGCGTCGCGCGCCGGCTCGACAAAGCGGTTGCCGCGCCCTCAGGCGCCCAGCTCAAGAGCGACGAGATCGCGCCTTCCTTGTCGCCGCGGTCGGCGCCGGAAGCGGTCGCCTAAGCGCCATCGCGCTCCAATCGCCTGATGTCTTGAGGCGTCCGCCAACGCGGGCGCCTTTGGCATTTATTGCTTCATCAGCCCGCAATAGCGGCTGCTGCCGTTATTCCAACAGCCTGTCTGCAAGCAGCTCTTCTGAACCGAGCGGCAATTATCCAGGCAAGCTGCGAGCACGGCGGGAACGGTCATTTTGGAGCAAACCGACAGGCAGGTTTTATTTTCGCCGCTGCATTTCATCGGCTCGGCGCGCCCGGCCTGGGCGGCGAGCAAAAATAACCCGGCGGCCAGCAAATATTTCGATTTTCCAGTCATGGCTGCGAATTCTCCCGCTTAATGCACGGCCGCGCCGGCGCGTGGCACGATCGATCCGCGATGCCGGATCACCTGGCCGGCGAGTCTGTGCGCGGCGCCGGCCGCTTCGATTGGCCCGCATCCGGAAAGCCTGGCGGCGAGATATCCGGCGTTGAATCCATCGCCCGCGGCGGTTGGATCGACCGGCGTTACGACATCCGGCACCGGAACGCTGTCGCGCGTGCCGGAAGCCGCGACCAGCGCGCTGTTGGGCCCGTTCTTGACCGCGATTTCGGCGACGCCGAAGGCTTGCAGCCGCTCGATGGTCGCCTCGGGCGAGGGATCGCCCCACAGTACAGCTTCGTCGTCATAGGCCGGTAGCGCGATGTCGACTCGCTTGAGCGCCTCGGCGAAAACAGTCCGGGCGCGCGTGAGATCGCCGCGCCATGCGCCGGGGCGGAAATTTCCGTCGAACACGATCTTGGCGCCGCTATTGCGCGCCAGTTCCACCGCCGCCAGGAAGCGGCCGAGCCCGACATTGGAATAAAGCGAGAGCGTGATGCCGGAGAAATAGATCAGCCGCGCCTCCAGCAGGCTTTGCGCGACGCGGCTCCATTGCGGCAGTTCGAACAATTCATTGGCGGGCGCGGATTCACGCCAATAATGCGTGCGGCGGCCGCCTTTGCCGTCCGCGTCAACAAGCGCAAGGCCCGGCAGGCGGCCAGGTGCGCGCAGGATCAAATCACTGGCGATTCCTTCGGCCGCGGCGAGCGACACTATCGCGTCGGAAAACGGATCGTCGCCGAGCGCGCTGACAAAGCCGGTATTGATGCCGGCGCGCGCGAGATAGATCGCCGTGTTGAAGGTGTCGCCAGCACTCGCCAGCGCGAAGCGCCCATCGCCGCCGCGCGCCAGTTCGACAATAGCTTCGCCGATGCAAATCGTGCGTTTGGAAGAATCGGTCATCGAACTTTCCTTGCCAAGGACACCGGTATCACGGACAGGTGGTGAGCGTCACCGGGTCGGCTTTTTTATCGGGCAGATAATCGCCCATCGGCTTGCATTGGCCGCCGATGCAGACCTGCCAATCGCCGACGGTCATGCCGGAGCGGCGCAGGATCACCTGCCGCAGCGGCGCCAGATGCGGATCGTAATGCCACCATGTGCCGTCGAATTTGGCGTCAGGCGGCGGCTCCATTCCGGCGCCGGTGCCTTGCACGCGGTCCTGCACCAGCACGACGCCCGCGGGCGTGGCGCGGTAGTCCTCTTCCCAGCGGGTTTTCTCGATCGAATGGGTCCAGGCCAGCGTGAGCGCAACCGTGCCAAGCTTGACGGTTGCGCCGGCGGCCAGGAGGCAAAGCTCCATTACCCGGCGGCTTTCACAGCCATGCCGCGCGCGCGATAGCGCTTGTAGAACTGATAGGCCAGGAACGCGCCGCAGGCGCTAAAGCCGGCCGCGTGTCGGTGGGCGAAACCTCGATCTTTGCGTTCCCAAATGGCCGGCCTTGGCTCTATTGTAGAGCATGATCAAACGCGGATGAAGCGGGCGGGCGCGGCTATTTGGCGCTCAGGCCGGGGCGCCGGGCTGCCTTGCAAACAGCGCGGGCAGGCCGAGACAGGCGAAATAGCCAAGCGCACTGAGCATGGCGATGCAGAAGCTCACCGGCCAGTCGGTGTGATAGGCGATCGTAATGCCGAGCCATGCCTCGGCCAGCGCCAGCGCGGCCGATAAAATAAGCCCGCTCCACAGGCCCGTGGTCACGCGTTGGGCGGCGGCGGCCGGACCGACCATGAGCGTGAAAACCATCAGCACGCCGACGATCTGGGCGCATTCCGATACCGCCAGCGCCACGATCGCCAGAAACGCCGTGGCGATAAAGCGCAGCTTGACGCCCTTGGCCTCGGCCAATTCCGGTTGCAGCGTGGCGAATATCAACGGCCGCATGATGGAGGCCAGCGCCGCCAATGTGACGAGGCCGAGCACGCCCAGCGTCGCGATCATGCCGCGGTCGACCGCCAGCACATTGCCGAACAGCAGCGCGGTCGCCTGCGTCGCGAACGACGTATAATAATGCAGGAACAGCAAGCCAAAGCCGAGCGCCAGTGCCAGCACCACGCCGATGGCGACGTCGCGGTTGCTGATGCGGTCCGAGAGCAAGCCCATCACGATGCCGGCGGCGAGCGTGAAGCCGAGCAGGCCCCACAGCGGCGCCAAGCCGATCAAGCCGGCGCCGGTCGCGCCCGCAAATCCGATATGCGAGAGTGCGTGGCCGGCGAAGGTCTGCCCGCGCATCACCAGGAAGAAACCGACAACACCTGACACCACCGCCACGATGCCGGCGGCGGCGAAGGCATTGTTCATGAATTCATAGGCGAACATGTCAGTCTTCTTTTCCCCTCTCCCCGCGAGCACTTGCGAGTGGTGGGGAGGGGTTAGGGGTGGGGGGCGTTTTTTGAAAAGGATGATTTATCTCCTCCCACCCCCGACCCCTCCCCGCCGCTTCGCGGGGGGAGGGGAGGCGAGAGGCCTCCGCTTGTTCCGATTGAATGATTGGTTTCATCTCAATGATGATGCTCATGCCCATGCCCGTGATCGTGACCGTGTGCATGTCCATGATCATGCGTGTGATCGTGGCGCTCGACGTCGCGGCCGCGCGACATGACGAAAATATGCCCGCCGGCGCGCACCACTTCGATGTCGGTGCCATAGAGCTTCGAGAGCACCGGCGCAGTCACGACTTCCTCGACGGTGCCCAGCACCGCCCGGCCATTGCCGAGATAAAGCACGCGGTCGATGGCGCCCAGCAATTGGTTGAGTTCATGCGCGCTGAACAAGACGGTAATGCCGCGCTCGCGGCAAACTTGCCGCACCACGTCGATCACGACTTCCTGGTGACGGGCGTCCAGGCTGATCAGCGGCTCGTCGAGCAGCAGCAGTTTCGGATTGCCGATGAGCGCCTGCGCCAGCAACAGGCGCTGGCGCTCGCCGCCGGACATTTCCGACAGCGGCCGCCGGGCCAGTTCGCGCGCGCCGACGGAGTCGAGCGTTGCCTCGATCGTGATGCGCTCGGCTTTGCTCAGCGATGGCAGGCCCCAGCGCTCGCCATGGAGCGACGAGCCAATGAAATCGAGCCCGCGCACGCGCAAGTCCGGCAGCACGGTGCGCAATTGCGGCAGATAGCCGATATGGGCGTGGCCGCGCTGCGGCGCGCGTCCAAACACGCGCAAAGTCCCGGCGCTCGGCGGCAGCAAGCCGAGAATGGCGCGCATCAGCGTGGTCTTGCCGGCGCCATTGGGCCCGAGCACGCCGATGAATTCGCCGGGCTTTATCGCAAAGCTTGCATCCGCCAGAACCGCGCGGTTGCCGATCTTGATACTGGCATGGTCGAGCTCGACGGCAGAATTCACGAACTCGGTCCCGTCAGCGCCTTGTCGACGGCATCGAGTTCGCCCAGCATCCAATCCTGGAACGACACTTTGGCCGGCTGGGTTTCGGTCACGCCCACCACCGGTACTTTCGCGGTCTTGGCGATGGTGAGCAGGTGCTCGGTCATTTTGCTCGACACTTGATTGTTGTAGAGGAACAATTTCACCTTGCGCTGCTTGAGATCGTTCTCGAAAGCCGCCACGTCGCGCGCGCTCGGTTCGGTATCGTTCATCACGGCGAGCGCAAAACGCTGGTTGCGCACCGTCAAGCCCAGCGCCTCGGCCATCAAGCCGAACACCGGTTCGGTGGCCGTCACCGCTTCGCCCTTGTGCTTGGCTTTGATCTGCGCGGCGCGCTGTCCGATGCGCTCGAGCGAGGCGAGCGTCGTTGCAAGCCTTGCGGCGTAATCGCCGGCATGCGCCGGGTCGGCCTTGCTGAAGGCCGTGGCCAGCGCCTTGGCGACGGCCGGCATGGTCGCTGGTGCGTACCATAGATGCGGATTGTCGCCGGGCTTCTTGCCCGTCAATTCGGCGGCATTGATGACGACGCGGCCGGGCCGCGGTGCCGCGCTCAACAGCTTTTCCATCCATGGATCGTAGTCGGCGCCGTTGAGCACCACGATCTGCGCATCGGCAATCTGGCGCACCACGCCGGGCGTCGTTTCAAACAGATGCGGGTCCTGGTCGGGATTGTTCATGATGCTCACGACATTGATGCGGTCGCCGCCGATTTGGCGCGCAATGTCGCCGTAGAAATTCTCCGCCGCCACCACCGCGAGCTTACCGTCGGCGGCATACGCCTGGGGCGCGGCAGCGAGGCCTGCGAGCAGGGCGAAAACAAGCGCGGAAAAAATCTTCATGGTTTTGGTCCCCTGGCCGGGTCAGGTGTGTAACAATATAACATACCAGATGGCAAGACTAAGGCACTGAATCGTGGAGTTTTGAGGCTTAAGCCCGCTTATGTGCGAGGTAGACGGACTGGGTGAACGGCCGGTCCTGCAACGGATTATGAAACGTCACTTCCTCAGCGCGCGCATCGGCGAACACGCCGGCAAGCCGCGCGGTGAAACTGTCATCGGGGCGCTCGTTCGACCACAGGCCGAATACGCCGCCGGGGCGCAGGTGTGTGGAAAGCCGCGTCAGCCCGACCTCGCCATAGAAAGCGGCATTGCCCGCATCGAGCAGCGCGTCGGGCGAATGGTCGATGTCCACCAGCACGGCGTCAAACTGGCGCGCGGGATTTTCGGGATCGAAGCCTGCGCTTGACGCGGCCAGCGCGAAAAAATCGCCATGCACAAAACGGCAGCGGGCATCGCTGGTGAGTTCGCGGCCGAGCGGCACAAGACCTTGGCGGTGCCAGTCGATGACCGCTGCAAGCGCATCGACGACGATCAGCGACGACACCGTCTTGTGTTCCAGTACGGCCTGCGCGGTATACCCAAGTCCCAGCCCGCCGACCACGACATCAAGGCGCTCGCCGGATAATCCGGCAAGACCGAGCCGCGCCAGCGCGATCTCGGACGCCGTGAACAGGCTCGACATCAGGAATTCATCGCCGAGCTTGATCTCGAACACATCAACGCCAAGCGTGAGCTCGCGCCGCCGCCGCAGGCTCAGCGCTCCGATCGGCGTGTCGCGGTAATCGAGTTCTTCGAACAAGGCGCTCATGGCAGCTCAATCCTGATCGCCGTAACGCTCCTTGACCGCGGCGGCGACAAACAACTTGCGGCCCTGCCGGCCCGGTGTCGTGCCATGCGCCGCGCACCAGATCGGAAACGTGGTGGGGTCGATGCGCACGCGCATTACCGGATGGCCATAGGCTTTGAGACCCTTCTCCATCTCTTCGGCGATCTTGAGCCACTCCTTCCACGTGCGCGGCATGGTGTTGCCGTCGTCGGATATCTTGAGCAGCGCCGGATAATCGGCCTCCTCGATCCAATAGGCGCCGATGGCGGGCAGGCGGTCGTCGTCGGATGATGGCATGACAATCAGCCTAGCACGGGCGCTCCTAAGAATGCGCGCCGGGCGGATTGGCCAAACTGGGTAAGGTTAGCTTTTATAGGCGGTACGGAACCCGCCCCAATGCTTACCGAACACGCGGATCGGAACCGCGATCTCAAGTGTAAGGACGATGACGCCGTTGCCCATATCGCGCGGATAGTTCTGAAATCAGGTAAGGCCGCACGTTGCGTGCGCAGGAAAGTCCCGCGCGATCGTCGAAAATGCGCAGGTTACGGCAATTGGCGGTATTCCAATCGACCTCGCCGGGACGCTGCGGGTATGAATAGACTTTATTGTGCACGCCGAGATAGCCGTTGCGGTCGATGGCCACGCAAAAAATCAAACGCGGGTCGGAAGCCAGCAGCGGCTCCTGGATCGGCGGCAGGATTTCCTCGAGAATTTCGAGGAATTGCGTGCGGAATTGCGGCGGGTTGCTGCCTTCGATCGGCACGTAATGATTGTCGAACAATGCCTCGCGCGAAATCCGGCCGCGTGAGACCGCCTGTTCGAGCGCCTGCGCGATGCGTTGCGCGGCGTCCATCGCGCGATCGATGAATATCTTGTTCTCGTCGCGGATGGCCTCAAGCTTGCCATGCAACGCCTGGCGTTGCGCATCGCCCATTTCGGTGAATTCGAGGTGCAGGCCAAGATGCGAATGATTGACCGGCCGCACCCGGCAGGCGCCGATGCCGGCGATAGTAGCTTGCAGCGATCCACCCATGACGATTTTTTCGGTGTCCGGCGTCGCCACCAGCATACCGCCTTGCGACAGATCGACCGTGCGCCCGCGAATTTCGCCGGCTGGCGATTGAATGGTCACCTTGAGATCGTAAGGCAGGCGATCGTGGCGGCGGCGGTCGCCGAATTCGGTCTGCCGCAGCAGCACGACGAAACGCGCTTTGAGTTTTTCCACCGTCAGGACGGCTTCCTGGCCAGATCGATCTGCGGCTTCGCCATGGGCCGCCGCCGCGATCGCGGATTCGGCGATTTTGGTGGCGCCGTCGGCGACGCTGGCGACAAATTGCGATGTCTCGGTGGCGCTGCGCGCCAACTCATTGGTGGTGGTGCTTTGTTCGTCCGCCGAAAGCGTGACCGCCTCGAACACCGGGCGGATGGCGTCGATGGCGGTGGCAATCTGGCTGATGGCGTCGATCGATTGCGCGGCGTTTTGCTGCAGCATCTCGACCTTTTTGGCGATTTCGACGGTGGCTTTTTCGGTTTGCGCCGACAGCGCCTTGACCTCGTCGGCCACCACCGCGAAACCGCGGCCGGCTTCGCCGGCGCGCGCCGCCTCGATCTTGGCGTTGAGCGCCAGCAAATTCGTCTGCTTGGCGATCGAGGCAATGAGATGCACGACCTTGCCGATTTCGACCGAGGAATTGCGCAAGCCGTCCACGCTGGCGCCGGCGGCTTCGGCGGCCTGTGTCGCGCCTTGCGTCAAGGTGCCGGCCTCGTGAACCTGACGCACGATATAGCTCGACGACGCCGCGAATTCCTCCGTCGCGCCGGCCAGCTGGATCGCGTCTTCCTTGGCGCTATGGGTTTTGCTGGCGAGTTCTTCGCTGCGTTCGCGAATGGTGGCGAGCGCTTGCGACGAGGCCTGCACGCCTTGGCGCACCGTGCCGGAGGTGTGGTGCACGTCGCGGATCATGGCCGCGAGATCGGCTTCCAACAGGTCGATGGTTTCGCGGATGGCGTTGACGCGGCTCTCGTAAGACGAGGAGTCCGCGGGTTCCGGCTGCCCGGGTACGAGGTCCGGGGCTACCACAAGTTCCGTGGCACCTGGCGGATCGCGGCGTTTGAAGAGGCTGAAATTCATGTTGCCGGGAGGGGTTATCCGCCACATCGCTCGAGGGCACCGTCTATCTGTAGGTATTGTGGTAAACGTCGCCTTAACGGCGCCGGCCTGTTGCGCCGATGGACGATGCTAAGCTAGGCAAATGAGCCGTAGACACGAGTGCGCCAAATGACAAAGCATGCCAAAAACCCCGCCCGCCCGTTTGCGCTGAGCCGCCGCGCGCTGCTCGCTGGCTTGCCGCTATTGCTCGCCGGTTGCGGAGCCAATTACGGCTCTACCCAGGATGGCGGCTTCAATGTTGCCGCGGTGGACATCACAACCCTCGACCCCAGCCTGATGCGCCAGGAGGTTGCGTGGAGGGGCAATGAGAAGCCGGGCAGCATCGTCGTCAATGTGCCGGAGCGCCGGCTCTATCTCGTGGAGGCCGGCGGCAAGGCGCTGCGTTACGGCGTCGGTGTCGGGCGCAGCGAGGGCATGAATTTCCGCGGCCAGGCCATCATCGGCCGCAAGGAAAAATGGCCGCATTGGACGCCGACCGAAAACATGCAAGCCGCGATCCCGATGTACCGCCATTTCGCCGGCGGCATGAATGGCGGGCCGGACAATCCACTAGGTCCGCGCGCGCTCTATCTCTACCGCGACGGCCACGACACATTCTTCCGCCTGCACGGCACCACCGAGCCGGAGACCATCGGCACGGCGGTGTCGTCCGGCTGCATCCGCCTGTTCAATCAGGACATCATCGATCTGTACAACCGCGTGCCGGTTGGCACCCATGTGACGGTGGTGCAAGGCTAGGGTGCAAGGCTAGGGTGCAAGGCTAGCTCGCCGTTGCGCGGCTTTAGGCCGCCAGCTTCTGCACCAGTTGCTTGAGCCAGGTGATCACCGGAAACGGCGTGAATTCCTGCAGCACAATCGCAATCGCCAGCACCACCGCGACATTCATGAGCGCGCCAACGATCATGCGTTGCGCCAGCGGCGGGTAGGGCGGCTTATCGCCGGCCGGCCAGGCGAAGTTTCTTCCCACACCGGCTGCGGAATATTGGGCGGGCGGATGCGCTCGAACGGCAGCCACGCGCGGTAGGCGGCGATGCCGCGCTCGCGCGCAATCGCGTTGCGCAGCCACAACGCGTTGTGCCGCCCGGCAAGATCGACGATGCGCGCCAGCGCGAACCGCGCCAGCGCCAGGATCAGCAGGCAGGCGAGATAGACATAGGCGATCCAGAAACCGGAGGTGAGCCACGACTTGGTGAAGGAGCGCACGTTGAACACCGCCGAAAACATGTCCACGGTCGCGCTCACCAGATTGTCGAGGCCGGTGAAAATGCGCCCCAGCGCCGAACTGGGTTCGGCAGATTGCAAAAACAAAATGATCGCCACCACGATGGCGAGCTGAAACAGCGGAAACCGCACAATGGAGCGGACCGGCGCGGTGATTTGCTTGAGAAGGCCCATGGGGGTGCCTCGGGGGGTGGGGGATGGCGTATGTCACTATGTCATGGCCGGGCCAAAGACGCGAAGCGCCGTCTTCGCGCCTAGCGTCCCGGCCATACACGTCTTCTTCCAAATCACCAGATAATGACCCGTGATCCTGAGAGCCTACGTCTGGGCTTGATCGCCGGTAACATTTATGTTACCCTCCATTATGCTCGACATCCGCTACTATGTGGCCGTCGATGGGCGGCAGCCATTTGCCGAATGGTTCGCGGAGTTGGAGCCGGTCGCGCGCGCCAGGATCACGCGCGTCATTACCCGGATGCAGCAGGGCAACCTGTCGAACGTCAAGCCGGTCGGCGGCGGCGTGCTCGAATACCGGATCGACTTCGGGCCGGGTTACCGGGTCTATTTCGGGCGCGACGGCGACACGCTGGTCATCTTGCTGACCGGCGGCAGCAAAAAGCGCCAGCAGCGCGATATCGAGGACGGCGAGCGTTTGCTGGCAGACTACAAGCGGCGCAAGCGCGGCCGCCTTTGAGGGAAATGAAAACATGCCACGATCGAAAAACTTCAAAGAACTGGTGCAACGGCACATCAAGGCCGACAAGAAATTCGCCGAAGCGCTGTTGCGCGAAGGCATCGACAGCCATGTTGACCGGCGACGTCGAAACCGGAAAGTCGCTCCTGCGCGACAACATCAAGGCGACCGTGGGTTTCGAACAGCTCGGCAAGGCGACCGGCACGCCGGCCAAAAGCCTGATCCGCATGTTCGGCCCGCGCGGCAATCCGCAGGCGAAAAATCTCTTCGGCGTCATCGGCTATCTGCAAAAGAAGGCGGGGTTGCATTTGCGGGTGGCGGCTTAGGGCCACACTCGTCATGGCCGGGCTTGTCCCGGCCATGACCTGCCACTGAACTTTCATCCAGTGGCCACTAGAGTCTCGGCCAATGTTACGCCCTTCGGCGCGGTGAGTGTACCGGCATAGGCGACCGGTGTCTTGTAGCCTAGCGACGAGTGTGGCCTGACGGTATTGTAGTCGGCGGCCCAGTCGCCGATGAGCTGGCGAGCCTGATCGAGATCGACGAACAGGCTCTCGTTGAGAAGTTCGTCCCGCATTCGGCCATTGAAGGATTCGATGTAACCGTTCTGCATCGGCCGACCTGGTGCGATGTAATGCCATTCGACTCGATGGTCCTTTGCCCAGGCCAAGATCGCATTCGAGGTGAACTCAGTGCCGTTATCGGAGACGATCATACCAGGCTTGCCGCGCGCATCTATGAGAGCCGTCAGTTCTCGCGCAACTCGTTTGCCCGAGATCGATGTGTCAGGGATCGCTGCCAGACATTCGCGGGTTACGTCGTCAACGATGTTGAGGATTTGGAAGCGCCGGCCGAAGGCGAACTGATCGTGGACGAAGTCGAGCGACCAGCGCGCGTTGACCTTGGCCTCGACCAGGATCGGCGTGCGTGTTCCCACGGCTCGACGACGAGCCTTGCGCTTGCGGACTGTTAGCCCTTCCTCCCGATAGAGCCGGTAGATGCGGTTGACGCCTGATGGTTCGCCCTGTTCCCGCAGCAGGATGAACAGCCGTCGGTAGCCGAACCGACGGCGCTGATTGGCCAGATCGCGCAGGCGAGCGCGTAGCTCGGCCTCTGGCGGCCGTTTGGAGCGGTACCGGATCATCTTGCGGTCAGCGGCAACGAGGGTGCAGGCCCGGCGCTCGCTCATCTGAAGTGCATTGCGCAAATGAGCGACAGCCTCGCGCTTAGCGGCGGGCCTTACCATTTTTTTGAGAGAAGCTCCTTCAGCGCCGCCTGGTCCAGCATCGATTCCGCCAGTAGCCTCTTCAGCTTCCGGTTCTCATCCTCCAGCGCCTTCAGCCGCCTGGCTTCGGACACGTCCAGGCCGCCGTACTTGGCCTTCCAATTATAAAGGGTGGCTTCCGAGATGCCGTGCTTGCGGGCCAGATCGCCCGTCTTCGCCCCCGCCTCCTGCTCCCGCAATACCCCAATAATCTGCTCTTCCGTGAACCTAATCCGCTTCATCATCCGTCCCCTTATGAAGGCCGGACTCTAAATCCAAATGGAGGAAAAAATCAGTGGCAGGT
>CAWEDE010000018.1:0-62064 GCA_963807665.1 uncultured Alphaproteobacteria bacterium | reverse complement strand
CGTCCAGATGGACGATTACGGCGTAGTTGCAGATCTCTTTCGAGAGAGTTTGTGCGCAAAGCGGGTTGGACGCACTGTACACCATGCCAACCTTCCACAATCCCATTGGCACGGTCACGCCAGTTGACCGCCGTGAGGCGATTCGCGGCAATCGCGCGTCGTTATGATCTATTCGTCATCGAGGACAACGCTTACGCCTTTCTTGAAGTTGAGGTGCGGCCCATATATCGATTTTTTGCGCCCGGAGCGAACGCTCCAGGTGTTTAGCCTCTCGAAAATGGTGTCGCTCGAGCTTCGACTCGGTGCGCTAGTCGTGCCTAAGGCAATCGCCGCACGCGCGGCAGATTATATGGGTTTCGCAGGCATTTCTGCGCACCCTGTTGCGACTGCCACCGCGGCCAGGATCGCACGGATGGTCGACTCCCGGCACTTGCCGAGGCCAAACGTGCTGAGGGAGTCGCTCGGTTTGAAATGGCAAGGGCGATTTTAGGCGAACGCGCGCAATAACTACACACCACGGCTGACAACTTTTCGTGGCAACTCCAAACAAGCTCCCGGTACTCGCTTTGTCGAGCGCGCCCGGATTGATGCGCAGGTAGTTATGTCGCCCGCCGCCGCTTATCGCCTTGATGGACGTGACAAGCAGATTGTCCGGGTTTCGTTTGGCGGCGAACATTGGAGAGTGCAGTCGTCGCGGCTGGCGTAAGGCGTCTTGCCGGTCTCTTTTCCCGAGTAGCGGACAATCGCCGAAGTCGTCTACCAAACAAACGGCACCAGACGATATCGAACTACCTGACAGTACTCCTTATAGCCGGACAGATTTTCCGCAAGAAACCGCTCCTCTTCGCGAGCCCGCCACAGGAGGGTAAAGACCATCGGAATGAACATCAGGAGCCCCCACCATGATCCGAGCGCAAGAGGCGTACCTACGAGCAAGACAAATGCTCCTGAATACATGGGATGACGAACCACCGCGTAGGGCCCCGTCGAAACAACTTTCTGGTCGGGGGCCACTGCGATCGTTGCTGCCGCAAACGTGTTCTCCTTGAACACGAGGAAGACCAGGAGGAATCCGAGCGCCACCAGGAGGTCGCCCGCGACCACTGCCGCCAGCGGAACTGCCGACCACGACAGGCGATGATCGAGGGAAGCAAGAATCATGGTACCGGCGAATGCGCAGGTCGCTAGAACCTGTATCAGTCTTTGGGCTTTTTCATTCTCGGCTCGCGGACCGGCGTTAATCCGGCGCTCGAGGAGCTTCGGGTCGTTTTTCCATAAATACGCGGTAATCAATGCGGCTGATGCGGAAAACTAACAGGTACACCCACGCCTGCCAGTAATCGAGTGTCCATGCCGGTGCCAGCAGAAGCACTCCCAAGACGATGATGAGTTGCGTGAATCCGAGGACAGTTTTACTGGCTAAATTGTTCACACCCTCAGTTCACCATTTCGATTTGAAAGGCTGGCTCGCCCATTGCAGTACCATCACCCGAGTGTCCGCTCATGATAACCAAGCACTCACCGCTCTGGGCTAGACAGCCGCGCCCCAGTCACTTCGCCGAGCTGCCAGCTTTCCCGCATTGCGGACTCACTTTGATGTTGCAGAAGAATCCGGAAAGCGAGCCCATGCGTGATCAGCAGTAACGGCACGACGAGAGTCGGAATGAAGTAGGCTGGCGCCCAACTGGCCCGGCATGAGTCCGGCAGCATTGGCCTGGTAGAACGCGTTCAATGAGATCGGCTGAGCCCCAGAGGTTGAAGATCCATGCGATGACGACCCCAGCCCCGCGTGGCAGCAATATCAGCGAAAGCAACGCAAGTGTCGCCGCAATGATGTCGCCGTAGGCAGCGGCATGCGCGAAGGCAGACGGCAGATCGGGCGACACGACGCCTGGGACCAGGAATGACAACCCGAAAAGCGGAAGCTGTGTAGGGTGAGAAGGGGCCGCAGCGCTTCGGCGCGTGGCAGCGAGCGGAGTTTGGGCCAGATGTATCGTGTTGCGACGATCCCCCAGGCGATGAAGCGAATGCGATGCTCGCGAAAAAGCAGAGTTGCGGCAGCATGAGTCTCTCCTTTGGTTTGAATTCCAGCGATCACTATGACTGACAACCAAAGATCGCCTCGTGACCGCAGTGGTACCCATCGGTACCAGATGGCGGCCAGTGTGGTACTATGCGGTACCGACTGTCAAGAGAGACGATGATGACCACGGCATCGCTGTCAAAGGAGCGTCCGGAAGGCCGCGACGAAACCGAGGTGCGCGCGCGCATCCTCGATGCAGCCTTCGCGGCGTTCATGAAGAGTGGCTATGCGGCGACCAGCACGCTCGAGATCGCCACGCGCGCGCGAGTTTCGAAACGAGAGCTGTACGCACTGGTAGGCAACAAACAGGAAATGCTAATCGCGTGCATCAGCGCGCGCGCCACGCGACTGCAGGTACCCGCTGACTTGCCAGTGCCGCACGATCGCGAGACCCTCGCGCATGTACTGGCTTCCTTCGGGACGCAGCTCCTCCGCGAGATAACCGATCCAACGGTCATTGCGGTATTCCGACTGGCGATCGCCGAGGCGGTCCACGCGCCCGAGGTGGCGCACGCGCTCGACTCCATAGGGCGCGAGACGAGTCGTGCCGCCTTGCGTCATCCTCCTAGTTGAGCCTTGTGCAAAGGCCGCTGCCCTCGACTTTCACAGCGGCCTGCCACGAAAAATCACCCTTGACCGATCTTCCACGGGTGCGCCATTCTTGCGCGGGGTCATCATGTCAGAGCGTAACTTGGAATCAAGCCCAAAAACCAATGGCTAAAGCGGCTTTCAACAAGGTCCTAACATTGGCGCAAGCGTCGCGCTGGGCGGCTTCCATGCGCCGTCGCGGTAAAAAACTCGTGGCGACGAATGGTTGTTTCGATCTCTTGCATTTCGGACACGTCAGTTATCTCCAGCGCGCACGCAAACTCGGCGATCTCCTCGTTGTCGGGCTCAATGGCGATCGCTCGGTTCGCCAACTCAAGGGTGCAGGCCGTCCGCTGGTCACGGAACAGCAACGTGCGAAGGTCATCGCCGCGCTGGAGTGTGTCGATGCCGTGGTGATCTTTCCCGAGAAACGCGCCCACCGCTTTCTGGGAACCGTGCAGCCCGATATTTATGTCAAAGGCGGCGACTACCGACCGGAGACGCTGGAGGCGCGCGAGCGTGCAGTATTCACCGCCATTGGTTCCAAGATTCGGATCCTACCATTCGTGAAAGGCTTTTCGACAACGCGGCTGGTGGAGAAGATCCGCAAAGCCGGGTGCTAACGTGCGCGCGCGATCGGTACTTGTCGGTTTGCTGACCTTGAGCCTATTGGGTTGCGCATCTCCCCAAGAAAAGGCTTATCGCAACGCTGTCAATGAATACAAGCACGCCAGTGCTGCCGCCGTCAATTTTACCCAGGCTCAGGTCAAACAACTCGTCGCCACCACGAAAACTTTTCAAGCATCAATCGAGGCCTATCGGCCGTTCTTCATTCTCGGCGAGGTCACCAATCCCGGCCAATATCCTTACGTCGCCAACATGACGGCGGAGACCGCAATCGCCATTGCCGGCGGCTTTGCTCCGCGCGCGTCCAAGAGCAAAGTCGAGCTCACCCGCAACGCGGCCGGTCAGCAGATGCATGGCGACGTGCCGCTCGGCTTTGCCTTGCGACCCGGCGATACCGTCGTGGTCAAGGAGCGGTGGTTCTAGCCATCGCCCGCTGTTCCCGGCGCGGAATTTCCTATTTCAGATTCTTGCTCAGGAATTCCTGCGTCCGGCTCCAGGCCAGCGCCGCGGCATCCTTGTTGTAGCTGGCGCGCTCGTCGCAATAGAAACCATGCGCAGCGCCCGGATAGACATAAGTTTCCGCCTGCGGCTGTTTTTTCTTGATTTCCTCGACCGTGCTCATCGGAATGCCTTCGTCCTTCTCGCCAAAATGCATTTGCAGCGCGCATTTGGGCTTCTCATCGGCGAATTTGCCGATCATGCCGCCATAATAAGCGACCGCGGCTTTGAGGCCGGGAATGCGGCAGGCCGCCAGAAAGGCCGCGGTGCCGCCCATGCAGAATCCGATCACGCCGAGGGGACCGACGCCTTTGATCTCGTCTTTGGCGGCGACGATGTCGGCCATCATATGCTCGAAATTGAGATTGCCGAGGTAGCTGCGGGCATTGGCAATTTCGTCGGGCGTATAGCCGCATTCGAAGTCGCGTACGAAACGGTCGAACACCGCGGGCGCCACCGCTACATAGCCGAGCGCGGCCAGCCGGTCGCAGACCGCGCGAATGTGGTGATTGACACCGAAAATTTCCTGCACCACGACCAGCCCGCCTTTCGGCGTGCCTGACGGATCGGCGCGGTAGGCGCCGAGCTTATGCTTGATCGCTTGTGTTGAGTGACAGATGCTTACCCAAGAAAGCCTCCCGCTATTTAAAACCGGCGAATTGGTGTCGCGCCCGAGACCGGTTTTAGCATGGCGATTGGCGGGTGCACTAGACGCCGCCCGGGAAAAGAATCTACGCAAAAAGCTTGGCCAGCAATTCATAGGAATGCTTGCGCGCTTCGTGATCGAAAATCATGGTGGTCACCATCAACTCGTCCGCCTTGGTCGCCTCGATGAGCGGCGCCAGCTTGGCCTTGATGGTTGCAGGTGAGCCGACCGAGATGCGGTTGCGGCTTTGCGCGATGCGGGCGCGGTCAACCGGCGTGTAGTCGTATTTCGCGGCGTCTTGCGGCGAAGCCAGCGGCAGAAATTCGCCCTTGGCGCGCCGCACGGTATTGAGATCGACGGTCGCCGCGATCCGCTCGGCTTCCTCATCGGAGTCGGCGCAAATGACGTGAGTGCCGAGAATAGCCAGCGGCTTGTCATGCGACACCGAGGGTTTGAAATTATCGCGGTAGAGCCGCATCGCCTCGTCGGCCGGAAAAGTCGCGAAATGATGGGCAAACGCAAAGGCCGCGCCGATTTGGCCAGCCAGTTGCGCGCTGTAATCGGACGACCCCAATAGATAGATCGGCGGCAGCGGCACATCGGCCGGCATCGCCCACACATTATGAAACGGATGACCGTCGGGAAATCCGCGCGTCTCCAACAGCATCAATTCCTGAAACCGCTCGAGGAAATCGTCTTCTTCGCTGATGCCCTGGCGGCGGCGCAGCGCATAAGATGTCGCTTGGTCGGTGCCGGGCGCGCGGCCGAGCCCCAGATCGATACGGCCGGGAAACAGCGCTTCGAGCACCTTGAAGCGCTCGGCCACCATCAGCGGCGCGTGATTGGGCAGCATGACGCCGCCGGAACCGATCCGCATGTTTTTCGTAATCGCCGCGATCTGCCCGATCATGAGGTCGGGGGCTGATGAGGCAATCGCCGGCAGATTGTGATGTTCGGCCACCCAATAGCGCGTAAAGCCGAGCGTATCGGCAAAGCGCGCCAGATCGAGCGTATTGCGCAAGGCCTGGGGGCCGGACATGCCGGCCGATACCGGCGACAGATCGAGGATCGAGAGCGGGATCATGACGGGTAGTTAGGCGCTGGCGGCCGGATTGGCTATGGGCACAATCTCACAACATTGCCGTTTCTTGGACCGCTGGCGAACGATATGATCGAGCCTATATTCAACGGATATTGAAAGGGTCCGCCGCCGATGGCCTCGCTAATCGAATGGAAAGTCCCGCCGTCGGCCCAGCCGCGCGCCGACGATTATTCCTATGACCTGGAGCGCGCGCTCGCCTCCGTGGTCGGGCTGCATTCGATCATCCCGCCTGACGGCTTCACGGCCGAGACGCTAGGGGTGGAGCGCGCCGGCAACGGCGTGCTGATTGATGAAGGCCTCGTGCTCACCATCGGCTATCTGATTACGGAGGCGGAAACCGTCTGGCTGCATCAAGGCGACGGCCGCGTCGTGCAGGGCCATGCGCTCGGCCTCGACCAGGAGACCGGCTTCGGCCTGGTGCAGGCGCTTGGCCCGCTCGATTTGCCGGTGCTGCCGATCGGTTCGTCGGCCGCGGCCCAGGTCGGCGAGCGCGTCGTGGTTGGCGGCGCCGGCGGGCGCACGCGCTCGCTGGCGGGCCGCATCGCCGCCAAGCAGGAATTCGCCGGCTATTGGGAATATGCGCTGGACGAAGCGATTTTTACGTTTCCGGCGCATCCCAACTGGGGCGGCACGGCCTTGATCTCGTCGAAAGGCGAACTGATCGGCATCGGCTCGCTGCAAATCGAGCGCGAGCAAAACGGCAAGAGCGAGCATCTCAACATGACGGTGCCGATCGACCGGCTGGCGCCCGTGCTCGACGATTTGCGCAAATTCGGCCGCGTCAACAAGCCGGTGCGGCCCTGGCTCGGGCGTCTATTCGACCGAAATCGAGGACAAGGTCGTCATCGTCGGCATCGCGCCGAAGGGGCCAGCGGCGCGCGCCGAACTCAAAACGGGCGACGTCGTGCTGGCGGTCGCCGGCCAGAACGTCACGTCGCTTGGCGCCTTCTACCGCCGCGTCTGGTCGCTCGGCGAAGCCGGCGCCGAAGTGCCGCTCACGCTCTATCGCGACGGCGTCAATTTCGAGGTGCGGGTCAATTCATCTGACCGCCAGAAATTCCTCAAGGGCCCGAGGATGCATTGAAGCATTTTCCGTCATGCCCGGCCTTGTGCCGGGCATCCACGCCTTTTTATCTGCAAGTAACAAGCAAGACGTGGATGGCCGGGACAAGCCCGGCCATGACGGTGTTGCGCGCTCGCAACTTTACTTCGCGCTCTCTTCAATCTTGTCGACGCGGTTGGGATAAAACGCCAGATATTCCTTGATCTCGGTCATGGCCGGGAACGGCGTGGCATAGGACCACACGGCGTTTTCCGCCGTCTTGCCGCCGGCCGCGATCGAGAAATAACTGGCGTCGCCCTTATAGGGGCAATGCGTGGCGTTGCTGGTGGACGTGAGCAATTCCATCTTGGTATCGGCGCGCGGAATATAAAGCGCCGGCGGATAGCTCGCTTCCTGCAGCGTCAGCGCATGCGTGGTGTCGGCGATGACTTCGCCCGCGAAGGTGACGCGCACGCGGTTGCGGTTCGGCGTGATGGTGATGGGATGATCGGGACCGGGCAGTTTCATGACGGTTGCTCCACGGATGCTTAAAATTTTACATAAAGGCGAAAGCGCTTATCGACCATCATATAGTGACTGTTATGGGCGCCACACCCCGATGGCGAAAAGTTGAACGATCGGCCTAAGTAGAAAGACAGACTTCTTGCATTAGAATTGGCGCCAATCCGAGATACGGAAACCGCGCGCATGCATGACAAATCCATCGAACTCCTGCTGCAAGGCCTCAATATCCTGATCGTCGACGGCAATCATTATATGCGCCGGCTCACGCGCAGCATGCTGATGAATCTGGGCGCCAAATCGGTGATCGAGGCCGCCGACGGGCTGGCCGCGCTCGAACAGATCCGCATCTGCGATCCCGACGTCATGCTGCTCGATTGGGACATGCCGGTGCTCGACGGCATGGAAGTCATGCGCATTGTGCGCTCGCCCGGCGTGTTTCCTCGCCCCAATCTGCCGATCATCATGCTGACCAATCGCGCCCGGCGCTCCTCGGTCATCGAAGCGCTGCGCTCCGGCGTGCATGAATTCTTGCTCAAGCCGACGTCGCCCAAGGCGCTACGCGACCGCCTGACCGCGATCGCCATCAATCCGCGGCCGATGATGCGGATCGGCAAGTTCTACGTGCCGGAGCCGCGCCGCGCGGTGGCGGCCTTCGGCCTCGAGGGCGCGGCCTAAATTTCAAGCGCGCGGAAAATCGTAAAGCCTGGCCGGATTGTCGCTCAGGATCGCCTGCCGGTTGGCGGGATCGCTCGTCCAGTCGAGAAACACCGCCAACAGGTGCCCGGCGTCCGGCACCGGACCTTCGGGGCGCGGATGCGGCCAGTCGGTGCCCCACACTAAATTGGCCGGATTGGCGCCCACCAGCGCGTCGTGAAACGGCTTGGCCTGCGCATAATCGGGCGCCGTTGCGCCCAGCCGATAGGTGCCGGACAGCTTCGACCATAATTTGCCTTCGCCAACGCCGCGCAGCAGCGCCTGGAAACCCGGATGCTGCGTGCCGTGGTGATATTCCATCCGGCCCATGTGATCGACCACCACCGGCACCGGCAGGTCTTTAAGCGCCGGCCACAGATCCGGCAGGTCGCGCGTGTCGATCCATAATTGCAGATGCCAGCCGAGATCGGCCATCAGCGCCAGATGCGGCGTGACATCCTTCAAGCCGACGCCGTTCTGGTAATAGGGCTTGCCGTCGCGGCGGAATTCATTGGCGCGCAACCCGCGAATGCCGGACGCGTGCCATTGTTTCATGATCGCTGGCGTCAACTCCGCGCCGCCGACGCCGACGCCGCGCAAACGCGCCGGCTCGCGCGTCAGCGCATCGAGCGTGGCGCGATTATCGCGGCCATAGGCGCTTGGCTGCACGATCACGCCGCGCTCGAAGCCCAGGAGTTCGAGCAGCATCAGATAGGCTTCCAGCGGCGCGTCGTCGGGCGTGTAGCTGCGCGGCTCCGCATAGGGAAACCGCGCCGCCGGGCCGAACACGTGACAATGACAGTCGCAAGCGCCCGCCGGCATAGCTTGAAGCGCCTTAGCTTCAAGCGTTCTTCCTTCAAGCAAATCGTTGGAAATCATTTCGGCTCGATGCCGGCGAGCTTGGCGGCTTCGGCCATGCGCGCATAGTCGGTCTTGATGAAGGCGGCAAAGCCGGCCGGCGTCATCTGCTCCGGCGTGGCGATTTCCGAACCCATGCCGCGCAGTTTGTCGGGCGCCGGCCCGCTGGTGAGCCCGTCGGCAATCGCCTTTTGCAACTGCGCGATGATGGCGGGCGGCGTTCCGGCAGGCGCCAGAATGCCGATATAGCTTTGCGCGGTGAAATCCTTCACGCCGCCTTCGATGAAGGTCGGAATATCGGGCGCCAAGGCCGAGCGCTTGGCCGAGGCGACCCCCACAATATGGGCCTGGCCGCCTTTATGCAGCGGCAGCGCGGTGGAGAATTCGGTCATCGCCGCCTGGATGCTGCCGCCGATCAAATCGGGCATCAGCGCGCCGCCCGAGCGGTACGGCACATGCACGACATTGGCGCCGGTCGCCGCCTTGAAACGCTCGAGCGTCATATGCGTCGCGCTGCCGACGCCAGACGTAGCGACGCTGATCTGCTCTTTCTTGGATTGCGCCACCAGATCGGGAACGGTCTTGGCCTCGACCTTGTTGGACAGAATGAGCGCATGCGGCACGTAGCTGGTGAGCGCGATCGGCGCGAAATCCTTGAGCGGATCGTAAGGCAGCTTGGCCTGCACGAAGGGATTGACGGTGAGCGGACCGTTCGAGCCGACGAACAGCGTATAACCGTCGGGTGTTGCGCGTGCCACCGCTTCAGCGCCGATGCTGCCGCCGGCGCCGCCGCGGTTGTCGACCACCATCGGCTGGCCGAGTGCGCTCGACATGCGCTCGCCGACGATGCGCCCGACAATGTCGGCATTGCCACCGGCCGCGAACGGAACGATCAGATGAATCGCGCGGTCGGGATAGGCCGCGAAAGCCGCGCGCGGCAGCAAGCTCGCCGCCGTGCCCAGCCCAAGCGTGGCAATCAGCGAACGGCGCGAAATCGAAACGGATATCGCCGAAGTCGCCGGCAAAGTCATCGGCAAGTCATTCGGCAAGTCATTGGCAAGGGTCATGCATGGTGTCATCCTCCCTGTACGGCTTTTGCAATCGACCCGGCCTTTTGCCGCTGGGTTTGTGTTTTTGAAGATAGCGAAAACTGGCGCGCCCGAGACGATTCGAACGTCCGACCTTTGCCTTCGGAGGGCAACGCTCTATCCAGCTGAGCTACGGGCGCCTGTTGGGTCCTCAATAGACGAAAGCGGCGCATGCGGCAACGGGCGGTAAGCGGGCCGGGTAGCGCTAAAAAGCCTAGTTTCTGTGGTTAAATCGCTCCAAGCGCGGTTGATGCTTTGCTCTGGGCTGGCGAATCTCATAGGCCTAACGCCAGCAGCGCATGGTGCGCATGAGGGAGCAAACGTCTATGGTCGTCATCGCAGCCGGAACAAAGCCCAAGGCCAGCAAACCGATCACTACCAAACATCTGGCCTACACGCTGGCGGACCAGCATCAGATGTCCAAGAAGCAGGGCCAGCAGTTGCTCGAAGACTTGGTCACCCTCATCACCAAGCATCTGAAAAAGGGCGAGCGGGTCAAGATAGCGGGATTAGGCATCCTGCAAGTGCGCAAGCGCGCTGCCCGTATGGGCCGCAACCCGGCGACCGGTGAGGCCATCAAGATCAAGGCCAGCCGCAAAGTCGCCTTCCGCGCCACCAAGGAACTCAAAATGGCGATCTGATCGCCGCTGTAGCGTTGGCGATCGAAACCCCGCCGGGACGCCGGCGGGGTTTTTCGTTGTCGGCAGCGGCGCGAAGCGTAAAACCCGCTTGACCTGACTTAAAACCTATGCTTATAGTCCTTCGTCCGATCCACCGAGGGGCGTCTTCGCGAGACGTTTCGAAGATGGGGTTGGATGCGGCGCCTGCGGGCGGGGTTCGTACCCCCGAACTCGGGAGGCCCTGGGTAACCGTCCGCCGGGACTACGCCCGGCTGCCTTTAATGGCTGGACGCGGCGAAGATGAAGGTGGGCGAAAGCCTACCGGATCGGGGGGACACAAGTTCTCCGTCTTCGCCCGGAAGTACGGTCCCAGGGACAGAAAAGCCGCGATGGAGCGCCGAGAGGCGCCCGCACCTTCGCGAGAGGGTGCGGCTACTGACAGACTGGTGCGCCACTCGGTGCTCCATCCCCTCGATTTTTCGAGGGGCAAAAAGAAAGGCCCGCGAGAGCGGGGCACGGACTACGGCCTACCCGGGGCCGGTAAAGAATACGGGCGCTTTCGCTTGTCCGCGTGCAGCCTCTATACTGCACACCAAGAAAAACCCCGGAGGAACCCCATGTCGCAGCCGGCCGAGAAGCACGCGGGCATGCCAAAGATGCTCAAGGACGCCGCGTTCGTGTGGGAGGACCCGCTCGATCTCGAAGGCGAACTCACCGAGGACGAGCGCATGGTGCGCGACACCGCGCGCGGCTTTGCGCAAGACTATCTGATGCCGCGCATCGTCGAGGCTTACCGCGAGGAAAAATACGACGCCAACAATCTGCCCGAAATGGGCAAGCTCGGCCTGCTCGGCTCCACAATTCCGGAAGAATATGGCGGCGCCGGTCTCGGTTACGTCGCCTACGGTCTGATCGCGCGCGAGCTCGAACGCGTCGATTCCGGCTATCGCTCCACCATGTCGGTGCAGTCCTCGCTGGTGATGTATCCGATTTATGCTTACGGAACCGAAGCGCAGCGCATGAAATATCTGCCAAAGCTCGCCACCGGCGAGACGATCGGCTGCTTCGGCTTGACCGAGCCCGATCACGGCTCAGATCCGGGCTCGATGGCGACGCGCGCCGAAAAAGTGTCCGGCGGCTACAAATTGAACGGCGCCAAGACCTGGATTTCCAATGCGCCGGTCGCGCATTTGGCCGTGGTCTGGGCCAAGCTCGACAATGTCATTCGCGGCTTCATCGTCGAGCGCGGCGCCAAAGGATTTTCCACGCCCAAGATCGAGGGCAAGTTATCGCTGCGTGCCTCGGTCACCGGCGAGATCGTGTTGGAAGACTGCGTCATCCCGGAAGACAATCTGCTGCCCAATGTGAAGGGACTCGCCGGTCCGTTCGGCTGTCTCAACAATGCGCGTTACGGCATCGCCTGGGGCGCGATGGGCGCGGCCGAATTCTGCTGGCATGCGGCGCGCCAATACACGCTCGACCGCAAGCAGTTCAACCGCCCGCTTGCAGCCAATCAACTGGTGCAGAAAAAACTGGCCGACATGCAAACCGAAATCGCGCTTGGCTTGCAGGGCGCGCTGCGCTTGGGCCGCATGCTGGAAGCCGGCAAGGCGGCGCCGCCGTCGATTTCGCTCATGAAGCGCAATAATTGCGGCAAAGCGCTCGACATCGCGCGGCTTGCGCGCGACATGCATGGCGGCAACGGCATTTCGGAAGAATATCACGTGATGCGCGTGCTCTCGAACCTCGAGACGGTCAACACCTACGAGGGCACGCATGACATCCACGCGCTCATCCTCGGCCGCGCGCAAACTGGGATCCAGGCGTTCTTTTAATTGCCGTCGGTTCGTGCCCGCGCGCCGCTATTGGTTTTGAGCGACGCCTTGCGCCAGTTGCGTCAAGCGCGTGACCATGGCGGAGCCGGGATCGCTCAGCGGTTTGACCACGGTGAAATGATTGGCGCCGGGGATTTCCTCGTAGCGCGTTTGCACATGGCCCTTGCGCCAGCCGTCGGCCACGACGCGGCTTTGCCAGCGGAACTCGTCCGACTCGGCGCCGCCGACCACGGCATCAAGCACGCGGCCCAGCGGCAGCGGCCAAAACAGCGGCGACACTTTTTTCGCCTCGTCGTCGCCGAGCCGCAATTCCTGGTTCATCGACACTTTGACAAGCGGCGTGAGATCGAACACGCCGGAAATCGCATAGCCGCAAGGCACCAGATCGGCCGGCGCTTCGGGCGCCAATTTTTTCCAGTCGGTCGCAACCATGCAAGCCGTCAGATGTCCGCCGGCCGAATGGCCGAACACCATCATGCGCTGCTTGCGCTGGCGCCACAGAAACAAAACAGCCGCGCGCATCTGGTCGATGATGCCGGCGATGGTCACCTGCGGGCACAAATCGTAGCCGGCAATGGCGACGTCGATGCCATGCTTGTTGAGGCTGGCCGCCATGTGGCTGTAGCTCGACCAATGATTGGTGCGCCAATAGCCGCCGTGAATGAACATCGCCAGCGGATTTGGCGCAGTGCCGGTTTCAGCGGCAAACAAGTCGACCACCTGGCGTTCCGACGGCCCGTAAGCCAGACCCAATTCGGCCCGCGGGCTGGCCGCGCGATAGGCGGCCGCGTCGATATCCAGTTGCGCCAGAATTTCCGGATGTTCGGGCACCCGGGCGCGGTTGTTATATTCGGCTTCAAGGTCGATCGGCATGGCGGCCTTTTACCACCTTGGCCGCGGCTGCGGGAGTGGGTATCTCTAGGGCCATGAAAGTTGACGGCAAAGCCACGCGCACCATCTGGCTCGAGAGCGGCGGCGACAGCGTCGCCATTATCGACCAGACCGCGCTGCCGCATCGCTTTGTAACGCTAAGCCTCAAAACGCTGCAAGATGCGGCCCATGCCATCAAGTCGATGCAGGTGCGCGGCGCGCCCTTGATCGGGGCGACCGCGGCTTACGGCGTGTGGCTGGCCTTGCGCGAAGATGCCTCGGACGAAAATCTCGAACGCGCCTGCAAGACTTTGGCGGCGACCCGCCCGACTGCGATCAATTTGAAATGGGCGCTCGATGAAATGCTCGCCGCCGTGCGCAATCGCGCGCGCACTGAGCGCGCCGCCGTTGCGCTCAAGCGCGCCAATGAAATCAGCGACGAAGACATCGCCATCAATCAGGCAATCGGCCGTCACGGCCTCAAGCTGATCGAGGGAATCGCCGCGAAAAAGAAAAACGCCGAGCGCGTCAATCTATTGACCCATTGTAATGCCGGCTGGCTGGCGGCTGTCGATTGGGGAACGGCGGCGGCGCCGATCTATATGGCGCATGACAAAGGACTAAACGTTCATGTGTATGCCGACGAAACCAGGCCGCGCAACCAGGGTGCTTCGCTCACCGCGTGGGAGCTCGGCCAGCACGGCGTGCCGCATACCGTGATTGCAGATAATACCGGCGGGCACCTGATGCAGCACGGAATGGTCGACATGGTGATCGTCGGCACCGACCGCGTCACGGCGCAGGGCGATGTCTGCAACAAGATCGGCACTTATTTGAAGGCGCTGGCGGCGCATGACAATGGCGTGCCGTTCTATGTCGCGCTGCCGTCGCCAACCATCGATTTTTCGCTCGGCGACGGGCTCACCGAGATTCCCATCGAACAACGAAGTGGCGAAGAAGTCTCGACCATGACCGGCAAGACCAAAGACGGCCGTATCGAAACCGTTCAGGTGGTGCCTGACGGCACGGCGGTTGCGAATTACGGCTTTGACGTCACGCCGGCCCGTCTCGTGACCGGGTTGATTACCGAGCGCGGTGTCATCGCGCCGAGCCGCGAAACGCTTGCAAAGGCGTTTCCAGAGCGCGTGACCCCGAAAAGTGGGAACCGGTTTTCGGATGAGGTCACGCGCAAATAAAATGTGCTAAACTTAAACGATGAGCATCGCCGCCAAACAACCGCTCGAACTGCCCGCCGACGGCCGCCAGTCGGAAACCGCGTTGCGCATCGCGCGCGGCACCGCCCGGCTGTTGCACGCGCATGGTTTTAGCGTGGTGAGCGAATTATCGCTGCCGTCGGGGCGGCGCGCCGATCTGGCGGCGCTCGATGCCAGCGGCGAGATATGGATCGTCGAGGTCAAATCCTCGGTCGCCGATTTTCGCGCCGATCAGAAATGGCAAGACTACCGCGCCCATTGCGACCGGCTGTTTTTCGCCACCGCGCAAAACGTGCCATGCGAGATTTTCCCGCCCGATGCCGGGCTGATCGTGGCCGATGGCTTTGGCGCCCAGATCATATGCGCGGCGCCCGAACACCGGCTGGCGGCGGCCACGCGCAAGGCGATGCTGATCATTTTCGCCCGCGCCGCCGCCGGACGTTTGCAATCGCTGGCCGATCCGGCCGGGCCTTATGGCGATGTCGGCTGACTAACGCGGAGCCCGCATATTCAATAAGTCGGTCCCCGCTAACGCGGAGCCCTTTTGGCCAAAATCCGCTGCAGCGTGCGGCGGTGCATATTGAGCCGCCGCGCGGTTTCCGAAACATTGCGCCCGCACAATTCATAAATTCGCTGGATATGCTCCCAACGCACGCGGTCGGCCGACATCGGATTTTCCGGCGGCTCGATCGTCCGGTTCTCATGCGCCAGCAAAGCCGCCACGACATCGTCGGCATCGACCGGCTTGGCCAGATAATCGACGGCGCCGAGCTTCACGGCATTGACCGCGGTCGCGATATTGCCATAGCCGGTGAGAATAATGCCACGCGCATCGGGCCGGCGTAGCTTCAAGGCGGAAATCACGTCGAGGCCGTTGCCGTCGCCAAGCCGCATATCGACCACGGCGAATCCGGGCGCCACGCGTTCCACCTGCAGCAATCCGTCGGCCACCGATTCCGCGGTGGTAACGGCAAAGCCGCGGCTTTCCAGCGCCTTGGCCAGCCGCTGGAGAAACGAACGGTCGTCCTCCACGATCAGCACCGAGCGCTCGCCGGAAACTATTTCGCCAGCCGGTTTGGCAAGATCGTCTGTGGCAATGTCCACGCAGTCACCCATATCGCTAACGCTAACCTCATCCTAGCCGTTCGCGCCGCCCGTCACACCTTAATAATAGGCAATCAAATGGCGCAATATCACGGCGTCAAAAAACCGATTGAGCGTTCGAACTCGCCCCGGCGCCAGCGCAATTTGATGACGGCGCCGCGTTGCGGGAACTCACGGTTTTCGAAATTGAGCGTGGCACCCGAGCGCTCCAGCAAAGTCTTGGCGATGAAAAAGCCCAACCCGAGCCCGGTGGCCTCGTCGCTGTCCTCATTCGGATTGCGCTTTCGGGTGGTCACGTAAGGCTCGCCAATGCGGTCGAGAATGTCGGGGGCAAAGCCCGGCCCGTCGTCGCTGATGGTGACGTCAATGGCGTCCGCGCTCCATTGCGCGCCGATCTCCACGCGCTCGCGCGCGAAATCGACGGCGTTCTCCACCAGATTGCCGAGCCCGTAAAGAATCGCTGGATTGCGCGCCCCGACCGGCTCGGCCTCACGGTTGCCGGGCGCGGTCACATCGATGGCGACGCCGAAATTGCGATGCGGCGCCACGACTTCCTCGATCAGCGCGGACAAGCGGCGTGCGGTCGAACGGCTCGCCGCTCGACGACAGTTCGGTGATTTTCGCCAGAATATCGCGGCAGCGCGTGGCCTGCTCGCGCAACAGCCGCACGTCGTCGCCATGGGGCGCGTCGGCCGCAATGGCGTTTTCCAGTTCCTTGGCGATGACCGAAATCGTCGATAGCGGCGTGCCGAGTTCATGCGCGGCGGCGGCGGCAAGCCCGTCGAGCTGCGAGAGATGCTGCTCGCGCGCCAGCACCAGTTCGGTGGCGGCCAGCGCGTCGGTAAGCTGGCGGGATTCTTCGGTGATCTGCCAGGCATAGACGCCGATGAATCCGATCGCCAACAGGATCGAAAGCCAGACCCCCATCATGTAGATCGGCGGCAGTTGCAGCGGGTCGTCGCTGTCCCACGGCAGCGGAAAATGCACGAACACCAGCGCGGTGGCGCAGGCCACCGCGAATCCGCCCAGGATCAGGGTGAGGCGCGGCGGCAGCGCGGTCGCCGATAGCAGCACCGGGCCCAGAAACAAAAAGGCGAAGGGATTTTGCAAGCCGCCGGTGAGAAACAGCAGCACCGCGAGTTCGGCGATATCGAAAGCCAGCAGCCAGGCGGCGCGATCGGGCTCGAGCCGCTGCGTCATGTGAAAGCGCAGCCGCAACGCGATATTGAGCCAGGCCGAGAGCGCGATCACGGCCAGGCAGGGCCACATCGGCAGTTCGAAATCGAGCCCATATCGCACCACCAGCACGGCGGTGGACTGGCCGATGATGGCGAGCCAGCGCAGCCGCACCAGCGTGTCAAGGCGCACATTGCGGCGCGGATGGGTCTGGGAAAAGCCAAGTCCGGGCATAAGCGCCAGTGTAACGCGATGCGGCTTGCGCACAAATTGCCGGCGGCCTATTGGCGATGCCATGGACGTTTCAGTCTCGCCAGCCGTCGCCGTCGATGCCCTGGTCAAGCGCTATAAGGGCGTTACCGCGGTCGATGGCATCTCGTTTCGCCTCGACACCGGCTCGATCACCGGCCTGTTGGGCGGCAACGGCGCCGGCAAAACCACCACCATCGCCATGATCATGGGCCTGGTCACTCCCAGTTCCGGCGCCGTCACGGTGCTGGGCGCCAACATGCCCAAGGAGCGCTACCAGGTTCTGCACCGCATGAATTTCGAAAGCCCCTATGTGGACATGCCGATGCGGCTGACGGTGCGGCAAAATCTGACGGTGTTTGCGCAGCTCTACGGCGTGCGCGATATCGCCGGGCGTATCGGCAGTCTCGCCGCCGAGCTCGATTTGACCGAGTTCCTCGATCGGCCGGCCGGAAAACTATCGGCCGGGCAAAAAACCCGCGTCTCGCTCGCCAAGGCGCTGCTCAACCGGCCAGAAGTGCTGCTGCTCGACGAGCCGACCGCCTCGCTCGATCCCGACACCGCCGACTGGGTGCGCGCCCATCTTGAGCGCTATCGCCGCGAGCATAACGCGACCATTTTGCTGGCTTCGCACAACATGACGGAAGTCGAGCGCCTATGCTCGCGCGTCATCATCATGAAGAAGGGCCGCATCGAGGACGACGATACGCCGCTCCGGCTACTGGCGCGCTATGGCCGCGCCACGCTGGAAGACGTGTTCCTCGACGTGGTGCGCGGCCGCGCTCACCATGAGGTGGCAAAATGAGCACCTCCGACGCCAGCGTTGAATTTTCGCTTAACCGCGTGGCCGCCATGGTGCGGCGCTATTGGTTCCTGCTGCGCTCGTCCTGGCCGCGCATTCTCGATCTGATCTATTGGCCGGCGGTGCAGATGTTGATGTGGGGCTTTCTGCAATTATACGTCTCGCAGAATTCCGGATTCTTCGCGCAAGCCGGCGGCGTGTTTATCGGCGCGGTTCTGTTGTGGGACATCCTGTTTCGCGGCCAGCTTGGGTTTTCGATCTGCTTTCTGGAGGAAATGTACGCGCGCAACCTCGGCAACCTGATGATGTCGCCGCTGCGTCCGGTCGAACTGATCGCGGCGCTGATGATCATGAGCGTGGTCCGGCTTCTGATCGGCATGATTCCGGTGTCGCTCCTGGCCATCGCTTTTTTCGGTTTCAATCTATGGTCGCTCGGCCTCGCGCTTGCCGCCTTCTTTCTGAATCTGATTTTGACCAGCTGGGCGATCGGCATTTTCGTCGCCGGCCTATTGCTGCGCAACGGCTTGGGCGCCGAGAGCATGGCCTGGACCATCATGTTTCTGTTTTTGCCGCTCACCTGCGTCTACTATCCGGTCGGCGTGCTGCCGCATTGGCTGCAATATGTCGCCTGGTGCCTGCCGCCGACTTATGTCTTCGAAGGCATGCGCGCGCTGTTGATCCAGCACGTGTTCCGCGCCGACCTCATGCTCGAAGCGCTCGCGTTCAATGTCGTGCTGTTCGCAATTGCGGCCTTGGCCTTTTTGAAACTTCTGGCCAGCGCGCGCGAACAGGGCTCGCTCTTGCAAGGCGGCGATTAGGCATTAAATAATTGAATATAATAATGAATTCATGCCCGTTTCCGGCGTAAACCCGCCGCCAAGGACTTATCGCTATGTTGACCCTATGAGCAAAACGAGACAGTCTGCTGCAGTGCAGCAAGGCCCGGGATCTCCTATCGCCATCGGTCAATTCGACGGAGCAGCGGTGCTCTCCGGCGATGGCGGCATGGCGCAATCGGCGCCGCTGTACTGGTTTTATGAGATGGCGCAGTCGGCGCTTACGCCCTCGCGCGCCTTTGCCGACGCCACCCGGCTGTTCTTCAAAAATCCGGCCAATCCCTTAGCGCACACTTCCTATGGCAAGTCGGTTGCGGCGGCGATGGAAGTGTTCGAGCGCTCGACGCGCCGTTATCAGCGCCCCGAATGGGGAATCCATTCGACGCTTCTCGGCGCCGAGCGCATTCCGGTTCGTATGGAGACCGTTTGGGAACGGCCGTTCTGCAAGTTGCAGCATTTCGAGCGCATGTTCACCCGTGTGCCGCGCCGGCCGCAGCCCAAGCTGCTGATCGTCGCGCCGATGTCGGGCCATTATGCGACGCTGCTGCGCGGCACGGTGGAGACACTCCTGCCGTATCACGATGTCTACATCACCGAATGGGCCGACGCCCGCACGGTGCCGCTCGAGCAAGGCCGCTTCGACCTCGACGATTATATCGACTACGTCATTTCCATTCTGCATTGGATGGGCGGCGACGCGCATGTGATCGCGGTCTGCCAGCCATCGGTGCCGGTGCTGGCCGCGGTCGCGCTGATGGAGGCCGACAAGGACCCTTACGTGCCGCATTCCATGGTGCTGATGGGCGGGCCGATCGACACGCGCGTCAGCACCAATTCGGTCGACAAACTCGCCGAGGAGCGCGGACTCGACTGGTTCCGCAACCACGTCATCACCAAGGTGCCGTTCCCGCATCCCGGCTTCATGCGCGATGTCTATCCGGGCTTTCTGCAGCTCAGCGGCTTCGTCACCATGAATCTCGATCGCCATCTCGAGGCGCATCGCAAGCTATTCACGAATCTGGTCAAGGGCGACGGCGACTCGGCGCAAAAGCACCGCGAATTCTACGATGAATATCTCGCCGTCATGGATCTGACCGCCGAATTCTACCTGCAAACCGTCGATACGGTTTTCATCAAGCATGCGCTGCCGAAAGGCGAGATGACGCATCGCAACCGCATGATCGATCCGGCCCTTATCACGCGCACCGCTTTGCTGACGGTGGAAGGCGAGCACGACGACATTTCCGGCGTCGGGCAGACCGAAGCGGCGCATGCGCTATGCAAGAATATTCCGGCCGAGATGAAGGCGCATTATCTCCAGCCCGGCGTCGGGCATTATGGCGTGTTCAATGGCTCGCGTTTCCGATCCGAAATCGCGCCGCGCATCGCCGATTTTGTGCTCTCCAACAATGGCGCGCGCAAACCCGGCAATGCCAAAAGCGCCGGTGCCAAAAGCGCAAATACCGAAGCCGCGCCGCTATCTCGCCATTAACCTCGCATTGACGCGCGTGTGTGTGGCACACTCGCGGCCGGGGCTGATTCTCGGCTGAGCCATTCCGGACGAACCATGTCCATTCCGCTGCGCGCTCTATTGTTTCGCCGCACCAGTGCGCCGACGGCCATCACGGTCGCGTTCGACGGCGAGGTTTTTCCAGTTCGTTTGCGCCGCAACGCCCAGGCGCGCCGCTATACATTGCGCATCCATTCGGTCACCCGCGAGGTGGTGCTCACCATGCCGCCGCGCGGCAGCGTCAAGCAGGCGACCGCCTTTGCGCAGAAATACGGCGCCTGGATCGCGGCGCGGCTGCAATGCCTGCCGCAAGCGGCGCCCTTTAGCGACGGCATGGTACTGCCGCTGCGCGGTGTCGATCACCGTATCGCGCATCGGCCGGGTTCGCGCGGCACGGTCTGGATCGAGAGCGGGCAGGACAGCGAACCTTTGCTCTGCGTTGCTGGCGCGGCACCCCATATTGCGCGCCGGGTGCGCGATTTTCTCAAGCGCGAAGCCAAGTCCGATCTGGAAAAGGCGAGCCAACTGGCGGCGCAAGCGCTCGGCGTTGCGATCAAGCGCGTGTCGGTCCGCGACCAGGCGAGCCGCTGGGGCTCGTGCTCGACCACTGGTCTGCTGTCCTATTCATGGCGGTTGATCCTGGCGCCACCTTTCGTTCTCGATTATCTCGCCGCCCATGAAGTGGCCCATCTGGTCGAGATGAACCACTCGCCGGCGTTCTGGCGGCTGGTCGAGCGCATCTGTCCACACGTGGCGCGCGCCAAGGCGTGGCTCGACGCGCATGGCACCGGGCTGCATCGCTATGGCATGCGGGATGCGACAAAATAATGCTTCGTCCCGGTACCTTTGCGCTTACGGCGTTGCTGGCGGCGTTGAGCGCGGTCGCCCCGCTCACTACCGACATGTATCTGCCGTCGCTGCCCAACATCGCGCAGCAGTTGAGTGCTTCGACCGCGCAAGTCCAACTCACCATCTCGGCCTATCTGATCGGATTTGCCCTCGGGCAGATTTTTTACGGGCCGCTATCCGACCGGCATGGCCGCAAGCCGGTTTTGCTTTGCGCCGTCGCGCTCTATTGCGTGGCCAGCCTGGTATGCGCGCTATCGGACTTCGGTTGAAATGCTGATCGTTGCGCGCTTTGCCCAGGCACTTGGCGGTTCCGGCGGCGTCGTACTGGCGCGCGCTATTGTGCGCGATCTTTATTCCGGCGCGCGGGCGGGGCGCGAATTATCGCTGATCGGCTCGGTCACGGCGCTGGCGCCGGTGCTGGCGCCGGTGGTGGGTGGCATTTTGCAGACCGGCTTTGGCTGGCGCTCGATCTTTGTCACGCTGGTAATCGCGGGCCTTGCCAGCGGTGGTTTAGTTTGGCTGCGGCTGCCGGAAACGCTGGCGACGCGCGCCATCGAGCCGGTTTCGCCCGCCAATGTGCTCAAGTCCTATCGCGTGGTCGCCCGCCATCCGGCATTTCTTGCTTATCTAGGGATTTCGACCGCGAGCTATGCGGGGCTGTTTGCCTGGATTTCCGGCGCTTCTTTCGTTTTGCAAAATCTTTATGGCTTGACGCCGTTCAACTTTGGCGTCGCCTTCGCGCTCGGTTCGATCGGTTACATGACCGGCACTTTGGTGGCAGCACGATTGGTGGCGCGGTTGGGTCTCGATGGCATTATCGGGCTCGGCAGCGTCGCCGTCAGTATTGGCGGGCTTGGCATGGTGGCGGCGGTTGCGCTCGGCTTAACGTCCGCGATCTCACTGGTGTTGCCGGTTGCGGTCTATCTCGCCGGTCTCGGCATGGTGTTGCCGCAAACCATCGCCGGCGCCATGACGCCGTTTCCCGAACGCGCGGGCACGGCCTCCGCTCTGCTCGGCTTCATCCAGCAAAGTGCGGCGGCCTTATGCGGCGCGGTGGTTGGCTGGCTGTTGGGCGCCAATGCCTGGCCGATGGCTATCGCCGTGGCGGTCATGGGCTGCACGACATTGGCGATATGGCTATCGACGCGCCGCTTGCGCGCGCGCTTCGCGGTCACGCACTAGATGAGCGGCGCTAATTATTGCCGCGGCCGAACAGATTATTGATCAGCCAGCCATCGAGGCCGCCCGAGCCATTGGTCTGCGCTTGTGCTGTCGTGCCGGCAATCGGCTGCACTGGCGCGGGCGGCGCTGGTTGCGCGCTGCCGAACAGACCGGACAGAAGACCGCCGCTCGCAGCGCCCGGCAGGCTTGCGACCGGAACGCCCTGATGGGCGTCGCGCATGAAGCGGCTCCAGATTTCCACCGGCATGCCGCCGCCGGTGACTTTTTTGGTCGGCGTGCCGTCGTCATTGCCGAGCCACACGCCGGTGACCAGGCGCCCGGTAAAGCCGATGAACCAGGCGTCGCGGAAATCCTGGCTCGTGCCGGTCTTGCCGGCCGCCGGCCAGCCCGGCAGCGTCGCTTTGTGCGCGGTGCCGATGGTGAGCGTCTGTGCCATCATGTCGTTCATCATCGCCACATAACGTGCCTCGATGATGCGGCCGAGCTGCTGCTCGTTGCGGGTATAGAGCAGCTTGCCGTTGGCGCCGGTGATGCGCTCGATCACATGCGGTTGAACCGCGAAGCCGCCATTGGCGAAGGTCGCATAGGCGCCGACCAATTCCAGCATCGAGACTTCGGATGTGCCGAGCGCGATCGAGGCGTTGGGCTCGAGCTTTGGAGGCGATGCCGAGCCTATAGGCGGTGCGGATTACCGCCTGCGGGGAGAATTCCATGGTCAGGCGCACCGAAACCGTATTGAGCGACAGCGCCAGCGCCTTGGCGAGCGTCACCGGCCCGAAATATTCATGGCCGTAATTTTCCGGCTGCCAGCCTTTGATCTTGATCGGCGCGTCTTGACGCACGCTGTCGGGGGTGAGGCCGTTTTCGAGCGCGGTCAGATAGACGAAGGGCTTGAAGGCCGAGCCGGGCTGGCGCTTGGCGGCGACCGCGCGGTTGAACTGGCTTTCGGCATAATTGCGCCCGCCCACCATGGCGCGCACCGCGCCGTCCGGCGTCATCGCAACCAGCGCGCCTTGGCTCACGCCGCTCTTGTCGCCCTTTAGCGCCAGTTCATCGGTCGAGCGATTTCTCCGCGCTGGCCTCCAGGCTGGCATCGATCGTGGTATCGACCACGATATCTTCGTCGATATGGCCGAGCACATCGTTGAGCACGTCCATGACCCAGTCGGCGACGTAATTGACCGCGCCGTTGCCGGCCTGCGCCACGATGCGCGGCGGCTTGGCGAGCGCGACTTTTTCGTTGACGTTGCTGATGAAGCCGAGTTCGGCCATGGCGGCGAGCACGAATTTCGCGCGCTGTTCGGCGGCTTCGAAATTGCGCGTCGGCGCCAGCCGCGACGGCGACTTCACCAGGCCCGCGAGCATGGCCGCTTCGCCGACACTCAACTGCCGGGCGGATTTGCCGAAATAACGCAGCGACGCCTGCTCGATGCCATAGGCGCCGGAGCCGAAATAGACGCGGTTCAAATAGAGTTCGAGAATCTGTGTCTTGGAAAATTTGCGCTCCAGCCAGATCGCCAGCATCGCCTCTTGCAGTTTGCGGGTGATGGTCCGCTCTTGCGTTAGAAAAAGATTTTTCGCCAGCTGCTGCGTTAGGGTAGAGCCGCCCTGCGCGACGCCACGGTGAAGGATATTGGCGACCATAGCGCGCGCAATGCCGTAGGGATCGACGCCGTAATGCTCGTAGAAACGCCGGTCCTCGATGGCGACGAAGGCCTTCGGCACGTAAGGCGGCAGCTCTTTGAGGCTCAGGATCTCGCCCGCCAGATCGCCGCGGCGCGCCAGCGCGCGGCCGTTGACGTCGTTGATCTGGATCGACGGCGGCCGCTTGGGGATTTCCAGCGACTGGATTGGCGGCAGATGCGCGCCGACATAGGCAATGGTGCCGGCGCCGCCGATGACAGCCCACAGCCCGAGCACCAGGCACCAGTAGATCAGCCGGCCCAATAGCGAGCGCCGGCGTTTGGCCTTGCGCGGTTTGCGCGTTAGCTTGCGGCGCGGCGATGACGGTTTGCCCGAGCTAGCCGATCGGTCGGAAGTGCTCACGCGCAATTCGGGGCTGTTGTCGAACACCGGCTCGCGGCGCCCGCCTGATTGTCCCTTACCCAGCGCCATCACGCGACCCGAACGATTGCCGGCGATGATCCGCCGGTTCCCGCCGGCCACGCTAGAGCGGGCCATTTAAGGGCTCGTTAAGGGGTAATTACCGTGCAAACACGGGCCTTTGCCCGCGGCATTATCTTTCCGTCATGTCCGAACGAATGGGCGCGCCGCCCGTTGTCCCAGTAACCAAAGGCGGCCTGCCGTGGATCACCGTTCGCGCTTTTCAAACCTCAATCCCAGTTTCGACGACTTTCTGTTCGCGCCGGTTTGCGACGAAGCCAACGGCATGCAGCTGAGCGTCTTGTCCGCCTTGGCGCGCTCCAATGTCGATCCTTGGGAGGAGGCCATTCGGCTGGCCGCCATGCCCAAGGCCATCGCCGAGCGCACGTTGCTCTCGATCATCAATCTGGTCGCCGGCAAAAGCTGGAATCCGCCCGAAGCACAGGCTACCGCCGCGCGGCTCGTGGGACTTCTCCCGCACGCGGTCAATGGCACAAGCGCCACCGCGCCGGGAGCGGCCAAGTCATCCGTCAAGTCACCCATGACGAGTTACTGGTGGGTGTGGGTCGGCTTCGCGCTGGCGATGTCATTCATCATGCCGCAGCACCAGGCCACCACGGCAAACCCCGATTTGCCGCCAGCGACCATGAGCGAATCCGCGCCAGCGATGCATAAGCCGACGCCGGTAAAATCGAACGCGGTGATCGCGGCTAAAACTACCGCGCCGGTCCCGGTAGCACCGGCTATTGCCCCGGCGCAGATCGGAAACACGTTCCCCGATCCGATCGCGATCTCACAATAAGGCCGTGTGGTTCACACCGCTTGGCGGTCGATCTGGCACTCGATGGCCGTCGGTGAGCAATCGGATACAGATTGGAACCGGCAATTGGCTCTAAATTGCATTGCAAGGAGCCATGATGGACGCACGAGTACCGGCGGCGAAAAAAAACGAACGATTCGATCCATTGGCGTTTTTGGACACGATTGCGACCGGGCGCAGCATCACCGAGCATCCCAAGAAGCAGATTATCTTCAAGCAGGGCGATGCGGCCGACGCGGTTTTCTATATCAAGAAAGGCAAAGTCAAAGTCACGGTCCTGTCCCAGCAGGGCAAGGAAGCCGTGGTCGCGATCCTCGGAGCCGACGAATTTCTTGGCGAAGGATGCCTGATCGCGCAGCCCAAGCGCCTCGCGACCGCCATGGCCATGACCGACTGCGTGACCATCCGCGTGACCAAGGCCGAGATCCAGAAGGTGCTGAGATCCGAACCGGCATTTTCACATTTGTTCATCATGCATATTCTGGCGCGCAACGCCCGCGTCGAAGAAGACCTGGTCGACCAGCTTTTCAATTCGACCGAAAAGCGGCTCGCGCGCGTATTGCTGATCTTGGCCAATTTCGGCAAACAGGGCCGGCCGGAGCCGATTGTCGCCAAAATCAACCAGGAGACGCTGGCCGAAATGATCGGCACCACAAGGTCGCGCGTCAGCCATTTCATGAATAAATTTCGCAAGCTCGGTTTCATCGATTACAACGGCCACCTTGAAGTGCACAGTTCGTTGTTGAGCGTGGTTCTGGCCGATCCCGTCGCGTGCCGTGAATTCCAATTCCAAGGGCGCCCGCGATTAGCTCGCCGTCGCTTCCGCAAGCGTTTCAATATGGTAGGTTCCCGCGCAAGTTTGGCCGCAAGCGGAACCGCGCACCTTGGATACTCAAGTCATTATTGTCGGCGCCGGCCCGGTCGGTCTGACGCTTGCCATCGATCTGGGCCGGCGCGGCCTGCGCTGCATTCTGCTTGAGCAGAAAGCCGCGCCGCAATTCCTGCCCAAGATGGAGCGCTGCAACGCGCGCACCATGGAAATCTACCGCCGCATGGGGCTGGCCGATAAAATCCGCGATGCGGGATACCCGCGCGACGCGCCCATGGACGTGTTCATCGTCACCTCCTTGGTCGAGCCGCCGCTACTGCATCTGCCTTATCCCTCGGTTGCGCAGGCCAAAGCCGAGATCGCGGCCTGCCGCGATGGCTCGATGCCGCTCGAGCCCTACCAGCTCATCTCGCAATATACGCTTGAACCTTTGCTGAAATCGGTCGCCGACGCCATGCCGAACATCGACGTGCGCTACGGCTGTGAATTTCTGTCGTTTCGACAGGACGCTGGCTCGGTCACGGCGCGCATCAATGTTGGCGGCAAGACCGAAGAGCTGACTGGCGAATATCTCGTCGGCTGCGACGGCGGCACCAGCGCCGTGCGCCGGCAGATCGGCATCAAATTGCAGGGCGAATCCAATCTGATGCAATTCCGGCAGGCGCTGTTTCGCTGCGACGATCTGTTTGAGCGCATCCCGATCGGCAAGGGGCGGCATTATCATGTGGCGGATGCGCAAGCGACGTTTCTGATCGTGCAGGATTCGACCAGGCATTTCACCTTGCATGCCGTAACCGATAGCGATGCCGAGATGGCGGCTTTGTTCGAGAAAGACCGTGGCCATGCCGATCGATTACGAAATGCTCTCGGTCGGGCAATGGCGGCAGAATCTGCTGCTGGCGGATAATTATGCGCAGGGCCGCATTTATCTTGCAGGCGACGCGGTGCATCTGGTGATCCCGACCGGCGGGCTCGGCATGAATAGTGGCGTCGGCGACGCCTACGACCTGTCATGGAAACTCGCCGCCACGCTGCAGGGCTGGGGCGGTCCGCAACTCCTGGCGTCGTATGAAATCGAGCGCCGGCAGATCGGCGCGCATAATGTCGAGGCCTCGCGCCAGGCTTCGCGCGGCCGCCGCGCCTGGCGGGCGGCCTATAAGCCGAATTTGCGCGAGCAGACGCCTGAGGGCGCCGCGACCCGCGCCAATCTCGCGCGCGTCGCCAATGTCGAGCAGCGCAAGAGCAACGAGATGATCGGCGCCGAACTCGGCTACCGCTACGTCGATTCGCCGGTGATCTGGCCGGAAGCGGGCGACGGGCCACCGCATGATTTCATGAAATATGTGCCGAGTACCTGGCCGGGCGCGCGGTTGCCGCATGTCTGGCTCGACGACAGTGCCGCGCTGCACGACCGCATTGGCGAGGGCTATACGCTGTTGCGGCTCGCCGGCTCAAGCGCCGACGTGGCGCCGCTGGAACGGGCTTTTGCGCGTTACGGCGCGCCGTTCAGCCTATTGGACATCGCCGGCGAGACGCCGCGCGCGGTCTATGGCAACGATCTATTGCTGCTACGCCCTGATTTGCATGTGGTCTGGCGCGGCAATAATCTGCCCGACGCCGCCAAGCTGGCGACGGTGGCGACGGGACACTAATTTATGAATAAGCTTCCACTCACCTTCGCCTGCGGCGAATACGAGATTGTCCGTCCGCTGATCGACGGCAGGGTGCGGGCCGACGGCATCGATCTCACCATTCTGACAGAAATGGATTCGGCCACGCGGCATTGGCGCTTTCTGCGCGGTGGCGAATTCGACGTCGCGGAATTGTCGGCGTCGTCCTATCTGGCGGCGCGCGACAACGATCTGCCGTTTCGCGCTATTCCAGTTTTCCTGCACCGGCGTTTTCGTCATGGATTTATTTTCATCAACACGTCAAAGGGCATCAAAAAGCCGAGTGACCTGATCGGCCGCAAGATCGGCGTGAAAACATTGATGACCACGGCGGTGCTGTGGATGCGCGGCCAACTCGAACATGAATATGGCGTGCCGCTCAAATCGATCGAATGGTTCGCCGAACTCGAGCGACGACGTCGAGGTGAAATTGCCGGCGGACATCAAGATCACGCGGCTATCGGATAACAAATCGGTCGAAACCATGCTGGCGCAAGGCGAACTCGACGCCGTGCTGCATTCCGATTTGATCAAGCCGTTTCTGGCCAACGACAAACGCGTGTGCGCGGCTGTTTCCCGATCACAAGCAGGAAGAGATCGCCTATTTTCGGAAGACCGGCATCTTTCCGATCATGCATGTGCTGGGCTTGCGCCAATCGCTGGTCGAGCAGCACCCCTGGGTCGCGGTCAATCTGTTCAAGGCGCTCAACGAGGCCAAGGCCATGGCGATGGAGCGCATGCAAAATCCGCGCATCGTGCCGCTCGCCTGGTATCGCGACGCCTGGGAAGAGCAGGAGAGAATTCTCGGCCCCGATCCCTGGGAGTACGGTTTGACCGCCGGTAATCGTAAAAACATGGAGACGCTGATCGGCTATTCGCACGAGCAGGGCCTGATCAAGAAGAAGCCCGCGCTGGAAGAGCTTTTCCTCAACGTCTCGCAGGGCAGCAAGCGCGGCGTGGAGTTTAGAATTTAGCCCAACAAAAGACGAAACGGAGGAATCATGTTCACAACAAGAAAAATATTTGGCCTCGCCGCCGTCCTCCTGCTCGGCGGCCACTTGGCTGCTAACGCGCAGGAAAAAGTCTGGAAGCACGGCATTCTCGAAGCCAAGAGCGATTCCGGCATCATCGCCATGGTCGATAAAGGCGGCTTTGGCGCCAAGCACGGCCTGAAAATCGAAATTCTTCAAATCAAGGCCGGCGCAACCTTAATGAAGGCGCTGATCGCCGGCGAGATCGACAGCGTCGATATGGGCGCGGCGGAATCGATCGTGGCAGGCGCGCGTGGCACCGGCGTCAAGATCGTCGGCTGCACCTGGCCGGGCGTGCCGCAAGTGGTCCTCGCCAAGTCCGATATTAAGACGCTGGCCGATCTCAAAGGCAAGAATGTCGCGATTTCGTCGCCTGGTTCGCTGCCCGATCTCTTGTTCCGCGGCATGCTGGACGCCGCCAATATCCCGTTCTCCGACGTGAAACTCGCCACGCAAGGCGCCGATCTCGACCGCTACAAGTCACTGGTCGCCGGCATCACCGATGCCGCCGTGGTGTCTAACGAGTTCGAGGCGGTCATGCCGGCCAACATCCACGTGCTCGCGAAAGGCAGCACCGCGGTGCCGAAATTCATCCGCCTCTGCATCGCGACCAGCAGCAAAGTGCTGGCCGAGCGGCGCGACGATCTGGTGAAATTCGTGGCGGCGGAGATGGACGCCTATAAATATGCCGACAGCCATCCGGACCAAGCCATCAAGCTGGCGCATGAACTGACTGGCGCCAAGCCCGACGACAAACGTGCCGAATTCATCACCGACCAGGCGATCCGCGACAAGCAGATCGACCCAACGCTGGCGATCCCCTTGGACCGCATCGAGTGGATGCAGGAACTGTTCGTCAAGGCCGGCGTGCTGCCCAAGACCGTACCGGCGGCCTCGCTGGTCGATACCAGCGTGCATGACGACGCGCTCAAGCAGACGGGAAAATAACGGCGCGCGTCAAGCTTTCTCGGCCAGCACCTCGCTGGCAATACGGTGCGCTTCATTGGATGCCGGAATGCCGCAATAGAGCGTGAGCAGCAGCAGGACTTCTTGTATTTGCTCGGCCGTGCAGCCATTCTTGACGGCGCCCTTGAGATGCACGCGCAATTCATTGGCGTGGCCGGCCGCCGCCATCATCGCGATCATGGCGAGCGACTTGGTGGCCGGCGGCAACGCCGTGCGGCTCCAGACATCGCCGTAAGCATAAGCATTGATGATGTGCTGCAGCGGCTTGCCGAATTCGCCGAAGGCGCTCATGCGCTTTTCCACCGCCTCGCGGCCGAACATTTCGGTGCGCAGTTTCAAGCCGCGGTCATATTGTTCTTTGTCATCCATGATGCGTTTCCTTTTGGGCGTCATGCGCTACAATGGATTATGACATATATTTCCGCCGCCGGCTGAAGTCCTCCATGATCAACGCCGCCGTCATTGGCCTCGGGCGCTGGGGCAAATCGATCGTCGAATCCGTGCAGGGCAAGAGTCAGCGCCTGCATTTCATCAAGGGTGTGAGCAAGGAGCCCGAGCAGGTAGCGGAATTCGCCGCCGCCAAAGGCTTCGAACTCACCACGGATTTCGAAGCGGCGATTGCCGACCCGCGCGTGCAGGCCGTGTTTCTGGCCACGCCGCATTCGCTGCATGTCGAGCAGATTTCGGCGGTGGCCAAGATCGGCAAGCCGGTCTGGTGCGAAAAGCCACTGGCGCTCACGCGGGCCGAAGCGGCGCGCGCCGTGGCCGCCACGCAAAATGCCGGCGTGCCCTTCGCACTCGGCAACAACAAGCGCTGCTTTTCCTCGATGCGCGAACTCAAACGCGTAGTTGCTTCCGGCACGATCGGCGACGTGCTGCATATCGAGGGCAATTTCACCAACGAGCATTCTACTCGCGTGCTTGGCGGCTGGCGCGACGATCCGCGCGAATCGCCGGGCGGCGGCATGACCGGGGCCGGCCTGCATGTGATCGACGCCTTCGTCAATCTCGCAGGCCCGATTGCAAACGTCGATGCGCGGCTGTTCCGGCAGAAGCCGCCCCCCGATCCGCGCGATGCCGGCGCGGCGCTGGTGCAGTTTGCCAGCGGCGCCACTGGCGTGCTGGCGACGGTGCGCGCGGCACCCGCTTACTGGCGCATCATGGTGTTCGGCACCAAAGGCTGGGCCGAGGCGCGCGACGAAACCGTGCTCACCATCGCGCTGGTCGGTCAGGCGCCCGAGACGAAAGTTTATCCGGCCGTCGATTCGCTCGGCGTGATCCTGGAGGCCTTCGGCGAAACCATCGAAACCGGCAAGCCGTTCGTGGTTTCGACAAAGGACATGCTTGACGTCGCCGGCGCCTTCGAGGCGATCATTCGCTCGATGGCAGAGGGCAGGCCGGTGGAGGTGCCGCGCGAATAATTACTGCTGCGGTATTCCCGCCGCTTCGCGCACGGCGTTCCAGCGGTTGTACTCGCTGGTCAGGAATTTGCCGAACTCGTCCGGCGTCGATGGCTTGACCACCACGCCGACCGTCACCAGACGTTTCTTGACGGCCTCGTCGGCAAGGACTCTCGTTGAGCACCTTGTTCAGTTTGGCGACAACGTCCGGCGCCATGCCCTTGGGTCCGAACAGGCCGTACCAGGTGGTCACGTCGTAGCCCGGCAGCACGCCGGATTCGACGGCGGCCGGCACATCGGGCACGGCCGGGAAGCGGTCCTTGCCGGTGACGGCGAGCGCCTTGAGCTGGCCCGACTGCACATGTCCAATCACCGCCGACACCGTATCGAACATGATGTCGGCATGTTTGCCGAGCACCGCGTTGAGCGCTTCTGGCGTGGTGCGGAACGGGACATGCAGCAAGTCGATTTTCGCGATCTGCTTGAACATTTCGCCGGCGAAATGCTGCGTGGCGGCAAAGCCCGGACTCGCGAACACGACCTTGCCCGGATGCTCCTTGGCATAGGCGACCAGTTCTTTGACGTTATTGGCCGGAAAATCCGGCCGCGTCACGATCATCAGGCTGGCGGTCGCAACCATGCCCACCGGCGCGAAAGCGGTGAGAAAGTCGTGCGGCATATTCTTATTCGTGACGGCGGCGATGGCCTGCCCGGCGGTCATGACGCCGAGCGTATACCCGTCGGGCGCGGCGCGTGCGACATAATCGTTGCCCAGGATACCGCCGGCGCCCGGCTTGTTCTCGACGACGATCGGCTGGCCAAGTTTGGTCTGCATCGAGTTGGCTAATATGCGGCCGATGATGTCGGACCCGCCGCCGGGCCCGAACGCGATAATGAGGTGTATGGGCCGGGCCGGAAAATCCTCGGCGCTTGCGGAGTTGAAAAGCGGCGCGGTCAGCTGCAAAGCGACGGCCAAGGCCAAATAGAGCTTCTTCATAACGAACTCCCTATGACTGACTTTTTTTATGGCAGTTCAGGGTTTTATACCCCGGCGGCGGACTTCCTTTATGATGACGCTATTGTCCATGTCAGCTTCACCCGCTTGCACGCAGGCTTCAAGCACTTCGGCATGCAATTCGAGCATCGAGAGCTTTTGCCCAATAGCCAGCGGCCTGATCGAGCATCAGGCGGCAATCCTTCAGCGTCTGTTTGGCGCGGCCTTCCGGCGTAAAATCACCGCGCACCATCTTATGGCCCTTGGTCTCCATGACCTGCGAGTAGGAGGCCGAGCCTTTCGCCACGTCGAGAAATGCCGCCGGGTCGAGGCCGAGCTTTTCCGCGAATACCAGGCCCTCGGCCAAAGCGAGGCGATTGAGGCCGAGGATCAGATTGACCGCGAGCTTGGCGCGCCCGCCGTCGCCGATTTTTCCGACATGAAAGCGGCGCGCAAACAGCGCGTCGAACACGTCCGCGACTTCTTCGGCGACCGCAGCATCGCCGCCGATCAGTGCGACGCCGTCGCCGCGCCGCACTTGGTCGCTGGTGCCGGACACCGGCACATCGAGATAGCGAATGCCGCGCGGGATCACGCGTGCGGCGAGCGCCGCCACCCGGTCGGGATCGACAGTGCTCATCACCAGCACGATTTTGCCGGAGCCTTCGCCCAGCGCCGGCAACAGATGGTTCTCGATCACGTCCTCGACCTGCGCGGTTGAGAACACGGCGACGATGATGCAGCGCGCGGGCATCGATTTGGAAGGATTGGCCAGTTCGGCGATGGTCTCGGCCGGCTTGCCGCCGATCTCAGTCAGGCGGGCGCGGCGAGTGGCATCGACGTCGTAGCCGGTCACCGCGATGCCGGCATCGAGCAGGCGCTTGGCATAGACCTCGCCCATCAGGCCAAGACCGATAATGGCGACGGGGGACGAGGTCATGGCGGTTCCGCAAGGCTGCTCCCCTTCCCCTTGTAGGGAGGGGTTGGGGGTAGGGGTAGCAGTTTAGAAAATCGCCCGGACCCCCACCCCGGCGCGCGTAAGCGCGCCGACCCTCCCCACAAGGGGGAGGGTAAAGAAGCAGTGCCACGTGCTTGCGTCACTCCTTGGCCTTGCCCGGTTTCTCCGGCGCAAACAGCGGGATCATCGCGCGCTTGATCGCGGCCTGGCGGGTCGGCGCGGTGATCTGCGCCCCCATCAAATCGGTGATGTAGAACACATCGACCACGCGCTCGCCGAAGGTGGCGACATGCGCGGACGCAATATTGAGATTGAGCTTCGACAGCGTCGTGGTCATCTCATGGAGCAAGCCCGTGCGATCGAGACCGGTGACTTCCATCATGGTGAAACGGTTCGACCATTGATTGTTAATGGTGACGGTGGGCTCGAGCGCGAAGGCCCGGATGCGGCCCTTCGGCGCCGGCCGTTTGCCGAGCGTATCGGGCAGCCGCAATTCGCCGCGCAGCGCCTTCTCGATTGAATCGGCGATGCGGTTGGCGCGGCGCTGCTCGTCCTCGTCGCGTTCGAATTCCCGCGACAGCGAAATGGTGTCGAGCGCCAGCCCGTCGGTGGTCGTGAAAATCTGCGCATCGACGATATTGGCGCCGGCCATGGAACAGGCGCCGGCAATGATCGACAGCAGCCATGGATGATCGGGCGCCAGCACCGTGAGCTCGGTCACCGCGCCGCTGTCGAAGCCGATGGTCGTAGCGAGTGTTTTGCCGGCATCCTCGGCGGCACATACGAAATGCGCATGCTCGACCTTATGCTGCAGATCCACCTTGAGCCAATAGGACGGATACAGCCGCGCGATATAATGATCCAGCCGCGCCGCCGGCCAATGCTTGAGCGCTTGGCGGAATTCGGCCTGCGCGGTGGCGACGCGCTGGGCGCGGTTGACTTCGGAGAAGCCCCCGGTGAGCACTGGCTCAGTCTCATAATAAAGCGTGCGCAGCAATTGCGCCTTCCAGCCGTTCCACACGCCGGGGCCGACGCCGCGGATGTCGGCGGTGGTGAGAATGGTCAAAAGCTTGAGCCGTTCGGCGGATTGCACCACCGTGGCAAAGTTCTCGATTGTCTTGCGGTCAGATAAATCGCGCGATTGCGCCACGCTCGACATCACCAAGTGATTTTCGATCAGCCAGGCCACCGTCTCGGTATCCTTGGCCGATAGGCCGAACCGCGGACATAGCCGCCGCGCCACGCGCGCACCGGCGATCGAATGATCCTCGATGCGGCCCTTGGCGATGTCATGCAAGAACATGGTGACATAGAGCACCGTGCGGTTGCCGGGCAGCAGCTTGTGAAACAATTCGTGGGCGAGCGGCGTCTCCTTGTCGCCGCGCTCGATCTCGGTCAACAGGCCGACGCAGCGCAGCAAATGCTCGTCCACGGTGTAATGGTGATACATATTGAATTGCATCATGGCGACGATTTTGCCGAAGGCCGGCACGAAGCGGCCGAGCACTCCGGATTCGTTCATGCGCCGCAGCACGGTTTCCGGGTCGTTCTTGGAGACGACGATCTCCAGGAACAGCCTGTTGGCTTCCTTGTCGTCACGCAGCTTGGCGTCGATCAGATCGAGCGAGCGCGTCATGGCGCGCATGGCGTCCGGGTGGAACGCCAGATTATGTTTCTGCGCCAGATGGAAGATGCGGATCAAATTGACCGGGTCGCGCTTGAATACATCCGAGCGCGCCAGCTTGATGCGGTTTTTGTCGACGATGAAGTCGTCGGTCTCGGCTAGTTTGCGGTTGATCGATTTGACCGGGCGAAACCGCGCCATCACGCGCGATGAGCACCGGCACGCTCTTGGTCTGGCTGTCTTCCAGTTGCGCGCTCAGGATGGCGGTGAGATCGCCGACATCCTTGGCGATCAGGAAGTAATGCTTCATGAATCGCTCGACGTCCTTTTGGCCGGGATGGGCGGTGTAGCCCAGCCGCTGCGCGATCTCGCGCTGGATGTCGAAGCCCAGCCGCTCCTCGGCGCGGCCGGTTACGAAATGCATGTGACAGCGCACCGACCAGAGGAAGTCCTCGCAGCGGCGGAATAACTGATATTCCTGCTTGTCGAACACGCCGCGCTTGATCAGTTCGTCCGGCTCGCGCACGCGGTAGACATATTTGGCGATCCAGAACAGCGTGTGCAGATCGCGCAAGCCGCCTTTGCCGTCCTTCACATTGGGCTCGACCAGATAACGCGATTGCCCGCTGCGGCGCACGCGTTCTTCGCGTTCGGCCAGCTTGGCGGCGACGAATTGCGCGGCCGTGTTGCGCACCACTTCGTCGTCGAAGCGCGCGATCAGTTCGTCGAACAGCTTTTTGTCGCCGAGCAGGAAGCGCGCCTCCAGGATGGCAGTACGGATGGTCATGTCCGCCTTGGACTGGCGGATGCACTCGTCCACCGAGCGCGTGGCGTGGCCGACCTTGAGGCCGGTGTCCCACAGACAATAGAGGATCGCTTCGGCGATCTGCTCGCCCCAGGCGGTCTGCTTGTAGGGCAGCAGGAACAAGAGATCGATGTCGGAACCGGGCGCCTGCAAGCCGCGGCCATAGCCGCCGGTGGCGACCACCGCCATGTGCTCGGCTTCGGATGGATTTTGCGACGGGTAGAGATGCTTGCGCGCGAAGTCGAACAGGATGCGGATTATCTCGTCTTCCATCTGGCACAGCCGCTCGGCGCAGCGCCGGCCGTGACGATCCTTGAGCAATAATTGTTCGGCCTTGGCGCGCCCTTCGATGAGCGCCTCCTTGAGGCGCTTGGCCAGCGCCGTGCGCAGGTCGCGCTCGTTACCCCGGTGAGCCTTGGCGAGCTTTTCAAGGTCGGCCACGATGGCGCGGCTATCGATCAATTCGACCTCGGCCCGGGCCGGGCCTTCGGCGGGCATGCGTGTGGGGTGATCGAGCGCGAGCGAGGCCATGGCGGGATTCGCAATAGCGGAGGCGCGCTCGCAAGTCACCGCTTGCCGCAAAGATAATTGCCGAGACGCCAAACGAAGCGATTTAGAATGTGGTTCTAATAGTGCCGGAAAAATAAGTTAAAACATTCTTTTGACCCAGATATAAGAGGGCTTTATAGAATAAACGTAGCGCCGATTTGAGCAATGCAGCTTGCGGGCGCTTAACAAATGCAGCTAAAGCGCGGGGCGAAAATCCCCTCGCAAGCTGATGGCGGGCCAAGCGGTCTGCTTTCGTCAACAAGGCGCCCGCAGCCGCTAAAGCAGGCGCCGCCAATGCGAGGAGATTGTCATGCGTTTTTGGTCACGCCGTTCCGTTCTGGCGTCCGCGGTCCTGGTCGGACTACTGCCGTCCAGCACGCTATTTGCCGCCGGCCAGCCGGACACCATCAATATCGACTGGGCGACCTATAATCCGGTCTCGATGCTGCTCAAGGACCATGGCTGGCTCGAGAAGGAATTCGAAAAGGACGGCATCAAGATCCGTTGGGTGCAAACGCTCGGCTCCAACAAGGCGCTGGAATTTCTCAATGCCGGCGCCGATCGATTTCGGCTCCACCGCCGGCTCCGCCGCGCTGCTCGGCAAGATCAACGGCAATCCGATCAAGGCGATTTATGTCTACTCCAAGCCGGAATGGACCGCGCTGGTCACGCGCAAGGATACCAACATCAAGACCGTCGCCGATCTCAAGGGCAAGCGCGTCGCGGTCACCCGCGGCACCGACCCGCACATCTTCCTGGTACGCGCCCTGCAAAAAGCCGGCATGACCGAAAAGGATATCCAGCCGGTGCTGCTGCAGCATCCGGACGGCGCCACCGCGCTTATTCGCGGCGATGTCGATGCCTGGGCCGGCCTCGATCCGATGATGGCGCAAGCGGAGAATCGAGCGACGGCGCGCGTCTGTTCTACCGCGATGCCGATGCCAATACCTACGGCATCCTCAATGTGCGCGAGGAATTCGCCAAGGATCATCCCGATCTGGTCAAGCGCGTGCTCACCGTCTACGAGACCGCGCGCAAATACGCGCTCGCCCATCCCGATGAGCTGGAGAAGAGCTTCATCGCCGCCACCAAGCTGCCGAAGGATGTGGTCGAGAAGCAGTTGCGCGAGCGCACCGATCTGAGCAATGGCAAAATCGGCAAGCCGCAGCGCGACACCATCCTGGCGGCGGGCCTGGCGCTTCAGCAGGCCGGCGTCATCAAGCCCGATGTCGACGTCCAGAAGGCGCTCGATGCGTTGGTCGATGGGCAGTACGTCGCCGTCACCAACTAAACGGCTTGTCCCGGGCGCAGCGCAGCACTTCTTCGTGGTGCGCTGCAGACCCGGGACTTTTTCGACCTCGGAAATCTTGACGGTCCCGGCTCTGCGGTGTGCCATTTCGTGGCGTACCTTGTCCGGGACAAGAAACTGTTGCCATCCTTGGGCGTTTTAATGTCTCTTGTACAAATGAGCGTAGCGGTCGAACCGGCAGCGGAACAACAACGCAGGAGTAGTCTGGCGCGCTGGGGCCGCCCGGCGCTTGGCCTGTTTCTGCCGCTGCTGCTGACCGTGGGTTGGGAACTGGCGGTGCGCGCCGGCTGGTCCGATGGCAGACTGGTGCCGCCGCCTTCGGTGATCTACGCGACCTTTGCCGAACTTGCCAAAACCGGTGAATTACAGCGCCACGCGATGGCCACGTTGGCCCGCGTCGCAGCCGGCTTCGGCGTCGGTGTCATCGCCGGCACCGTGCTCGGCGCCATCACCGGCTATTCGAATTTTGCGCATCGTTTGCTCGATCCAAGCTTGCAGGCGCTGCGCGCGATCCCGTCGATCGCCTGGGTGCCGCTGTTCATTCTGTGGCTCGGGATTTTCGAGGCCTCGAAAGTGACGCTGATCGCGGTCGGCGTATTCTTTCCGGTCTATCTTGGCGTCATGGGCGCGGTGATGTCGGTGGACCGCAAATTCGTCGAGGTCGGCCGCGTATTCCGTCTGTCGGGCCCGCAGATGGTGCGCCGTATTCTTTTGCCGGCAGTGTTGCCGTCTTATGTGATCGCGCTGCGATCGGGACTGGGGCTTGGCTGGATGTTCGTGGTCGCCGCCGAATTCATGGGCGCGTCCGAAGGACTTGGATTTCTGCTGGTCGACGGCCAGCAGCTTGGCAAGCCGGCGCAGATCGTCGCGGCCATTGTAGCCTTCGCGGTGATCGGCAAGACCACCGACTGGCTGATCGTGGGCATTGCCGCGCCGTTCTTGCGCTGGGAAGACCGGTTCGACAATGGCGCGGGGCAGGGCTGAACAATGCTCGAACTCGATCGCGTCAGTAAAACTTATCCCAATGGCGTGCACGCGCTTGACGGCGTAAGTTTTTCGGTCGGGCCGGGCGAAATCGTCGCCATTGTCGGCGGTTCCGGCTGCGGAAAATCGACGCTGCTGCGCGCCATCAGCGGTCTCGATACGCCGAGCCAGGGCCGCATCTTGCTCGACGGCGAGCCGGTCACGCAGCCGCATGAAAGAATTGGCATCATCTTTCAGGAGCCGCGGCTGCTGCCTTGGCTCACGGTTGCCGCCAATGTCGGCTTCGGGTTGGAGGACCGCCCGCGGGCCGAGCGCAATGAGCGCGTCGCCAAGGCGCTGGCGCGCGTCGGCTTGAGCGACAAGGCCAATATGTGGCCGCGCGAATTATCCGGCGGCCAGGCGCAACGCGTCGCGATAGCGCGCGCGCTGGTGCCGCGTCCGGAAGTGCTGCTGCTCGACGAGCCATTCTCCGCCCTTGACGCCTTCACCCGCGTCGATCTGCAAGATCATCTGCTCGACCTGTGGGCCGATCTGCGGCCCACGCTGGTGCTGGTCACGCATGATGTCGACGAGGCGGTCGTGCTCGCCGACCGCATCATGGTCATGCGGCCGCGCCCCGGCCGCATTTTCGAGGAGATCGCGGCCGAACTGCCGCGTCCGCGCGACCGCCAGTCGGCGGCGTTCGATTTCGTCAAGCGGCGCGTGCTGGCGGCGCTCGACCGCTCGCTGCAACGCGCCAAGACGGTGGACGACACGCAAACTACGACCAGCGCCGGCGCGGCGCTTTGGTGGTAGGGCCTATTCAAGCACCGTCCGGCTGCTATGCTCCCGGCCGCAGAAAAATAACCTAGCCGGGAGGAATGCCATGCGTATGTTCCAGGTTTGCACCTGTGGCGAGCCGTTGCAGCTCAATGAGGGGCCGACACCGCAGCCGAAAGGCAGTGAAGTCCTGCTAAAGATTCTTGCGGCCGGCGTCTGCCACAGCGACCTGCATCTGGCCGACGGCTGGTTCGATCTCGGTGGCGGCAAGAAGATGAGCTTGCAGGATCGCGGCATGAAACTGCCGGTGACACTCGGTCATGAAAATGTCGGCGAGGTCGTAGCGGTCGGCCCTGACGTGAAGGACATCAAGATCGGCGCGCGCATGCTGGCCGATCCGTGGATCGGGTGCGGCAGTTGCGCGGCCTGCCAGCGCAACGAGGATAATCTTTGCATGGCGATGCGCAGTCTCGGCGTGTTCAGCAATGGCGGCTATGCCGACTACATGATCGTGCCGCATCCGCGCTATCTGTTCGACATCGGCGATCTGTCGCCGGAGCGCGCGGCGCCGTTGGCCTGCTCGGGCGTGACCACCTTCGGCGCATTGAAGAAAGTGCCGACGCTCAAGCGCGAGCCGACTGTCATCATCGGCGCCGGCGGGCTCGGTCTGATGTGCCTGGCCTTGCATCAGAAAATGGACGGCCACTCGGCCATCGTGGTCGACATCGATCCGGCCAAGCGCGACGCCGCGAAAAAAGCCGGCGCCGCGGCGGTAGTGGATCCCAAGGCGGCCGACGCCGTCGATCAGATCAAAGCGCTGACCAAAGGCGGCGCCTGGGCGGTGATCGACCTGGTCGGCTCGTCGCAGTCGGCGCGGCTTGGCTATGACAGCCTGGTCAAGGGCGGCAAATATATTATCGTCGGGCTCTACGGTGGCGACCTCACGGTGTCGCTGCCGCCGATTCCGATGCGCGCGCTGACCATTCAAGGATCCTATGTCGGCAGTGTGCCGGAAATGGCCGAGCTGATGGAGCTTGTAAAGCGCAAAGGCCTGCCGGATGTGCCGGTCAGCACCAGGCCGCTCAAGGACGTCAACGCGGTGCATAACGAATTGCGCGCCGGCAAGGTGACTGGCCGCGTCGTGCTCATGCCCGCTCAATAAGCGCCAACGAAGGACAAGAAAATGGACGGCACTCAACTGCGCGCCATGCAGGCGCCGATCAAGGATCGCTACAAGAACGACGCCAAGGCGGCCTTCATCACGCTCAAAGCCAAAGGCACGCTCGACGACAGCAACATCGCCTGCAAGGTCGAGACCGGGCGCGCGCTCGCGATTGCCGGCCTGCATCCGGCGACCGGCGGCTCCGGCATGGAATTGTGCTCCGGCGACATGCTGCTCGAGGCGCTGGTTGCCTGCGCCGGCGTCACGGTGAAGGCGGTGGCGACCGCGCTCGATATTCCGCTTAAGTCGGGCAAGGTCTCGGCCGAAGGCGATCTCGATTTCCGCGGCACGCTCGGCGTCGCCAAGGACGCGCCGGTTGGCTTTGCGCAAATCCGCCTGCGCTTCGACCTCGATACCGACGCGCCGCAGGAAAAACTCGACCAGTTGCTCAAGCTCACCGAGCGCTATTGCGTGGTCTACCAGACCATCAAAAGCGGCCCGCCGGTCGATGTGAAACTGGCGCGGGTATAGACGCTGTCGCCCGAACTTTACTTCTGCGGTCGCGCTAATTGCCAAAATGGCGGTAACCGCCGGCTTTTTGCTGGCGGCGACGATCACGGCCGAGCGCGCCGGTCCGTTGATCGGCGGGCTGGTGGCGACGCTGCCGATCAGCGCCGGGCCAGTTTATATTTTTCTGAGCCTCGATCACGGCGCCCAGTTCATTGCACAAAGCGCGCTTGGTAGTTTGGTCAGCAACGCCGTAAATGTCGGCTTCGCTCTGGCCTATGTGCTGCTGGCGCAAAAGCGAACGCTGTCTATCAGTCTTGCCGGCGCTTTCGCCGTCTGGATCACGCTGACCTGGGCCAGCGGACTTTCTCGCCTGGACGGTGGCGGGCGCGATCATGTTCAACATCGCGATGCTGGGCTTTGCGATCTGGCTGACCGCTCGCTTGCGGCACGCGCCGATGCCGCGGGTTGCGACGCGCTGGTACGACCTAGTGATGCGCGCGGCGATGGTCGCGGTGCTGGTCGGCACGGTCGTAACATTGAGCTTCCGCATCGGCCCGACGCTGAGCGGCAATCTCGCGGTGTTCCCGATCGTGCTCACCAGCATCATGATCATTCTGCACCGCCGCGTCGGCGGGCCGGCGACGGCTGCGGTGATCGCAAACGCCATCGTCGGTCTCGGCGGCTTCGGTGTGGCGGCGCTGGCGCTCCATCTGACCGCCGAACGTTTGGGTTCGCCCCTGAGCTTGACGCTGGCGCTCGCGGTGTCGTTTATCTGCAACTGGCTTTTGTATCTCGCCCGGCAACGTCCGGTCACGCGGTGACGCCCGCCGCCGCGGCCTCGCCGTTTAGTTCAAGAAGCCTTCTTCCAGCGCCTTGATCTGGATCGCCAGATAGCGCGAGAAAATCCGGCATTGCGCGAGGCTTCCGGCGGTAAACCAAAGCCCCGGCTGCACGGTTCGCTTCCACATATTGCGCAATTCGCCGCCCGCATCGAAGCCCCACACCGGACCGACCGCATCCGCAATTGCATCGCCCAGATAGGCGCGCGTGGTGTCCTGCTGGTTCTTGTAGCCGGTCGCCAACACCAGCAAATCGGCCGGCACGATGCGCCCGTCACGCATCAGCGCGCCTTGTGCCACGAATTTCTCGATATCGGCATATTGCAGCAGGCTGATTTCGCCGGAAATAATCAGATCGGAAGCGCCGACGTTGAAATAATAGCCGCCGCCGCGCCGCAGATACATCATCTGAAATCCAGTCTCGTCCTCACCGAAATGCAGCCGGAAGCCGCGCGCGCTCAAGCCGTCGAGCAGCGCTTTATCGATCTCGCGGCCCTGCGCGGTCGATATCTGATAGGAGCGTTGCAGCACTGGATAGGGCATCGAGGTCGCCAGCAAATCGCAATCGTCGAACGGAATGCCCTCGGAATAAATCGCGTAGACGCTTTGCGCCTCCTTCAGGCTCACCACATAAGTCGGGCTGCGCTGGATCAGCGTGACATCGGCGCCGTTGGCGTGCAGTTCCTGCGCCACGTCATGGCCGCTGGTGCCACTGCCCAGCACAAGTGCCTTTTTGCCTTCCCATTGTTCGGCATCGGCAGAATTTCCCGGAATGCACTTTGGTGCCGGCGAAATTCTTCGAGGCCGGGAATTTTCGGGATCGAGGGAATGCTGCTCACGCCGGTCGCAAAAATAAGATGGCGTGGATGCATGACGCGTTCGGAGCCGTCGGAGCGCCGCAGCGATGACATTCCACTGCCGCTGCTTGGCGTCATAGCCGCCAGAGACGAGTTCCGTCCCGGTCCAGAAATTCAATTCCATCGCGTCGACGTAAGACTCAAACCAGTTCGCCAGCTTGTCTTTCGGGATATACGTCGGGAACGTCGGCGGGAACGGCAGGTAAGGCAGGTGGTTGACGTAGACTTCGTTGTGCAGCGTCAACGAATGATAACGCTTGCGCCAGTTGTCGCCGACGCGCTCGTGCCGGTCCACAATCAGTGTGTCGATGCCGAGTTGATGCAGCCGCGCGCCGATCGACAATCCCGCCTGGCCGCCGCCCACAACAATCACCGCGGGATCGCGGTCCGCATAAGCGCGCTGCTGGCGTAGCCGATCCGCCCAATTGTCACCGCCGAATTCGCGCGTGCCGCTTTCGGCCACGGGTATTTTGTAGGCTTCCTCGTGGCCGCGCAGTTCCTGCAACGTGGTCACCATTGTCCAGGCGCGATAGCGCGAAGGCCCATCGGGATCAGGCACGAGGCGAACGACGCCATTGCCATGGCCGAAGGCAGTATCGAACTCGAAAATGGCCTCGATTGTCTGGTTACCGGCGCGGCTGACCCAGCGCGGCGGCGTACGCTTGGCCGGAATATGGAAATTTGCCGGCTTGGTGCGCCGCAAGGTCTCACGCAACGTGGCTTCGATCTCGCCGCGCCCGAATTGGGTTTGCAAATTCCAGGTGAAGGCGACGACATCGCGCCATAGGCCGTCATCGAGAAACAATGCCGCCGCGGCGCCCGCGTCCTGCGACTGCAAGGCGGCGCCAAATTCCGCGAGCCAAGCCTGCGCTGCTTCCGGCGCGGAAACGCCGGTCCTGTCGGCGATGTTCATTTCTTCCCGGTCGCCGCCAGCTTGGCCTTGAGCAGATAGAGCGCTTCCATGGCTTCGCGCGGCGACATGTCGTCGGGATTGAGCGCGGCGACGGTGGCGATCATCATCTCGTAGGCGTCTTCCTGCAATTGCTGCGGCGGCACATAGGGCGCGGCGAACAGCGGCAAGTCCTCGAAGCCCTTCGGCTTGGCGCGGTCTTCCTGCTCGAGCTTGGCCAGCACCAGTTTGGCGCGCTCGATCACGCTCGCCGGCAGCCCCGCGAGCTTGGCCACCTGAATGCCGTAGGAATGGTCGGCCGAGCCCGGCACCACTTCATGCAGGAACACTACGTCGCCCTGCCATTCCTTCACGCGCACCGTGGCGTTGTGCAGGCGGTCGAGCCGTGCGGCGAGCACGGTGAGTTCATGGAAATGCGTGGCGAACAATGCGCGACATTTATTGACGTCGTGCAGGTGTTCGACAGTGGCCCAGGCGATCGACAGGCCGTCGAAGGTGGCGGTGCCGCGCCCGATCTCGTCCAGGATCACCAGCGAGCGCGGACCTGCCTGGTTGAGGATCGCCGCGGTCTCCACCATCTCGACCATGAAGGTCGAACGGCCGCGCGCCAGATCGTCGGCGGCGCCGACGCGCGAGAATAGCCGGTCGACTACACCAATATGCGCGGCCTTGGCCGGCACGTAGCTGCCGGTCTGCGCCATGATGGCGATCAGCGCGTTCTGCCGCAGGAAGGTGGACTTGCCCGCCATATTGGGGCCGGTGATCAGCCAGATGCGGCCGGCAATCACCGCTCCGGGGGGAGAGAGATCGCTGTCATTGGCGACAAACGGCGTGCCGTCGCGCGCCAGCGCCTGTTCGACCACCGGATGGCGGCCACCCTCGATAACAAAGGCAAGACTGTCGTCGATGACCGGCCGGGTGTAGTCGCGCTCGGCGGCCAGCGCGGCCAGCGCGCTGGCGACATCGAGTGTCGCCAGTGCTTGCGCACATTCCTTGATCGCCGCGCTTTGCGCCATGACGCTTGCGGCCAGCCGCTCGAACATCTCGAGCTCCAGGCCGAGCGCACGTTCGCCGGCGCTGGCGATCTTGGCTTCCAACTCGCCCAGTTCCGTCGACGTAAAACGTACCTGGCCGGCCAGCGTCTGGCGGTGGATGAACGTGGCACTGTGCGGCGGCACCGTGAGCTTGTCGCCGTGTTGCGCGGTGACCTCGACGAAATAACCGAGCACATTGTTGTGGCGGATCTTAAGGCCTTTGACGCCGGTCGCTTCGGCGTAGCGCGATTGCAGCGCCGCCACCACGCGGCGCGATTCGTCGCGTAACGCACGCGTCTCGTCGAGGGCCGCGTCATAGCCGCTGCGCACAAATCCGCCGTCGCGCTTGAGGGCGGGCAACTCAGCAGCCAGCGCAGCCGAGAGTTCGGCGGCCAGCATGCCGTCCGGGCGGCGGCAGGATTGCATCGCCTCGGCGATTTCAGCCGGGGTCTCTTTAAGCGCGCCGAGCGCACGGGCAAGTTCGGCGGCGGCCAACACCCCGTCGCGGATGGCGGCGAGATCGCGCGGACCGCCGCGCCCGACCGCCAAGCGTGCCAGCGCGCGGGCAATATCCGGCGCCGCCCGCAGGCGCGAACGCGTATCCGCGCGCGCTGCCGTGTCGCCGACAAGGCCCGCCACCGCATCGAGGCGGCGCAAAATGGCCGCCGGATCGGTGAGCGGCGCCGACAGGCGTTGCGCCAGTAGCCGGGAACCTGCCGAAGTGACCGTGCGGTCGATGCAATCGAGCAGCGAGCCGCGCCGCTCGCCGCCGAGCGTTCGGATCAATTCGAGATTGCTGCGCGTCGCCTGGTCGATGGCGATGGAGGCGCCGGCGCTTTCGCGCAACGGTGGCGACAGCGGCGGACGTTTGCCCAGTTGCGTGCGCTCGACATAAGTCACGCAGGCCGCCGCGGCGGAGACTTCCAGCCGCGTGAGCGCGCCGAAGGCTTCGCTGGTCGCCACCGCAAAGAACGATGTCAGCCGCCGCTCCGCCGTGCTGGCGTCGAACACGTCGCGCGGCAGCGGCGTCACCGCGGGCAGCGCGCGCCAGGTGGGCACCAGATCGGCGTCGGCAAACAACGCATCGGAAACGATGATTTCGCTCGGCTCGAGCCGCGCGATTTCCGCCGACAGCGAGACGCGGTCGCATTCGGATATGCGGAACTCGCCGGTGGAAATGTCGATCCAGGCGAGACCAAATCGGTTTTCCTCGCCGGCCGAGGACAGCCGCGCCCGCGCGATGCTGAGCAGGAAATTATTGCGCTTGGCATCTAACAGCGTGTCTTCGGTCAGCGTGCCGGGCGTGACCAGCCGAACTACGTCGCGCCGCACGACTGACTTGGAGCCGCGCTTGCGCGCCTCGGCCGGGTCCTCAAGCTGCTCGCAGACGGCGACGCGGTGGCCGAGCGCGATCAGCCGGTGCAGATATTCGTCGGCGCGCACGACCGGCACGCCGCACATCGGAATGTCGCGGCCTTGATGTTTGCCGCGTTTGGTGAGCACGATGCCGAGCGCGCGCGAGGCGGTCTCCGCGTCGTCGAAGAACATCTCGTAAAAATCGCCCATCCGGTAGAACAGCAGGCAATCGGGATTGGCCGCCTTGATCTCGATGTACTGCTCCAGCATTGGACTGGGGCGGCCGTCGCCGGACGGCGCAGGCGCGCCGCCTTCAGGCGGCGGGGCCTCGGGTTCGGATAGGCCGATGGGTCGGACCAATGCCATGGGTGCCAATGCTAGCAGATGGCACCCCGGCTTTCACAGTCGGTTGCGACACCCAACGCGTCATGCCCGGCTTTATGCCGGGCATCCACGGCTTTCTTTTTCCTAGGGCGTGGATGGCCGGGACAAGCCCGGCCATGACGAAGAACTAAGTCGGAAACTTGACCCCGCAGATCGCCTCGAGATTGCCGTGCCAGATCTTCTCCTTGTCGGCCTTCGGCATGTCGATGCCTTCGAGAATCCGCAGTGTTTCGCGAATGTACATCGTGCCCTTTTCCGGATCGAACGGGCAGTCGGAGGCGAATACGATCTTGTTGTTGTCGTAGAAAGCCAGTCCCGCATGGGTCGCCGGCTCGCCGCCGAACACCGCGGTGTCGGCGTAAAAATCTTTCTTGAAATAGTCGAGCGGGCGCTTCTTCAGGCTCTTGAGCACCAGGCTCAAATCCTCATCCGAGGTGCGGGCGCCAAGTTGGTCCCAGCCGGGACCGATGCGGCCTTCCAACATGGGCACGATGCCGCCGAAATGATGGGTGATGATCTTCAAGTTGGGATACTTGTCCATGATGCGCGAGAACACCAGCCGCGCCATGGCGGCGGCGGTCTCGTAGGACCAGCCGAAGGTCCACCAGATCTCGTATTTCGATTTCGTCTCCGATTGGTAATCCGGGAAATTGGAGGCGCGCGCCGGATGCATCCAAATCGGCTTGTTGATCTTGTTCATGGCGGCAAAAAACGGCTCGAAGGCTGGATCGTCGAGCGGCTTACCGGCGACGTTGGTATAAATCTGCACGCCGAGCGCGCCATTGGCGAGCGCGCGCTTGGCTTCACGCACGCCCGCTTCCGGCGCGATGAGCGGAATTTGTGCGACCCAGCCGGGGAAATAATCGGGATATTTCGCGCAGATCTCGGCGAAGCCGTCATTGGTGATCTTGGCATACTCTTCGGCCAGCGCGCCGTCGCCTTTGGCGACCAATTCAAGCGGCGGCATCGGGTATGCCAATATTTGAGCGTAGTCATCGAAGGTGTCGACGATCTGGCGCCGGATTTCAAGATCGTGAATGCAAGGAACCTCACGCATGCGCTTGCCGATGTCCGGATAAGTGCTGAGCTTGGCGAAAATCTTTTCTGGAATGAAGTGAGTGTAGGCGTCGATCCGCATGAGCGTTCCTCTGTGACTGGTCGTTTCGATTTACTGTATCAGTAAGGCGTGATCACGTTGAGCAAAGCCTGCCGTTTTTCGTTGACCACAACGTCGCGGGCGCGCGCCAGCGCGTCGGGCAGGTCGGCCGGATTTTCGACGCGTTCGGCATGCGCGCCTTGCGCGCGCGCGAGTTCGTCATAAGGCGGCGCCGGGTCGAGGTCGGCCAGCACGCGGCCGTCGCTCTCGCCGGCCACGCCGTCCTTGAACATCGACAGCGTGGCGTTGCGCACCGCGCCGTAGCGGCTGTTGTTGAAAATGACGGTGAGGATCGGAAGATTATGGCTGGCGGAAACCCAATGGCCGACGGTCGGATTGGAAAACATATAGGCGCCGTCACCCAAAGTCGCGACCACCAATGAATCAGGCGAAGCGAGCTTGGCGCCCAGAGCGGCGCCTAGTCCCCAGCCCAACCCGCCGGCCGGCCCGAGCGCAAAGAACGAACCCGGCTTCTCGCGCGCGCAATGGTCCGGCCGCAGCGAATATTCGTTGAAGATGATGGCGTCGTCGCCCACCGCTTCGCCGATGGCGCGCGAGAGATAGGCCGGCGAAATCGTCGTCCCGGCGGCGGAATCCTTGGTGAGCTGCGCGCGCCGCGTGCGCATGCGCTCGACGAGACGCGCGCGGCGCGCCGCGATGCGCGCCTCCGCCATTTGCAAGCGCGGCTCGACCGCCTCGATCAGGGCTTCGAGCGCATTGGTGGCGCCGGCCTGCACGTTAAGATCGCTGGGGAAGCTGCGCATCGGATAGCGTACGAAGAACGGGTCCTCGGCCACATGCGCGACGCGGCAGCCCGCCGGCGGGTGTTGCAGATGCGGAATCCACGGCACGTCGGACTCCAGCGAAATCACCAAATCGGCGTCGGTAAGCATGGCGCCTGGCTCGAAACCGAAATGCATCGGATGGCTCGACGGCAGACACAGCGTGCGCGGATTATGCGTCACCACCGGAATGGCGCAGCGCTCGGTCAACGCGGCCAGCGCCGGCACCGCGTCGGCGACTCAGCGTCGCGGCAATGATCAGCGGGCGCTCCGCCGCGGCGATCCAATCGGCCAGCGTGGCGATAGCCTTGGGATCGGGATGCACGGGCGCGGCCTGCGGGCGCGGCTTGATCGGTGCGATCGGCTCGGCCAGCGGTGCCGACAAGGGCTCGCGCGGCAGCACCAGATAAACCGGCCCGCGCGGATGCGCCATCGCCACCTCGACCGCGCGCGACACCACGTCGCCGATCTGGTTGGGCGTGCGCAATTCGTAATCCCATTTCACCAATTCGCGCACCATGCCGGCCTGGTCGAACATTTCCTGCGCCCAGTGGATCGGGCGCGAGCGCGAGCCGAACGTGCCCTTTTCGGTGATCGGCGTGCGTCCGGCCGCCAGAATCAGCGGCACGCGGTCGCGCGACAAGTTAGTGAGATTGTTGATCGTATTGGCGGTGCCGACATTGACATGCACCATCACCGCTTGCGGACGGCCGTTCATGAGATAGGCGCCATGCGCCATGGCGACCGCCAGATTTTCATGCGGCACCAGAACGGGCCTTGGCACCTTGGCGTTGGTTTTCTTGGCGCGGCTGAAGGCTTCGACAATCGGCGGAAAATCGGTGCCGGGATTGGCGAAAAAATAATCGGCACCGTGATCGGCGAGCGCGCGCAGGAAAGCTTCGGCGGCAATCGCCGGCCGTTCGCGCCCAGTCGGTGTCATCGCCATGCAACTCGTCCCCGGGGCGCTTATACGCTATTCGGCGGAGGTTTTACGCGACGAACCGATGCCTGACAATAAAGCCGGGCCGGCTTTCTATTCCGCCGCGATGCGGAACGCGGTTCCGCCCTCGATTTCGGCCAGGCATTTGGCGATTGTCTCGCCTTCCGGATCGACCAGTGCGGCGGTGCGCGCACTGGCGATGGCATCGGCTGCGCGGTCCGGTGGGAAATGGCCCGCCAGTGCCGGACGGATCAGCCTGGCCTCGATGATGGCGTAATTGGCAAGCCCGCGTGCATGCGTGTCGCCATAGCCCTTGATCAGCCGCGCGCATTGCGCCACTTCGAGGGCGAGTTCCTTGGAGCGCCGCGCCGCTTCTACAATCAGCCCGAGCCAGGATTCGATCTGCGCCTGTTCCTGCGCGTAGCGGTGGCCGTAGGGCGAAGCGCGCGCAGCTTGGCCAGCATCAGAAAGCGCAAATAGCCGCTGATCGAGGTGGAATTGATCTCCATGCCGAAATAGACGCGGCCGAGCCAGCCTTTGCGCTCACTGACCGCCAGAATCGGGCGCGCCAGGAACGACGGCAGCAACTGGCATAGCTCCTCAATGCCGGGCTTGAGGAAATCATGCACCGAATAGGGCTCGTGCTTGACCCGCAATTCCTCGCGCGCGATGCGCTGCATGCGGGCTGGCGAAATCTTGGCCTGCGCCACCCGCACCACGTCTTCATAGGACATGCGCACGGCGAGATGGCGCGCGGTTTCTTTCAGCAGGCTGCTATTGGCGCCGGCCGCTTCATCGGCAATGGCAATGGCGCCGAGGCGATCGAGATATAGCCGCGCGTAACCGGCGCTCTGATAAAGTACCAGCCGCCGAACGCCTTCGATCGCGATAGGCTGCACCAGAGCCGGGAATGTCTGCGCGACTTCCTGTTCGAGTGCGGCCAGCGTGACGGCGGCGGTTTTCTTTTTGTCGGCCAGCTTCACCGGCTGGGCTTTCGCGCGCGCGGCATCCAGACCGGCGCGGAAGCCGCGTAGATTACTATCGACGGATTTTCCGTCCTCGCGGATCGCCGCCTCCAATGCTTCGACCGACACCGGCAGGCGATCCGATCCGGCAATGGTGCCAAGCATGACGGCGCTGACGATCGAGCCGCTTTGTTTGGCGAGCGCGTCCATGTCGAGCAGCAGGCTTTCGCGCGCATTGTCCTTGATGATCGCGATCAGTTTGTCCTGGTCGAAGCGGCCGTCGCCCATGGCGATCTTCTCGTCCATGGCATAGAAGCGGCTGAGCGAGCCGATGACGGTGGTGCGCTCGGGCGTGACGAAGCCGTTGGCCACGGTGCGGCCGGCTTCCAGTAACTCGCTGGCGACCGCGATGTCGATGTCGCCGACGCCGGGCGTGAGCGCCAGCACGGGGCGTTTGCCCGCGAGCTCTGCCGTCTTCACCGGCAAAATCTCGATGTAATAAGTGGTGGCGCCGGTGCGCTGCGCGACGCCGGGGATCGACGTGCTCTGCACCGGATAGCCCGCGGCTTCCGCAGCGCTCACGATCCAACTGGTGAGTACGCCGCCGCCTTCGCCGCCCAGAGCTGCGATCAGTAATGTGATGGGACGCGGGCTCATGCTGCGACTCCACCATTATAACCGCCGAGCCAGCCGATAACTTTCTGCCGTATTCGAAATAGCGCGCGGTCGCGCCAGGTGGCATTGCGCACGATCTCGGCGCGGTAGAACGAAGGGCACAAGACGGCTGCATGCGCGACCTCGCCGCACAGACCGCAGCCGACGCAGGATTCGATCACGGTCGCGACCGGATCGGTGCGCAGTGGATCGGTCGAGGCTTCACCGTCAGCGAAGGGCATCCGGACAGCCGAATGCAGGAATGATCGCCGGTGCAGATTTCGTCATCGACGCCGTAGCGTGCGCGAGTAACGCGTTTGCCCTGCTCGAGCTTGACGGCGTCTTCGGCGCGGACGCGGCGCTGGCGTGCAAGTTGGCACTCGCCGTCGGCGATGATGACCTTGAGGCCTTTCTCGGCCGTCCGCATGGCTTCCTTGAGCGTCTTCACCATCACCGCGACGCTGTAAGTGCGCACGGTGCGCAGCCATTTCACGCCCATGCCGCGCAAGGTTTGCTCAATATCCATGCCGGGCACCGGGCCGTCGCGGCTGGTTACGCTTGACGGGATATATTGCTGGCCGGTGGCGCTGGCATAGCCGTTCTGCATAACAATGAGGACGCCGTCGCCTTTGTTGAACAAATTCGACGCGACGCCGGTGATCAAGCCGTTATGCCAAAAGCCGCCGTCGCCCATGATGGCGATCGAGCGCCGGTCCATATTGGGTCCGATGGCGGCGGCGCTAGCGAGCGACATGCCGTAACCGAGAATCGAATTGCCCAGGCTGAACGGCGCGAAGGTCGCGAACGAATGGCAGCCGATATCGGCGCTGATGTGGGTCGGTCCCAATTCGCGCTGCATCAATTTGATGGCGGAAAACACCGGGCGCTCCGGGCAACCGGTGCAAAAGGCCGGCGGGCGCGGCGGCAGGGGGCCGAGCGCGGCGGCGGCTTTGGCCTTGTGGGCAATCAGGCCGCGGGTTTTTTCCGCGACGGCATCGGCGTCGAGGCCCTTGGGATGGACCGCCTGCACAAAACCGGCGAGACCTTCGAGCAAAACGTCGGACGTATATTCGCCGGTGGCCGGCAGCACGCCCTTGCCGAAAATCTTGGTCTGGATATCGGCGCGGCGCAATTCGACATTGACCGCCTGCTCGATGTAATCGGGCGAGCCTTCCTCGACCACCAATACCGCGTTTTTGCCGGCGCAGAATTCGCGAATTTCCTCCGGCACCAGCGGATAAACCACATTGAGCACCAGTAACGGCACGCGCGAGACGCCGAAAATATCGGCGAGCCCCATGCGTTCGAGCGCGCGTAGCACGGAATTGGTAAGCCCGCCCATCACGATAATGCCGATGTCGGCAAGATCGCCGGGCACGATTTCATTGAGCCTGTGTTCGCGGATAAAGGCGCGCGCCGCCGGCAGCCGTTCCTCGACCTTCAACTTTTCCTGCGTGAAGATCACCGGCGGGTGTGCCAGCCGGTTATAGTTGAAGCGCGGCGGACCCTGGATGCGGTTAAGGCCGGAGACGACGCCCTTGCGGTTATTCTTGGCGGTAAATTCGCCGGTGGCGTGGCAGGCGCGGATGCGCAGCTCCAGCATGACCGGCGCGTGGCTCGCTTCCGATAATTCAAAACCTTTTTCGACTATGCGCACGATCGACGGCAAATCGGGCCGTGGGTCCAAGAGCCACATCGAGGATTTGAGCGCATAGGCGTAAGAGCGCTCTTGGATGACACTGGCGCCTTCGCCGTAATCCTCGCCCAGGATGATCATGGCACCGCCAATCACGCCGGGCGACGACAGGTTGGACAGGGCGTCGGCTGCGACATTGGTGCCGACGATGGATTTCCAGGTCACCGCGCCGCGTAAGGGATAATTGATCGAAGCGCCCAGCATGGCGGCCGCGGAAGCCTCATTCGAGCAGGTCTCCAGATGCACGCCGAGCTCGGCCATGATGTCCTGCGCATCGACCAGCACGTCGAGCAAATGCGACACCGGCGCGCCCTGATAGCCGCCCACATAGGACACGCCCGATTGCAGCAGCGCCTTGGTGACGGCCAGGATGCCTTCGCCATGGAAGGTGTCGCCGTCGCCGAGCCGCAGTTCCTGCACTTCTTTCTTGAACGAACGTTCCATTCGAGCGGCCTAATGGTTGGGGTCCCAACTATAGTACCGGAAAGTCCCTACATATGCGAGGGCAGCCAGAGCGCCAGGATCGGGAAGGCGATCAGGATGACCAGCCGGATTATGTCGGTTACGATAAAGGGGATTACGCCTTTGAAAATCGTGGCGAAACTCACGTCCTTGACCACGCTTTTGATCACAAACACGTTCATCCCGACAGGCGGATGAATGAGGCCGAGTTCGACCGTCATCACGATGATGACGCCAAACCATATCGGGTCGAAGCCGAGATGGATTATGACCGGAAAGATAATCGGCACGGTCAGAATGATCATCGCCATCGCATCCATCAGGCAGCCGAGCACAAGATACATCAGCATGATCAGCGCCAGAACGCCGTAACTGCCCAGCCCCAGCCCGGTGAGAAATTCGGTGACCCGCTGCGGTGTCTGCGTGATGGTGAGGAAATAGCCGAAAATCAGCGCACCGATCAGCACAGTGAACACCGCGGCCGCTGTGCGGGTCGCCTGTAGCAGCGACATCAGGATTTTATCTTTGTTGAGCTTGCCGGTGAGGATGCCGATCAGGAATGCCCCGCTGGCGCCGACGCCGCCAGCTTCGGTCGGCGTGAAGCGCGGCAGGAATGGCAGGCCATAGAGTCCGCCGATAACAAAGATAAACAGCAGCATCGGCGCCCAGATTTCTTTGAGCCCGGTCAAGCGCCGCGCCCAGCTCGTGCGCGGGCCGGTCGGCAGAAAACCGGGCCGCACATAGCCGATGACCGAAATCGTGCAGAGATACATGAGCATCGCCAGAATGCCGGGGACGATTCCGGCCATGAACAGCTTGCCGATATCCTGTTCGGTGATGATGCCGTAGACCGCTAGCACCGTTGAGGGTGGCAGCATGGCGCCGAGCGTGCCGCCGGCGGCGATGACGCCGGTGGCGAAGCTCTGCGGGTAACCGTGACGCCGCATCTCCGGATAAGCGACGGCGGAGAATGTCGCCGCGGTCGCCACAGACGAGCCGCAGATCGCGGCGAAGCCGCCGCAGGCGGCGACGGTCGCGAAGCCCAGGCCGCCGCGCAGATGTCCGACGAAACCGTTGGCCGCGCTGAAAAGCTGCCGGCTCATGCCGGAATTGGACACGAACGTGCCCATCAGCAGGAACATCGGGATGACGCCGAAGGTGTAGTCGGTCACGGTGCGCATCGACGTCGCGCCGACCAGCTTGAGGGCCGGTCCGGTGCCGACCAGATAGCTAAAGCCGGTGACGCCCACCAAACCCATGGCCATGCCGACCGGGACGCGCAGCAGCATCAGTCCGAACAGCGAGACAAAGCCCAGAATTGCGACGGTCTCGGTGCTCATTGCGCGGGGCTCATTCGACCGGGCTGATTTTGGATTGATGCAACGCATCCGGTTGGAAGATCAGCCGGTAGGTGCGGACCGCGATCAGAAGCACCGCGGACACGTCGCCGATCCAGGCGACCGCGAAGAACGGCCAGGTCGGCAGGCGCAGATCGAATGTGAGAACATGGTCGTAATAAGTGCCGCGTACCTTGTCGAACAGTGTGTAGGTCTGCACCGTTACGACGAACAGCAGTACCAGCGTCGCGAACACGTCGATCATGCGTTGGTATTTCGGGCCGACATTGGCCCAGATCAGATCGACAGTGATGTGGCCGCCGCGATAGGACGTTGCCGCTATGCCCCAGAAAATCAGAATGCCGAGCAGCAGCCGGCCGAAGTCGTAGGAATCCGGTATGGAGTAATTGAAAATGTTTCGTAGCAGCACGGCGACGAAAATGTTGAGTGCGACGACACCGATAAAAAATGCCGCGATCCATTCGATCGTATCGATAAAACGATCCATGGTGACGCGATTCATGTCCGCACCCAACTCCGACAATTAGTAGAATCGGCGGCGGAAATTTCCGCCGCCGTTGGTTCAGCATCGTAAACGTGCCGGTTTACTTCGCCAGCGCGTTGTATTTCGCGAGATCGGCGCGAAGTTCCTTCATCGCCTTATCCGGATCGACACCGGCCTTCTTGACACCATCGGCCCAGGTCTTGATCAGCGGGTCGGACGCCTTTTTCCACTCTGCGGTCTGCGCGGGGGTGAGCGTATAGACTTCCTGGCCCGGTTCCGCCTTCACCTTGTCGATGCCGGCATCCTCGAACTTGCCCCACGGGCCAGCGACCCGGCCAGCCGCCTCGGTGTTGCAGTTATCGTCGATCGCCTTTTTCTGGCGCGGCGACATTTCGTTGTATTTGTCCTTGTTGAAGACAAAGGCGAAAGTCGTGACGTAGAGCGGCGCGTCCATGTGGAACTTGGTCACCTTGTCGATGCCGAACAGCACCAGCGAACCCCACGGGAAGGTGACCGCGTCGGCGACGCCCTTTTCGATCACGTCACGGACTTCCGGCGCCGCTGCCTGCACATTGGTGCCGCCAAGCAAGGTCATGAAGCTCGCGATGGTGGCGTCGGCGGGGCGGATCTTCATGCCCTTGATGTCGTCGGGCACTACGATCTTCTTGGTGCGCGAATGAAACGACGAGGGCGAATGGACGAAGGCGAGGCAGAATTTGACGTCCTTCATCTCGGTCGCGGCGTATTTGCGGTACCAGGCGTCGAGCCCTTTCGAGCCGCCTTCCGCGCTCGACATCAGGAACGGCAATTCGCCGGCCGCGATGATCGGGAAGCGTCCGGGCTGATAGCCGGGATTGATATACGTAAGGTCGGCGATGCCGTCGCGCGCCATATCATAATGGTCGAAGGCCTTGCCCAACTGCTGAGCCGGGTAAACCTTGTAATGCAGCGTGCCGCCCGACGCTTTTTCGACCGCGGCGCCCCAGTCTTCCAGCGCCTTATTCAGTGGGTGCGATGCCGGAACCCAATGCGACAGCTTGAGTTCGAAGGTCTTTTCCTGCGCCATCGCGCCGGTGGCGAAAAGCGCGGTCGCGGCAACGGCGTAGACACATGCAGCGAAACGGAGTTTCATAGGTTATCCTCCCTTGGTTGGTTGTTGGTCATTTCGCCAACTTTTTCTTTATTCAGCCGAAAGTCAGCGGCTTTGTAAAGGTACTAGTTTGATATCAAACTAACTCGTGCAATCTTAGGCGTTGATGAGCGGGCAATGGATCGACTCGGTCGGGCAGGGGACGTATCAGTGCGCGGCAACATGAACGGCATCGGCATGGCCCAGCCGCGCCGCCGCAAGAACGGCGAAAAGCATAGTGAAGCCGTTGCAGGATCGACGAATTTCGGCCCGCTCGCCTATTGGGTAGGCTTCAACTTGCGCATGGCGCAGGAATCCGCCTTTCACGCGTTTTCGCGCCGGTCCCAGGAGATCGGCGAAAGCCCGGGCCGCTTCGCCACCTTGACGCTGATCGGGCGCAATCCCGGCATCAGCCAGACCGAATTGAGCCTCGCCGCCGGCCGTGACAAATCCAGCCTGACGCCGGTAGTGGAGGATTTGGTGGGGCGCGGTCTGGTGGAGCGAAAGCGCATGGACGCCGACCGGCGCGCCTATCGATTGAATTTGACGTCCGCCGGCAAGAAGACGCTGACCCAATTGACGCGCTGCGCGCGCCGCCACGAGCGCATCCTCGATGGCATTATCGGGCTGCGCGATCGCAAGCGCTTCATCCAGATATTGAAGAAGATCGCGGCTGAGATTGAGTAGGACCGCTTATCCCGGGCGCAGCGCAGCGTGGTCGAAGCGAACGATGCACTGCGGAACCGGGGCCGTTACGAATTCGGAGTTTGATAAGGCTCCGGATCTGCGGCGCGGCACCATAGCGCGTCGCAGACACGCGTAAACGCGCTTATGGCGCCGCACCGCGTCCGGGCAAGAGGTAGGTCAGGCCCCGAATTTCGCCCGCACTTCATCCGGCAACGGATGCGACTTCAAGTGGCCTTGCGCATCGCGCACGGTCCACACCCGTTTTTCCGTGCATTGCGCGCACAAGTCACCGTTGAGGCTGAGCTTGTGCTCAATCTCGAAACTGGTGCGGCCGAATTTAACGGCGGTTTCCACCGTCACGTCGTCGCCGAAACGCGTCGGCTTGAGAAAGCGCGCCTGCGTATTCACCAGCGGCCAGCCGGCAAATTCTAGGGTCTTGAACATCTCGAATTTGGTAATGCCGAGCACGTGCTCAAACAGCGCCGCGGTCGATGCGTCGAAAATCTCGAAATAGCGGGGGTAAAAAATAATTCCGGCCGGGTCGCAATCGCCCCATTCGATTCGCACGGTCCTGGTGTTGGTGAAGCTCATGGTTGCTTTTATCCGTCTTGCTTGCGCCGGGCCAGCCAAACCGTATGACCGCCGCAGTTGGGATCCTCGGGTATGAACTCGACGAGGTCGAATTCATTAGCGGCGAGCAGACTACGATATTCATCCGGCGCCAGGCTCGCATGGTAGAGCGGCTCGCCGTGCAATTCACCGATGGCCTCGCCATGGCGCGGCCCGCTGGTGAACAACAATCCGGCGCCCGGCGCTGCATGGGCGCGGAAAACGGCAAACATTCGACGTTGGTCGTCGAAATTGAGATGGAAAAAGCTGTCCCATGCCATGATGCCGTCGAAACGCCTGCCGAGAGCGAGATTGCGCATGTCGGCGACAATCCAATGCCGATCGGGAAAATTGTCGTGCGCCATCCCGATCATGGCCCGCGATAAATCTCACGCCGAAAACGTCAAATCCCTGTCCAAGCAAATAGGCGGCCATCGGCTTGCCCGGGCCGCAGCCGAGATCAAGGATTGTAACTGCTGGCCGGAACCATCGCGGTGAAACGGTCGAGCCATTCTTTCTCGAAGAATTTACCGGGCCGGCTGCGGTCGGCGACCCATTCGCGCGCGCGACGCTCATAGAGGCTGACAATTTCGTCCGAACTCATTATCAGCGCGGCGCCATGCGCAGCGCGCCGTCGAGGCGGATGACTTCGCCGTTGAGATAGCTGTTATGGATCATGTGCAGCACCAGCGCGGCGAATTCGCGCGGCGCGCCCAGGCGTTTGGGAAACGGCACCGCGGCGCCGAGCGAGTCTTGTGCCTCTTGCGGGAGCGCTTGCAGCATCGGCGTGCCGAATATGCCGGGCGCGATAGCCAGCACGCGCACGCCGAACTGGGCGAATTCACGCGCCGCCGGTAGCGTCAAGGCCGCGACGCCGCCTTTCGATGACGAATAGGCAGCCTGGCCGATCTGGCCCTCGAAGGCGGCGACCGACGCGGTTGACACGATCACGCCGCGCTCGCCATCGGCAAAGGGTTCGAGCGGCTGCATGGCGGCAGCCACCAGCCGCATCATGTTGAAGGTGCCGGTCAGGTTGACGCGGATGACGCGTTCGTAATCGGCCAGCGGCATCGGCCCGTCGCGCCCGACAATGCGCTTTGCCGGCCCGACGCCGGCGCAATTGATCAAGACGCGGGCCGGGCCGTGATCGGCCGCGGCTTTTTTAACCGCGGCCTCGGCGGAGCTGGCGTCCGCCACGTCGCAGGTCATGGCGATACCATTGATGTCGATGGCGACTTCGGCCGCCGCCTTTTCATTGACGTCGAAAATGGCGACCTTGGCGCCGGCCGCGGCCAGCGCGCGCGCGGTGGCGGCGCCTAGTCCCGATGCGCCGCCGGTGACGATGGCGGCCTGTCCCTTGATCTCCATCCGCTGTCCTAGCTCTTCTTTACCCGGCTGTAATAATTCGCGACGATAGCGGCGAAGCATAGAGTTCGTCCACCAGCGCCGAACGATTTTTCAATACCGCGCGCTGGTTGATCGAGCCTTTGTCGGTCATCTCGCCTTTGTCCATGGATGGCGGTTCGGCCATCAATATGGCGCGCGAAACCCGCGTCGAGGTGCTCTGGCTTGCCGCCGCCAGCGCTTGCAGCAGGCCGGCGAATTTCGTGCGCACCCGCGCATCCTCAAGCAGCGCGGCGGCGTGCAGCATCGGGCGCAAGATCGGCGCAAAGCCTGCGGCATGCCTCGAAATCGGGAAACACCAGCGCGGTATTGTTGTCGCGGTCAGGCCCGGCGAACACCACGTCGCGCACATAAGGCGCGAAATGATCGATGAAACGCGCGCGCAACGGCCCGACGCTGGTCCAGGTGCCGGTGGAAAGCTTGTAGTCCTCGGCAATGCGGCCGTCGAACAGCAGGCCCTTGCCGGCATCGTTGGGGTCGGCGAATTTCAGGGCGTCGCCCAATTTATAAAATCCGTGTTCGTCGAAGGCATCGCGCGTAAGCGCGTCCTGGCGCCAATAGCCCGGCGTGATATGCGGCCCGCGCAGGCGGGCTTCCAGCTTGTCGCCATTGGGCACTAGTTTGAGCTCGACGCCCGGCGCCGGCACCCCGATATTGCCCGGCCGGTCGAAATCGAACGTGCAGACCAGCGCCAGCGGCGCGGTTTCGGTCGAGCCAAGCGACGACAGAAATATAATGCGCTCGCCGGTGGTCTCGACCGAAAGCCGCGTGAGTTCGTCCCAGGTCGCCTGGTTCAAGCCGGCACCGGCATAAAACAACACTTTCAATCGGCTGAAGAAATTCTCGCGCAGCGTCTTGTCGGCGCGGAAATGCGGGATCAGCGCCTCATAGCCCTTCGGCACATTGAAATAGATGGTGGGCGCGATCTCGCGCAAGTTTCGCGCGGTTTTCGGCACGCCCGGCGGCGTCGGATTGCCGTCGTCGATATAAAGCGAGCCGCCGTTCACCAGCACCATATTGAAATTGTGATTACCGCCGAACGTGTGGCTCCAGGGCAACCAGTCCACCACCACTGGCGGCGCGTCGGCGATGAATGTGATGCCCGCCGCCAGCATGGCCTGGTTGGAGCACAGCATGCGCTGCGTATTGATGACGGCCTTGGGCGAACCGGTCGAACCGGAGGTGAACAGGAATTTGGCGACGGTGCCGGGCGTCACATGGCGCTGCGCCGCCGCGACGCCGGCTTCATCCTCCGCGCCGAGCAAATCCGAAAACAGCGTGGTCTTGCGGTCGCCGAGCGGATTGCGCGTCACCACCAGCTCGATCTCGTCCGGCACGGTGGCATAAAGCGCCTTGGAAAACGGCAAGCCGTCATTGGCGAATACCATGCCGGGCGTGAGCAAATCGAGGATTGCGCGCAGTTTTCCAAAGTCGCTCGACATCAAGGAATAGGCCGGCGAGATCGGCGCATAGGGAATGCCGACATGCATGGCGGCGAGCGCCAGCAGCGCGTGTTCGATGTCATTGCCGGAAATGATCGCGATTGGCCGGTCGGCGGACAGGCCACGGCGCAGCAGCGCCGCGCCAATGCGTTTGACCTGATCGAGCACCTGCGCATAATCAAGCTTGCGCCAGTTTCCGTCCGTATCGCGCTGCGCCAGGAATACGCGGTCGGGCGCGGCCTTGGCCCAATGTTCCAGCGGGTCGCTTAGTTTGGCGTGATAGGGCGCAAGCACCTGCGACGTGCGGATATGAATTGTGCCGTCCGGCTCGCGTTCGACCACGGTATCGAATGCGCCCAGCCGCACCGGGCGCAAAGGCGCCGCCTTCTCGGCCTCTCGTAGCGGGTTTGCCATCAGCTTCCCGGTTTAACCTTCGGCCCGCGTTTCTCCAGAAAATCCTTGAGCCGCGCTTTGGCCGCGCCGTCGGCCTGCGCGATCGACGCCATCAGCGCTTCGACCGCATAGCCGCTGGCCGGATCCATCTCCGCGATGCGCGGCAGCGCCTGCATGATGGCGAAATTTGTCAGCGTCGTATTGCCGGCGACCCGCTTGGCGAGTTCGTGGCCCTTGGCGTAGCCGGCACCGGATTCGACGAGATAAGTCGAAAGCCCCATGGCGTGGCCTTCCTCGGCCGAATAAATGCGGCCGGTCAGCATCATGTCCATCATGCGCGCGACGCCGATCAGGCGCGGTATGCGCACCGAGCCGCCGCCGCCGACATAGATGCCGCGGCTTCCCTCCGGCAGTGCGTAATAAGCCGAATTCTCGGCGACGCGGATATGCGCTGCCGCGGCAAGCTCCAGGCCGCCGCCAACCACCGCGCCATGCAGCACGGCGACCACCGGCACTTTGCCGAATTGGATTTTCTCGAAGACGCGATGCCACATCCCGGAATGCGCGATGCCTTGGGTGATGTCGCGTTCCTTCAACTCGCCGAGGTCGAGGCCCGGCTGAAAAATGTTCACCCTCGCCATGCAGCAGCACCGCGCCGATGCCGTCTGGCAGCGACGTGAAGAAGGTTTCGATGCCGAGGATTGTCTCGTCGTCGAGCGCGTTTCGTTTGAGCGGCCTTGTCAGCCGCAGAATGGCGATCTCGCCGTCGCGGTCGGCGGCGAGCGAAGCGGGCAGCGCCATCTCAAGTCCGAGCATCATTCCACCTCGTAGACGTCGAGCCGCACGGCATTGGCTTCGCGCTGGCCATGCGCCAGCGCCAGAATGCGGTTGATCCAGTCGACCGAGGGGTCGGCGGTCTCAAACCGCATCGCGGTGCGGAAGTAATACAGAGCTGGATCGACATGCTCCCCGCGGCCCAGCCGCTCCATAACCGCGGGCGGACCATGCCGCAACCCTTCGCTGCTGACCAGGATGCGGGCGCCGGCCGCCGATTCGATCGTATAGCGCGCCTTTATGTCGGCGGCGCCGTCATTGCGGATGATCTGCCAATCGGCGCCGCCAGGAAGCACGCGGCCATTGAGTTTGCGCCCAGCCACGGTCCCGCCGGTAATCGGCGATCATGCGCCGCTCGCCATAGGGAGTGCGGCCCAGATTCATGATGGGCGCGAGTTCGGCGTGGATCGTGAATATCGGTTCGCTACCCAGCATGGCGGTTCGTTGGAGCCCCAACTTATGACCCTTTGGCCATTTGACCCTTTCCGTGGCGGGCCGTAAATACGGGACCGCAACCGGGAAACAGTCTGTCATGGCGCGTATTTCGTCTCTGGCCTGCGTCGATAAACTGGTATTTTCATGGGGCGGCAACCCGGGCGCCCGTAGCGAGGCCGCATAAATGGCGACGCGCGAAGTATTCCTGTGCGACGCGGCGCGCACGCCGATCGGGCGCTATGGCGGCGCGCTCGCCAAGGTGCGCACCGACGATCTTGCCGCGGTGCCGATCAAGGCGCTGATGGCGCGCAACCCGAAGATCGACTGGGAAAAGCTCGACGACGTGTTTTTCGGCTGCGCCAACCAGGCCGGCGAGGACAACCGCAATGTGGCGCGCATGGCGCTGTTGCTGGCCGGCCTGCCGGTCAGCGTACCGGGCGTGACGCTCAACCGGCTTTGCGCCTCGGGGCTGGACGCGGTCGGCACCGCGGCGCGCGCCATCCGCGCCGGCGAAATGGAATTCGCCATTGCCGGCGGCGTCGAATCCATGACGCGGGCGCCGTTCGTGCAGGGCAAAGCGCAAGAAGCCTTTTCGCGCGCGGCGGAAATCTACGACACCACCATCGGCTGGCGTTTCATCAATCCGCTGATGAAGGCGCAATATGGCGTCGATGCCATGCCGGAGACCGGCGAAAACGTCGCCGAGGAATTCCAGGTTACCCGCGCCGACCAGGACGCCTTTGCGCTTAGATCGCAGCAGCGTGCCGGCAAAGCCATTGCGTCG
>CAWEDE010000017.1:0-41351 GCA_963807665.1 uncultured Alphaproteobacteria bacterium | reverse complement strand
ACTGCTGTCCAGTGTCGAGCAAGGACTCTACTGTCCACGCTATGCGACAGGACACTGATGTCCAGTGTCGAGCAAGGACTCTACTGTCCACGCTATGCGACAGGACACTGCTGTCCAGTGTCGAGCAAGGACTCTACTGTCCACGCTATGCGACAGGACACTGCTGTCCAGTGTCGAGCAAGGACTCTACTGTCCACGCTATGCGACAGGACACTGATGTCCAGTGTCGAGCAAGGACTCTACTGTCCACGCTATGCGACAGGACACTGCTGTCCAGTGTCGAGCAAGGACTCTACTGTCCACGCTATGCGACAGGACACTGCTGTCCAGTGCTCAAGCAAGGACTCTACTGTCCACGCTATGCGACAGGACACTGATGTCCAGTGTTAGAGCAAGGACTCTACTGTCCACGCTATGCGACAGGACACTGCTGTCCATGTCAAGCAAGGACTCTACTGTCCACGCTATGCGACAGGACACTGCTGTCCAGTGTCGAGCAAGGACTCTACTGTCCACGCTATGCGACAGGACACTGCTGTCCAGTGTCGAGCAAGGACTCTACTGTCCACGCTATGCGACAGGACACTGCTGTCCAGTGTCGAGCAAGGACTCTACTGTCCACGCTATGCGACAGGACACTGCTGTCCAGTGTCGAGCAAGGACTCTACTGTCCACGCTATGCGACAGGACACTGCTGTCCAGTGTCGAGCAAGGACTCTACTGTCCACGCTATGCGACAGGACACTGCTGTCCAGTGTCGAGCAAGGACTCTACTGTCCACGCTATGCGACAGGACACTGCTGTCCAGTGTCGAGCAAGGACTCTACTGTCCACGCTATGCGACAGGACACTGCTGTCCAGTGTCGAGCAAGGACTCTACTGTCCGCGCTATGCGACAGGACACTGCTGTCCAGTGTCGAGCAAGGACTCTACTGTCCACGCTATGCGACAGGACACTGCTGTCCAGTGTCGAGCAAGGACTCTACTGTCCACGCTATGCGACAGGACACTGCTGTCCAGTATCGAGCAAGGACTCTACTGTCCACGCTATGCGACAGGACACTGCTGTCCAGTGTCGAGCAAGGACTCTACTGTCCACGCTATGCGACAGGACACTGCTGTCCAGTGTCGAGCAAGGACTCTACTGTCCACGCTATGCGACAGGACACTGCTGTCCAGTGTCGAGCAAGGACTCTACTGTCCACGCTATGCGACAGGACACTGCTGTCCAGTGTCGAGCAAGGACTCTACTGTCCACGCTATGCGACAGGACACTGCTGTCCAGTGTCGAGCAAGGACTCTACTGTCCACGCTATGCGACAGGACACTGCTGTCCAGTGTCGAGCAAGGACTCTACTGTCCACGCTATGCGACAGGACACTGCTGTCCAGTGTCGAGCAAGGACTCTACTGTCCACGCTATGCGACAGGACACTGCTGTCCAGTGTCGAGCAAGGACTCTACTGTCCACGCTATGCGACAGGACACTGCTGTCCAGTGTCGAGCAAGGACTCTACTGTCCACGCTATGCAACAGGACACTGCTGTCCAGTGTCGAGCAAGGACTCTACTGTCCACGCTATGCGACAGGACACTGATGTCTACTCGCGAGGACTCGCATGTCCGTGACGCAGATGGACGCTGCTGTCCGAATCGGGAGGGAATAGCGAGAATCAGCAGCTGATAGCATAGCTTCGGGGAGGCGCTATCGAGTGGGGGTGAAATTTATTTGAAACCGCGTTAAAAATTTAAAAATCTATTCAAAAATCACGTGTTTTCTGCTGTGCTTAATTGGGTCCCCAGCGACACAGTTTCGTCGAGATAGCGAGGTGGTTTGATAGTTTTGGTGTTAGATCTCGTCGCGAAACATAAGGGTGGTGCTGAAAAGACGGGGAGTTGATTGGCCAGAATCGCCGCGGCAGTTTTCGTTACGGAATGACAGTTCGCTGTTTTTTCTTAAGAAGAATTTCTTCCAAGAAAGACTTTCTCAAAAAGTCAGTTTTCACACATGGGGGGAATTATTTGAATAATTGAAAATTTCAAAAATAAAGGAAGCCACACCAACTCATTCGTTCCAGACAAACCCCTCCTCGACCACTTCTACCACTACTCAATGGCGGATGCCCTCGATGCGAAGTCAGTCAGCGACATCGACAGCCTCCCTTCACACGGCCTGCATGTCTACATACGCGTCGTCTATGCGCCCGTCAGGAGCGCGGCTCCGACGCCCGAGGCTGTGCTGGAGTTGACGCTGACGGAGACACAATACGGTTATGAGGAGATACACGTGCTGACGCAGTGGATTCTGGACCACAACACGCGCACGTCGATCGCCTTGTCGATTTTGATCAGCACGCCGATGCCGGCTTCGGCGCCGACATGGGTCTGCTCGCGCGGCAGCAGCATCGAGAAAATCTTCTCGCGCACCGGCCCGCTTTCGTGCAGCACGACGCTGCCGAAAAACCGCAGGAAGCCCGACTCCAGCACGCCGTCGCGCTGCGCCTTGAAATTGGCATACATCACGCACACGCGCGGGTCGTTGCCGAGATTGTCGAGCACCGCGCGCTTGGTGCGCTCCCAATAGGCCAGGTGTTCGCCGTCGAACACGATCATGCTGCCCTTGGGCGTGATGTTGGGCCCCTCGCGGCCCGAACTGGCGAGCAGGCAGGGATAGCCGTCGTCCCAGGCGTTGCGGATCAGCGTGACGATGAGGGGAGGGATGGGCATGGGGGCGGTCCTATATGCGCGAGGCAAAGCTTGTGTTCCCCGGGCGCGGTGCAGCACGAGCGAAAGCGAAGTGATGCACCGCAGAACCGGGGCCGTTCCAAACGTTGAATATGTAACGGTCCCGGGTCAGCAGCGCACCACAAATGTGCTGCGCTGCGCCCGGGACACGGGCGTCAATTCCCCAATTCCAGCGCTAATAGCGCCGGCAACCCGCGCTCACCGACAACGGCGGCAGTCTGTGCTGGGCGCGGAAGGAATTGAGGTCGAGAGCGGCGGTGGGGGGACGAAGCGTTATTTGGATCGGGCAACAAAGAGCAGTGCAACAGACGCTGGACCCCTTTATTCAAGGTAGTTTGACACTTAATCCTGAGTTTGGCCCCGGGGGCAATCCAAGTGCCGTATCAACCCCTGGATTTTCTCGAAGGTCCGCTAGCAGTTTTTCGGCGTCCACTGCCATTCCGATTTTTTGTTCAAATTCAGGTCGCGGTCGTTCGACCTCCTTAGCACGATAGACTATGAGTTCTTGAATGCCGGTCTCGATGGCTCGTCTGCACAGGCCTCTAATGTAAAACCTGTTGAATTCGCCTTCGGCGAGTGTCTCAGGTGCAGTAATCGGGACTGCAGCGATAGTGACGCCGCCCTTTGGCTTTTTTCGTTCTTCCGTCTGTTTCAATCTTCCGCCAGATCGCAACTGGTCAGCCAGCCATATTTCATTTCTTGTTTTTGTGGCCTCACTTAGAAGTTTCGGATAATCATCGATGCCAACTTTACTGAGCCTTTTGCTGAAATAAATGTTTTTTCTTGCGATGTCGAACTCAATCTCATTGAACATAAAATCTCGCGTTTCGCTATCAAGATTGATAAAAGAGAATGGCATGCGAGCCTCCTAGCCCGAACGAGTATTGTTGGCCTGCACCCGGTTTCGAAGACACCAAGTTAGGTGTTTTAATTGAACCGGAGGTGGACCATGGAGAGGCGGAAGTTTACGCGGGAGTTCAAGCTTGAGGCTGTCCGGCTGATCAAGGAGCGCGGCGTGTCGTATGCACAGGCCGAGCAAGACCTGTCTGTGCATCAGTCACAGTTGCGCAGTTGGGTGAGGATGTTTGCGGATGATCCGCAGCATGCGTTCCCCGGCCAAGGTCAGATGAAGCCCGAGCAGGCCGAGATCGCGCGGCTCAAGCGCGAGGTTACCAAGCTCAAGGCCGAACGCGAGATCCTAAAAAAAGCCGCGGCCTACTTCGCGAAGGAATCGACGTGAAGTTCTCCTTCATCGCGAAGCACCGGGGGACGTGGCCGGCGGGATGGTTGTGCGGGGCGCTCGGTGTCTCGCGGGCGGGGTTCTATGCCTGGCTGACACGGCCACGCAGTCGCCATAGCCGGATGGATGAAGAGCTGGGCGCCAAGGTTCGCTTAAGCTTCCTCGCCAGCGACCGAACCTATGGCGCCAGGCGGGTATGGCACGACATGCTGGCGGATGGCGTGCCCTGCGGCCTTCACCGGATCGAGCGATTGATGCGATTACAGGCTCTTAAAGCACGCCCGCGACGGCGCCGCCTGCCGCCCGATCTGGGTGAGCGGCAGGCTTCCGCCGTCGCTCCCAACGTGCTCGATCGCAGCTTCGAAGCGCCCGCGCCCAACCGTAAATGGATCGCCGACTTCACCTATGTCTGGACGGCGGAAGGCTGGCTCTATGTGGCTGCCGTGGTCGATCTGTTCTCCCGGCGCGTAGTCGGCTGGTCGATGAACACCGCCATGACCGCGCAGCTCGTCACCGACGCACTGGTGATGGCAATCTGGCGACGGGGCAAGCCCGATGCGCTGCTGCATCACTCCGATCGCGGCAGCCAATATACCAGCGAGCAGTTCCAGCGGCTGATGGCGGACAACGGCGTCGTCTGCTCGATGAGCCGCTCGGGCAACGTCTGGGACAACGCGGCGATGGAGAGCTTCTTCTCGTCGCTTAAGACCGAGCGCACGGCCCGTAAGATCTACCGGTCGAGGGATGAGGCGAAGGCCGATGTATTCGACTACATCGAACGCTTCTATAATCCAAAACGTCGGCACTCGACGATCGGCTATATGAGCCCTATGGAGTTCGAAAGGCAGGCGGGATTAGCTTAGGCGGGTGTCAACCAAACCGGGTGCAGGCCATGTTTCTTGAATACAAAAAACCGACCACTGCAGTTACGATCATCGTCATCAATTGCGACGCTATTTTTATCTTGTCGGAATTGGCGGTTACAATAAAAACGCCAAAGCAGCCTATTGCGATTATCGAAAGAATAGCGAGGCCCCCTCCTGTGAGCAGGGCCTCGCGTTTTCTTCGCGCACCAGCATCGTGCATACGAATATGATCGTCAGGAGTTAGAGGCTCGGTAATCTTTTCTTCGCCTTCAAGCCTAAGATCGTCGCTCGATGTTCGAAGGCTTTCGGCTTCTTCGCCTCGACCTGCGTCTTCCTGGTGATCCATCCGCTGCCCCTGCCGGTGATAAGCACCTAAAGCGCAAGATACTGGGATAATTAAAGCCCTACGAATTCACGCTCTCGTCGGACTCCATTCCCTTCATCTTCGTTCCAAGCACCCACTCGCATTCCGTTCGCTTTTGCCGCATCGGCCATCGTCAAAAACTCGACCGCTGTGCGGAGTACGTCAGCTTTGGTCATTCCACGTTCCTTAGCTAGACGTTCAACAGCATCGTTAAGCCTTTCACTCAAATCGAGCGTTAGGCGGGTACGCGATACTTCATTGAACTTGGTGCCGGCGAGTTGGTTAGTTCTCCTCACCATTGGCGATAAGTTCCTTCATCGGTTCTTCCTCGGGGTGAAAGCCCACTGTCCGGAAATTTCCAGAAATGATGGGCGGGCGGTTATCGATGATCCGGCCTAGAGGTGATCCCTCTGACGTCGAACCATATGGCCCGATCCGCAGACCCTGAGAGTTGGTATCTCGCTTCCACTAAGAAAATTTCTGGGTGGAGCCGTTATTCCTGCTTCCTTTTTCCGTTTAGCCATTTGCTGCCCTCCTAGCCATGTAACATGGCGGGTGTCGCATCAGTGCGGTCGGGGATCGACGCGCACTGTATTTTGGGTAGAAAATTTACAGCCACTTGTCAACCTTCGATCTTTAATATATACAGCATATGGGCATATATTTAATGTCTGAGGGGGATAGTTATGTGTATCGCTTTAGTATTGGGCGACCAGGGCTTGGGATTTGGCGAAATTCGGAGGGATAAAAATGGCGTCACGAAAGCGTCGTTTCGATCTGCATCTTGTGTGCTTAGGAAATAAATCGATTGTATACTTGCTTAAAGAGGTAAGTCGCTCGGAACAGGAAATTATTCTTGATCAAATTGCCTCAATTTACTCTACTATTCTTCGGTTTTGCCTGGAGCCTCTTGACTACATTAGGGGCAACTCGAACAAAAGGACGCTGGCTAACTGGCTACTCGAAGAAGATGGCGACGATCTGATTGTCGTAAGTACCAAGTACAGATTTCACCTTAGAAAAACGTCAAAGCCATTTCGAATAATCGTAAACGCGATTGAATGCGCGTCGCCACAAGTGGCTGTCGAGAAAAGTAGCGCAGCATAGGTGCGCTACTTCTTCTCCCCCTCACACCCTCTCCACAAAACTATCCACCACGCGCTTTTCGCCGGCGTGGTCGAACCGGATGGTCAGCTTGTTGCCGTCCACGGCCGTGACATTGCCGTTGCCGAATTTCTGGTGAAACACGCGGGCGCCGACGTCGAAGCTTGACGTGGCGCCGGTGGATTTGGCCACCAGTTCGCCTTCGATGGTCAGAGGCGTGTTGGTGCGGCGCTTGTTGGAAGCGGCCCCCACCCTGTCCCTCCCCGCGCTTCGCGGGGGAGGGGACGATGGGGCATCGTCCTCGCCCATGTCGGCCGTCTGATCGAACACGCCATCCGGCACGTATTTAGCACCAGGGCCGTCCCGGCCCGTCTTCCCGTAAGAATGTCCGCCCTCATTAAACCCGCCCTTCCTCGCGTCCTTCGCCTTTTGCGCGCGCTGCCAGCCGGGCGTGGTGTAGCCGGAGCCGAACGAATTGGCGTCGTCGAAGCGCGAAGCGCCATAGCCGCTCATGCCGAAGCCGCCGGTGCCGCCCGCCGGTTCTTTCACCTCGACATGCGCCTCCGGCAGTTCGTCGAGAAAGCGCGACGGCACGGTCGTGGTCCACAGGCCGTGAATGCGCCGGTTGGTGGCGAAATAAATCTTGGCGCGTTTGCGCGCGCGCGTGAGGCCGACATGGGCGAGGCGGCGTTCCTCCTCCAGCCCGTTGCGCCCGCTCTCGTCGAGCGAGCGTTGATGCGGAAACAGGCCTTCCTCCCAGCCGGGCAGAAACACGGTGTCGAATTCCAGCCCCTTGGCGGAATGCAGCGTCATGATGTTGACGGCCTGCTCGGAATTGCCGCTGTCGCGGTCCATCACCAGCGAGATGTGTTCGAGAAAGCCCTGCAGGTTTTCGAATTCCTCCATGGAGCGCACAAGCTCCTTGAGGTTTTCCAGCCGGCCGGCGGCGTCGGCGCTTTTGTCGTTCTGCCACATCTGCGTATAGCCGCTCTCGTCGAGCACGATCTCGGCCAGTTCGTTGTGCGGCATGGCGTCGACCTTGCCGCGCCAGCGCGCGAACGAGGCCATCAGGTCGCGCAACGCCAGCCGCGGCTTGGGCTTCATCTCGTCGGTGGCGCTCACGGCGGCGGCTGCTTCGGACAGCGGAATGCGCGCCTTGCGCGCGTGGTCGTGCAGCATCTGCACGGCGGCGTCGCCCAGGCCCGCGCTTGGGCACATTGACGATGCGCTCGAAGGCCAGATCGTCGGCCGGCTGCGCGATGACGCGCAAATAAGCCAGCGCATCGCGGATTTCGGCGCGCTCGTAGAAGCGCGGCCCGCCGATGACGCGATAGGGCAGGCCGAGCTGGATGAAGCGCTCTTCGAATTCGCGCATCTGGAACGAGGCCCGCACCAGAATGGCGATTTCGTCGAGCGGATGGTCTTCGCCCTGCTCGCGGGCGTCGCGCTGCAGTTGCTCGATTTCCTCGCCGATCGAGCGGGCTTCCTCTTCGGAATCCCAGCCGCCGGTGACTTGAACTTTTTCGCCCAGCACGTCCTCGGTGCGCAGCGTCTTGCCGAGGCGGCCTTCGTTATGGGCGATCAGTTGCGAAGCGGCGGCGAGAATATGGCCGGTGCTTCGATAGTTGCGCTCAAGCCGGATGACCTTGGCGCCGGGAAAGTCATGATCGAAGCGCAGAATGTTATCGACCTCGGCGCCGCGCCAGCCATAGATCGATTGGTCGTCATCGCCGACGCAGCAGATGTTTTTTTGCGCTGTCATTCCGGGGCGCGACGTTTCCTCTTCGTCATTCCGGGGCGCGGCGAAGCCGCGAACCCGGAATCCAGAGGCTCTGCCATGTCGCTGGATTCCGGGTCCGACCCTTCGGGTCGTCCCGGAATGACAGCGGAGGACGGCGCGCTCGCCTGCGACAGCAACCGCAAGCCACAAATACTGCGCGACATTCGTGTCCTGATACTCGTCGACCAAAATATATTTGAAGCGCTGCTGATACTGCCGAAGAACATCCGGGTTCTGGCGGAACAGGCGGATACATTCCAGAAGAAGATCGCCGAAGTCGGCGGCGTTGAGTGTTTTGAGACGTTCTTGGTACGCGATGTAGAGCTTCTTGCCCTTGCCATTGGCGAAGCTGGCGGCTTCGCCGGCCGGAACCTGGTCGGGCGTCAGCCCGCGGTTTTTCCAGCCGTCCAAAATCATCGCAAAAACGCGCGCCGGCCAGCGTTTTTCGTCGAGCTTTTCGGTTTCCAATATCTGCTTGATGAGGCGGATCTGGTCGTCGACGTCCAGAATCGTGAAATTCGACTTCAAGCCGACCATTTCGGCGTGGCGGCGCAGGATTTTCACGCCAATCGAATGGAACGTGCCCATCCACGGCATGCCCTCGACCACCTGGCCGACCATCTTGCCGACGCGGTCCTTCATCTCGCGCGCCGCCTTGTTGGTGAAGGTGACGGACAGGATCTGGCTCGGATGCGCGCGGCCGAGATTGAGGATGTGGGCGATGCGCGCGGTCAGAACGCGGGTTTTTCCGGTTCCCGCGCCGGCCAGCACCAGGACAGGCCCGTCCAGGGTCTCCACTGCTTCCCGCTGCTCGGGATTGAGGTCGCCGAGATAGGCCGAGCCCCGCGCTCCCATGGCGCGCGCGGCTATGCCCCCCGCGGCGGGAACAGGTTGATTGCTTGCTAGGTGCAGCTTGATCGGCTCGGCCATTTTTTCGGTGATTCCTTCAACGCCAAGATGGCATCGGGAAGTGGCAATTTCGAGGGCCGGACTGGTCTTGTCGGCATTCCCCCACCGCTTTACGCCATTCTCCGCATGATCTTGTCCGAAAACCGGTTCCCACTTTTCGGGATCATGCGGTAGCGTCGATTTTCCGAGGGAAAACAACAATTTTGGGGAGATGGCCGTGCGATTGAAAGACAAAGTGGCACTTATCACCGGCGGCGGCCGGGGCATTGGCCGCGATATCGCGCTCGCTTATGCCCGCGAGGGCGCCCATGTCGTCGTCAATGATGTTGATGCCCTGACAGCGGCGGCAACTTCCAAGGAAATCGGCGGCAGGAGCATCGGGGTCGCCGCCGATGTCGCCAAGTCGGCCGATATCGCGCGCCTGGTCGACGAGACCATCAAGGCCTTCGGCCGCATCGACATTCTGGTCAACAATGCGATGAAAATCGTGCCGGGCAAGTTGGAGGCGCTACCGGAAGCGGCCTGGGATACGACCATGAATATCGGCCTCAAAGGCGCGTTCTTGGTCAGCCAGGCGGCGGCCAAGCACATGATCGCGCAGAAATCCGGCTGCATCGTCAATATCGCCTCCATTGCTGGCCTGTTCCCGTACAACTGGGCCGGCGCCTATTCGGTCGTGAAGGCCGGCTTGATCATGCTGACCAAGTTGCAGGCGGTGGAATGGGCGCCCTACGGCATCCGCGCCAACGCCATCACGCCCGGCTATATCCGCACGCCCGGCACCGAGGCGATGTATGCCGATCCGGAAATCTACGAGGGCCGCCGCAAGGGCGTGCCGATGGGCCGGGTCGGCTCCGGCGACGGACATCGCCGGACCCGCGATTTTCCTGGCTTCCGATGATGCGCAATATAGCACAGGCAGCGTCGTTGGCGCCGACGGCGGCCAAGCGGTTGGATATTTCCTAAGCGTGCCGGGACGCAGGTTTTCCGGCGGCCGCATCGATTGAATTTTATTTTTTGCCCGGCATCGCCACGCTGCGGCCGGCGCCTTCGGGCAGCGGCAAGACCGCATGCGCGGTCTTCATGCGCTCAAGCGCGTGCGTGATGCTGTCGGGAAACGGCGCGACTTTCTTGGCCGCCATGTCAACATGCAGCGTCATGGTTTCGCAGGTTGCCGACACCCAGTTCTCGGTCGCATGCAGCAATTGTTCGAACAATTGCACCCGCTTGGCGTCGTAGTCGAGCAATTGCACGCTCACCCGGACCGCGTCGCCCTCATGCAATTCGCGCAAATAGCGCACATGCATTTCCGCCACCATGGTCGAATGTCCATGCTGCTTGAGATAAGCCGGTCCCAGCCCGATGAGTTCGTAAATCTCGTCGACGGCACGGTCGAACAGGACAGTGTAATAGGCCATGTTGAGATGACCGTTGAAGTCGATCCATTGCGGCTCGACGCGCATCACCGACGAGATGAATGGCGCCATGAAGGCCGGTTCGGGATCGGAACGGTCGAGCATCGGTGTCGAATTTTTCTCAGGCGCTGATTGGATAAATCGCTTTTTCACCGCTTAACACGCGGGCGACATCGGTGGCGCATTTGGTCTGCAATTCGTTGAGCGCCTCGATCGAATAGAATGCCGTGTGCGGCGAGATGATCACATTGTCGCGGCCGAGCAGGGGGAAATCCTTGGCCAGCGGCTCCGCCGCCACGACGTCCAGTCCGGCGCCGCCGAGCTGGCCTAAATCGAGTGCGGCGATCATCGCGGCTTCATCGATCAAAGGCCCGCGCGCGGTATTCACGATATACGCGCCCTTCTTCATTTTGGCGAAGACGCCGGCATTCATCAGGCCGCGCGTCGCCGGCAACAGCGGCGCGTGCACTGAAACATAGTCCGAAGTCTTGAGCAGCGTATCGAAATCGACACTCGCGACGTCGGCGGCCTTGAACACGTCCGGCTTTGGCATAGGGGTCATAGGCGACGACCTTGATGCCGAAAGCCTGCGCCTTTCGCGCCACCAGTCGCGGGATGTTGCCGAAGCCGACGAGGCCCAACACCGTGCCTTCGATGCGGCGGATCGGTACGACGGCCGGCATTTCCCAGCGGCCGCTCTGCACCAGTTTGTTCGACAGCGGAATTTTCCGGATCAAGGCCAGCAGAAGCGCCATGGCATGGTCGGAGACTTCGCGGATGCAGTAATCCGGCACGTAATTGACCGCGATGCCTTTCTCCTTGGCGGCGGGAAGATCGATATTGTCGACGCCGAGGCCGAAGCGGCCGATCGCCTTGCATTTCGTGAGTTGGGTGAGGATGTCGCGCGTGAGCTTGGCGTAAGTCACCAGGATAGCGTCGGCGTCCTTGGCGACGGCGAGAATGTCGTCGGCATTGGCGCTTTTCGACATGAGAAATGTCGGATTGAGCTTGGCCAGCGCCGCCTTGGCGGGGTCGAGCGACGGGAAAACGCTATCGGTGACAGCAATCGCAGGGCCGGCCATTGCAAACTCCAAATTCGCCGCAATCGAATGTCGCCGGGAACCTACGTCAGCGATGTTTGCCCGTCCACCGCCAGCCACCGGCGTGGCCGACGCGACAATTGCGCCAGATATCAATAGCTTATAGGCTGCGTTAACTAAATTTTAACGATAGCCGTACCGCTGCCAATTCCTCGGCTATCCTGAGAAAAATCAGGGAGACGGGGCAATGCTTGGCAAAATGGCCCGCGCGACGTTTCTGCTCATGCTCGCGGTGATGGTCGTCGCGTGGGCGGTGTCGCTCGGCAAAACCGATACGTCGGCGCAGCAGGACGATCAGCTGACCGAAACCTGGACTATTTATTCCTGACGTGGCGCCGCGCAACACGCGCCCGGCCGCGCAAAACTTGACCTCAAGCGTCATCCCCGCCACGTTCGCCGCCAACGCACGGGATTAATTCGATGGCAGGCGCGGCGGCAATCAAACCAGTTCAAGGACAATCACGAAATCCGGCGGCCATCGCGGCTGCCATCGCCGCGATAACGGCGGCATTCGGCAATCGTGTCGTGACCGCGCAAGCCGTGCGCGAGCAGCACGGCAATACGCTCACCTGGGTGCCCAACCAGCCGCCCGATGCGGTGGTTTTCCCGCAGACGACGCAAGACGTGCAGCAGATCGTGCGCATTTGCGCCAAGCACGGCGTGCCGGTGATTCCATTCGGTACCGGCACCTCGCTCGAGGGCCACGTCAACGCGCCGCTCGGCGGAGTGTCGATCGATTTCCGCGACATGAACAAGGTCCTGGCCGTTCATGCCGAGGACCTCGATTGCGTCATCGAACCCGGCATCACCCGCAAGGCGCTCAACGAACATCTGCGCGACCAGGGTGTGTTTTTTCCGATCGACCCCGGCGCGGACGCCTCGCTGGGCGGCATGGCGGCAACGCGCGCCTCCGGCACCAATGCGGTGCGTTACGGCACCATGAAAGACAATGTGCTGGCGATGAAGGTCGTGATGGCGAATGGCGAGGTGATGAGCACCGCGCGCCGCGCCAAGAAGACTTCCGCCGGTTACGATTTGACGCGGCTGATTGTAGGCTCCGAAGGAACACTCGGCGTCATCACCGAATTGACGCTCAAGCTCTCAGGCATACCGGAAGCCATCGCTGGCGGTGTTTGCCCATTTCCATCGGTCGAAGCCTGCTGCAACGCGACGATTGCCACTATACAGACTGGCATTCCGGTCGCGCGCATCGAATTGCTCGACGCCCTGCAGGTGCGCGCGGTCAATCTCTATTCCAAGCTCGCGCTGCGCGAGACGCCGATGCTGTTTCTCGAATTCCACGGCACCGAGGCAAGCGTCGCCGAGCAGTCGCAACGCTTCGGCGATATCGCCAAGGAGTTCGGCGGCGGGCCGTTCGAATGGACGGCGCGCACCGAAGAACGCAGCAAGCTTTGGGAAGCGCGCCACAATGCCGCGCTGGCGAACTTCACGCTGCGGCCGGGCTCCAGCATGATCGCGACCGACGTCTGCGTGCCCATTTCGCGGCTGGCCGAATGCGTCGGCGGCACGCAGCGCGATATTGCCGAGCTCAGGCTGGTGGCGCCCATCGTCGGTCATGTCGGCGATGGCAACTTCCATCTCACGCTGCTGGTAGACATGGATGACGCCGACGAGATCAAGCGTGCCAAGACCCTGTCCGAACGGCTGGTCGAGCGTGCACTCTCCATGGACGGCACCTGTACCGGCGAGCACGGGGTCGGGCAGGGCAAGATGAAATATCTTCTGGCCGAGCATGGGCCGGAAGCCATGGCCGTTATGGCCTCGATCAAACGGGCGCTCGACCCGCAAAACATCATGAATCCGGGCAAGATCGTCGCGCTCGCCTGAGCTTTGGCGACATATAATTGCCGCCATAAACCGGCAAAAACAGCGTAGATTTTGTAAGTTCGAGCGCGGGCGCGGCTCAGGCGCGGCTTGGGCCGCGGCTCGGCGCTGGAGTTGGCGTTGCAGACCACTTTGCTTGGATTGGGGATCGCGGTCATTCTGGCGCTGCTGGCGGCGCTGGCGGGTCCCCTGTTGGTCGATTGGGGCGCTCATCGCTCGCTGTTCGAGGCGGAAGCGAGCCGGCTGATCGGCGCCGATGTGCGGGTGACCGGCGCGATCGATGCGCGCTTGTTGCCGTCGCCGCGGCTCACGCTGCATGAGATCGAAATCGGCAAGGCTGGCGGGGAGAATATCCGCGCCCGTTCGCTTGGCATCGAATTCGCGTTGGGGCCGCTGATGCGCGGTGACTGGCGGGCGACCGAATTGCACCTCGCCGGTCCCCAGATCCGGCTCGGTCTCGACGCCTCCGGCCACGTGCAGGCACCTAATTTCGCCGTCGGCTTCGATCCCGATGCGCTCACGATTGACCGCCTGAGCATCGAGGACGGCAAGGTGTTCCTCGCCGATGCGGCCAACGGCGCCGGCATGACGCTCGACCGGCTGTCGTTCAACGGCGAAGCGCGCTCGCTGATCGGTCCGCTCAAAGGCGAGGGCGTCGCGACCATTGGCGGCGAACTTTATCCATTTCGGATTTCCGCCGGCCGCTATACCGAGGAAAACGGCCTTAAACTCCATATCAATGTCGATCCGGTCAATCGTCCTGGCATCGAGACCGACGGCGTGCTGGCGCTCGCCGGTGGCGCGCCACGCTTCGAAGGTACGCTAAGCCTGGCGCGGCCGGTCGGGATTGCGGCGCCCGGCGAAAATTCGGCAAGCCGGACATTGACCCAAGCCTGGCGCATCAGCGGCAAAATCAAAGCCGGCGCGCAATCGGCGCTGATGGAAAACCTGGAATTCCAATATGGCTCCGAGGAGCAAGGGCTCAAGCTCACCGGTGTCGCGAATTTTAAATTCGGCAAAAATCCGCGTTTCGATAGCGTGCTGTCGGGCCGGCAAATCGATCTCGACCGTGCTCTGGCTAGTGGCGACGGCAGCCGGCCGCTGCCGGCCGCGGCGATCCGCGAATTGGCGCAATTGGGTGGCGCGGTTTTCCGCCCGACGATACCGATCCAGATCGGTGTTGGGATCGATCAGATCACGCTCGGCGGCGCCAGCGTACAAAATCTGCGCGGCGACATCAGTACCGATTCCCGCGGCTGGAATTTGGATCGTTTCGAATTCCGTGCGCCGGGATTTACCCAAGCCAAGTTGAGCGGCCAACTCGCGGTCGGCGCCGGCGACGTTGTATTCACCGGGCCGGCCGATATTCAAACGGGCGATCCAAAAGTGCTGGCCACCTGGCTCGAAGGGCGAATGGAAACCGGGCAAGGCGAATTGCGGCCCACACATTTGCGCGGCGATCTGACGATCGGCAACGAACGAGTCGAGGTCGAACGCTTGAAAGCCGAATTCGACGGTAAAACCATATCTGGCCGGCTGGCGTATTACTTCACAACGCCCGACCGCAAAGCGAGAACTCGATGCCGAACTCAACGCCCCCGATCTCGATGTCGATGCCGCGCTTGGTTTCGGCAATTCCCTGCTGGCCGGATCGAATATCGAGCGGCCGCACGATATGACCATCGCCGCCGACATTGGGCGCGCCACCATCGCCGGCATCACGGCGCGCAATGCCAGCGCGCGGTTGAAAATCGATGCCGAAGGATTGCAGATTGACCGGCTCTCGGTCGCGGATCTCGGCGGCGCCGCGTTCTCGGCGAGCGGCGGTATTGTGACGGCTGCGCCATCGCCGCACGGCAATTTGCGCGTCGATCTCGATGCGCCGGATATGACGCCGGTAATGGCGTTGTTGGCGCGCTTCGCGCCCAGTTCAGCACAAGCGCTTAACCGTACCGCGCCAGCCGTAGTGCTGGGCATGGCTCCTGTTAAGCTGCATGCGCGCCTGAACATCGAAAGTGCCGCCGCCACGACGCTGGCCAAGCTTGCCATCGACGGCAGCCTCGGCAAACTGCACTTGGCATTGAACGGCCAAGCCAATGCCGATCCGATCGCGCTTAGTCTCGGTGACATTAAGTTGGACGGAAAGCTTGAAGCCGACGATAGCAAAGCCTTGGTGGCCGTGCTCGGTCTCGATCGTGCGGTTGGCGTCGATAGCGGACCCGGCACACTGAGCGTCAGCGCCAGCGGCCCGCTACGCGGCGAGCTAAAACTCGATGGCAAACTTGCGGCCGGCGGTCTCGATGCCAATGTGAGCGGCACGGCGCGCTTGTTTGACGAGACGCAAACGGCGGCGTTGCAGGCCAGCATCGTGCGCGCCGATTTGTCGCCATTGCGCGCTCCAGGCCGCGGAAATGCCGCGCTGCCGGTCGCGATCGCTGCCAAGATTGCGCTGGCCGGCGGCGATCTTTCATTTGCGGATATTACTGGCAATATTGGCGGCGCAAATCTGCGCGGAAAACTCAACGCCACGCTGACGCTGCCACACCAACTGCAAGGCGAAATCGAAGCCGACAGCATCGACGGTCCCGGCCTGATCGCGGCGGCGATTGGCATGCCGGCGTTAGCCGGCCAAAGCCAAATGCCGGCGGCGGCCGGCAACAACAAGTCCGCGGCGCTGGCCGGTAACAACAATCCGGCCTGGACCTGGTCGGGTGAACCATTTGCGGGAGGCGCTTTCGGCGATTTCACCGGGCAGATTGCGCTCAAAGCCAAGCGCTTCAATATGCTTGCACGGCTGACCGCGCAGGAATTCAGCGCGACGCTCCATCTGGGCAAGGATCAGTTCGCATTGGACGATATGACCGGAGAATTGGCAGGCGGCCGTTTCGCCGGTCAGCTCTCATTCCGTGCGGCCCCGGACGGGCTAAAGGCGCACACCAAGTTCGTATTGACGGGCGTGGACGCGGCCACGTTCATGGCTGCCGCGACGCGGTCGCCGGTTGACGGATCGCTCGGTCTTTCGGCCGAGGTCGATGGTAGCGGCTTGAGTCCGCTCGCTTTGATTGGCTCATTGCAAGGTACCGGAAAGCTTGCGCTCAACAATGCACATTTTGCCGGTCTCGATCCGCGCGTCTTCAAGACAGTCACCAGCGCGGTGGATCAGGGATTGGCGATCGATGCCACGCGCATTTCGGACCTGGTGAGCAAGGCATTGAACAGTGGCCCGCTTGTGGTGAAACACGCGGATGGCACCCTTGCCGTCAGCGCCGGACAGGTCCGGCTGCGCAATGTCACGGTAGATAGCAAGGACGCCGCCTTGTCCCTGGCCGGCAATCTCGACCTCACTGACGGCTTTATCGACGCGCGCCTAGTGCTGTCGGGGCCGAACCAAGCTTCGGCAGCCAATCCGAATAATTCCCCGGATATTTTCATGTCGCTTACGGGGCCGGCCGCGGCGCCGTCTGCCCACATCGATGTATCCACGCTGATCGGATGGCTCACCTTGCGGGCAGTCGAAAATCAATCGAAACGTTTGCGCGCGATCGAAGGCGCATCGCAAGAGCCGCGCGGGCAGGCAATAGCGCCAAACGGCGATGCGGCGCCCAGCATGCTTGCGCCCGTTTTACCGGCGCCGGTCGATATCGGACCGGCGCCCAAAGTTGGGCGCGAGCGTGCGCCGGCCGCGTCAGTCCGCCCGTAGAACTGACGACGACGCCCGCGCACTGGATCCATCGTGGACAACCGGCTGCGAACCACGCTGATCGCCGATTTGCGCACGATAATGATCGAGCACGTAGAGCCGGATGGCAGACGACAAATTTCCGTGGCGGCGGTCGGTGTCGATGGAAGCCACCAAATCCGACAGTGTCAGATCCTGGCCGTTGGCGATTTCCTTCAGGCCCTTCCAGAACGCGTCTTCGAGACTGACGCTGGTCTTGTGACCCGCAATGACGATCGAGCGTTTGACAACCGGCGATTTCATCGGCGGTCTCCTGGTTCGATCCGGTGACGGTCGAGTTCGTGGCTGGCTTTCGCTTGCTGCGCGTCTTCGAGCTCGCGCAGATGTTTGGGCTGGCCGTGGGCAAGCCGGCTGGCGTGGGCACGTTCGTCGTTGTGCCGGCGCTTGGCTTGCTTACGGGCCGTTCGAAGATTGACAAGTTCAGCCATTCCACGCCTCAAAGGTAACTGGATACATTTGGCTCGGGTCGGACGTGACCCCGGTGCATCGCCGCCAAATACGCCGACAACTTGGCGGGGAGCCGCCCGTGATGTTTTTGGCCGGCGACTCCATAAGATTGCATCTGTCACTTTGCGGGAACTCGGCTCCGAAATTCAATACACGGTTAGTTGATTAAAATAGATCGCTAGTTGACTGTTAGTGAATACCATTAGAAATGTTCTGTATATTTGTAGAGGTAAGGTAACACTGGCCAATGTATATTTAGTTTTTTCAAAAGCTTTACTATCGAAAACACTAAACTGGCATTTACCTAACCCTACGGCATTGTATCGCCCCATCAGAATTGACATGAAAATTCCGTAGAATAGTACCGGGATACGTATGCGGCATGCTGCGCAATACATTCTAGACTGCGGATATAGATTGCGGCGCGGCGAGCTTCCGGTGCGGCACTTGCGACCCACGCGCAGATGGCGGGCAGCGATTGCTAGGCCGGTCGCCGGCGATTATTCGAAAAAATTCACCAAATTAATGGGGGCGGGTCATTTTTTTCGGAATGACAAGTCGATCGAAGTCGGGGCCTGAGACATAACCCAGACGCATGGCTTCCTCGCGCAAGGTCGTGCCATTGGCATGCGCGGCCTTGGCGACCGCCGCCGCCTTGTCGTAACCGATCTTGGGCGCCAGCGCCGTCACCAGCATCAGCGAGCGTTGCATCAATTCGGCGATACGCGGCTCGTTCGCCTTGATCCCCACCACGCAATTGTCGGTGAACGAATTCACCGCGTCGCTCAACAGCCGGATCGACTGCAACATGCAGTACGCCAGCACCGGCTTGTAGACGTTGAGTTCGAAATGGCCCTGGCTGCCGGCGACCGTGATCGTCGTGTTGTTGCCGAACACCTGGCAACACACCATGGTGAGCGCTTCGCTTTGGGTCGGGTTGACCTTGCCGGGCATGATCGACGAGCCGGCTTCGTTCGACGGCAAGATCAACTCGCCCAATCCCGAACGCGGGCCGGAGCCAAGCAAACGGATATCGTTGGCGACCTTGAACAAGGCGGTCGCCGCCGAATTGAGCGCGCCGTGCACGAAGACATAGGCGTCGTGCCCAGCCATGTGCTCGAATTTGTTGGGCGCGCTGATGAACGGCAGCTGTGTCAGCTTGGCCATGCGCTTGGCGAACGCTTTGGCGAATTTCGGCTTGGAATTGAGCCCCGTGCCGACGGCGGTGCCGCCTTGGGCGAGCGGATATAACTCGCGCTGCGCCAGCGCCAGCCGCGCCGCCGCGGACTTCACCTGCGCGGCATAGCCGGAAAACTCCTGGCCGAGCGTGATCGGCGTCGCGTCCATCGTATGGGTGCGGCCGATTTTGACGATATCGGCGAATTCCTTGGTCTTCTTGTCGAGCGCCGCCTGCAATTTCTTCAGCGCGGGGAGCAATTGCCGTGAAATCTGCATCGCCGCCGCGATATGCATGGCGGACGGCATCGAATCGTTCGACGACTGGCTCATATTGACGTGATCGTTGGGATGCACCGGCTTTTTCGAGCCGAGCTCGCCGCCGAGCGCGACATTGGCGATGTTGGCGATCACCTCGTTGACATTCATGTTGGTCTGCGTGCCGGAGCCGGTCTGCCACACCAGCAGCGGGAAATGCCCGTCCAGCTCTGCCGTCGGCGATATCTTGCGCCACCGCGGCGATGGCCTTGGCGCGTTTGGCATCGAGCGAGCCCAGATCGCGGTTGACCTCCGCAGCCGCGCGCTTGATCAGGCCCAGCGCGTGGATGATCTCGATCGGCATGCGTTCCGTGCCGATACGGAAATTATGCAGCGAACGCTCGGTTTGCGCGCCCCAGAGCTTGTCGGCGGGAATATCCAGCGGGCCGAAGGCGTCGCTTTCAACACGCGTTTTGGAAATTTTGGGCATGATTAAAGATCCGACGCCGATCTGTTTCCCTCCCCCCTTGTGGGGGAGGGTTAGGGAGGGGGGTAATGGCGGTCAAACTATTGCTTCTCGACGACCCCCACCCCCAACCCCTCCCCACAAGGGGGAGGGGAGAAGAAAACTACTTCTTGCGGAAACGATCGAGGCGCACGACTTCGCCGCCGCCGCTGGGCTTGTCGGGCTTGGGATCGGTTTTAGCATCCGGCACCGCGGCAAGCGCGGGCGGCGCCGGGGCCGGCTTTTCGGGCACGCCCGCAAGGCCGCTGAGCGCGCTGGGCGCAAAGCGCTTCTTCTTGGCGGACTTGTCGAGACCGCGATCTTGCCCCCGATCTTGGCCGCGATCCTGACCATTGGCCGGCGTCTGCACGCTCTGGCCTTCGGTGACTTCCTCGAATTGCAGGCCGAACTGCACGGAGGGATCGAAAAAGCCGTTGATCGCCTCGAACGGGATCGCCAGCCGTTCGGTAATGCCGCCGAACGACAGGCCGACTTCGAAGCCGTAATCGTTCACCACCAGATCCCAGAACTGGTGCTGCAGGATGATGGTCATATCCTTGGGATGCTGCGCGCGCAGCCGGTCCGACATTTTCACGCCATCGGCGTGGGTGTCGAAGGTGATGAAAAAATGATGGTCGCCGGGCAGGCCCTTTTTGGCGGCATCGCTGAGCACGGCGCGCACGACGCCGCGCAGCGCCTGCTGGGTGAGAAGATCGTAGCGGATTTGGTCGGCCATGCGGGGTCAGGATCGCCGGTGAGAGGGTAATGGCGCCACAATAGGGCCGGGCCGGGCTTTGCGCCACGCTGTCATCGTCAAATCCGCCTTAAAAATGAAAGTGGAGGCTTCTGTTGCCAGGTGCCTCCGAACCCCGCCTAACCGCTGCTAAGACGGCTAGGGCTTGTAGGCTTGGTTAGTCAAACCGCTTACGCGGCCTGAGCAACCGGAGCATAGTTGTCATTTGCAACTACGATTTGGCCCGATAACGGCGGAACCATGCCGAGCAAAAGTTCGTCCTTTACGCCCTCGTCGATCCTATTTCGCCCCCGCCGAAGCCCAGTCTGCTAGCGCGCAAGGCCGCTGGGCTTGGGTGGAGGCGCCGGGTACTGCCCCCGGGTCCGAAAGGTTTATTACGACGTCCGTTTATCGCCATAGCCGGGTTGCCCCGGCAGGGATGAATATAGGCGCTAAATGTTGACAAAAGTAGGAGTGTTTCACGGGAAACAATTCCTACCGGCCATGACAAAAGCCATGCAAAGAGCGCATAGCGGGCCAAAACCGGGGCCTGATTTCATTGGCGTGCCGGATGCGCGGGGCGCATGGCGGGGCAGGTTTCGAGCGGCCGGGCTTGAGAAGCGCCCGAGCATGGCGAAGCGCTGCGATGGCCGGGCCAAGACCTGCGCGTGATCGGGTCAGAACAGGATGTTCCTCTCCAGACATGTGCTCGGTGGGGAGAGAGGCCGCTCGCCGACCGCGAGCAGGTGACGGGCCGCCCGCCGCAATATTGGGTCTATCGAATGAGCCCCTCACTCTGACGCCCTCCCGCTTGCGAGGAGGGTATATATTCGCGATATTTTGTTGGGAAATCCAACAATTTAGTCCCCGAAATAATTTTCTGACGTAGTCAATCGCTCGCTGAAAAACATTCTTCCGTCCAATATTGCTGGGATCACTCCAAGGGAAGTCAGCCTAACAATTTCCTTTTTTACATTTCGCCATTGCGACTTGGTCTGAAGGTAAGGAATGGCTGGAAGCTTGCTATGATGATCCGCCCAACGACCTATCATGGGCTCAGTTACCTCCCACATTACGTGCTCCGCACTGGAACGTAGAAGTCCGGTCATTTCCAGCACTTCATCAGGGCCGCATATTTCGTGCTCTCGTCGTAAATGCCAAACAAGCATATCGGCAGCTTGAAGCCCGAAAAACTCGCCTGTCGTTTTTAAAAATTGGGTTGCCATTGATTAGCCGCAGGGCGGCTTTCGGGATGTCCTGTTTCATATGTTCAAAAAACAGGTTGATGTCATCGCTAACGCCGTCTTGCTCATCGAATATGAAATCTATCGGGATATTTCCGCCCTTACTTTCAGCATATTGTGCCAAGCCGGCCACAATTCCGAAGCAAGCTGAAAAGTGAGGGTTTGCAAGACCGCGCGGGGAAACAGGTTTTAAATCGCGATAAAAAACTTCCCGATTGATCGTGAATTGAAAGGATATGGGTTTGAACTGCCGGATTTCGCGCGCAAGACCGCGCAACTTTTCATCGCGTTTTGCTTCATCCCAACCTTTCCGGCGGTCGAATTGATCTCTTAAGTTCTGAGCCTCAACCATATGCAAGTAATCTATGGATGGCGCGGCGTGTGTCCCCATCCCACGCTTCTGAAAATAGCGCCCATTGCTCGGCGCGATTTAAATAACCCGCCAGGAATAGCCGCCGGTCGCCAACCTCACTCGCGAAGTCGTCGGTAAAGGCCTGAAGGAATGCCAAGCGTATATCCCCGCGCAATCTCGGCGCTTAGTCTCGACCAGCCGCAAATTCATGCGCTAGGACGTGACCATGGGTCGCGCCCGCGATTTTCGGTGGTCACCGGCAGACAGTATATCGAAATTCGTCCTAATGCTGCACGCGCACTTAGGAAAAAGCCCCCGCCGGAGCGGGAGTTGTTTTCAAACTCAAGCCGCTTCGGCCTGCTGGTTGACCACCACTCGGCGATTTTTGTCGCCGCATTCAACGCCCCGCACCGACGCAAGGCAGGGCGGCAGCAACCCGCCTAGCCGCGCCCGCCGCCGCCATGTAATCCTTTGCCGGCATGTCCGATTCCAATTCGCCTCCCGCCAAATCTCCTGCCGCCAAATCTCCTGCCGCGATGTCGCCGCCCGCCATCCGCCCTTCGCTGACCGAACTGTTCCAGGCCTTTGCGATTGTCTCGCTGTCGGGCTTTGGCGGCGCGCTGCCGTGGGCGCGGCGCATGCTTGTCGAGCGCAAGCGCTGGATGACCACGCAGGAGTTCAACGAGACTTTCGCGCTCTCGCAATTTTTGCCGGGGCCGAATGTGGTCAATTTTTCGGTGGTGTTCGGTTCGCGCTTCGGCGGCGCTGCCGGCGCCGCGGTCGCGCTCAGCGGGCTGCTCGGGCCGCCGCTGGTCATCGTGTCGATACTGGCGGCGCTCTATGCGCATTACGGCGATATCGAAATGCTCAGCCGCGTGCTGACCGGCATCACCGCCGCCGCGGTCGGGCTGCTGATTTCGGTGGTTTCCAAAATGGCGGCGCCGATGTTCTTGAAGCGCTGGAATTCCGGCCCGGTGATCGCGATCCTGGCTTTCATCGGCGTCGCGCTGATGCACTGGCCGCTGCCCTGGGTATTCGCGGTGCTGGCGCCGGTCAGCGTGGCCTTCGCGTGGTTCAAGCGATGAACCAGAACCCGCTGTTCCAGCTATTTGGTTATTTCGCGCTGCTGTCGCTGTTCGCGGTCGGCGGCGCCAATGCCGCTATACCGGAAATGCACCGCATCGCGGTCGAGGTCATGCATTGGATGAACGACCGGCAATTCGCCGATATGTTCGCGATCGCGCAGGTGTCGCCCGGGCCGAATGTGATCATCGTCACCTTGATCGGTTATCACGTCGCGGGCCTGAGCGGCGCGGCGGTGGCGACGGTGGCGATGTGCGGGCCGACTTGCGTGCTGGCCTTTATGGTCGCGCGCACCTGGGACCGTTTCAAGGATGCGCATTGGCGCAAGGCGGTCCAGGCGGGCCTGGTTCCGGTCTCAATCGGCCTGATTGGTGCCAGCGCCTTCGTGCTGGCGCGCACCGCCGACAATAATATCTATGCCGGCGCGATCACCGCGATCACGGCGATTGTCGCTTACGCCACCAAGGTCAATCCGCTGTGGGTTTTCTTGGGCGGCGGCATTCTCGGATTGAGCGGCTGGCTTTAGCTTGCAAGTTAGCTCGCAAAGTTAGCCAGCAAGCGCCAGCGTGCCGGCGGCCAATAGCAGCAACTGAATGCTAAAGGCCGTGATATTGGGATCCCATTTTTTGGCGATCAGCGGCAGCGGCGCGGGAAACGGCTTGTAGCCGTTCTTGTCGTAGGTAGCGCCGCCATAGGCCGGCATGGTGAGCAGCGCCATGAAGAAGGCGGCATAGACGATGGTGCTCATGAGCGCGACCAGCGCCAGGCGTTCGCTCGCCAGCGGTCCGGGCCACCAGATCAGCGCCAGCGCCAACAGGCCGAAGCCGACATAACTGGAAATCTGCCACACCACATGGAAGCGCGCATGCGGCGTCCATTTCGGATTGCTGGCATGGGTCTTGTTGAAGTCGGCGATCACGGTGCCGAGCGCCCAGCCGGCGGTCGTCAAAGTAAAACAGACGCGGGCCAGCAGAATATGATCGAAGGCGATGCTCATGACGGTCCCCCCAATTTTTCGGCGTCACGCGAGCTCGATAGTGGCGGCTTTGCGCCGGACCGTCTAGGCCACCAGCCGCAGCTTTTTGCCGGCGGGACCGAGCCGCGCGCGCATGGCGTCGGCATCCATCGGCCGGCCGAATAAATAGCCCTGGCCCTCGTGACAGCCTTGCGCGGTCACCAGTTTCTTCTGTTCTTCGGTCTCGATGCCTTCGGCGACGACGACCTTGCCGAGTCCTTCGCCGAGGCTCACGACCGCGCCGATGATGGCGCGCGCATCGCGCTCCTGGCCGAGATCGCGAATGAACGACTGGTCGATCTTGATCTTGTGGAACGGGAATTTGTGCAAATAGTTGAGCGACGAATAGCCGGTGCCGAAATCGTCGAGCGCCGTGCCGACGCCGAGCAGCTTGAACTGCTCCATCGTCGCCAGCGTGCCGCCGGATTCCTCGAGCAGCACGCGTTCGGTGATTTCCAGTTCCAGCCGGTGGGCGGCCAGGCCGGACTTGGCCAGCGCCGACACGACTTGCAGGGCGAGCGTGCGTTCCTTGAATTGCACGGGCGACAGATTGACGGCGACCTTGATATCCTGCGGCCAGGTCGCGGCTTCGACGCAAGCCCGGTGCAGCACCCACTCGCCGAGCGCGATGATGCCGCCGGTTTCCTCGACGACCGGAATGAATACCGACGGCGGCACCCAGCCGCGTTCGGGATGTTTCCAGCGCAGCAGCGCCTCGCAGGTGGTGATGCGCCCGCTGCGCAGATCGACCAGCGGCTGGAAGTACAATTCGAACTGGTTCAAGGCCAGCGCATCGCGCAAATCGAGTTCGAGCGTGCGGCGCGCCTGAACGGCGTCTTCCATTTCGGCGGCGAAAAAGCGGTGGCTGCCGCGGCCGCCGTTTTTGGCAGCATAGAGCGCCATATCGGCTTTCTTGAGAATCTGGTCGGCGTCGGTGCCGTCCTTGGGCGCCATGGCGATGCCGATCGAGGCGCCGATATCCATGCGGTGGCCGTCGATTTCGAACGGACGATCGAGCGCCTTGGCCAATCTTTGCGCCAGCGATTTGGCGTGTTGACGCCGCTTGGTCGCGGTTTGCAGCACCACGAATTCGTCGCCGCCAAAGCGCGTGATCATGTCTTCCGGCTTGATGACAGCGCTCAGGCGCGCCGCCACTTCCTGCAGCAGCTTGTCGCCGACCGGATGACCGAGCGTGTCGTTGATCGCCTTGAAGCGATCGAGATCGATCAGATGGATGGTGACTTGGTTGTCGCGCTGTTCCGGGGAAGCGAGCAGGGCGTTGATGCGCTCGCGGAACTGCGTGCGATTGGCGAGCCCGGTGAGCTCGTCGAATTTGGCGAGATGCGCAATGCGCTCCTGCGCGCGCTGACGCTCGGTGACATCCTCCAGAATGATGACGGAGCCGCCTTCGGCCATCATCCGGCGCGACACCGCGATGACGCGCTCGCCATCGGGCGAGGTCTGGAACTGCTCGAACGTGTCCTGCGCCAGGCCCGCGGCCAATTCGCGGATGACCTGCTTCACGCTGCGGGATTTGTAATTGCCGGCGCGGATGCTGTGGCGGATCAGTTGCGGGACCCGCATGCCGACGCGGATCGGCGAATCCTGGAGATGCAGCAATTCCAGGAAACGCTCGTTCCAGACCTGCAACTGGTCTTGCTGGTCGAGCATGCAAAGGCCGTGCGACATATTATTGAGCGCGATGTCGAAACGCTTGGCCTGCTCCTCGAAGCGGGCGGCGAGCTTGGCCTCCTTGCGCGTCATGGTCAGCGCCTGGATGATAATGTCGCGGATGCTCAGCGTAATATCGACCATTCCGTAGATGAACAGCAGCACCACAAGGCCCATCGCCTTGTGCACCCAGCCGGGATAGGCGAGCAGCGCCAACGCCATTGGCAGCGTCGCGAATGTCAATTGACCGACCGCGATGAAAGGGCGCCCGGCATTGCGGCCGGAAATGCCGGCGGCGTAGCCGGCCGTCGTGGTGCAGACCGCCATATGCAGCGAGGCGTCCGCTGTATCCATGACCGTCATCCAGCACAGCGTGCCAAGCAAAGCGGAGAACGCCCAGGCGCCGTATTCGTAGACGCGCTCCCACAGTTTGGTAACGGCAACCCGGTCGGTGTTTTTGTATTTGCGGTAGAGAAAGGCCGACAAGACGCGCAGCATGCCGATGGCGAGGATGGCGAGCGAATTGGCCATGATCCATGAGTCGCCGACGCGCCAGGCAACCGTCATGCCGATGATCGAGCAGCCGAGCGCACCGACCATCAGCGAGGCGATCGGCGCAAACAGCGACTCCACGAGCGCGGCGCGGATGTCCGTCGGCAATCCGGCGTCGAGGCTTCGGCTATTGAAAAGCTTGTTGAAGATCATGGGTCCTACGCGGCTTTCTGCACTGATCGAAACGGTATCGGCAGTTCTTGAACAAGCTGGAAACGCGCGGCGCGATCGGAGTTATTGATCAACTGGCGGCAAATCGTACCGCAACAAATTGTATAAAATCGTATCAATTTATGATGAATAAACGCGCGTAGGGGTCCGCGCGTGATGATGAATAAGCGCGCGTAGGGGTCCGCTCGTTATGATGAATAAACGCGAGGAATGTTTGCGCACGGCGAAGCGGCGCGCGACGCCGCTCGCCATCATGCTTGCGCATATCGCGCGTGCTGATTTGCAGTTTTGGTTAATGCGCGATCCGCAAAAACCCTTACATTGCTGGACAAATTGAATGTCGAAAAAAATGGAACACGCATTCGCGCGCGCGCGAACGCGTGTTCGTAATTGAGATGGAGGTAAGATTCTGTTAGGGTAACTGAATAGTTAATGAGGTGAGTGAAAAATGTCGGTAATGGCGTTATCCGACCCTCGATGTTTCGATCTGGCCGAAGCTCGGATCATTCCGCTGACGCCGGCGCTTCCGCTCAAACTGGTTAACGCCTCGACACCATCCGACGCCGAACGCCTGTTCGAACTCGAACAGATCGAAGTGTCGTTCGAAGAACAGACCGGCGCGCTCTGGAGTTTCATGCGGCCGCGCGGGCGGCCCAGCTACAATCCGGACCTGTTGCAGGATTTCCACGCCTGGCAGCGCGGCATCACGGCAAGTTTCAAGGACCGGCCGGAGCAACTGAAATATCTGCTGCTCGGTTCGCGCACCCAAGGTGTGTTCAATCTCGGCGGCGACCTTAATCTGTTCGCCGAAAAAATCAGGACGCGCGACCGCCAATCGCTGGTCGCCTATGGCGAATCCTGCGTGCGCATCCTGCACAAGAACATAAACGGGCTCGGCCTGCCGATGATCACGATCGGGCTGGCGCAAGGCGATGCGCTGGGCGGCGGCTTCGAGTCGCTGTTGTCGTTCAATATCATCATCGCGGAAAAAGGCGCCAAGTTCGGTTTCCCGGAAACGCTGTTCGGGCTTTTCCCCGGCATGGGCGCCTATAGCCTGGTGGCGCGGCGCACCAGCGCATCGTTCGCCGAGGAAATGATGCTGAGTGGGCGCATCTACACCGCGCAGGAGATGAAGGACGCCGGGCTGGTGCATATTCTGGCCGAACCCGGGCAGGGCATCGAAGCGGCGCGCGAATTCATGGCGCGCAACAAGCGGCGGCACAACGGCATGCGCGCGGTCTACCAGGCCGGCCGCGAAGTCAACGCGGTCTCGCTCGAGGAACTCTACCGCGTGGTGCGAATTTGGGCCGACGCCTGCCTGCAATTAAGCGACCGCGACCTCAAGGTCATGCAGCGCCTGGTTGGCGCGCAGGACCGCCTGCAAACCGCGCTGCAGGCCGCCGAATAGGCGGTTTGGCGGGTTTTTGCCGCGGAACGGCGGATATTTCCGATCATCACTGGCGTTGATAAGCGGCTGCCCCGGTGTTGCCGGAGGCGCTAAACTTCCCCATCTTCCGAGTCGCGGACCAAAGGGAAGTCAATCTTGCGCCAATATCTCGATCTGATGGAACACGTGCTTCACAACGGCGTGGAAAAGCATGACCGCACCGGCACCGGTACGCTGTCGGTGTTCGGTCATCAGATGCGCTTTGCGCTCGACGATGGCTTTCCGATGCTCACCACCAAGAAGCTGCACCTCAAATCGATCGTGCATGAATTGCTGTGGTTTCTGGCCGGCGACACCAATATCAAATATCTCAACGATCACGGCGTGCGCATCTGGGATGAATGGGCCGACGAGCGCGGCGATCTGGGGCCGGTCTATGGCCAGCAATGGCGCTCATGGCCGGCCAAGGACGGCCAGACCATCGACCAGATGACCCACGTCATCGACATGATCAAACGCAATCCGGATTCGCGCCGCCTGATTGTGACCGCGTGGAACCCGGCCGAAGTCGACAAGATGGCACTGCCGCCCTGCCACTGTCTTTTCCAGTTTTATGTCGCGGACGGAAAACTGTCGTGCCAACTCTACCAGCGCTCGGCCGATGTGTTTCTCGGCGTGCCGTTCAATATCGCGTCTTATGCGTTGTTGACGATGATGGTGGCGCAGGTGACCGGTTATAAAGCCGGTGAGTTCATCCATACATTTGGCGATGCACATCTATATATGAACCATCTCGAGCAGGCCAAGCTCCAACTCTCGCGCGCGCCCAAACTTTTACCCCGGATGCGGCTCAATCCGGCGGTGAAGGATATTTTCGGATTTCGCTTCGAGGATTTCACGCTCGAAGCCTACGAGCCGCATCCGCACATCAAAGCTGTGGTGGCGGTGTGAGCGCGATGAATATCGTGCTGGTCGCCGCCATCGGCGAAAACAATGTCATTGGCCGCGATGGCCAATTGCCATGGCGGCTCAAATCCGACCTGCAGCATTTCCGAGAGCTGACGATCCACAAGCCGGTGATCATGGGCCGCAAGACCTATGTCTCGATCGGCAAGCCGCTTAAGGAGCGCACCAATATCGTGGTCACGCGCGACGCGAATTTTTCCGCGCCGGGCATTGTGATGGCGACGAGTTTCGAAGCCGCACTTGAACTGGCGCGCGCGGATGCGCAAGCGCGCGGCGCCGATGAGATCGCGATCATCGGCGGCAGCGGTATTTTTGCCGCCGCCATGCCGCAGGCCGACCGGCTCGAGATCACCCATGTCCATGCCGCGCCCGAAGGCGATGTGTTTTTTCCGCCGATCGATCAGGCGGTCTGGCGCGAAGTATCGCGCGTTGAGCACACGGCGCGGCCCGCACGACAGCGCCAGCTTCGCGGTGGCGGTTTATTTAAGGCGCTAATCGCGGCCTTACGACGCTAGGCGCGGCATCGACGCGCGTTGTAACGCGGGCTTGCCTCCCCTATAACCCCTCCCAATATAGGTCTGCCGGGCGACATAACCCCCGGCGCCGGGAGAGATTTCAATGCCATGGAGCAATCAGGGCGGCGGCGGTGGCGGCGGCCCCTGGGGTTCAGGTTCGGGCGGTAAAAGCCCATGGGGCAGCGGTCCGCAATCGGGCGGGCCAACGCCGCCGGATCTCGAGGAAATGCTGCGCCGCGGCCAGGATAAATTGCGCAGCGTGCTGCCCGGCGGCAATCTCGGCGGCAAGGGTTTTGCGATCCTCGCGCTGGCGGCGCTGGTGCTGTGGGGATTTTCCGGCCTATTTCAGGTCGCGCCCGATGAACTCGGCGTGGTGCTGCGTTTCGGCAAGGACGTGCGCGAGGTGCAGCCCGGACTGAATTACCACCTGCCTTATCCGATCGAGACCGTGCTCACGCCGAAGGCGCTGCGCATCAACAAGATCGACATCGGCATGCGCTCGGTCGAGGACGGCCGGCGCACCGCCACCCGCGATGTGCCGGAGGAGAGCCTGATGCTCACCGGCGACGAGAACATCGTGGATGTCGATTTCGCGGTGCTGTGGAAAGTAAAGCCCGCCGGCGTCGGCGACTATCTGTTCAATATCCAGAACCCGGAAGGCACCGTGAAGGCGGTGGCCGAGAGCGCCATGCGCGAAGTGGTCGGGCGCTCGGATATCCAGCCGATCCTGACCGGCGCGCGCCAGACCATCGAGGCGGCGGTGCAAGATTTGATGCAAAAGACGCTCGATCATTACGGCGCCGGCATCGTGATCCAGCAGGTGCAGTTGCAGAAAGTCGATCCGCCGACGCAGGTGATCGACGCCTTCCGCGACGTGCAGGCCGCGCGCATCGATCTCGACCGCTCGGTCAACGAGGCCCAGACCTACGCCAACAGCGTCGTGCCGCAAGCACGCGGCAAGGTGGCGCAGATCACGCAAGCGGCGGAAGCCTACAAGTCGCAGACGGTGGCGCAGGCCACCGGCCAGACCTCGCGCTTCACGAGCATCTATGAACAGTACAAGAAGGCGCCCGACGTCACCCGCGAGCGCATGTATCTTGAGACGATGGAAAAAATGCTCGGCGAGTCCGACAAAGTGATTATCAATACCGGCAAGAACGGCTCGGGCGTGGTGCCCTATCTGCCGCTCAATGAACTGGCGCGTCCGCGCCGCCGGCGCCGCGCCCAGCCGCGACGGGAGCCAAGCCATGAAGCTCAATTTCATTGGCGGCGTTGCCGGCATTCTGCTGATTGCTGCCCTGATCGTCGCCTACTAGTCGCTGTTCACGGTTTATCAGACCCAGCAGGCGCTCGTAGTCCGCCTTGGCCAGGTGGTGCGCGTGGTTGACGAGCCGGGGCTGCACGTCAAACTGCCGTTCATCGAAAACGTGATCGACATCGACAAGCGCATTCTCGATCTGGAGGCGCCGGCGCAGGAAGTGATCGCCTCCGACCAGAAGCGGCTGGTGGTCGATGCTTTCGCGCGCTACCGCATCAAGGACCCGCTGCGCTTCTACCAGACGCTCGGCTCGAAAGCGGCCGCCGATTCGCAGCTCAATATCCTGCTCAATTCGGCATTGCGCCGCGTGCTCGGCGAATCCACCTTCATCCAGGTGGTGCGCGACGAGCGCGCCGAGCTGATGTCGCGCATCCGCGATCTGATCAATCGCGAAGCCGCCGGCTACGGCATCGAAGTGGTGGACGCGCGTATCCGCCGCGCCGATTTGCCCGAGCAGAACAGTCAGGCGGTCTACCAGCGCATGCAGACCGCGCGCCAGCGCGAGGCGGCCGAGTATCGCGCGCAAGGGCTACAGCAGGCGCAGGAAATCCGCTCCAAGGCCGACCGTGAAGTGACGGTGCTGGTCGCCGATGCTACCTCCAAGTCGGAGCAAATCCGCGGTGAAGGCGACGCCACGCGCAACAAGATCTTCGCCGACGCCTTCAACAAGGACCCGGACTTCTTCTCGTTCTACCGCTCGATGCAGGCCTATGAGAACGGCTTGAAGCCGAACGATACCCGCCTGGTGCTTAATCCGGACAGCAACTTCTTCCGCTACTTCAACGACCCGTCCGGTAAGCCGGTAAGTCCCGCGCCGGAAGCGGCGCCCGCCGCCAAATAGAGATAGAGAGCGCGGCCGATGCTGGATTTCCTGGCCGCGCTCGGGCTGGTCTTCGTGATCGAAGGCCTGGTGTTTGCCGCCTTTCCGCAACAGGCCAAGCGGGCCATGGCCAGCGTGGTGGAAACGCCGGAAGCCACTTTGCGCGCTATCGGCATCGGTTCCGCCATCATCGGTGTCGTGGTGGTATGGCTGGTGCGCGGCTAGGCTATCGCCTTTGACGCCGAATCGGCCTCTCATGGTGTTGATGGCGGCTGCCCTTGATTAGCCGCAAGGACACCGGCACTGTCGGCGCACGAGTTCCTCCACGAGGAGAGATGACGCCCATGGGCGCACGCATGAGCCTGCTATCGACACCCTTTGGCCGCGCCGGTTTGGCGATTTTCGCCGCCGCCGCAATCGCTTGGCCGGCTTTGACCGGACCGGCTTATGCGCGCGGGCCGGACGGCATAGCCGATGTAGCCGAAGCCGTCATTGATGCCGTCGTAAACGTCTCCACCAAGCAGACCGTGGATATCGCCAATAGCGGCGCCATGCCGGATTTGCCGCCGGGCTCCCCATTCGAGGAATTCTTCGAGGAGTTCTTCAAGAACCGGCGTGGACCAGGCGGCGGTCCTGGCGGTCCGGGTGGCGGACCTGGCGGGGCGCCGGGCAATAAACAGGGCGGCGAACCGCGCCGGGTCAGTTCGCTCGGTTCCGGCTTCATCATTGATCCGTCCGGACTGATTGTGACCAACAACCACGTCATCGCCGACGCCGACGAAGTCAGCGTCATCCTTAACGACGGCACCACGTTGAAAGCCGAAATTGTCGGCCGCGACACAAAAACCGATCTGGCTTTGCTCAAGGTCAAATCCGACAAGCCGCTCAAGGCGGTGAAATTTGGCGACAGCGATAAGTTGCGGCTGGGCGAATGGGTGATCGCCATCGGCAATCCGTTCAGCCTGGGCGGCACCGTGACCGCCGGCATCGTGTCGGCGCGCAACCGCGATATCCAGTCGGGCCCTTACGACAATTACATCCAGACCGACGCCGCCATCAATCGCGGCAATTCCGGCGGGCCGCTGTTCAACCTTGACGGCGACGTGATCGGCGTCAACACCGCGATCATCTCGCCATCCGGCGGTTCGATCGGCATCGGCTTCGCCATCCCGTCGAAGACGGTGGTCGAGGTGATCGACCAGTTACGCGAATTCAAGGAAGTGCGGCGCGGCTGGCTCGGCGTGCGCATCCAGCAGGTGACCGACGAAATCGCCGACAGCCTCAACGTCAAGCCGGCGCGCGGCGCGCTGATCGCCGGCATCGACGAAAAGGGCCCGGCCAAGCCCGCCGGCATCGAACCGGGCGACGTGGTGGTCAAATTCGACGGCAAGGACATCAAGGAGATGCGCGATCTGCCCAAGATCGTCGCCGAGACGCCGGTCGGCAAGGATGTCGATGTCGTGATTATCCGCAAGGGCCAAGAAGTGAAGAAGACGGTCAAGCTCGGCCGTCTCGACGATGGCGAGAAGCAGGCCGCGCTGACGCCCAAGAAAGATACGCCGGAAGACAAGACCGTGGTGAAAAAGGCGCTCGGCCTCGAACTCGCCAATCTCACTGACGAATTGCGCAAGAAGCACAAGATCAAGGATAAAGTGAAGGGTGTGCTGATCACCGGCATCGATCCCAATTCGCCGGCGGCCGAAAAGCGGCTGGCGCCCGGCATGGTGATCGCGGAAGTGCAGCAACAGCCGGTGGCTAACGCCGCCGATCTGCAAAAGCGCATCGATCAGCTCAAAAAAGACGGCAAGAAAGCCGTGGTGTTGCTGGTGGTGTCGCCCGATGGCGATCCCAGTTTCGTGGCGCTGAGCTTGCAATAGCGCGACTGCGCGGGCGCCGGGCTCAAGCGTGCTGGCGCATCAGGCGTTTTGCCAGTTGCCTTGCCGCCGCCATGGCCGTCAGCGTGGGTGGACGGCAACCGATTGCCGGCAGGACCGAGGCATCGACGCATGTAACGCCGCCCGCGGTTCGCTCCAGTAGCAGATCGGCCGCGGACGTGAACGCGTTTCCGGCCGCGGTCCTTCCAGCAATTTGAAATTCCAGCGCATGATAATGGAAGCCATCGCCCGCCGCAGTCTGGCTGACATGCAGGACTTTTGCGCCAAGCGTTTTCAATAGCTCGATTGTTTGCCTGAGACCGCCGTCATCGTCGGAGCGTGCCGCGGACGGGCTCGATGTATAATAGAATCGCGCCATCGCGGCGATGCAGATCGACTTTTCCGCTCGTAGCTTGCGTCCAGACCTGGACCGGCTTGAGATATTTGACGATCCCGGGCGGATGCAGCCGACCGAGTGGACCGGCAGTGACGCCTATCGTCGAAGCAGCCAGCAGATTGAGGTCGGCATGCCGCATGTCATAGACCGAGGCGTAGACCGCGCCGCGGCCCTCGTGCGTCTTTTCGAGCGTCGCGATATTGAAGTGGTTGCTTTCTAAAAGCGCAGGCAAGGAAAGTCCGAGCGTATAGATCATCCAAGGCGTGTGATCGCTAAATCGCGCCGCGCCGATGTCGCTATAGGAACGCAACAGAATTTGCGCATTGCCGATCACGCCGGCGGCCAGCACAATCTGCGCCGCCGACACTTCATCCCCATTATCGAGCCGGACAGTCCAGCCGCTATCGGCTTTGCGGAACGAAACCGCGCGCGCCGTTATGGTGCGGGCGTTTTTATTTCCGCGATCTTGCGGAACACATGCTTCATCGCGCTAAAGGCGCTTACTGTCGAGCCGGCCGCGCCAGCCAGAAGCCGCGGCGTGAAAAATCGAAGCCGGCCGACTTGGCCGCGGAATTCTCAAGCCTCTGTCCACCTTCGATTCGGAATAGCGCATCGATCGCGGCGCATTCGGCGAGGAATTCGGCATGGTTTGCGAACAGATCGCGGGGCCATGGATCGTTGGCATGAACGGGCAGGAATTGCTGGCCCCAATAATTGGCGAAGCCGCCGATGGCGGCGGTTGAGAACAAAGGCTTGTTCCCCTGAGCCGGCGGCAAAATTTCGGCGACGCCGGGAATTTCACCCGCCGACGACGCCACCGCCCGAATTTTGGCATGCAACTGCGAATTTCGAGCGGGCGCCGGCACGGCACCGTCGATGACCGCAATCCGAAGCGGCGAGTTGAGCGCGTCGAGCGCCGCGATAGCAGCGGGACCAGAGCCGATGACGACGCAATCGAACACGTTCATAAATTCCTGCGCTCCGGCGGCAAGAAAGGCTTGAGCTCGCAGCCCAGGGCGTTGAGCGAGGGCGCGGTGTTCATGGGCCGCAGCCCGACCAGCCCCTCCAGCCGTTCGCCAATCGAGGGCTCCGGACGAAACAATGTATCCACTGCGTTTGCAGCCAGCCGCAAGAGCGAGATCGGTACCGGGATCATCGTGGGCGCGCGGCGTTGCGCGCGTAGCGCGGTGGCGCGAATGGCAGCCTCAAACGTCATTGGCGCGACGGCGCCGAGTTCGAACAAAGGCGCCGGTGTATCCATTTCGACCATTGCCAGAATGCATTGCGCGAGTTCGCGCACATGGATCGGCTGGATCGCCGGTGCGGTTTTAACAATCGGCACGATCGGCAAGCGGGCGAGCCGCTCGAACAGGCCAAAAACGCTCGCCGGTGTGTCGCCATAAACCAAGTCCAGGGCGCGCCGCGATTTCGTTCGGTTGATCGAGAATTTTTTCGATTTGCCATTTGCCGCGGCCGTAGGCATTTGGCGCGTCCGGGCGTGCCGATTGGCTCGACATGAAAATAAATCTAGGCTGGTTTGCGCTTTGCCGTGCCGCGCGCACGCTATCGAGCAGGACCCGCGTTCCTGCAAGATCGGCTGCGGCCGCCGCCGTCATTTCGGATGATTTTCCATAGGCGAGCGTGGCCAGATGAACGACCGCGTCCACCGTTTCGCAGGCTTTGGGAAGCGGCTCGCCCAGCGCCCAGGCGATCGAAGCCAGTCCAGGTTTTGGATTGCGCATTAATCGCAATACTTGAATGCCGCGCGAATTCGAACAGAGCGCAGAGTTCGGTCCCGATAAATCCGCCCGCGCCGGTGATCGCAACGGTTTTCATTTGTCGCCGGTCTGTTGCCAAGCCGAGAGAGATCTAAGCCGCCACAAACTCGTCCTGCCTGTAGCCCTGAATGTATAATAGCGCGGTGAGATCGGCATGGTCGATGCGCGCCGGCGCCGCGGCGGCCACCACCGGCTTGGCGCGGTAGGCGACGCCGAGGCCCGGCGGCCTCGATCATGTCCAGATCGTTGGCGCCGTCGCCGACGGCCAGCGTGTCCTCCAGCGCGAGCGCCGAGCCGCGCGCGCAACTCGATCAGCGCCGCGAGCTTGGCTTCGCGGCCGAGAATCGGCTCGCCGACCTGGCCGGCCAGCAGGCCGCCGTCGAGCACGAGGCGTTGGCGCGTGTCTCGTCGAAGCCGATCATCGCGGCAATCGGTTGCGGTGAAAAGCGTGAAGCCGCCCGAGACCAGCACGGTATAGGCGCCGTTGGCGCGCATGGTGCGACCAGGGTCGCGGCGCCGGGAGTCAGCGCGACCCGCTCGCGCATCACCTCGCCGATCGCGTCGAGTCGGCAAGCCCTTGAGCATCGCGACCCGCTCGCGCAGTGCCGGCTCGAAAGCGATTTCGCCGCGCATGGCGCGCTCGGTGATCGCGGCGACCTCGGACTTCACGCCGGCGAAATCCGCCAGTTCGTCCATGCATTCCTAGCCGATCATGGTGGAATCCATGTCGGCGAGGAACAGCCTCTTGCGGCGGTTGGCGGCAGGCTGCACGACCACATCGACGCCTTCGGCAAGGGCGCGCAATTTCTCGGCGAGGCCGCGTTGGTCAAGTCCCGCGCTTGCGCTAAAGGAGATGTCGGCGGCGCCCGCGCCCAAGCCGTTGCGGTTCGCTAGCGCCGGGCAGCGCCGCGCGCACGGATGCTAGCGCCGCGGCGTCGAGCGCGTTGGGACCGATCAAGGTGGCGACATGAGTCATGCGATGATGGCCAATAAGGCGGTGCTTATTGCAGGCCCCACCGCCAGCGGCAAGTCGGCGCTGGCGCTTGCCTTGGCCGAAAAGCTCGGCGGCACCGTCGTTAATGCCAATTCCATGCAGGTGTATCGCGATCTGCGCATCATCACCGCGCGGCCAACGCCGCAGGAAGAAGCGCGAGTCCCGCACCGGCTTTATGGGCATGTTGAGACAAGCGAAAATTATTCGGTCGGGCGCTGGTGCCGCGATGTCGGTGAGGTACTAACTGAAATTGCCGCCGCCGGCCGCGTGGCGATCCTGGTCGGCGGCACCGGGCTCTATTTTAAGGCGCTCACCTCGGGGCTCGCCGCCGTGCCGCCGATCCCGGGCGATATCCGCGAACAAGTGCGCGGGCGCCTGCTGAGCGAAGGCGTCGCGCCGCTTTATGCCGAGCTGCTTGAGCGCGATCCGGTCACCGCGCACCGGCTGATGCCCAATGACCGCTCGCGCATTGCCCGCGCGCTCGAAGTGATGCTGGCGACCGGGCGTTCCCTCTCGGACTGGCACCGCGACGGCATGCCGGCGCTGATCGATCCGGCCAAGGCGGCCAAGATTTTCGTAACTTGCGAGCGCGCCGAACTGGTGGCGCGCATCGACGCGCGCTTTGCCGCCATGCTGGCGGATGGCGCTGTCGACGAGGTGAGGGCGCTGGGCGCGCGCAAGCTCGATCCGCTGCTGCCGGCCATGAAGGCGCATGGGGTGCCGTGGCTCCTGCGACACCTCAATGGCGAGATCAGCCTCGAGGAAGCCTCCGCTGGCGCGCGCATGGACACCCGCCGCTACGCCAAGCGCCAAGTGACCTGGTTTCGCAATCAGATGAAGGATTGGCCGGTCGCGGGGCCGCAAGATGTTCTACAAGAGGCTCAAAAGGCCATCGAGAACCAGCTTTCCGTCCTCTAACCCGCGCCACCGCCTAGAAAATGCGCTTGACCCGCGCTTTGACCCCTATTATAAAACCGCGCAACGAAAGTACGGCTGGACACAATGACGCGCAATATTATTACTCTCGTCGTAAAGGTTTGGACGCCGCCGCGGCAGCCCTGAAGGGCTCCCGAAAGGTGACGTCCGGACATGGCCCTCTACGGGCCTTTTTTATTGGGCCGACTGACAACGGAAAACCAGGCAAGGACGAAGATCATGAGCGAGGAAATGAGCGGCGCCGAAATGGTGATCCGGGCGATGGCCGACCAGGGCGTCAAGCACCTGTTCGGTTATCCGGGCGGCGCGGTGCTGCCGATCTATGACGCCATTTTCGCGCAGAAAAAGGTCCAGCACATCCTGGTGCGTCACGAGCAGGGCGCCGTGCACGCCGCGGAAGGCTATGCGCGCTCGACCGGCAAGGTCGGCTGCGTGCTGGTCACTTCCGGCCCCGGCGCCACCAATGCGGTGACCGGTCTCACCGACGCGCTGTGCGACTCGATCCCGATCGTTTGCATCACCGGCCAGGTGCCAACGCATATGATCGGCAACGACGCGTTCCAGGAATGCGACACGGTCGGCATCACGCGGCCCTGCACCAAGCATAATTATCTGGTCAAGCGCATCGAGGATTTGCCCGGCGTGCTGCACGAGGCGTTCCACATCGCGTCGAGCGGGCGGCCGGGCCCGGTCGTTGTCGATATCCCGAAGGACGTGCAATTCGCCAAAGGCCTTTACTCCAAGCCGAATGTATTTCCGCACACCGGCTATAGCCCGAAGCTCAAAGGCGACATCGAGGCGATCAAACGCGCGGTCGAAATGATGGCGCATGCCAAGCGTCCGTTGTTCTATACCGGCGGCGGCGTGATCAATTCCGGCAAGCACGCCAGCGCGCTGCTGACCGAACTGGTCAAGCTCACCGGCTTCCCAATTACATCGACGCTGATGGGGCTCGGCGCCTTTCCGGCCGCCGATCCGCAATGGATGGGCATGCTCGGCATGCACGGCACGCTCGAAGCCAATATGGCGATGCACGATTGCGACGTGATGATTTGCATCGGCGCGCGTTTCGACGACCGCATCACCGGCCGGCTCGATGCCTTCTCGCCGGGGTCGAAGAAGATCCACGTCGATATCGATCCGTCGTCGATCAACAAGAACGTCAAGGTCGACATTCCGATCGTCGGCGACTGCGCCAATGTGCTCGACGATATGCTGAAAGCCTGGCGCGCCGGCCCCAAACATGCCGACAAGAAGGCGCTGGGCGACTGGTGGAACCAAATCGACAAATGGCGCGGGCGCAAATCGCTCGCCTATCGCCATTCCAAGGAGATCATCAAGCCGCAATACGCCATCCAGCGGCTCTACGAGCTGACCAAGGACCGCGACACTTACATCACCACCGAAGTCGGCCAGCATCAGATGTGGGCGGCGCAGTTTTACAATTTCCAGGAGCCGAATCGCTGGATGACCTCGGGCGGGCTCGGCACCATGGGCTATGGGCTGCCGGCGTCGGTCGGCGTGCAGCTGGCGCATCCGAAATCGCTGGTGATCGACATCGCGGGCGAGGCTTCGGTGCTCATGACCATGCAGGAGATTTCGACCGCGGTGCAGTACCGGCTGCCAATCAAGATTTTTATTCTCAACAACCGCTATATGGGCATGGTGCGGCAGTGGCAGGAACTGCTGCATGGCGGGCGCTATTCGGAAAGCTATTCGGAAGCGCTGCCGGATTTCGTCAAGCTGGCCGAGGCCTATCACGCCCATGGCATCCGCTGCGAAAAGCCGGGCGACCTCGACGCCGCCATCAAGGAGATGATCGACGTCGACAAGCCGGTGCTGTTCGACTGCGTGGTCGATCCGAAAGAGAACTGCTTCCCGATGATCCCGTCGGGCCGCGCGCATAATGAAATGATCCTCGGCGACGCGGGCGATGACCTCGACAGCGCGATCACCGAAGCAGGCAAGGTGATGGTGTAATGAACGCCCCCTCGACAAGCCATTATCCCGCCGCGCCTACAGCGCAGAAACAGGAACGCCATACGCTGTCGGTGCTGGTCGACAACGAGCCCGGCGTGCTGGCGCGCGTCATCGGCCTGTTTTCCGGCCGCGGCTACAATATCGAGTCGCTGACCGTGTCGGAGACCGAGCACGCCAAGCATCTGTCGCTGATCACCATCGTGACCACCGGCACGCCGATGGTGATCGAGCAGATCAAGAACCAGCTTGATCGGCTGGTGCCGATCCATCGCGTGGTCGACATGACGCTGGCCGGGACACTCGATCGAACGCGAACTGGCCATGGTCAAAGTCAGAGGGCAAAGGCGACAACCGGGTCGAGGCGCTGCGCGCTGGCCGACGCCTTCTCGCGCGCGTGTCATCGACGCCACCACCGAGAGCTTTGTGTTCGAGATCACCGGCAAAAGCGACAAGATCGAGACAATTCGTGGCGCTGATGCTGCCGCTCGGCCTGGTCGAAGTCTCGCGCACCGGCATCGCCGCCATCATGCGCGGGCCGGAAGGGATGTAGACGGCGCCGCTCATGCAATTCGACGTTTTTCTTGCGCTGGTCGTGTTCGCAAATGTGATGGCGTTCACCCCTGGGCCAAACAACATCATGCTCACGGCGTCGGGCGTGAACTTCGGCTTTGCGCGCACCGTGCCGCATTTGCTCGGCGTCGATGTCGGCTTTGTGGTTCTGCTGGCGGTATTCGCCGGCGGGCTCGGGCTGGTGTTTGCCGCAGTACCGGCGCTGCAACTCGCGCTCAAGATCGCCGGCGCGCTTTATATGCTGTGGCTGGCCTGGAAAGTGGCGAGCGCCCGGCCGGTCGACGATAAAGGCGCGGCGCTGGGCCGGCCGATGACGTTTCTGCAAGCGGTCGCGTTCCAATGGGTCAATCCGAAGGCGGTGGTGGCGGCGCTCAGCGGCATCGCCGTGTATATGCGGCCGGGGCACGAACTGCCGGATTTCGTCATCGTGCTCGCGGTGTTCGCGCTCGCCACGGTTTTGTCTACCGCCGACCTGGGCCGGCTTCGGCGTCGCCTTGCGGCGGGTCTTGCGAAACCCGACGCATGCGCGGATTTTCAATATCGTCATGGGCCTGCTGCTGGTCGCCAGCATCGTGCCGATCGTCAGCGAATGAATGCGCCGGGTCTTGTCGGCGCTGCCCAAGCGTCCTAGAAGCAGGGCCGAAATCTTAGCGGTAAAACTAGCGGCAAAATTTAGGGGCAAGTAGAGGTTATCATCATGCGTGTTTATTACGATCGCGACGCCGACCTGAACCTGATCAAGGGCAAAAAGGTCGCCGTCATCGGCTATGGCAGCCAGGGCCACGCCCATGCGCTCAACATGCGCGACAGCGGCGTGAAGGACGTGGCGGTGGCGCTGCGCAAGGGCTCGCAGGGCATCAAAAAGGCCGAAGGCGAGAAGTTCAAGGTCATGGAAGTGGCCGAGGCCGCCAAATGGGCCGACGTGATGATGATGCTTACGCCCGATGAGTTGCAGGGCGATATCTATCGCGAGAGCCTGGCCGCCAACATGAAGCAGGGCGCGGCTTTGATGTTCGCGCATGGCCTCAATGTGCATTTCAACCTAATCGACCCGCGTCCCGACCTCGACGTGCTGATGATCGCGCCGAAAGGCCCCGGCCATACCGTGCGCTCGGAATATCAGCGCGGCGCCGGCGTGCCGTGCCTGGTGGCCATTCATAAGGATGCCTCCGGCAACGCGCATGATCTCGGCCTCTGCTACGCCTCGGCGATCGGCGGCGGCCGTGCCGGCATCATCGAGACGACGTTTAAAGAGGAATGCGAGACCGATCTGTTCGGCGAACAGGCCGTGCTGTGCGGCGGCTTGGTCGAATTGATCAAGGCCGGCTACGAGACGCTGTGCGAAGCCGGCTACGCGCCCGAGATGGCCTATTTCGAGTGCCTGCACGAAGTGAAGCTGATCGTCGACCTCATCTATGAGGGCGGCATCGCCAATATGAACTACTCGATCTCCAACACCGCCGAATACGGCGAATACGTCTCGGGCCCACGCGTCATCACGCCG
>CAWEDE010000016.1:0-4900 GCA_963807665.1 uncultured Alphaproteobacteria bacterium | reverse complement strand
CGAAATAGGCGCTTTCTTCGCCGCGCAAGCAGAATAATTTAAGCGTTCGTCGCAAAGGCATGCCGGCGGCGGCCAAGCTTGCTAGAATTGCGAGCCCCGCTACGACACCGGCGCCGCCGTCGAAATTGCCGCCTTGGGGCACGGAGTCGACATGCGACCCACACGCGATGAAAGGTAGATCGGCCTCTGTTCCTGGAAGTGTAACGACGAGGTTTGCCGCGGCATCGAACTCGGTGCGCAATCCCGCTGCCTCGGCGGTGCGGAGGACAATCTCAATCGCCGCGGCTTCGCCCTTGCCAAAGGCGTCGCGCGTAATACCGACACCGTCGAAAGTCGCCGTCTGGAAGGCCTGGAACAACGTCTCACAAAAAGCCCGGTCGGTCTCGTCGGTCATTGTGGCGGCGAGACCCAGGCGAGGTCCGCTTCGTCGGCTTCGTCGGTTCGGATGGCGCCGGTCAGTTCGGAGACACGCGTGATATCGTGCTTTTCGCAGAATTTTGCCAGCCCGTCGATCACAGCGATCAGCGCATCGGGCTGTACGAAGGTCGCGGTACCAACCTGAACGGCGGTCGCGCCTGCCAGCATGTATTCGGCGGCATCCTCCGCGGTCGCAATACCGCCGCAGCCAATGATGGGCACGGGCGCCGCCCGGGCGCATTGATAGACCTGCCGCAGCACGATCGGCTTGATGGCCGGCCCTGACAGACCGCCCATGATATTGCCAAGCGACGGTCGAAACGTCGCGAGATCAATCGACATCGCGAGAATGGTGTTGGCGACAACCAGCGCGTCGGCACCGGCAGCTTCGGCGGCACGTGCGACCTCAGGGAGGTCACCGGTGTTCGGCGTGAGTTTCACCCAGAGCGGCAACTTTGTGGCTGTACGCAGTGCTTTAACGACGGTCTCCGTCGAACCTGGACGCATCGCGAAGGCTTTGCCGTCTTCTTCAATATTGGGGCAGGAGATGTTGGCTTCGATGGCAGTAACGCCAGGCATCTCGCTAAGTTCCGCGGCGAGATTGGCAAACCCTTCCGCGGTGGGCGCCGAAATGCTGACGACCAGCGGCACGCGATAGCGCGCGTAATAAGGCAAAGTCTCTTTGAAGAAATACGGCACGCCCTTCGAAGGAATGCCGATGGCGTTAATGACGCCACCAGGGCGTTCGACCACGCGCGGCAGCGGATTGCCGGTGCGCAGCTCTCGGGTGATTGTCTTTGTTACGACCGCGCCAAGCCGATCGAAGTCAATGACGCGATCAAGCCCCTCGGCGAAGGTGCCGGACGCAGGCATGACCGGGTTCGCCAGCGTCATCGAACCAACGCGCACGGATAGATCGATCACGGTATCGCCTCCAACAGATCGAACACCGGTCCATCCCAGCAGACACGGCGATGGACGATTTCACCGCCAATGTTGAAGTCGCGCACGCAACAATAGCAAACCCCGAGCCCGCAGGCCATTTGCTGCTCGAGAGCCACCTGTCCCGGCAAACCGAACTCGAGCGCGAGGCGCTGCTGGACTTCGCAATAGACGGCTCGAACCGCAGGTGAAGAAGGCATCGCATCGCCCGTCTGCGATCAGGCCTCTGAGCAATAATTCGACATGCGCCGGCCCACTGGTGCCTTCGAGATCGGTGACCGGCATCACGCGGGCGTTCTGAGCTTCGAACAGCTCGACCGAAAGCACCAAATCGGGCTTTCGGGCACTAAAGATAGCCGTCATCGCAATGTTGCGCTGTCGCGCCGCGACCGCCAGCGGCGCCAATGTGGCAAGCCCGGCGCCGCGACCGACCGCGACGATGTTCTTCCAAGCAGGATCGAGCGTGAAACCGACGCCGAGAGGCCCCATGATATCGAGTTTATCGCCCACTTGCAGGGTGGCTAGTCCGCGCGTACCGGCACCGGCGATTTTATAAAGAAACTCGACTGTGCCGGCGTTCGGATCGACGCCGTAAAGGCTCATCGGCCTGCGGAGATAAGGCTGCTCACCAGCGGGCTGCGGACACAGCAATTGAAAGAACTGCCCGGGCACGGCCTGCATCGCTGGCCCCTCACACCTGACGATCAGGTGCCGGTATTCGGTATTGATCGCCGTATTGGCGATAACGTCGGCAAGCTGAGCGGCGGCGGACGCCTTCCAAAGTGACCCAGGCGATTTGCCGCCCGGGTCTAGACTGTCCGCCGTCTTGTTTGGTCCGTCAGACCGCACAATTGATTCCGACTTTAAGCCGGCTCACGTGAGAGCGGCGCCGCGACGTTCGGGGATCAGGAACCACATCGCCACGATGTCGAGGAGGTACAGCACCGCCAGCAGGGCTATGGCCGTATCGAAGCCGAACGCCGCCGCGACTGTGCCGACGACCAGCGGACCGAAACCGCCGACCGCTCGGCCGATGTTGAACAGCACGTTCTGCGCCGTAGCGCGGGCAGCCGTCGGATAAAGTTCGCTCATCAAAGCGCCGTAACCGCCCAGCATGCCGTTGACGAAGAACCCCATCACCGCGCCTGCGATCAGCAAGGCCATCGGATCGGTCAGCCGGGAATAGACCACCACCATGATGGCCGCAAATAACATGTAGGCGAAGAATGCCGGGCGCCGGCCTACCCGATCCGCGATGTGGCCAAAGGCGAAAATACCGACCGCCATGCCCGCGATGGTCACCGCGGTCCAGACCGCCGACTGCGTCAAGCCGAAGCCAAAGCGCGACGAGAGATAGCTCGGCAACCAGATCATGACGCCGTAATAGCCGAAGTTCTGTACCGAGCAGAGGATGCTCATGCCGATGCTGAGCTTCGTTGTCTCAACGTCCTTGACCAGCAGCTTGAGCGAGTTCTTGTGCTCCGAAACGTTCTCGACTTTTTGGACGAAAAGCTCGGGCTCATGAAGCGAATGGCGAATGAAATAAGCTGCAACCGCCGGAAAAACGCCGACCGCGAACATGCCGCGCCAACCAATGATCGGCAGAAGAATGGGCGTTACGATGGCCGCGGCCAGAACGCCAAGTTGCCAGCCCAGCCCAACGTAAGAAGACGCGCGGGCACGCATTGAAGCCGGCCAGGTTTCGGCAACCAACGCCATTCCAATGCCGAACTCACCGCCGAGCCCGACACCGGCGAGGGTGCGGTAAGTCAGCAGGTCCCAATAGCCTTGCGCCAACGCACAAAGCCCGGTGAACACCGCGAACACGACGATCGTCCAGGTGAGGATACGAACGCGGCCGAAACGATCCGACAGCATGCCGAAAACGATACCGCCAACAACGGCGCCAACCAGCGTGCCGGTGACCAACGAAGCGGCTTGGGTTTGGGTCAGATGAAGGTCGGCTGAAATGTACCGGAGCATAAAGCCGAGGATGAGGAGATCGAACCCATCCATCGCATAGCCGAGACCCGAGCCGAACAGCGCCTTCCATGCGCTCTTATCTACGACCCTCGGTTCCGCCTGCGCTTCGCCTAAAGCAATCGTTCCACTTGTGGACATGACTTTGTACCCCTGTGCCAAAATCGAAGAGACGATATGTCATGGGCAACGGTGGCTCGAGTTTCGCCGCGCGGCTGGCGCGCCGCGAAAGCAAAAGGCTCGATGCTGCTCGCAGACTTAACCTGCACGCGGTCACCAAGACCCATGGGTTGATCAGTTCCCGGTCGCAAGCTGCGGCGAACGCGTCGACCTTAACGACCGCCCCACCTGCGACGTCGTCTTAGAAACACAATCTTAAACAGCGATCGTCTAAAAGAAAAGACAAATCTATATTTTTGACTGCGTGTCTTTTTCGCTGTTTGCCCGCTTTTTCAATCGCGATGTGCCTTCTTTTTGACCTCGGCGATGGCACGCCGTAGCAACGTTGCGCCGGCGGCTCCCTTGAGCGCACGTTGCCACATCGTCCCGACCAGCTTTTCGTACAAAGCAACGGCGTCACCGGCTCCGGTAATCGAGGCCACGCCAAGACGGACATTCGGAAATTCGCCGAGGCGATAGGCACTTATGGCCACGAGCGAACTGCGATCGCGCAACCTGCAGATTTCGAATGTCTGATTAGGCAAGGTGTCGTCGATGACGCCTATCTGGATGCCAAGCGGCTCGCGAGCCATCAGTTCAGCGGTTCTTTCGACCTCCTGAACGGCGAGAAGGCGCCGCTTCTCGCGTATCTTCTCGGACATCGCATAAGTGCCGACCAAGCCGGTACGCAGCAGTCTGCGAACTTCGGTCAGACCAATCAATCCGGCAATGGCCGGGCCGCCGGGCCGCAGGACTGCCCGGCGCTCCAGCAGAATGACCAGCAACCGGTCGATTTCCCCAATCGCCTTGGCCTTGCTGGCGATTGCCGCGGGCAGACCCTCGACGAGCATGGTCCGCAAGATGCCCGTGAAATTCTCCGAAGTGAGCAGGAACGTAATCGGCTCGTAAAACAGGGTTATGCGTTCTGCGACACTTTCTATCTGTCGCAACCGCTCAAAATACGCGATCGCCGTTGAGAAATATTCAGTCCCGGCGCCCAACAAGGAGGGTAGCGAAACTCCCAGGAGATCCGCCATGCGCTCGAGGCTTTCGACCTTGATCGGGGTCGAGCCGCGTTCGTAATTGTAGAGAGCCGCGCGCGATATGCCGAGTTGGTCGGCAACCTGTTCGGGGGAAAGTCCAGCGCCGATGCGGTGCGCCTTAAGGCGAAGGCCAATCTGCTGATAGTCCACCGGCATTCGGAAAACCTATGGCAGCACGCACAACGACGGCAACACTCAAGTTAAATCAGGCGATGAACGCCCAAGATAAGCTTTCAAAGTTATGCATCAATTTTCAAATAAACACTACGACAACTTGGTTGCGGCCAACTCACACACGCGGCTACTTTGCCTTCAAGGCGGCCCATATGCCGAGTTTATAGGTCCCGGGCTGCGATCAG
>CAWEDE010000015.1:0-5428 GCA_963807665.1 uncultured Alphaproteobacteria bacterium | reverse complement strand
AAAATGTGATTCCGGGACGGCCCGCAGGGCCCGGACCCGAAATCCAGACGCATCCGGAACACATGTCGATTGCAGGATTCGCTCGCTTCACTCGCGCGCCCCGGAATGACGGAAATGATGCACGAGCGCCGGGTCACCTTACACGACGGAACGGCGGTGCTGATCCGGCCGCTGACGGCCGAGGACGCCGCGCTCTATCCCGATTTTCTGACCCGAGGTGACGCCCGGCGATCTGCGGCTGCGTTTTTTCGCAGCCATGCGCGAAATGGCGCCGGCAATGATCGACGAGCTCGTGCACTACGACCCCAAGACGGCCATGGCCTTCATCGCCATCGAGGAGCCCAGCGGGCGTATGCTCGGCGTGGTGCGGCTGCATGACGATGCCGCCGGCAAAAGCGGCGAATTCGCCATTCTGCTGCGCTCGCATCTCAAGGGCCATGGACTGGGCTGGCTGATGATGAAGCACATCATCGGCTATGCCAAAGACCGCGGCCTGAATTCAGTGCAAGGTGAAGTGCTGGCGGAAAATGCCACCATGCTGCTGATGTGCGGCGAACTCGGTTTTCACATTGCTGACGATACGGGCGAGCGCGGCGTGAAACGCGTGACGCTGCCGCTCGACAAAGTGCCCGCCGTCATCACGTCGCACTAAACGAGTTCAGCGCGATAAAATCGGCAGCACGCATTGCGCCACCAGCCCGCGGGCGCGGGCATCGATCACGCCGAGCGCGCGCAGCGCCAGCAGCGTCACCGTCTGCACTGCTTCGCGCGAGCCGGCGGCGTCACCGTCATGCGGGGCGCCAGCGGGCCGAGCAGCCCTTCCATCATGGCGCCGACAATGGCCGGCGCCGCGACGCGGGCATCCTGGTCAGGCAGATGGCTGCCGGCAATCGCCGTGCGGATTCGCGCTTCGAATTCGGCGGCGAGCGATTGGCGGAAATCGAGCCGCATGGCATCGACGGCGGCATCGACCGGCTCGGCCATCACCGCCCAGGTGAGCCGGCGCTCGTTGAGCGCGCGGGCGGCGAAAGTGGCGATGGCCGCGGCCAGCGCCGACAAAGGCCCGGGCGCCGCCTTGGCGGCCGCCGTCATGGCGTCGAGTTCGCGGCCGGCGACCGCCGCGACCAGTTCGGCGATCAGATCGGTCTTGGACGGGAAGTAGCGGTACACGGTGCCGGCGGCGATATCGGCGCGCTCGGCGACGATGGCGATCTGCACCGCCGCCATGCCGCCCTCGGCTGCAATGGCGCAGGCGGCGTCGAGAATGGTCTGTTCGCGTTCAGCCAGGCGGCGGACGACATTCTCGGTGCGGCGATAGGGCATGAATGAGTGAATGGTGATTCATCCGAATAAATCAAGGGTGCAAAGCGCCGCAATGCGGGCGCGGCGCGGCCGCTAAACGCTCTCGGCGTGATTGATCACCAGCCAATATTTGCCGATGTCGCGCACGGATTCCGTGAATTGCACAAAGTCCACCGGCTTGACGATGTAGCTGTTCACGCCGACCTCGTAAGTTCGCATCACATCCTTCTCTTCGCTGGAGGATGTCAGTACCACCACGGGGATGGCGCGCGTGCGCGGATCGGCCTTGATGCGCTTGAGGACCTCGTGGCCGTCGATGCGCGGCAGTTTGAGATCCAGCAAGATGACCTTCGGCTTTTCCGGTATCGGCTTGTCGGTTTCCGCCTCGGCGCCGAACAGATAATCGAGCGCCTCAACGCCGTCGCGCGCGACATGCATGGTGTTGCCGAGATTGGCGGCCTTGAAGGCATGCATGGTCAGCTTGATGTCGTTGGGATTGTCTTCGACCAGCAGAATATCCGCGCGTTTGTCATCCATGAACGTGAGCCCCTAAGGTGAAGTAGAATGTCGCGCCCTCGCCGACCGTGGCGTCCGCCCAGACGCGGCCGCCGTGACGATTGATAATTCGCTGGACGATGGCGAGGCCGACGCCGGTGCCTTCGAATTCCTCGACCCGGTGAAGGCGCTGGAACACTTTGAATAACTGGCCGGCATATTCCATGTCGAAGCCCGCGCCATTGTCGCGTACGAAGAACACCCGCTCGCCATCGACATCGTCACTGCCGATTTCGATAGCCGCGTCGGCGCGACGCTTGGTGTATTTGAAGGCGTTGCCGATCAGATTGACCAGCACCTGCTTGAGCAGCGCGGGATCGCCGGAAACCGGCGGCAGATCGGCCACCTTGACGTCGACCGCGCGCTCGCCTGACAGCGCCCGCTGCTGGGTCAAAACCTGTCCGACGATGGGGCCAAGCGTCACCGCTTGCTTGGTCAAAGGCTGGCGGCCGAGCCGTGCGAAGGCCAGCAGATCGTCGATCAGATTGCCCATCTGGACCGTGTTGTCGCGCACCAGCTGAAGATATTCGCGCGGCTCGGGCGCCAGGTCGGCGCCATGTTCGTTGAGCAATATCTGGGTAAAGGCGTCGACGGCGCGCAACGGCGCGCGCAAATCATGCGACACGCTATAGGTAAACGCATCGAGCTCCTTGACCGCGGCCAGCAACTCGCCGTTTTTTTCCTCCAGGATATGCTCGTAACGTTTCTGTTCGTTCTCGTAGCGCATTTGATCGGTGGCATCGCGCGTCACTTTGCTAAATCCGGCGAGCTCGATTTTATTGTAGATCGGCGTGATGACGACTTCGGCCCAGAATTTCGTTCCGTCCTTGCGAAGGCGCCAGCCGGCGTCGTCGAAGCGGCCGTCGGCGACCGCTTTTTCGAGTTCGCGTTGCGGCTTTCGCGCCGCCACGTCTTCCGGCGGATAAAATATCGAAAAATGGCGCCCGACGACCTCCTCGGCGCGGTAGCCTTTGATGCGCTCGGCGCCCCTGTTCCAGGTCATAACAACGCCGGCCGGATCGAGCATCAAGATCGCGTAGTCCTTGACGCTGTCGACCAGCAGCCGGAAACGGTCTTCGTTATCGACGATCATCGCGATATTCAGTTTCGCGACGGAGCGCTTTGCGGTGCGCGTTTTGATCATTGCGCCACCAGGCTGGGCGCGTCCGCGACTTCCGGCGCGGGTGCCTCATTATGTTCGCCGGCGGGAAGATCGACATGGAAAATTGTGCCGCCGCCCGGCGCATCGTCGAAGCCGACTTCGCCGCCAAGCCGCGTGACGATCTGCTTGACGATGCTCAGGCCGAGGCCGGCGCCGCCTTGCAGCCGCGTATCCGTTGCGTCGGCTTGCGCGAATTTCTCGAAAATGCGCGGCTTGAATGCCTCCAGAATGCCGCAGCCATGGTCGCGGACAGCGATACGGACACCACCTTCCCGCTTGGTGATGGCGACAAAGACTTCTTGGCCGGCCGAAGAAAATTTCACCGCATTGGACAAGAGATTGCCGACTACCTGCAGCAGCCAATCGGGATCCGAGTATATTTCGCCATGGACCGCCGCATCGGCCATGCGTAACCGCACTCCATGGGCTTCAGCGTTTTCGCGGTTGGCTTCGATCGCGGCCTCGGCCATCGGCTTGATGTCGACGTGTTTCATGGCGAACACGACCCTGCCGGATTCGATATTTTCCATATCGACGATGCCGTTCACCAAGCGGACCAGGCGCTGGCTGTTGGCATAGGCAATCGTCAGCAGGCGCGCCGCCGGCGCGGGTATGGTCGAAGCGACATTTTGAACCATGAGGCCGAGCGCGCCGGCAATCGACGTGAGCGGCGTGCGCAACTCATGGCTCACCGTGGTGATGAAGCCGCGCTGCACGCATTCGATGCGGGTGCGCTCGCTGATGTCGGTGATCACGCCGATCGCGAGCGCGCGGCCTTCGTAGCGAATGGGATTGAGGCCGACTTCGACCTGAAATTTGCCGCCGTCCTTGCGGCTACCGGTAAGCTTGCGTTTCTTGACGTTGCAGATTTGCGAAAGCGCGGATATCGGAGCGGATCTTCGCCCTCGGCTTCGCGCAAGATCGTCGGAACCAGGATGTCGATTGTCTGGCCGATGAGCTCGTCATGGCCGTAGCCGAACATCCGCTCGACTTCGCTGTTGGCGAGCACAATCACGCCCAGCGATTCAATAAAGACGACCGCGCCGAACGGGCATGCCTCGATCGTACTGCTCAGAATGCCGCCCGGCTTCATCGCTGCGCCCGAAGTAAGAAAATGATCGGGCAAGCACGCGCTTGTATCCTTAAGGACAGGACAATTATGTGGAACTCATGAACGCGTACGGATAAATACCGAGCCGCGCGGCGGCGATTTAGACCATAGCGGACAAAAGCGGGTTTCTGATCGGCGATGGTTTGTCTGCTAACGACCCGATGCGAACGTCGGCCAAAACGGGTATTTGAAAATAAAGTCTCAGTTTTTCGTCTCGGCATTTGGTTCCATATGGAACTCAAAAATCATATTTCGTCCGCAATTCGTTCGCGCTGAGGACGAAGTTCGAGGTCATCTGTCGGGCTCGAACCCCTTTCAAGCAACCGGAAAACTCTTAGAAATGAAAAATACAGCATACGCGGGCGTGTTCGTGCTCGCTACAATAGGCTTGTTGCCGACTTTCTCGGCGGCCTCCGCCAATGAACCTGTTCCCGCTGTTTCGGAACATTCACAGGTGTCGGCCTCAATCGATATTGGTCGCATTAGAAACGCACTCCAACTGACACCGGAACAGGAGCCCTATTGGCCCCCGGTTGAAGCGGCTCTGCGCGACCTCGCCCACCAGCAGGCTCACTCCGAGCCTACTGGCTTCGTCCATCGGCTCAGCCGCCGGGTGGTATCGATTGTGCTCAACAGTGCCGCCGTCGAACGGCTTGCGGTTGCCGCACGCCCACTGGTCGCAATGCTTAACAACGAGCAGATGCATTCGGCGAGCGGTCTGGCCCAGGAAATGGGCTTAGGCCCGGTGGTGTTGGCCGCGTTGAGATAGTCAGCGCGATGTTTGCTTATGGCACTTAGCGGACAGTGACCAACAGCCAACTGGCCCCGATTAATGAATACACGCCCTCGTTCGCGACGATGGCGCGGCCTATTGGCCCTTGCCGCCGGCCAGCGATTTTTCGCGAATGGCGGTGAGCGTCATGCCCGGCGTGATGGCTTCCGGATCGATCTTGAGATGGATGATCGATGGCAGGCCGGACTTCTGCGCGGCGGCAAAGGCCGCCGGGAAGTCGGCGGTCTTCTCGACCAATACGCCGAAGCCGCCGAAGGCCTTGGCATAGGCGACGAAGTCGGGATTTTTCAGCGCGGTCGCCACCACGCGGCCGGGATAATCGCGCTCCTGGTGCATGCGGATGGTGCCGTAGATGCCGTTGTCGCAAACCACCACGATCACCGGCAAATTATATTGCACGGCGGTGGCGAAATCCTGGCCGGTCATGAGGAAATCGCCGTCGCCGGCGACGCACACGACCGTGCGATCGGGATAGAGCGTCTTCATCGCCAGAGCCGCCGGAAAT
>CAWEDE010000014.1:0-37363 GCA_963807665.1 uncultured Alphaproteobacteria bacterium | reverse complement strand
ATCCGGCACGCCGCAGCGTCATGTTCTCGCCGATCTTGGCGATCATGTCGGTGAGCGATGCATCGACCGTAATTGAGCCCGCTTTGGCGGCCTTGATCTTTTCGACGTCGGAACCGACGGTGAGCGCCACATCGGCGATCATCTTGACGAGGCCCTGGAACAGATCGTTGCGCGCGACAAAATCGGTTTCCGAATTGACTTCGACCACGACGCCCTTGGTGCCTTGAACCTGCAAGCCGATCAGGCCTTCGGCGGCGACGCGGCCGGATTTTTTCGCGGCTTTCGAGAGGCCCTTCTTGCGCAGCCAGTCTTGCGCCGCCTGCATTTCGCCATTGGTCTCGGTCGAGCGCCGACTTGCAATCCATCATGCCGGCGCCGGTCAACTCGCGCAGTTCCTTCACCATCTGGGCGGTGATATTGGCCATTCGCAATTACTCCGCGGTCAATTATTCAGCCGTCAGCTCTTTGGCCTTGGAAACCCAACTGCCGACGCGGCCGGGAAGTCCGACCTCTTCGCCAATATTGTGCGCGGCCTTGTCGTTGAGCTCGGCGATCTGCGTGAGATGGAAGATGCCGAGATCGTTGAGCTGCTTTTCGATGGCCGGCGAGACGCCGGGCAGTTTCTTGAGGTCGTCGGCAACGCCGCGCGGACCCGCGAGCTGCTCGAAGCCGAGATCGCCGGCGGCCGGCACGACCGGCACCGATTCCACCATCGGCTTTTCGGCGGCGCCGAGATCGACGCCGTGTTCGCCTTGCGCGCGCGAAATGCCGTCAAGCGCGGCGCGTGCGATCAGATCGCAATAGAGCGTTACCGCGCGGGCGGCGTCGTCATTGCCGGGAATCGGAAACGTGATGCCGGCCGGATCGCAATTGGTGTCGACGATGGCCGCGACCGGAATATTGAGCCGGCGCGCCTCTTTGATGGCGATGTCTTCTTTGTTGGTGTCGATGACAAACAGCATATCGGGTACGCCGCCCATGTCCTTGATGCCGCCGAGCGAGCGATCGAGCTTGTCGCGCTCACGCTGCATGGTGAGGCGTTCTTTCTTGGTGTAGCCGCCGGTCTCGCCGGACAAGAGCATCTCGTCGAGCTTGCGCAGCCGCGAGATCGAACCGGAAATCGTTTTCCAATTGGTCAGCGTGCCGCCGAGCCAGCGCGAATTGACGAAATATTGCGCCGACTGCTTGGCAGCGTCGGCGATGGCGTCCTGCGCCTGGCGCTTGGTGCCGACGAAGAGGATACGCCCGCCCTTGGCGACCGTGTCGCTCACGGCTTGCAGCGCGCGATGGAGCATCGGCACGGTTTGCGCGAGATCGACAATGTGAATGTTGTTGCGGGTGCCGAAGATGTATTGACCCATCTTCGGGTTCCAGCGGTGGGCCTGATGGCCGAAGTGAACGCCAGCTTCCAATAGCTGACGCATTGTGAAGTCAGGAACTGCCATAATCTTCTCCGGTTGATCCGCCGCGAATGTGTGTGAGCCCCGTAAAGGGACCACCGGAAGGCCTTTTTGACCCATTGTCGGGGCCTAAAGCCAACATCCGCGTGAGTGATGAGGCGGCTTATATAGGCGCGATTTCCCGGGCGCAAGGCGGGTAAACCGGCCAATTCCGCGCCAATGGCGCGAAATACCGCGAATTCGAGGCTACAACGCCTCGACCTGCACGACGCCGGGCACGGCCTTGATGGCACCGGCGATTTGCGGCGAGACCTTGAAGCGGCCGGGAAGCTTCACTTCCACTTCGGTCCCCGCCTTGAGCATCAGCACCATGCTCACTTCGCCGTCGCCATTTGCTGCGCGCGCTGATGTCTCCAGCCGCTTGGCCACGCCTTCGATGGGCGCGCCATCGCGCAAGAATACACGCAGCCCTTTGTGCAGATTGGCGGCAGCCGCATCAAGCGGCTCGACCGACTGGATGCGCGCGCGCACTTCGTCACCCTGCACTTCGGCAGAAAGAAATAGCAGGACCGCGGTGCCGGGTTCCAAGAGATCGCGGTATTCGGCCAGACCTTCGGAAAAAATCACTGCCTCATAATGGCCGGTCGGATCCGACAGACCGATGATGCCCATCTTGTTGCCGGTCTTGGTGCGCCGCTCCTGGCGCGACACCACGGTGCCGGCCACCCTGCCCGCGGTCGTGCCCATTTTCACCGCGCGCGAAAATTCGGCCCAGGACTGCACGCGTAGTTTTTTCAGCACCGTGGCGTAATCGTCGAGCGGATGGCCGGAGAGGAAAAAGCCGACAGCTTCATATTCACGCCGCAGCCGCTCCGCCGGTAGCCACGGCTCCATCGGTGGCAGCACGATCTGTTCGCGCTGCGCGCCGCCGCCGAATAATTCGCTTTGCCCGATCGCGGCGCCTTCATGCGTGCGTTGCGCGCGCGCCAGCACGCTGTCGATTGAAGCCATTACGCGGGCGCGGTTGGCCTCGAAACCGTCGAAGGCGCCGGCGGCAGCGAGACTTTCCAGCACACGCTTGTTGATCGCGCGCGGATTAACGCGGGCGGAAAAATCCGCGAGATCGGTGAATTTGCCGCTTGCGCGCGCCTCGATAATTGTTTCCACCGCCTGCTTGCCGACGCCTTTGAGGGCGGCGAGCGCATAGATGATGGTGTTGCCGTCGACCTCGAAGGCGACATCGGAGCGATTGATCGAGGGCGGATCGACTTTGATGCCGAGGCGCTCGGCCTCGGCGCGGAATTCGGCGAGCTTGTCGGTATTGCCCATGTCGAGCGTCATGGTGGCGGCCAGGAACTCGACCGGGTAATTCGCCTTCATATAGGCCGTCTGGTAGGTCAGCAGCGCGTAAGGCGCCGAATGCGACTTGTTGAAACCGTATTCGGCGAACTTGGCGCAGGCATCGAAGATGGTGTCGGCCAGGTTTTTGTCGATGCCGCGCTCGATCGCGCCCGCGAGAAATCGGCCGCGCGATGCATCCATTTCCTTTTTTATCTTTTTGCCCATGGCGCGGCGCAGAAGATCCGCCTCCGCCAGGCTGTAGCCGGCGAGGTCGCGCGCGATCTGCTGCACTTGCTCTTGATAGGTAATGACGCCGTAAGTCGCCGCCAGAATCGGCTCCAGTTTCGGATGCAGATATTCGATCCGTTCGTGACCGAGCTTGCGCGCGCAGTAAGTCGGAATATTCGCCATCGGACCGGGGCGATAAAGCGCAACCAGCGCAATTAAATCCTCGAAACGATCCGGCCGCATGTCGATCAAAGCACGGCGCATGCCCTGGCTTTCCACCTGGAATACGCCGACGGTATCGCCGCGCGCCAGCATTTCGAAGGTCGGCGTATCGTCTAACGGAATTTGCAACAGATCGATGTCGATGCCGCGGCGGCGCACCAGCTTGACCGCGCGGTCGAGCACGGTGAGCGTTTTGAGGCCAAGGAAATCGAACTTCACCAGACCGGCCTGCTCGACCCATTTCATGCTGAACTGGGTGACCGGCATATCCGATTTCGGATCGCGGTAGAGCGGCACCAATTCGCTGAGCGGCCGGTCGCCGATCACGATGCCAGCCGCGTGCGTGGAGGCGTGCCGAGTGAGGCCTTCGAGTTTGCGCGCAATGTCGAAGGCGCGCTTGACCACCGGATCGCCGTCGCGCTCGGCCTGCAGCTTGGGTTCGCTCTCGATGGCTTGCGCCAGCGAAATGGGCGCGGCCGGATTTTGCGGCACCAGCTTGCACAACTTGTCGACCTGGCCATAGGGCATCTGCAAGACGCGGCCGACATCGCGCAGCACGCCGCGCGCCTGCAGCGTACCGAAGGTGATAATCTGCGCGACCTGGTCGCGGCCGTAACGCTTCTGCACATAGTCGATGACTTCGTCGCGGCGGTCCTGGCAGAAATCGATGTCGAAATCCGGCATCGACACGCGCTCGGGATTAAGGAAGCGCTCGAACAGCAGGCCGAAGCGGATCGGATCGAGATCGGTGATGGTCAGCGAATAGGCAACCAGCGAGCCGGCGCCCGAGCCGCGGCCTGGCCCGACCGGGATGCCTTCTTTCTTGGCCCATTGGATGAAGTCGGCGACGATCAGAAAGTAGCCGGGATATTTCATGCCGGCGATGACGCCGAGTTCGAAGTCGAGCCGCTCGCGGTATTCGTCGACGGTAAAACCGGACGCAACGCCGGCGGTGGCGAGGCGCTGCGCGAGGCCAGTTTCGGCACGTTTGCGCAGCTCATCGGCCTCGTCGACGACGCTGCCGCCCTCGCCCACCGAAAAGCGCGGCAGGATCGGCAGTTGCACCAGCGGACGGAAGGCGCAGCGCTGCGCGATTTCGACGGTCGAGGCCAATGCTTCGGGCAGATCGGCGAACAATTCGCGCATCTCGGCGCGGGTCTTGAAGCGGTGCTCGGGCGTGAGTTGACGCCGGTCGCCTTCTGACAGGAAGCGGCCTTCGGCTATACAGATGAGCGCATCATGCGCTTCGTAGTCGGCGACGGTCGCGAAAAAAGGCTCATTGGTCGCAACCAGCGGGATATTGCGCGCGTAAGCCAGATCGATCAGCACCGGCTCGGTCATACGCTCATTGGCGGTGCCGTGGCGCTGCAGTTCGACATAGAGCCGGCCGCCAAACAATTTAAGCAGCGCATCGAGCCGCGTGACCGCGAGCGGGCTTTGGCCGGCGGCAATCGCGGCGTCGAGCGGACCGCCTGGGCCGCCGGTGAGCGCGATGATGCCTTGTTCGATGCCTTTGCGCTCCGCCTCGAGCCATTCGAGCTTGAGGCGCGGCGGCTCGTTCGGCGCCGAATCCATGAAGGCGCGTGACGACAGTCGCATCAGGCTGCGATAGCCGGCTTGCGAAGTGGCGAGCAGCACGATGCGCGAGCGGTCGGGCACCGCATTGGCGTTACGCGCGCCGTGGTCGGTATCGCCGAAATCGATCGCCAGCGCGCAGCCGATAATGGGCTGGATACCCGACGAAGCCAGTTTCTCGGAAAACTCGAGCGCGCCGAACATGTTGTCGGTGTCGGTGAGCGCCAGCGCCGCCTGCTTGTCGGCCTTGGCCAGGTCGGCCAACCGCGCCAGCGGAATGGCACCTTCCAGCAGCGAATAGTTCGAGTGCACGTGGAGGTGCACGAAGTCGAGATCGGACATTGGTGCTCGAAGGTTGGGTGATTCCCTACAGTCACTCAGAGTGGTGACACTCGCCACTCAAGTCCACCTCCGACGGCGCGGAACCGGGCGCTATGCCGGTTTTCCCCAGGGCAAAGCGCCCGAATTTCCCGTCACGCCCGGCTTTGGGCCCTAAAAGGCGCCCTTAGCCCGGCAATGACGACGCGGGATAAGCAACTAACGACGCGGCACAACGGCGGTCCTTTGCGGCGGTCATCAGAGATTGCTGAAGACCTGGGACCAGATGGCGATCATGCCCACGAACAGCGTGAGCGATGCGAGGGCGGCGGCTTCTTGGATCACGGCTTTGAACATCGAACTTCTCCCCGGAACAGAGAGAGAACATAGTTCATGGTCTGTTCTAGAGTCAAGGGCAATCGAATTTAGCCTGAAATATCCATTTTATAATGTAGAAACAGCTAGTTACGCCACCACCCCTCCGCTCACTCCAACTCCACCACCAGCCCGTCCTTGATCGTCACGCGCCGGTCCATGCGAGACGCCAACTCCATATTGTGGGTGGCGATGATGGTGGCCAGCCCCGAAGCGCGCACGAGTTGGGTGAGCGCCGCGAACACATGATCGGCGGTGTGGACGTCGAGATTTCCCGTCGGCTCGTCGGCCAGCAAAATGCGCGGCGCATTGGCGACCGCGCGCGCAATCGCCACGCGCTGCTGTTCGCCGCCCGATAATTCCGCCGGCCTGTGATTGAGCCGCTGGCGCAAGCCCAGATAGTCGAGCAATTCGACCGCGCGCTTCTTCGCCTCGTTGCGCGACAGTCCGCGGATCATCTGCGGCAGCAGCACATTTTCGAGCGCGGTGAATTCCGGCAGTAGATGATGCGACTGATAGACGAAGCCTATTTCGTTGCGGCGGATGCGGGTGCGCTCGGCGTCAGGCAGCATCGCGGTGGCGCTGCCGTCGATAAACACATCGCCCTGATCGGGATGTTCCAAGAGGCCGGCAATATGCAGCAGCGTCGACTTGCCGGCGCCCGACGGCGCCACCAGCGCCACCGATTGGCCGGGCCAGATCGCCAGTTCCGCGCCGTTGAGAATATGCAGCGTGGCATCGCCCTGCTGATAGTGGCGCTCGACGCCTTGCATGAACAGGATCGGAATTTCCTCGTCCGGCGGCGCCAATCCGGCCGCCGGTTCGATCATGGTGTCACTCATAACGCAGCGCCTCCACCGGATCGAGGCGCGCCGCGCGCCAGGACGGATAGAGCGTCGCCAAGAGCGAGAGCGTAAGCGCCATCACTACGACGGCCGCGGTCTCGCCGGTGTCCATGTCGGCCGGCAGATGCGAGAGAAAATAAAGCTCGGGCGAGAACAATTCGGTGCTGGTGAGCCAGGACAGAAATTGCCGGATGGTTTCGATATTTAGACAGACCACAACGCCAAGGAGGAAACCGACAATGGTGCCGACCACGCCGATGGCCGCGCCGGTGATCAGAAAGACCCGCATGATGGCGCCTTGCGTTGCGCCCATGGTGCGCAGAATGGCGATGTCTTGGCCTTTGTCTTTGACCAGCATGATCAGGCCGGACACGATGTTAAGAGCAGCGACCAGTACAATAAGCGTCAAGATCATGAACATGACATTGCGCTCGACTTGCAGCGCATTGAAGAAAGTGGCGTTGCGCTGGCGCCAGTCGATCATGAAGATCGGGCGCTCGGCGGCCGCCATCACCGCCTTGCGGTATTGATCGACCTTGTCGGGATTGTCGGTATAGACCTCGATGGCCGTGACGTCGCCGGCGCGGTTGAAATAGGCCTGCGCCTCCTTGAGTGGCATGAACACCATGGCGGAATCGTATTCCGACATGCCGATTTCGAACACGGCGGCGATCTTGTAGACCTTGATGCGCGGCGTCGTGCCCATCGGCGTCACGGCGCCTTTCGGCGCCACCAGCGTGATGTTGTCGCCGGCATGCAGCGAGAGCTGATCGGCGAGGCGGCGCCCGATAGCGACACCCTGCCCGTCATCCCAGCCACTGAGCGTACCCTGCTTGATGTTGTTGACGATCGACGGCAGGCCTTCCAGGTCCATGAGCCGGATGCCGCGCACCAGCACGCCGCCGGCATTGAACGGCGATGACGCCAGCGCCTGGCCTTCGACGATCGGGGCGGCGAGCTTGATGCCCTTGACCGCGGAAATGCGGGCGGCGACTTCCTCCCAATCGGTCAGCGGCTTTTCCAGCGGCTGGATCAGCAGATGGCCGTTGAGGCCGAGAATTTTGTCGAGCAATTCATGGCGAAAGCCGTTCATCACCGCCATCACGATGATCAACGTCGCAACGCCCAGCATGATGCCGAGGAAGGAGAACCCGGCAATGACCGAGATGAATCCTTCCTTGCGCCGCGCCCGCAGGTAGCGCAGCGACAGCATCCATTCGAACGGCGAGAAGGGCCGCGTCCCGTTGGGCTCGGTCATCGAAGATTTTGTTCCCGGGGGTTGGATTCTCACACGATTCGGGCGGATTCATGCCACGAATAAGGGGCCAATAGTGAGTGGCGAGTGGGCAATAGTGGAAAAGCCTTGGGTCCAGCGCCAGAGGGCTACCGGCCCAGCAGGTCGAGCGCCGCCGCCGACGTCATCATCTCGCGCGCGCCATCGGCGCGTTTTTTGACCTCGACCTTGCCTTCGGCCAGGCCGCGCGGGCCCACCATGACTTGGTAAGGCACGCCGATCAGATCGGCGGTGGCGAATTTGGCGCCGGCGCCCTTGTCGAGATCGTCGTAAAGCACCTCGACGCCCTTGGCGCTCAGCCCGCGATATAGCTGTTCGCAGGCGCCGTCGGTGGCGGCATCGCCCTTCTTGAGATTGAGGATAGTCACCTTAAACGGCGCCACCGCCTCCGGCCAGATAATGCCGGCATCGTCGTGCGAGGCTTCGATGATGGCGGCAACCAGCCGGCTTGGCCCGATGCCGTAGGAGCCCATATGCACCGGCACATCGCCGCCAGCGCCGGTGGCGACCACGGCTTTCATCGGCGCGGAATATTTGGTGCCGAAATAAAAAATATGCCCGACCTCGATGCCGCGCGCTGAGACCTGGGAATCCGGAGAGATTTTTCCGTAAGCGCCAGCATCATGCATATCGGACGTGGCGGCATATTGCGACGTCCATTTGTCGACGATCGCTTGCAGCCCTGAAATGTCGTCGAAATTAACATCCGCCCCCGGAACTTCCATGGCGAGGTAATCCTTGTGACAAAACACCTCGGACTCGCCGGTGTCGGCTAGAATGATGAATTCATGTGACAGGTTGCCGCCGATCGGCCCTGACTCGGCGCGCATCGGAATCGATTTGAGGCCGAGCCGCGCGAAAGTGCGCAGATACGCCACGAACATCTTGTTGTAGGAATGCGTCGCGCCGGCCTGATCGACATCGAAGGAATAGGCGTCCTTCATCAGGAATTCGCGCCCGCGCATTAGCCCGAAACGCGGCCGCACTTCGTCGCGGAATTTCCATTGGATGTGATAAAGATTGAGCGGCAGATCCTTGTAGGATTTCACATAGGCGCGGAAGATTTCCGTGATCATCTCTTCGTTGGTCGGACCAAAGAGCATGTCGCGCTCATGGCGATCGACGATGCGCAGCATCTCCTTGCCGTAAGCATCGTAGCGTCCGCTCTCGCGCCACAGATCGGCCGGCTGGATGGTCGGCATCAGCAGTTCGATGGCGCCGGAGCGATTTTGTTCCTCGCGCACGATGGCGCAGATTTTTTGCAGCACGCGCAGGCCGAGCGGCAGGAACGCATAAATGCCGGCGGCCTCCTGGCGCATCATGCCGGCGCGCAGCATCAACCGGTGCGAGACGATCTCGGCCTCGCGCGGCACGTCGCGCAGGATCGGCATGAAATATCGGGACAGGCGCATGATTTGGCTAAAGATTCGCGGTGAATTGGCCTGGAGTGAAAGCGGATCGGGCGCCAAAAGACAAGTGCCCCGCCGGTATTTCCGGAATATATCGGGGGGCTTGCGGGTTTGTAATTTATGATAGGCTGGTTTCCGGTTGGTTGGGGTATCGGGCGGCATGCGTTTCGGTGGCAGGCGCGTTTTAAGTGTGGTGGCGATCTATGCGATCGCCCTGCACACTATTTTTTGGGCCGCCGGGCCGGCGTTCGCCGGGCCGTCAACCGACCCGTTCTCGGTCATCTGCCATAGCGAAGCGCCCTCGCCTTCCGATCAGGCGCCGTCCGATCCTGGATCCACGCCGAGCCAGGTTTGCGACCATTGCAACTTATGCAGCGCGACGCCTGTGCCGCCAGTCGATTTCGACAGCGTGCTCGCGGGCATCCTGACGCCGGTCAAGCTGCTGCATGTATTAGCGCCGGCACCCGCCGCCACTTACGACGGCATTACCGACAATCCGAACCGCACGCGAGGTCCTCCGCAACTGACGTGACCGCACGCGGCCGCAAGGCCGAAGTCAAATCGTCGCTTCAGTTGTAAGGATTGCTCCCATGTTTCGTCTGTGCTTACGCGCCTGCGCGCTTTGTTGCGTGCTTGGCTGCGCCGCGCCTGCATTCGCGCAATCGCAAGTGCCGCTTCCGGAAATCGACGTCAACGCGACCCCTTCGGAATTTGCAACGCCGCCAATCGTCGAACGGTTTCAACTTCCGCAACAATCTTCCAGCATTACGGCCAAAAAGATCGACGAAACCATCAATCTCAAAGACCCGGAAGATGCCGTGAAATATATGCCCGGCCTTTTCGTGCGAAAGCGCAACGATGGCGACAACCAGGCGGTTCTCGCGACGCGAACCTGGGGTCTCAATTCCAGCGCGCGCACACTGATCTACGCCGACGACCTGCTCATTTCCGCGCTGATCGGCAACAATAATTCGGGCGCATCGCCGCACTGGAACCTGGTGTCGCCGGATTCCATCGCGCGCATCGATTTTCTCGACGGCCCCTATGCCGCGGCCTATCCAGGCAATTCCATGGGCGGCGTTCTGATCATGACGACGAAAATGCCGGATAAATTCGAGGCAACCGCCAAAAACACTTTTTCGGTTCAGCCTTGGAATCAGTACGGCACCAAAGACACCTATCTGAGCAGCCAAACGACTGTGTCGGTCGGCGATCGGACCGGGCCGTTCAACTCATTTTCATGGCTGCTCGGCGCCAATTTCCAGTCCGGCTATATGCAGCCGCTAACCTATACAACCAATGCGACGGCTCCTGCGGGCACGACCGGAACCTATCCCGCACTGAACAAACAAGGTGTCGTCGCTAATGTGGTCGGCACCGGCGCGCTCATTCACACCCAGCAGACCACGGCAAACCTCAAGCTCGCTTACGATTTCACCAATGCCGTTCGGGCTACCTATTCTCTCGGCGTCTGGAACAACGTCCAGACCTCTAGCCCGCAAACCTATTTGACATCGACGGCGACAGGCGGCCCGACATTTGGCGGCGTCTCCGGATTCGCGAGCAATAATTATACTTGGAATCAGACACATCTTAGCAATGCCTTATCGCTCAAAAGCGATACCCGCGGCGTGTTCGATTACGATCTCTCAGTGTCGAGCTATAATTATCTGCAAGATATCCAACTCAATCCCTATACGGTTACCCCGACGGGCGTCGGCTTTTCCCAGAACGGCAAAGTCACGCGCAACGACGGAACGAATTGGCAGAACGGCGATGCCAAGGGCATTCTGCGCCCGGCCGGCATAGGCGGCACGCACGAAATCAGTTTCGGCGTCCACGGCGACCGGTATTATTTCAGCAACCCGGTGTACGCTTCGACGATTTGGAACAACACTTCTTCCAACGGTAACGGCCAGATCTATTCCGAAGGCGTCGGCGAAACCCGAACCGGCGCACTGTGGATACAGGATGCTTGGAAATTCGCTCCCTGCATGGAAGTTAACGCTCGGCGGGCGCCTGGAAACCTGGCGCGCATTAACGGCCTCAACATCAATACGGTGCAAACTTCCGCAGGCGTCATTACCTCGACGTCGGCCATGAACCAGCCCGGCTTAAATTCGACCGATTTTTCGCCAAAGGCGTCGCTTTCCTACGATCCCAACCCGGACTGGAATATTACCGCATCTTTTGGCGAGGCCTATCGCTATCCGACCGTCACGGAACTTTACCAAAATATATCGGTCAATGGCCTAGCGACCTTCGCCAATCCGAACCTGACGCCAGAGCAGGATTTTAACGGAGAGTTGAACATCGAGCGCAAATGGAACGACGGCCGCGTCCGGCTGACGCTGTTCGAGGAGCGAACCAACAATGCGATCATTTCCCAGACGAACCTCGCGACCAACCCAAACACCGGCGCTCAGGTTCCCACGACAACCATCGGCAATGTCGGCGCGATCAGAATGCAAGGCATTGAATTGGCGGCGGAAAAAAACAATGTGCTGATCAACGGCCTGCAACTGTTTGGCAGCGTGACCTATGTCGATTCTCGCATTTTGTCGGATCCGACCTGGGTGGGAACAAATCCTTTAACCGGCGTGCCGGATAGCGCGGTTGGCAAGCGCGTGCCCTATGTCCCGGATTGGCGGGCGAAATTCGGCGCCACCTACCGGCCAAATGATGATTGGGCCTATACAATTGCCGCCCGCTACAGCGGCAAGCAATACTCCACTTTGGACAACACCGACATCGTCCAACACGTCTATGGCGCTTTCGACAATTATTTCGTCGTCGACATGAAGGTTCATTACAACGCGACTAAGAATTTCTCGTTCGATTTCGGAATCGATAATCTCTTCAACGAGCAATATTTCCTGTTCCATCCATTCCCAGGGCGAACCTATGTCCTGGCAGGGAGATACAAATTCTAGACCAAGGCACGGCGCGCGAGATCCCAGGGGTTTATCGATGCTCGCAAGATTTTGCTTCGCGTTACCGTCGCCATTGCAACTGCTGTTCCCGCCGCCGCGCATGTCACGCTTGAGCAGCCGCAAGCCGCCGTCGGCGCTCCCTACAAGGCCGTTTTCACAGTGCCGCATGGCTGCGGCGGATCGGCTACCGTGAGCCTGCGCGTGCAGATTCCGGACGGCGTCATCGCAGTCAAACCGATGGCCAAGCCCGGATGGAAAATTGAAATCGCGCGCGGGGCCTATGCCAAGCCATATAGTCTGACGCATGGCGCCAAACTCACCGAAGGAGCCAAAGAAGTCACCTGGACCGGCAATCTGCCTGATACATTTATTCGACCAATTTGTGCTCTCGACCTTCATCGCGGGCGATCTGCCGGCAGGCCACATGTTGTATTTTCCAGTGGTGCAGGAATGCGAGAAGGGAATGCACCGGTGGGTCGGCGTTCCCTCCGGCAGGCCACGCGAATAACGAGCGCGACGAACCGGCGCCCGGCGTCATGCTGATCGATAAACCGCCTCCGTCACACAAATGATGACATGAGGTTCATCATGATTGTGAAATCGTCTCGCGCTTGTGGGGGCTTGCTTGGCTCTGATTATTGTTGCCACCGCGCGCTTATGCCCATGCCCATCTCGATCATTCCAGCCCGGCTCACCGGCAGCGTTTTGGCGGCGGCGCCGAAAGAAGTCGCGATCTGGTTCACCGAGGCATTGGAACCAAAATTCAGCACCATCGAAGTGCGCGACGCGGCTGGTGCGGCAATGCAGGCCGGCCCCGCCACGCTCGCCGCCGACAATACCGCGCTACTGCAGGTAACCCTGAAACCGCTGCCACCCGGCACCTATAAAGTGATGTGGCGCGTGCTGTCGGTGGACACGCACCGCACGCAAGGCGAATTCGATTTCAAAGTCGGGCCGTAACGCGTTTTATATTGGCAACAACTCGAAGGACACAAGTATGCGCAGCGTTCTTACCCTCGTGGCATTTACTGTTTTGGCGCTAAGCGTTCCAGCCGTTGCTTACGCGGAAACGCCGGAAGAATGGGTAGCCCTAGGCGCCCGCGTACACGGAGCCTACGGGGCTTTCATACCGCTGGGCGTCAAGATCGGGCTTGATGCTGTCGAGCGCCTGCACGCCAAGCCGCGCGAACTTGAGGTGCGGTATTATGACAGCGAAAAGGCACCCTGCGCGTGCTTTGCCGATGGTATTGCGATTGCGACAGGAGCATCGGTTGGACAACGTTCGTTGAAAATCGAGTCCGAAAAAGCGCCGGAGGGCGCGGCGGCTGTGATCGTCATTCGTCCGCGCAAAGGCGGTCCCGGCTTCAAATACACGATCCCCATGTCGTCATTGCCCGTCCTCGGGAAAATGAACTCAAGCCTCGATCCGCTCGGCCGCCACAACGCGGTTATGAAGACTGACGGACTTTTTGAAGTTGCTCCAGTAAACTAAGGCCGTCATGTCGTTTGTGAGGCGATAGGTGAACGACCCGCTTATCCTCGCACGCTTCGTTCACATGACCGCAACCGTGCTGGCCTGCGGCACGGTCGGCTTCATGGTGCTGATCGCCGATGTCCCGGCGCTGCACCGGCGCTTGCGGCTCACGGTTTGGGCCGCGCTGGCGGTTGCGATCCTGTCTGGCCTCGGCTGGCTGGTGCTGCTCGCGTCAGACATCCTTGGAGCGTCAATCGCGGATGTGTGCCTGCATGGCGGCGTCTGGTCGGTCGCGACCGATACCCGCTTCGGCATGGTGTGGTGCGCGCGTCTCGTCCTCGCCCTAGGCCTCGGCCTGCTGATGTTGGCGCCCAAAGCGCGGTTGCTGCAACTTGGCGCAGCCGCGCTTCTGATCAGCCTGCTCGCCCTCATCGGCCATGCCGGAGCGACGCCGGGTCTCGCCGGGCGCATCCATCTGGTGGCCGACACGTTCCATCTTGTGGCCGCCGGCGCCTGGCTTGGCGGATTACCGGCGCTTGCGCTGTTGCTGGCGCAAGCTGGCCGCGTCCATGACGTCGACCTGGTCGGCCATAGCGGTGGCGGTGACCGCACGGTTCTCGAAGCTTGGGATCGTGTGCGTCGCCACGGTACTGGCGAGCGGCGCGGTCAATTCCTGGAACCTGCTCGCCGGTCCGCGCGATTTGGTGGCGACCGACTATGGCCGGCTGGTTCTGCTCAAGATCGGCCTGTTCGCGGCCATGCTGGCCGTCGCTACGGTCAATCGATACTACCTCACACCGCAATTGCCCGCGCCCGGGGCGATGCGCGCCCTCAAGCGCAATTGCCTCGGCGAGATAGCGCTTGGCCTGTGCGTACTGCTGTTCGTTGGCGCATTGGGAACTTTGGCGCCGACCGCGCATGTGCACAGTTCTTCAGCAGACATTCCGGCCGATGCGGCCTTTGTGCATATCCACACCGAGGCCGCCATGGCCGATGTCACCATCGATCCGGGGCGGGCGGGAACCGTCAAAGCGACAATTCGCGTATCACGCGAAGATTTCTCCGATTTTGCCGCGAAAGAAGTGGGGCTCGCGCTCGATCCGCCAGGCGCCGGAATCAAAACGGTAGAGCGTGCAACCGTGCGCATGCCGGACGGAACGTGGCAGGCCGATAATATTGCGCTCCCCAAGCCCGGTGTGTGGACGGCACGCGTCATTGTTGTGCCGGAAACGGGAATACCGATCGTGCTCGACGCGCCGATCGTGATCATGCAGTGCAGCAACGAATGCTGATGACAGCACCGTATTGTTGGGTTAGCCTCTTCTTGTCCGTGTTACTGGAGATTCCGGCAGCAAGACCGGCTCCGACATGCGGTCCAAGTCTTGGGAGGTTAAATCCGTCTCTGGCGCGATGGCCGCAGCCACTTCGATCAGAAAAGCAACAACAGTCGAAGACAGAGACACTAAAAGCGACGAGCAGGGCACCGCGCCCTGCTCTTTTTTTTGCGCGCGCCCGATATTTATTGCTTCGGCCCGGAAATCCGCATCAGGAAATCATACGGTATCAGGTTGAAAGTGTAGACCGCGTACAGAATTCCAAACACCACGCTCGCTATCAGCGTTGTCCATAATAGTTTGCGGCCCAAACGATGGCTTGCCGGTGCGCCCGGATCGGTGCCCGGCGTCACCTCGCCGCTTTCCTCCTGGCTGCGAACGCCAAAGGGCAGCACGGCAAACAGCACCACCCACCAGATGATAAAATAGATCGCGATAAAGGTGCCGACCTGCATGCGGACTTTCTGTTGTTAGGCCTGCTCCAGCTCGACCAGCGTGCCGCAGAAATCCTTCGGGTGCAGAAACAGCACCGGCTTGCCATGGGCGCCGATTTTCGGCTCACCGTCGCCGAGCACGCGCGCGCCCTGTGCCTTGAGTGTGTCGCGCGCCGCGCGGATGTCGGTCACTTCGTAGCAAAGGTGGTGGATGCCGCCGTCGGGATTGCGCTCGAGGAATTTGTTGATCGGCGAGCCTTCGCCCAAGGGCTCTAGCAACTCGATCTTGGTATTGGGCAGCGTGATGAACACGGTGGACACGCCGTGGTCGGGCTGTTCAACGGTTGCGGAAATCTCCGCGCCCAAAGTGTCGTGGTAGACCTTGGCGGCCTTGGCGATGTCGCGCACCGCGATGGCGACGTGATTGAGACGACCGATCATTCAAATTCCTCAATTTCTAATTGCGCATGATCTTGTCCGAAAACCGCTTCACACTTTTCGGGATCATGCGCCACCCAAGCCGGCGGCTGCCATTATACCGTCAAAACATGAACGTGGCACATCGGCTTTTTGCCCCAGCGCTGCACGATGGCCGCACGCACGGCGCGCCGCACCGCCTCCGCCACGGCGTCGGGATCGCCACGTTTCTTGCGCGGCAGCGATTCCATGGTTTGCTCCACCGCGTCATAAACGGCATCCGCAATAAGACCGCCGTCGCGGTCGCGCTCGGGAATGCCTATCAGGTCGAGTTCGGGGTCGGCCGCCAGGATGCCTTTGTCGGTGATCGCGATCGCGACCGAGACATGGCCGCCAAAACTTAAGCGGCGGCGCTCAACAACGGTGCGCGAGTTGGCTTCGACCAGGATCTGGCCGTCCTTATAGAGCCTGCCGGAGGGCACCTCGTCGATGATTCCGGCATGGCCTTGCGCGATCCGCACCAGATCGCCGTTGCGGCATTGCACGACTTCCTTGATACCCAGGCTGCGGGCAAGTTTTGCGTGTTCCGACAGATGCAAAGATTCGCCGTGCACCGGGATCAGGATTTTCGGCTTCACCCAGCCGATGAGTTCCTCGAGTTCGGCTCGGCGCGGATGGCCCGACACATGCACCAGATGGGTGCGGTCGGTAATGACTTCGATGCCCAGATCGATCAGCCCATTGATGATGCGCCCGACCGCTTTTTCATTGCCCGGAATGGTACGCGCCGAAAAGATCACCGTGTCGCCGCGCGCCAGGGTAACTTCCGGGTGCTGGTCCTCGGCGATGCGAGCAAGCGCGGCGCGCGGCTCGCCCTGAGAACCGGTACACAGCGCCACGACTTTGTTGGGCGGTAGATAGCCGTAAGCGTCGGCCGGGCGGAACGGCGGGATGCCCTCGAGATAGCCGGTCTCGCGCGCGATCTGTACGATGCGCTCCATGGCGCGGCCAACCACGATCACTTCACGCTCACAGGCAAGGGCTGCTTCCGCCACCGTGCGCAGGCGCGCAACGTTCGAGGCGAAAGTGGTCACCGCCACGCGGCCGCGCGCGGCTTTGATGAGCGAAGCGATGGTCTTGCCGACGTCGGCTTCCGAAGGCGAGCGCCCCTCCCGCACGGCATTGGTGGAATCGCCGACCAGTGCCAGGCAGCCTTCCTCGCCCAGCGCGCGCAGTTTCTTCTCGTCGGTGACATCGCCCAAAACCGGCGTCAGGTCGATCTTCCAGTCGCCGGTATGGAGCACCGTGCCGCAGGGCGTGCGGATGATGAGCGCATTCGATTCCGGAATCGAATGCGCCATGGAAACCAGTTCAACGTCAAAAGGTCCGACCTTGAAACGGCTGCCGAGTTGCACGATGGTGACGGGGATTTCTGGTGCGCCCGGCTCACTCGCTTGCTTGGCAGCGAGAAGCGCCGCGGTGAACGGCGTGGCATAGACCGGCACCTTGAGTTTCGGCCACAGGTCGAGCACGGCGCCATAATGGTCTTCGTGCGCATGGGTGAGGATCAGACCGGCGAGATTTTTGCGCTCGGCCATCAGATAGCGGATATCGGGCATAATTAAATCGATGCCCGGCAGATGTTCTTCGGTGGCGAATGACACGCCGAGATCGACCGCGAGCCAGGCGCGCTTTTGCGCGTCGCCCAGCCCATAGATCGACAGGTTCATGCCGATCTCGCCGACGCCGCCGAGCGGCGCGAACACCAGGTCCTGCTTTTGTTGAGGCTGCGCCATCAAACCCCACCTAACGCGTAAACTTCCCCGGCGGTGACGGTCGTTACGCCGTCCGCACCCGCCAGCAGCAAATGCCCGGCGTCATCGAGGCCCTGGAACGTCCCTGAGAGTTCGCGCTCCGGGAGGCGTACGCGGATTTCGCGGCCCAAGCCCGCGGCACGCTTGAGCCAATCGGCGCGGATGCCGGCAAAGCCCTGCCCGCGTTGCCACTGATCGATCCGGCGCGCCATGGCCGCCGATAGCACGCTCAATACCTGCGCGGGCGTTACCAGCGCACCACTGGCGGCCAGGTCGGTCGCTGGATGGGCCGTGTCGGCGGGATGTGAAGCGCAATTGACGCCAATGCCGATAGCGACAGCGAGCACCGGATCGCTCTCGCCTTCGATCAAAATGCCGGCGAGTTTCGCTCCATCCAGCAAGAGATCGTTCGGCCATTTAACCTTCAACAATGGGCCAAGCTGCGGCGCGCATTCGGTAATTGTGTCATGGAGCGCTAAGGCTGCCACGAACGACAATTGCGGCGCGAGTTTGGGCGGCGACGGTTCGTTTACGAGAAGCGTGGCGTAGAGATTGCCCGGCGCCGACACCCACGCGTTGCCGCGCCGGCCGCGGCCTGCGCTTTGGCTCTTGGCCGTGATCCACAACGGCCCGCGCTCGCCGGCACGTGCCCGCGCCAGCGCCTCGGCATTGGTGGAGCCGAGCGTCTCGTAGTTTACGTGCCGGACCCCCGCCAGGTCCGTGGCTTCGCGGTTCATCTCTTTTGTTTGCGCGTGATCCTATCCGAAAACCGTTTCACACTTTTCGGGATCACGCGCGGGCGCGCTTCGGCGCCCTTAGAACAACGACTTCGCCGCGACCGTCGCCGCACCAAGCAAAGGCGCCGGATAGACGAAGAACAGAATATTGATCATGCCGGTGACCGCGAGCACCAGCCGCAGCAGCCCCGGCATGGCTTGGAAGCTTTTCACCGGCTCGTCGAAATACATGATCTTGACGATGGTCAGGTAGTAATAAGCGCCCACCACGCTGGTGATGACGCCGATCACCGCCAGCACATAGAGCCCGGCCTTGATGGCGGCGAGGAACACGTAGAATTTCGCAAAAAAACCGGCGAGCGGCGGAACGCCCGCAAGCGAGAACAACAGCATGGCGAGGAAAAACGCCATGGTGGGATGCGTACGCGACAGGCCGGCGAGATCCCTAATATTTTCCACCAGCATGCCGTCGCGCCGCATCGCCAGAATGCAGGCGAAGGCGCCGAGCGTCATCGCAACATAAATCGCCATGTAAACCAGGACACCCTGCACGCCTTCCGGCGTGCCGGCGGCAAGTCCGACAAGCGCAAAGCCCATATGGCCGATCGAGGAATAGGCCATCAGGCGTTTGATGTTCTTCTGGCCGATGGCCGCGAAGGCACCGAGTGCCATCGACGCTATGGAAACGAACACGACGATCTGCTGCCAGTCATGGGTAATGCCGGGAAACGCGACCACGCTGGCGCGCACGAAGATAGCGATGCCGGCCACTTTTGGCGCGGCGGCAAAGAATGCCGTCACCGGCGTGGGCGCGCCCTCGTATACGTCGGGCGTCCACATGTGGAACGGCACGGCCGAGACTTTGAAGCAGAAGCCGACGAACAAGAACACGAGGCCGAAGATTAGCCCGATTCCGGCGCCGTTCGCAGTTGCTTTGGCGATGCCGGCGAAATTCACCGTGCCGGTAAAGCCGTAGATCAAGGACGCGCCGTAAAGCAGCATGCCGGACGAAAGCGCGCCCAGCACGAAATATTTAAGGCCGGCTTCGGTCGAACGCACGCTCTCGCGGTTCGACGCCGCCACCACGTAAAGCGGCAGGCTCATGAGTTCGAGGCCGAGATAGAGTGCAATCAGGTCATTGGCCGATATCAGCAGCATCATGCCGAGCGTGGAGAGCAAGAACAGCACGCCATATTCGAATTTCTGTTGTTTATCGATCGTCAAATAATCAAGCGACAGAGTCAGCGCGCCAGCCGAGCCAAGCAGCGCCAGCAATTTGAGAAAGCGCGAGAAATCGTCGACAACAAAGCTGCCGCCGAACATCACAAAGCGCCCGGCGGGCATCACCAGCATGAGGGACGCCACCAGCACCAGGACGGCGATGCACCAGGCGTTCACGATCAAAGCGCTGCGCGGGCTTTGGTGGATGCTCACGCCGACCATGAGCATCAGCATGGCGCCGCAAGCCAGCACGATTTCCGGCAGGATCGGCAGCAGAGCGCTGATTTGGGTTGCCTGGTTCATCGCACGGCGCTCACGGTGATGACGAGCGGCACCTGTTCCTGGGCCGCGGCTGTCTTGGTCGCAGCTAAGGCGTGATTATAATTATCGAGTAGCGCGGTCACCGAAGCCGACGACATATCGAGCACCGGCTTGGGCGCCACGCCGAACAGGATCGTGAGCACGACGAGCGGCGCAAAGATCACCGCTTCGCGCCAGCCGATATCCTTGATGCCCGCCAGCGCCGGCTTGAGCGTACCGAATATCATCTTGCGGTAGAGCCACAAAGCATATGCCGCCGACAGAATTACTCCCAAAGTGGCGAGGGTCGCCACCGCGATATTGTTCTTGAAGGTGCCGATCAGAGAGAGGAACTCGCCGACAAAGCCGGACGTGCCCGGCAGGCCGACATTGGCCAGCGTGAACACGAGAAAGATCGCCGCATAGATCGGCATGCGGTTAACGAGCCCGCCATAAAAGGCGATCTCGCGCGTATGCATGCGGTCGTAGACCACGCCGACGCAGAGAAACAGCGCGCCCGACACTATGCCGTGCGAAATCATCTGGAAAATGCCGCCGGCCACGCCCTGCGAGGTAGCGGCGAAAATGCCCATGGTGACGAAGCCCATATGGGCGACCGACGAATAAGCGATCAGCTTCTTGACGTCCTCCTGCATCAGCGCGACCAGCGATGTGTAGATGATGGCAACCACCGAGAGCGTGAAAATCAGCGGCGCGAAATCGTGGCTGGCGGAGGGAAACATCGGCAGAGAAAATCGGATGAAGCCGTAGCCACCCATCTTCAGCAATATCGCGGCGAGGATCACCGAGCCCGCGGTCGGCGCTTCCACATGCGCGTCGGGCAGCCATGTATGTACTGGCCACATCGGCATTTTCACCGCGAAGCTCGCAAAGAAGCCAAGCCATGCCCATTTCTGCAGGCCGAGCGGGAAACCATGATGCAATAGTGTCGGAATGTCGGTGGTGCCGGATTCCCAATACATCGCCATGATGGCCAACAGCATGAGTACCGAGCCGAGCAGCGTGTAGAGGAAGAACTTGAAGCTCGCATAGACGCGGCGTTGCCCGCCCCAGACGCCGATGATCAGGAACATCGGAATGAGACCGCCTTCGAAGAACAGATAGAACAGCACCAGATCGAGCGCCGAGAAGGTGCCGATCATCAGCGTTTCCAGCACCAGGAACGCAATCATGTATTCCTTCACGCGCTTCTGGATCGAGGTCCAGCTCGCCAGAATGCAGATCGGCATCAGCGCGGTGGTGAGAATGACGAAGGGCAGCGAAATGCCGTCCACGCCCATGTGATAAGAGGCAACGCCCAGCCAGGGATGTTTCTCGGAAAACTGGAATTCGGCGCTGGTCGGATCGAAACGAACCACCATCACCAGCGAAATCGCGAAGGTGACCAACGTGGTCCACATCGCCACCCAGCGCGCGGTGCCCTTGGCGAGATTGTCGTTGCCGCGCACAAAGGTAATGAACAGCGCGCCGAGCAACGGCAGGAAGGTCACGACGGAGAGGATTGGCCAGTTCATGTAATGTATCCCCGCCGAGAACATGAACCAGGTGATAAAGGCTGCAGCCCCGATCAGCATGGCGAAGGCGTAGTGATAGAGATAACCGGTTTGCAGACGCACGACTTCGCGCGTCACATCGAGCACGCGGGCGGACACGCCGTCGGGGCCGAAGCCGTCGATCAGCCAGCCGTCGCCCTTCTTCCACAATTCATAGCCGAGCCATTTGGCCGGGCGCACGAAGATGAAGTCGTAGAGTTCGTCGAAGTACCATTTGTTGAGCAGGAAGCGGTAGAGGAAGTCGTGCTGGCGCGCGAGTTCGACCGGAATATCGGGCCGCCGCGTATAGAATTGCCAGGCGATGACGAAGCCGATCGCCATCATCAGAGTCGGCAGCAAGCCGAGCAAAGCCGGCATGTGCTCCATGTTTTCCAGGATGTGGTTGCTTTTAGAATGGCCAGCGAACCGTTGAAGAAGGCTTCCACCCCGGAGCCCGTGAACACGCTCTTGAAGACAAAGCCGGCAGCCAGCGCTCCGATTGAGAGCACGCCGAGCGGGATCAACATGGTCAGCGGGCTCTCGTGCGCCGCCTTCCAGTGATTGCCGGTCGTGCGGTTCGCCGTGGAAGGTCTTGAAAATCAGCCGCCATGAATAGAATGAGGTCAGGAGCGCCGCGCCGACTGTGCAGATATAGGCGTAGAGCGCCATCGGATTGGTGCCGACGAAGGCCGCTTCGATAATGGCGTCCTTGGAGAAGTATCCGGCGGTCAGCGGGAAACCGGTGATGGCCAGAGTGCCGATGATCATCGCAATGTAAGTGAGGGGAATGCGATCCTTCAGGCCGCCCATGTGGCGCATATCCTGCTCGTGATGCATGGCCACGATCACCGAGCCTGCGCCGAGGAACAACAGCGCCTTGAAAAAGGCATGGGTCAACAGGTGGAACATGCCGACCGAATAGGCGCCCAATCCCATGGCGACGAACATGTAGCCGAGTTGCGAGCAGGTCGAATAGGCGATGACGCGCTTTATATCGTTTTGTACCAGCGCGATGGTGGCCGCGAACACGCAAGTCGTGGCGCCGATGAAGGTGACAAAGGCCTGCGCGTCGGGCGCGAGTTCGAATAACGGCGACAGACGCGCCACCATGAATACGCCGGCGGTAACCATAGTGGCGGCGTGGATCAGTGCCGAGACCGGCGTCGGGCCTTCCATTGCGTCAGGCAGCCAGGTATGCAGCAGGAATTGCGCCGACTTGCCCATCGCGCCCATGAACAGCATCAGGCAAATGAACGTGAGCGCGTCGGCGCGCCAGCCAAAGAACCAGATCGTCTTGCCGAGAAGCGACGGCGCTTGTGCAAATATTGTGTCGTAATCGACCGCGCCGACCATGGCGAAAAGCGCGAATATGCCGAGCGCAAAACCGAAATCGCCGACGCGGTTGACTATGAAGGCCTTGATCGCCGCAGCGTTGGCCGCGGGCTTTTGATACCAGAAGCCGATCAGCAGATAGCTCGCTAAGCCCACCCCCTCCCAGCCGAAAAACAGCTGGACAAGGTTATCGGCGGTCACCAGCATCAGCATGAAGAAAGTGAAGATCGACAAATAGGCGAAAAAGCGCGGCCGGAACGGATCCTCGTTCATGTAGCCGATGGAATAAAGGTGCACGAAGGCCGAGACCGTGTTCACTACCACCAGCATCACCACGGTCATGGTATCGATGCGCAGCGACCAGTCGATCTTGAGATCGCCCGACGTGATCCAGGTGAAAATCGGCACCCTCACATCGTGATGGCCGAACCCCACTTCCACGAAGGCGATCCATGACAGTATCATGCAAATCATCAAGAGTGTGGTAGTGATCAATTCGGTGCTGCGCGAGCCGGCGGCGGCGGGCTCGGTGACATGCTCCTCATGATGCGATGCGTGAATGACACCGCCATCGCCGTGCACCGAGGGACCGTGGCCATGCCCGGTGTGGTCAGCCGCATCGCCTTCCAGCGCCGGCGGCGGGCTCCCGCCTGGAAAACGCGCGCGCGCGCCGGCCATGGCAATCAAACCGGCCAGAATGGCGCCGAGCAGCGGGAGAAAGACGATCGCCTGGTACATTAGACTTTTCTCTTTTTGCGCATGATCTTATCCGAAAACCTGTTCCCACTTTTCGGGAACGTGCGCGCTAGCCCTTCATCATATTGATGTCTTCGACCGCGATCGAACCGCGGTTACGGAAATACACGACAAGGATGGCTAGCCCGATCGCCGCTTCCGCCGCCGCGACCGTGAGCACAAACAGCGCATAGATTTGCCCGACGATGTCGCCGAGATGGGTCGAGAAGGCGACCAGATTGATGTTGACCGCGAGCAGAATCAGTTCGATCGACATCAGGATGATGATGACGTTCTTGCGGTTGAGGAAGATGCCGAAAATCCCCAGCGTGAACAGGATCGCGGCAACCGAAAGATAATGCCCAAGGCCGATGGTCATGGCGTGCGCTCCAGCTCATTACTCGCCAAGCCGTGCCCCTTTCGAACTTTGACGACTTCAACTGACATCGCTGGCGTGCGCGCGTTCTGTACCGCGATAATCTGACGCCGCACGCGCTCGCGGTGTTGCAAGGTGAGCACGATGGCGCCGACCATGGCGACCAACAGGATCATGCCGGCTACCTCGAAGAAATAGACGTATTGCGTATAGAGCACGAGGCCGATGGCCTCGGTGTTGGAAATATTGCCTGGGATCGGCGATACGATGGCCTGCGGCACACCCGGCCCGATGACCCAAGCGCCCACCACCAGAAACAGTTCGGCGAGGAAGATGCCGGCAATCAGCAGCCCGATCGGCAGATATTGCAGCGCGCCCTGTTTGAGCTCGGCGAAATCGACATCGAGCATCATTACCACGAACAAGAACAGCACAGCGACCGCGCCGACATAGACGACGATCAGGATCATCGCTAGGAATTCCGCGCCCATCATCACGAACAGGCCGGCCGCGTTGACGAAGGCTAAAATGAGATAGAGCACCGAATGCACCGGATTCCTGGCGGCTATCACCATGAAAGCGCTGGCGACGCACAGGCCGGCAAAAAGATAGAAAAACAAAGCGGCAATCATCGGTTCACCTATAGGGCGCGTCGAGCGCGATGTTTTTCGCGATCTCGCGTTCCCAGCGGTCGCCATTGGCGAGCAACCGCTCCTTGTCGTAGTAAAGTTCCTCACGCGTCTCGGTGGCAAATTCGAAGTTCGGGCCTTCCACGATGGCATCCACCGGGCAGGCTTCCTGGCACAGCCCGCAATAGATGCACTTCACCATGTCGATGTCGTAGCGCGTGGTGCGGCGTGTGCCGTCATTGCGGCGCGGCCCCGCTTCGATGGTAATGGCCTGCGCCGGGCAGATCGCCTCGCACAGTTTACAGGCGATACAGCGTTCCTCGCCATTGGCGTAACGGCGCTGCGCGTGCTCGCCGCGGAAACGCGGCGATATAGGCCCCTTCTCGAACGGATAATTGAGCGTCGCCTTGGCGCGGAAGAAATATTTCATGGCCAGCGTCAGGCCGGTCACGAATTCCCACAGAAACAAAGCCTTGGCCGCGCGGTCGAGCCTCATTTCATCGCTCCCGTCGCCATGCCGCCGTATTCAATAACAGCCGCAACAATCGCCACCATCGCCAGTGACAGCGGCAGAAAGATTTTCCAGCCGAGCCGCATCAACTGGTCGTACCGATAACGCGGCACGATGGCCTTGACCATGGCGAACATGAAAAACAGGAACAGCGCCTTGAGCGTGAACCAGATCACGCCCGGCACCCAGGTGAAGGGCGCATAAGGGACCGGCGACAGCCAGCCGCCCAGGAACAGGATCGTGCCCATCGCGCACATGGTGGCGATCGCCACATATTCGCCGAGCATGAACATCATGTAGGGCGAGGAGCCGTATTCGACCATGAAACCGGCGACGAGTTCGGATTCCGCTTCCACCAGGTCGAAGGGCGGCCGGTTGGTCTCAGCCAGCGCCGAAATAAAGAACACCACGAACATCGGAAACAACGGCAGCCAGTACCAGCTGAACAGGCCGTAGGGGCCATTCTGCGACTCGACGATGACCGACAGGTTCAGCGAGCCCGCGCATAGCAGCACCGTGATGAAGACGAAGCCGATAGAGACTTCGTAGGACACCATCTGGGCCGCCGAGCGCAGCGCGGCCAGGAATGGATATTTAGAATTCGACGCCCAGCCCGCCATGATCACGCCATAGACCATCAGCGATGAGATCGCGAAAATGTACAAGACGCCGACATTGATATTGGCGATCATCCAGCCCGCATTGACCGGGATCACTGCCCAGGCGGCGAGCGCCAGTACGCAGGTGACCAAGGGCGCCAAAAGAAACACGCCCTTATTGGCGCCGGCCGGAATCACCGGCTCCTTGACGATGAATTTCAACAAGTCTGCGAAGGACTGAAACAGTCCCCAGGGTCCCACCACATTGGGGCCGCGCCGCATCTGCACCGCCGCCCATATTTTACGGTCGGCCAGCAAGATATAGGCGATGCCCACCAACAGGATCACCAGCAGCATCACGGATTGCGCCACCATCACGATCAGCGGCCAGAGATAGGTCCAAAAGAAATCCATGGCCCCTACTCCGCCGCCGTTTTCGCTGCCGCATGAGCCAAGGCCGAACATTCGGCCATAATGGCGGAAGCGCGCGCGATCGGATTGGTGAGATAGAAATTCGGCACCGAGGATTGCAGCGCTGCCTTGTCGGCCGCACCACCAAGCTTGGCGAGTTTCTTGATCTCGCCGGCATCGCCCGGCGCGATCTGATCGACGCGCATGAAATGCGGATAAGCGGCATAGACGGCCTGGCGCAGCGCGGCGAGCGAGTCATAGGGCAGCTTGTGGCCCAGCACATCCGAAAGTGCGCGCAGGATCGCCCAATCCTCGCGCGCGTCGCCCGGCGGGAACGCGGCGCGGTTGGCCATCTGCACGCGGCCTTCGGTGTTGACATAGAGACCGGATTTTTCCGGATAAGCCGCGCCCGGCAAAATCACATCGGCGCGGTGCGCGCCGCGGTCGCCATGGGTGCCGATATAAACGACGAAGCTGCCCGCCGGCGCCTCGACCTCATCGACACCGAGCAGGAACAAGACGTCGAGCGCGTTCGCCGCCAGCATGGCGGCGGTATCCAGATCCGCCGTCGCCCGGCACGAAACCGATATCGAGCGCGCCGACCAGCGCCGCTTCGGTGTGCAGGATGTTGAAACCGTTCCAGCCGTCCTTGATGAGGCCAAGCGAGCCGGCGGCCTTGGCGGCCATCGCCAGTACCGCCGCGCCATCCGGGCGATTGAGCGCGCCTTGGCCGATGATAAACATCGGCTTTTCCTTGTCGGCGGGTGCGTGATCGATGAATTTTGCCAGGCTTTCCGGGCCGGCGCCGAGATAATTATAGGGGTAAGTGAGATCGGCCTTCTCGCCGATCATGCCGAGCAACACCGGGCCGGCACGCCAGCGCTTGCGGATGCGGGCATTGAGCACCGGCGCTTCGCGGCGCGGATTGCAGCCGATCAGCATGATGGCGTCGGCCTGCTCGATGCCGGCAATGGTCGAATTGAACAGATAGCTGGCGCGGCCGTTCTTGGGATGCAATGGCGAGCCCGGGTAGCGCGCGTCGATGTTGCCGGAGCCGAGCGACGCCATCAGCGCCTTGAGCGCGAACATCTCCTCGACCGCCGCAAGCTGGCCGGCCAAGGCGCCGATACGCTTGGGCTCGGCCGCTTTCACCTTCTCCGCGATGAGCGCGAAGGCTTCCTTCCATGTCGCCGGGCGCAGACGCCCGTTGCTGCGGATATAGGGCTGATCGAGGCGCTGCGTGCGCAAGCCATCGACGACATGGCGGGTCTTGTCGGAAATCCATTCTTCGTTCACGTCGTCATTGGTGCGCGGCAGGATGCGCATAACCTCGCGCCCGCGCGTATCGACGCGAATGGCAGAGCCGAGTGCGTCCATCACATCGATCGATTGCGTCTTATTCAACTCCCAAGGCCTGGCCGCAAAAGCATAGGGCTTCGACGTCAAGGCGCCGACCGGACAGAGATCGACGACGTTGCTCTGTAATTCGGAACTCATCGCCTGTTCGAGATAGGTCGTGATCTCCATATCCTCGCCGCGGCCGATAGCACCGAGTTCCGGTACGCCGGCGACCTCGCTGGAGAATCGGATGCAGCGCGTGCAATGGATGCAGCGCGTCATGATGGTCTTGACCAGCGGGCCGATATATTTTTCCTCGACCGCGCGCTTGTTCTCCTCATACCGGCTGGTGTCCACGCCATAAGCCATGGCCTGATCTTGCAGATCGCATTCGCCGCCCTGATCGCAGATCGGGCAATCGAGCGGATGATTGATCAGCAGGAATTCCATCACGCCTTCGCGCGCCTTTTTCACCATCGGCGTCTTGGTATTGAGAACGTGCGGCGTCCCGTCCTTTTTGGGCGGCAAATCCTTTACGCCGACGGCGCAGGACGCCTGCGGCTTGGGATTGCCCGCCACTTCAATCAGGCACATGCGGCAATTGCCGGCGATCGACAGGCGCTCGTGGAAACAGAAACGCGGGATTTCGGCGCCGGCGGCCTCGCAGGCCTGCAGCAGCGTGTATTCCGGCGGAACGTCGATCTCTTTGCCGTCAACGATAATCTTGCTCATGCGGCATGCTCGGTTTTCGCGCCGCAGCGCGCGGCCTTCCACAATTGCGCCGCCGGGATGCGATCCCAGCCGAAAGCCTCATCGTCCGGACCCTGCGCTATGAGGCGGTCGAGCCGCGCGACGCCTTCGGCGAGCGATGGCCGATGGCCTTGCGGCACGAACCACATCACCAGCGGCGTATCGATGTGCTCGAACCACTCGCCGCGGCGGCTATAGAAGCGCTTGTGCAGCGTCTGCCAGACGAAACGCTCCAGCGCCGCGACATCTTCCCACAGCGTGAGATTGGGCATAATGCGCGGATCGTCATAGACCCGCATGTTCATAGCGTGGCCGCTCTCGTCTTGAAGCCGCCAGACAAAACCTTCGATGGTCTCGGCCAGGCCATTGATGCGCTCGACATTATCCGCGAATTCCTTCATGCGCGGATCGTCGAGCGGATATTTGATCCGCGCGATGTTGAACTGGGCGAGATGCTGGGTCATGCCCTACTCCGCCGCCTGCGCGTCGAGCGGCTTGGGATCGCGCGCGCCGATATAATCGTCGGCATTGCGCGAATATTCGTCGATGCGCCGTTCGATCTCGGGCGCGAAATGGCGCAACAAACCTTGCACCGGCCAGGCGGCGCCATCGCCAAAGGCGCAAATGGTGTGGCCTTCAATCTGCTTGGTGACTTCCATCAGCATGCCGATTTCGCGCTTTTGCGCGCGGCCTTCCGCCATGCGGGTGAGCACGCGCCACATCCAGCCCATGCCCTCGCGGCAGGGCGTACACTGGCCGCAGCTCTCGTGCTTGTAGAAATAAGAGATGCGCGTCATCGCACGCACGATGTCGGTGGATTTGTCCATGACGATCACGGCGGCGGTGCCGAGCGAGGACTTGAGCGCCGTGCAGCCGTCGAAATCCATCAGCAGCGTATCGGCCTGCGTGGGCCCGGCCGGAATGAGCGGCATCGACGAGCCGCCGGGGATCACCGCCAGCAGATTGTCCCAGCCGCCGCGCACGCCGCCGCAATGGGTCTCGATCAATTCGCGCAGCGGAATGCCCATGGCCTCTTCCACGGTGCAAGGCTTGTCGACATGGCCGGAAATGCAAAACAGCTTGGTGCCGGTGTTCTTGGGCCGGCCAATAGCGGCAAACCAGGCCGGACCGCGCCGCAAAATGTCGGGGACGTCCGCGATCGACTCCACATTGTTCACGGTGGTCGGGCAGCCATAGAGCCCGACATTGGCCGGGAACGGCGGCTTGAGGCGCGGCTGGCCCTTCTTGCCCTCGAGGCTTTCGAGAAGCGCGGTTTCCTCGCCGCAGATATAAGCGCCGGCGCCGTGATGGACGTAGAGATCGAAGTCCCAGCCGTGGATATTGTTCTTGCCGATCAGCTTGGCGTCATAGGCCTCGTCGATCGCATCCTGCAGATGCTCGCGCTCGCGAATGAATTCGCCGCGCACATAGATGTAGCCGGCATTGGCGCCCATGGCGAAACCGGCGATCAAGCAACCCTCGATCAGTAGATGCGGATCGTGCCGCATGATCTCGCGATCCTTGCAGGTGCCGGGTTCGGACTCGTCGGCGTTGACGACGAGATAATGCGGCCTGCCATCCGATTTTTTCGGCATGAACGACCATTTCAGCCCGGTCGGGAAATCCGGCGCCGCCGCGGCCGCGCAGGCCCGAGGCCTTCACGTCTTCGATGATCGGATCGCGGCCCTTTTCCAGGATGGCCTTGGTGCCGTCCCATGCGCCGCGCGCGCGCGCGCCTTTGAGGCCCCAATCGTGCAGGCCGTAAAGATTTTTGTAGATGCGATCCTTGTCAGCGAGCATGGTTGATCATTTCGCTTTCGCCTTGGCCTTCGGGTAGAGCGCGGGATCGGTGAGTGTATCGGGACCGCCAATCGGCGCGGAGAATTGCCGGCCGTTCTGTGGACCGGGCTTGACCGGCTTGCCTTTGGCAAAACCGTCCAAAACTTTCTCGAAACTTTCGGCGGTGAGATCCTCGTAGGTGTCGCTCCAAATCAGCACCATCGGCGCATTGACGCAGGCGCCGAGGCACTCGACCTCTTCCCAGGAAAACTTGCCGTCGGCCGACGGTACGAAAGGCTCGTGCCCGATGCGTTTGTGACAGACCTCGAACAGCGCATCGGCGCCGCGCAGCCGGCATGGCGTCGTACCGCACACCTGGATGTGGGCCTTGGCGCCACAGGGCTGCAGAACGAACATGGTGTAGAAGGTCGCGACTTCGAGCGCGCGGATATGCGCCATGCCGAGGAATTCCGCGACATAGCGGATCGCAGCTTCCGGCAGCCAGCCGTGATGTTGCTCCTGTGCGCGCCACAACAGCGGAATAATCGCCGACTGCTGGCGGCCTTCCGGATATTTTTCGAGTTGCTTCTTGGCCCAGGTGAGATTCTCCTTGTTGAAGGAAAATTCTTTGGGCTGCACTTCCGGCGGAGCGAGACGGCGAACGCTCATCGGTCCACCTCCCCGAACACGATGTCGATCGAGCCAAGGATGGCGGAGACGTCGGCCAGCATGTGGCCCTTGCACAGAAAATCCATGGCGCTGAGATGCGCAAAACCTGGCGCGCGGATTTTGCATTTATAGGGCTTGTTGGTGCCGTCGGCGGTCAAATAGACGCCGAACTCGCCCTTGGGCGCCTCGACCGCGGCATACACTTCGCCGGCGGGCACGTGATAACCCTCGGTGTAGAGTTTGAAATGCTGGATGAGCGCTTCCATCGAACGCTTCATCTCGCCGCGCTTGGGCGGCACGATCTTGCCGTCGTCGATCGTGACCGGACCGCGGCCGTCCGCGCTGCGCAGCTTTTCGAGGCATTGCTTCATGATCGAGGTGGATTGGCGCATCTCTTCCATGCGAATGAGATAGCGGTCGAAGCAATCGCCGTTCTTGCCGATCGGAATATCGAATTCGAGTTCGTTGTAACACTCGTAGGGCTGCGACTTGCGCAAATCCCAGGCCGCGCCCGAGCCGCGCACCATCACGCCGGAAAAACCCCAATTCCAGGCGTCTTCCAATTTGACGACGGCGATGTCGACATTGCGCTGCTTGAAGATACGGTTGCCAGTCAGCAGCGTGTCGAGATCGTCCACCACTTTTAGAAACGGGTCGCAGAAGGCGTAAATGTCATCGACGAGTTTTTCGGGCATGTCCTGGTGCACACCGCCGGGCCTGAAATAGGCCGCATGCATGCGCGAACCGGAAACGCGCTCGTAGAACACCATCAGCTTTTCGCGCTCTTCAAAGCCCCACAGCGGAGGCGTCAAGGCGCCGACATCCATGGCCTGCGTGGTGACATTGAGCAAATGCGACAACAGGCGGCCGATTTCGGAATAGAGCACGCGGATGAGCTGCGCGCGCTTGGGAACGGCGATGCCTAGAAGTTTTTCGACCGCCAGACAGAAAGCGTGCTCCTGGTTCATCGGCGCGACATAATCGAGCCGGTCGAAATACGGCACCGCCTGCAAATAGGTCTTGTGCTCGATGAGCTTTTCGGTTCCCCGGTGCAACAAGCCAATATGCGGATCGACGCGCTCGACGATCTCGCCATCGAGCTCCAGCACCAGACGCAGCACGCCGTGGGCGGCCGGATGCTGCGGGCCGAAATTGATCGTGAAGTTGCGGACTGCGGTCTCGGCCATCGTCAATTACCCTTGGCCTTCTCGTCGCCCGGCAGGACGTAATCCGTTCCCTCCCAGGGCGAAAGGAAATCGAATGACTGCGGAATTCCTGCGCCAGGCGCACCTTGTCGTAAACCACGCGTTTCTGCTCGTCGTCGTAGCGCACCTCGACAAAGCCGGTGAGCGGGAAATCCTTGCGCAGCGGATGACCCTCGAAGCCGTAATCGGTGAGGATGCGGCGCATGTCGGGATGGCCGGTGAACAGCACGCCGTAAAGATCGTAGGTCTCGCGCTCAAACCAATCGGCGCCGCGGAACACGCCGATCAGCGAAGGCACCGCCGTCACCTCGTCGGTCGCAACCTTGACCCGCACGCGTTGGTTTAGCCGCGGCGACAGAAAATGATAGACGACATCGAAGCGCTGCTCGCGGCTCGGCCAGTCGACGGCGGTAATGTCGATGATGCAGATGAATTGGCAACCGGGATCGTCGCGCAGGAAGGTCGCGACTTTGACGATGTCGGCGGCCTTGGCGGTCACGCTCAATTCGCCGAGCGCGACTTCGTAGCCGGTCACGCTTGCCGGCAATGCCGTCTTGATCGTTTGCCCTAGCCTGTCGAGCGTATCGTCCATTGCCGGTTCCGCCTAACGCTCGATCGTGCCGGTACGGCGGATCTTTTTCTGCAACAGCATGACGCCGTAGAGCAGTGCTTCCGCGGTCGGCGGACAGCCTGGCACATAGATATCGACCGGAACGATGCGGTCGCAGCCGCGCACCACCGAATAGGAGTAATGATAGTAGCCGCCGCCGTTGGCGCAGGATCCCATCGAAATCACATAGCGCGGCTCGGGCATCTGGTCGTAGACCTTGCGCAAGGCCGGCGCCATTTTGTTCGTGAGCGTGCCCGCGACGATCATCACGTCGGACTGGCGCGGTGAGGCGCGCGGCGCAAAACCGAAACGCTCGGCGTCATAGCGCGGCATCGACATCTGCATCATCTCGACCGCGCAACATGCCAGACCGAAGGTCATCCACATCAGCGAGCCGGTGCGCGCCCAGGTGATCAGGTCGTCGGCGGCCGTGACGATGAAGCCCTTGTCGGAAAGCTCATGGTTGACGCTGCCGAAAAACGCATCGTCGGCCCCCAGCGGCTTGCCGGTGCGCGGGTCGAGAATGCCTCGCGGCGCGGGTGCGACTAGGGTCATGACGCGGTCAATCCCATTCGAGCGCGCCCTTCTTCCACTCATAAATGAAGCCGACGGTGAGAACGCCCAGGAACAGCATCATCGACCAAAAACCGAAGGCGCCAATCTTTCGGAAGGCCACCGCCCAGGGGAACAGGAAGCTCACTTCGAGGTCGAAAATAATGAACAGTATGGCGACCAGGTAAAACCGCACGTCGAATTTCATGCGTGCATCGTCGAAAGCGTTGAATCCGCACTCATAGGCGGACAGCTTTTCCGGATCCGGCTGTTGGTAGGCGACGATAAAGGGCGCGATCAGCAAAACCAGGCCGATGACGAGCGCCACGGCGATAAAAACGACCAGGGGCAGATAGTCTTGCAGCAATGCACTCATCGGCGACCTCAACGTATAGTCCCGCGCCCCATCCCGGATATACGCCCGCCCTGGACTGCTCGGCCGCCCGAACCGGCCGAACCGGGCCGGAGCCCCGCACAGAAAAAGCACCTGCCGTCGTTGGAAGTGCCTCAAAGGCGGGGGCATTTGAGGCTTAGCGCAGTGCACAAAGGGTGGCAAGCCGACATTCGTAAGGCTCCACTGTGACGGCCGTAATGCCGATTTGCGCCCGCATGCGCCCGCAATTGACGTTGCGCGACGCCGCCCGATAATTGTGTACCCGCGTCGCCAAGAAGCGCGGCTAAGGCTGAGGAAACATATGGCCAATCTGAAAAAACCAGCGGCTGTCCTGGTGCTGGTCGCAGCTTTAGGTTTGGTTTTGGGGAAAATCAGCGCGCCGGCCATCGCCGACGACTACCCCTCGCGACCGATCAAGATCATCGCACCGTTCGGGCCGGGCGGCCCGACCGATGTCTATACCCGCGCTATCGCCGAGGAATTGCGTAAATCCCTGCACCAGACCGTCTTCATCGAGAACCGCCCGGGCGCCGGCACCACCATCGGCACCGATCTGGTCGCGAAAGCCGCGCCCGACGGCTACATGTTGCTAATGATTTCGGGCACGCAATGCGTCAACGAGACGCTTTATAGCAAGAAGCCCTATCAACTGATGCGCGACCTGGTCCCGGTCGCGCCGTTGGTCGATACGGACCTGGTGCTGGTGGTCACACCGTCGCTTCCCGTCAAAAACGTCGCCGAATTGCTGGCACTGGCACGGGCCAAGCCGGGGACGCTTAATTACGGCTCGTCGGGTCCAGGTTCCAACTATCACATGGCTGGCGAACTGCTTAAGAATCATGACTGGCATCGACATTGTTCATGTGCCCTACAAGGGATCGAGCGGCGCCCGCACCGACATCCTTGGCGGACAAATACAACTGCTGTTCGATTCAGTTCCCACCATGGCGCCGACCATCAAGGCAGGCGCCGTTCGGGCCATCGCCACCACCGGCAAGACGCGCTCCGCGATCCTGCCGCGACGTGCCGACACTCGACGAAGCCGGCGTCAAAGGCTTTCAGGCGAGCCTTTGGGTGGGTTTCATGGCGCCGGCAGGAACGCCGCAACCGATCGTCGATCTGCTCAACCGTGAGATCGCCAAAATCCTGTCGCGGCCGGATATAAAAGCCGCCTGGAGCGCGCAAGGCGCCATTCCCGTCATCATGACGCAGTCGGAATTCAAGAGCTTCATGCAAGCCGAGATTACGAAATGGGCTAGGCTGATCAAAGTCAACAATATCGCTTTGATCAATTAGTTGCCGTCGAAGAAAATCACACAGGTGCACGATGAATGAAATGAGCAAACCGGCCGCCGCTATCAAAGGCGAAGAACATTGGACGACAAAAGACGGCGGCGTGAAGCTGTTCCTGTTCGAGAAATCCGCCGGCGATCCGGCAAAAACCGTCGGCACTATCCTCTTCGTGCACGGCTCCTCGATGGCATCGCAGCCGACCTTCGACCTGCAGGTACCGGGACGGCCCGCATTCCTCGGTCATGGATTACTTTGCCAGCCTGGGCTACGATTGCTGGACCGTCGACATGGAGGGCTATGGCCGCTCCACCAAGGACCGCGACAACAACGCGCCGATCAGCGCAGGGCGCCGACGACTGCTATGCGTGCGGCACTCTATATCCAGAAGCTGCGGGGCAAACGGCCCCTGCTCGTCTACGGCATTTCGTCGGGCGCGCTGCGCGCGGCGATGTTTGCCGAGCGTCATCCCGAGATGGTGGCGCGGCTCGCACTCGACGCCATGGTGTGGACCGGCGAAGGCTCACCGACGTTGGCCGAGCGGAAAAAGAAACTGCCCGACTTCATCAAGATCAACCGCCGGCCAATGAGCAAAGCCTTCATCCACTCGGTATTCGACCGCGACCATCCCGATACGGCCGAGCGCAAGGTGATCGAGGCTTTCGCCGACGCGGTCATTGCGCTCGACGATTCCGTGCCGACCGGCACTTATGTCGACATGTGCTCGCGGCTGCCGGTGATCGATCCGGAGAAAATCTTGGTGCCGATGCTGGTCATGCGCGGCCAGCACGACGGCATCGCGTCGATGCAGGATTTATTGAAGTTCTTCGAGAAGCTGCCCAACCCGGACAAGCAGTTCACGGTCATGTCCGGCATCTCGCATGCGAGCTTCCAGCAGAAGAACTACATGATGGTCTATCACATCCTCAGCAGCTTCTTTGCGCAGCCGGAGCCGGTCTATAAGGGCTAAGCACCGAGCTTACCGGCCAGCGCCGCCAAACTGTCCGCGGTGGCTACACGATTACACAACTCGAATATAAATGCGGCCGGTCGTTGACGATCAAAGGCTGTTGCCACAAGGAACCTTTCCGAAATATGGTCCAAACGACGCCCTACGGTAAAAATACCGCTCTAACGATTTCACCGATGGGATAGCGTCGAGGCAAGGAAACATGGGGGCACTAAATCATGAAATCGGTTGCCATTTTGGGCGTCGCAACACTTGCGTTTTGCGGCGCTCTCCACCCTGATAAAGCTGGTGCATTTCATTCGCCGGCGTTGCTAAGCCTGAGCAATGTAACGCAGGTTGCGGCCAAGTTAAAAACGAAGGAGCTAAACCCGCAGCCCTTACCGCCGAAAGTTGGTTTAAATTCTAAGATCAACGAAAAGGCGTTGAACCCACAGCCCTTGCCGCCGAAAGTCGGCAAAAAAGTCTTGCACCCCGGCGACCCGATCAAGCCGGCAAAAGCAAAAGCGAAAGTGCTGAAACTAAAAAACGGCTAGGGCTCAACGCTTTTCGTGCAAACGATACGGAGCGGCAAATCCGGATGGTTGGCATAAGCCGCGGAATTTTGTTGAGTGGCGCGCTGACTGCGCGCCACGCTCAGAGATTCCCGCTGTCCGGCTACGACGCCAAGTTTAACGGCGAGGTCGCCTAAATCCGCGGCCGCGAAATCGACCGGCACCGTCGGCAAGCTTTCGCCGGTGCCGGGTCCATACTCATTGGGCCTTGCGGTGTGCGCGGTGCGCAGGCCGACCTTGGCCGCGGCGGCGAGATCGTTCGAATGCGCCGCCACCATCATGCATTGCGCGGGCGCAAGATCGAGCGCGGCGCAGGCAGCAAGATAAACGCCGGGCTTGGGCTTGTAGTCGCCGGCGACTTCGGCGCCCAAGATGGCGTCCCACGGAAAATTATTGCGGCGCGCGAGATCGACCATCAGCGAAATGTTTCCGTTCGACACCGGCGCGATCATGAATTTGGTTTTGAGCCGCGCCAATGCCGCCGGCACATCGGGCCAGGCATCGAGCCGGTGCCAGGCGAGCGTGAGCTCGCGCAACGTCGCCTCTGGCAGGTTCTCGACACCGAAACGCGGGAGGAAACGCTCGAGATTGCGCCGGTGCAGCACGTCGAGCTTGCTGAATGGAATCCTGCCGGAACGCACTTCCTCCATGCCGGGCTGGTATTCGCCGCGCCAGGCATCGGCGAAATCGGTCCAGGTCAGCGAAAAACCCTGTGGATGCAGGATCCGCTCGGCCTCCTGGGCAATCGAGGTGCGCCAGTCGACCAAGGTTCCGAAGACGTCAAAGAACAGGGCCCGTACATCGGCGAGGTGGGCTTGTTCGGGCATGAAACTGGCGCCTCTGAGCCTCGAAAACGCCCGCCAAACGCGGCCCGGAACATGGGCTAAGTCATTGATAAATTGGCGGGAGCGACGGGACTCGAACCCGCGACCTCTGCCGTGACAGGGCAGCGCTCTAACCAACTGAGCTACGCCCCCGCGGGCGATGGATCGAGTTATAGGCGCCCCCCAGCCAAGTCAAGGCAAGTCGGGGCAAGCGTGGCTACCGCAGTGCAAATGCGAAAAAGCCTTATTTACCGATAAGAATCGATGGTCAGACCGCCCCCGAATCGTCTATGCGGGCAAGGCGTTTGGCGCTCCGCCAACCCGCGGATTCAATGAGGAGGGTCCCACTGATGTCAACGGTTCCTGTAAAAGCCCCGACACCACCAACAGTCACGTTGAAGCATCTCGCGGCCGCGCTCGCGGAAACGCATGAGATGTCGAAAAAGCAGGCGGAAATCGTACTCGGCGATTTCGTCGGCAACATCGTCAAGCATTTGAAGAAAGGCGAGCGTATCCGCATCGGCGGCCTCGGCATCCTTCAAGTGCGCAAGCGCGCCGCCCGCATGGGCCGTAACCCTGCGACCGGCGAAGCGATCCAGATCAAGGCGAGCAAG
>CAWEDE010000013.1:0-189561 GCA_963807665.1 uncultured Alphaproteobacteria bacterium | reverse complement strand
GCCGCGTGCGGCTGACGGCGGCGGCCTAATTCGTCGGCGCTGGCGCTCCCGGAGAGATTCGAACTCCCGACCACAGAATTCGTAGTCCGCAGCCGCTCGTTGACAATGTTCAATTTTTTTTCAAATCGAAATCAATCCGGCACGCCACGATCAATGCCTTAACGCGTAATTGCAAACTAAACTCAGTCAGGCACCTTTCAGCTTTCTGCAATCCGATAGCCAATTCCCGGCTCGGTCAGGATGATGCGCGGGTCATCGGCTCGTTCTTCGACCTTGTGTCGAAGCTGCCCGATATAAACTCGCAAGTATTGTGTGTCCTCGGTATGGGCCGGCCCCCAGACTGCTGTGAGAATCTGCTTATGGGTGACTACGCGACCGGCATGCTCGGCAAGAAACGATAACAAATCGAATTCCTTTGGCGTGAGCTTAATCTCCACGCCGGCGCGGTCGCTCGGTGGCGCAACTGAATCGACCTCTAGCCCGCCAACCTTCAGCACCGGCGTTTCTGCCTTGTCGCTGCATTCGATGGCGCAATGCCGTCCGCATGCGCGCCAGCAACTCGCCGACATTGAAGGGCTTGTTGACGTAATCGTCGGCTCCGAGATCAAGTGCTTCGATCTTTTCGGTCTCGCGTTCGCGCGCCGACAACACGATAATCGGCACGTCCGACCATTCACGCGCACGCTTGATAACTTCCTTGCCGTCGCCATCCGGCAGACCGAGATCGAGCAGCACAATATCGGGAGCCTCGGCGGCGATGCGCTTGGTTGCCTCGGCGACGCTTCCGGCGCTGACCATTTCGTAGCCATTTGCTTCGAGCGCGGGCTTGAGGAAACGCAAAATCGCTGTTTCGTCGTCCACCACCAAAACTTGAATTTTTCCGCTCATGCCGTTGCATCCTGGCGCGGAAAGGTCAGCACGATGCGGGTGCCGTGGCCATGCAAATAGGGGCTTTCGGCGGCTATCGATCCGCCATGGGCTTCCATTATGCCCTTTGCGATAGCCAGCCCTAGACCGCGTGCCCTGACCGCCATCTGCCTGCGTCGTATCGGCCTTGACGAATTTATCGAATATCTGTGGCAGCGCCTGCGGCGGAATGCCTGGCCCATCGTCGGTAACGGTCAGCGCTATTTCATGGGAGCGGACCAGCGCATCGACGACGACCCGCGTCGTAGGCGGAGTATGAACGCCTGCATTGCCAATCACATTGCCTATGACCTGCTCAACCAAAGTTGCGTCGGCTTTCACCATTGGCAAATCGGGCGGCAGTCCTATTTCGATATGTTGTTTTGTCCCGCGCCGCCGAGCCGCGCTGGCGACACGATCGACGATTTCGCGCAAATCGATCCAGTCCTGCCGCAATTCCAAGGCGCCTGAATCGATCCGCGTAATGGATAGGAGATTACGAACCATCTCGTCGAGGCTCTCGGCCTCCTGCTTGATTTGCGCAAGCAAGTCCGTTTTGGCCGCCGCGTCGAGCTTGTCGCCATAGCCGATGAGGCTGGTAGCCGAACCGAGGATCGACGACAGCGGCGTGCGAAAGTCGTGAGAAATTGATGCCAGCAAAGTATTACGCACACGCTCCGTTTCGGTCGCGGTTTTGGCGCTCACCATATCGCGCGCCAGCATGGCCCGGTCGAGCGCGGCGGCAGTTTGCTCCGACAAAGTGTCAAGCAACGCACGGGCTTCCGAATCCAGTGGCGCCATGCCTTGCGGCCGGGCAACGCCGATGACGCCGAGCATCTTGTCGCCGATACGTAGCGGCACGAAATACCAAGGGACAATCGGCAAAGTGCCGGTATCGGCACCGGCGGGCTCGCCATGGCTAAAAGCCCAGCGCGCTGCCGTCATGGGAGCCGCGTCGAGCGCGTCTTCCGGTGGCCAAGCAGCGGCCAATTCCAGGTCGTCGCCATGCGCCAGCAGCACAATTACAGCCCGGCCAAGACTGGCATGGATTTCGCTGGCGGCACCTTCGGCGACACCGTCGAGCGTCGCGAGGCCTGACAGGCGGCGGGTAAATTCATACAGCCGCCGCATGGCGCGCACGCGACGCGGCGGAAGTCTTGGCCTGTTCGCGCGACCGGCCGGCAAGAGCCGATGTGACCACAGCCACCACCAGGAAAATCACCAGCGCCAACAATTCATACGGCTCGGCAATAGTGAACGTGTAGATCGGCTCGATGAAGAAGAAATTGTATGCCGCAAAGGAAAGAACGGAAGCGTAAATCGCCGGCCAGACACCGAAGCTCACGGCGGTGAAAAGCACCGCCATGAGAAATACCATCGACAAGTTCGGAATTGGCGTGAGCCTGGTCAGCAATTCCCCGGCGCCAAGCGCCACCGCCACCGCCAATGTCGCGTACAGAAATGGCACCGGCTCAAAATCAACGCTTTTCCGTTTCGCAGGCCGCGTAAGCGGCAGCGGGTCCATTTCACGAGTCACAAGGTGAATGGCGATGTCTTGCGTGCGCCGTACTAATTCGTGCGGCAAAGAACGGCGCAATAGTTCGTTGATAAATCCGCTGCGGGAGCGGCCAACCACAATCTGAGTGACATTCTCGAATTTGGAAAACCGCAGCAGTTCGGCCGGCAGATCGCCGCCGGTCAGGGTCTGCGTCTCGGCGCCCAGGCTTGCCGCAAGCTTCATGGCCTCGTCCAGGCGCTGACGCGCCGCGTCATTAAGGTTTGTCCCCGGCCTCTCCACCGTAACCGCAATCCACGGCGCGTCCATCAAATCGGCGAGGCGCTTGGCTGTGCGGACCACGACCGGGGAGATCGGATCAGGCCCGACACAGGCGAGAATGCGCTCGCCCGCCGCCCACGGGCCCTCGATGGCATGCGCCTGCATGTGCGAGACCAGATCGACATCGATGCGTTCGGCCGCGCGCCGTAAAGCAAGTTCACGCAACGCGGTCAGATTTTGCGGCTTGAAAAAGCTCTCGACCGCGCGGGCGGCGGTGTCCTGGACGTAAACCTTGCCTTCGGCCAGACGCTTGAGCAATTCGTCGGGCGGAAAATCGACCAGCACGATCTCGTCGGCCTTGTCGAACACCGTGTCCGGCACGGTCTCGCGCACGCGGACTTTGGTGATCTTCTGCACGACGTCGTTGAGGCTTTCGAGATGCTGGATATTGAGCGTGGTCCAGACGTCGATGCCCGCCGCCAGCAATTCGTCGATGTCCTGCCAGCGCTTGGGATGGCGGCTGCCGGGCACATTGGTGTGGGCATATTCGTCGACCAGCAGCAGACTCGGGCTGACGCGCCAGCGCGGCGTCGAGATCGAACTCCTTCATCATCTGATTGCGGTAGACGATCGGACTTGCGCGGCAGAACGTCGAAGCCTTCGACCAACTGCTCGGTCTCGCGCCGGCCATGCGTTTCGACCAAGCCGGCCACGACATCGCGCCCGCCCGCCTTCTCGGTGCGCGCGGCCGTGAGCATGGCGTAGGTCTTGCCGACGCCGGGAGCGGCGCCGAGAAAAATCTTCAGATGCCCGCGGCCCTCCTTCTTGGCGAGGGCCAGCAGGGCGTCGGGGGAAGCTCGTTGCGCTATGATCGCCTGGCCATATCGAGCCCGCATTTTACGACCTTCAGCTGCGTCGAGTGCGAGGTTGAGCTTGAGCACATTGACCCGCGGCTCGCCCAGCAGGCCGAGTGTGCGGCCCTCGGTTTGGCTGTCGACCAGCGCATGGACGCGCTCTTCCGGCAAGCCACGCGCCTTGGCGACCCGCGGCACCTGGAAATGGGCGGCCTCCGGCGAAATATCGGGGTCGAGGCCGCTGCCCGAGGTCGTCACCAAATCGACCGGGACCGCCGCCGACGGGTTCTCTTTCTTGAGCGTGTCCACGTCGCCCTTGAGCCGGTCGGCCAGCGCCTTGCTGGTCGGGCCGAGATTCGAGCCCATGGAGTTCGACGGCGTTGTATGGCGCGTCGATGGTCTTGGTGGCGTCCTTCGGGTCGGGCGCATTGGTCGCCGACGGTCGGCCATGGAAATATTTGTCGTCGGCAAAAACCTGCCCGATCAGACGCTGAGCCGATCGACCTTGCCGTCCTTCTCGATCAGACTGCCCTGCGCCTGGCGCGGGAAGATGACTTCCGCAATGCCGGTCATGGCGAGCGGGTAGGCAAGGCCCGGTGATCGCGGTCAGCAAGACGAGAATGACAATGGCCGGACGGATTTCTTTGAGCATGATGATCCTCCTCAAACCAGATGCAAGGCGGTGACGACCAGGTCGATGGCCTTGATGCCGATGAACGGCAGCACGATGCCGCCCAGCTCCGTAGATCAACAGATTACGCTGCAGCAGCGGGCCGGCGCCGATCGGGCGGTAGGCGACGCCCTTTAGCGCCAGCGGAATGAGCGCGATGATGATCAACGCATTGAAGATGATCGCCGACAGGATCGCGCTTTGCGGCGTGGCCAATTGCATGATGTTGAGCACGGCGAGCTGCGGATAGAAGGCGAGGAAGATCGCCGGGATGATGGCGAAATATTTCGCCACGTCGTTGGCGATCGAGAACGTGGTCAGCGCGCCGCGCGTCATCAACAGTTGTTTGCCGATCTCGACCACCTCGATCAGCTTGGTCGGATCGGAATCGAGATCGACCATGTTGCCGGCCTCGCGAGCGGCCTGCGTGCCGGTCTGCATGGCGACGCCGACATCGGCTTGTGCGAGCGCCGGCGCGTCATTGGTGCCGTCGCCGCACATGGCGATCAGTCGGCCCTGCGCCTGCTCGTTGCGGATGTAGCGCAGCTTGTCCTCGGGCGTAGCCTGGGCGATAAAATCGTCGACGCCGGCTTCCGAGGCGATCGCCGCGGCCGTCACCGGATTGTCGCCGGTGATCATCACGGTCTTGATGCCCATGCGGCGCAGCGCGGCGAAGCGCTCCTTCACGTCCGGCTTCACCACGTCCTTGAGGTGGATGACGCCGAGGATGCGGCCGCCTTCGACCAGGCCGAGCGGCGTGCCGCCGGAACGCGCGATCTTGTCGACCGCGGCGCGGAATGCCGGCGGCTCGGGAACGTCACGGCCGGCCTGCTCGCGCGCGAATTTGAGCACCGAATCGATCGCGCCCTTGCGCAGCTTGCGATCGCCGATATCGACGCCGGATAGCCGGGTCAGTGGCGGAAAATTCGATGAATTTCGCGCTCGACCGGCGCCGCTTGGCGCTTCACGTTATACTTTTCCTGCATCAGCGGATGATTGAGCGGCCTTCCGCGGTCTCGTCGGCATCGCTGGCAAGCAACGCCGCTTCCGCGGCTTCGCGCTCGGTCACGCCCGGCACCACAATAATCTCGGTCGCCTGCCGGTTGCCGAATGTGATGGTGCCGGTCTTGTCGAGCAGCAGCGTATCGACATCGCCCGCGGCTTCGACCGCGCGGCCGGACATCGACAGCACGTTGAAGCGCACCAGCCGGTCCATGCCGGCAATGCCGATGGCCGAGAGCAAGCGCGCCGATGGTGGTCGGAATCAGCGTCACGAACAACGCCACCAGGATGACGACCGAGATCGCGCCACCGGCATAGGTCGCGTAGCTTGGGATGGTCGCGGTCGCGAATACGAAGATGATCGTCAGGCCGATCAGCAGAATGTTCAGCGCGATTTCGTTCGGCGTCTTCTGCCGCTCGGCGCCTTCGACCAGCTTGATCATGCGGTCAAGGAACGAGGTGCCGGGCGACGATGTAATGCGAACGACGATACGGTCGGACAAACACCGTGGTGCCGCCGGTCACGGCCGAACGGTCGCCGCCGGATTCGCGGATGACCGGCGCGGATTCGCCGGTGATCGCGGCCTCGTTGACCGAAGCAATGCCTTCGATCACGTCGCCATCGCCGGGAATGATGTCGCCAGGCTCGCACACCACCAGATCGCCGGCCTGCAAGTCCTCGGCCGAAACCCCTTCGTAAACCTCGTAATTGTCCGGCATCAAAATGCGCTTGGCGCGCGTCTGGGTGCGGGTGCTCGCAGACTGTCGGCCTGCGCCTTGCCGCGGCCTTCCGCCACCGCTTCGGCGAAGTTGGCAAACAGCACGGTGAACCACAGCCAGACCACGATCTGGAAGGTGAAACGGAGCCGTCGTGGTGCTGGAGCAGATCGCGCAGGAACAGGACGGTGACCAAAGCCGTGACGACCTCGAGCACGAATATCACCGGGTTCTTGATCAGCGTCGCCGGGTTGAGCTTGACGAAGCTCTGGCCGATCGCAGGCCCCACGATCTTCAGATCGAAGAGCGTGGAAACCGGCACCCGTTTGCGCAATTTGGTCGTATCCATGGCCGTAACTCCGAATTGAATCCGCTTAGAACACGGTGTTCGCCAGCGCCGGCGAGATGCTCGACGATCGGCCCGAGCGCGAGCGCGGGGAAGAATGTGAGGCCGCCGACGACCAGGATGACGCCGACGGTGAGGCCGACGAACAGGCCGCCAGTGGTCGGGAACGTGCCGGCCGAAGCGGCGATGCTCTTTCTTCTCGACCAGACGCGCCGGCGATCGCCATCGCCGGGATGATCATGAAGAAGCGGCCGACAAACATCGCGACCGCGCCGGTGATGTTGAAGAACACCGTGTTGGCAGAAATGCCGGCGAAGGCCGAGCCGTTATTGCCGGTGCTCGAAGTGTAGAGATAAAGCATCTCCGAGAAGCCGTGCGGGCCCGCGTTGCCGAGCTGAGGCAGCGCCTGCGGGTTGACGACGGCGACCGCGGTCCAGCCGAGATACATCAGCGGCAGGACCAGGATGGCGAGCATCGCCATCTTGACTTCCTTGGCCTCGATTTTCTTGCCGACATATTCCGGCGTGCGGCCGACCATCAATCCGGCGATGAAGATCGTGATGACGACGAACAGCAGCATGCCGTAAAGGCCGGAGCCGACGCCGCCGATGATGATTTCGCCGAGCTGGATGTTGATCAGCGGAATCATGCCGCCGAGCGCGGTGAACGAATCATGCATGGCATTGACCGCGCCGCAGGAAGCGGCGGTGGTGATCACCGCGAACAGCGCGGAGGCAACGATGCCGAAGCGGACTTCCTTGCCTTCCATGTTGCCGCCGGTAAGCCCAAGCGAATCGAGCATGGCGGTGTGCCGTTGCGCTTCGGCCCAGTAGCAGACGACGACGCCGGCGATGAACAGCACGCCCATGATGGCGAGGATCGCCCAGCCCTGACGCTGATTGCCGACCATGCGGCCGAACACATTGGTGAGCGCGGCACCGAGCGCGAAGATCGAGATCATCTGGACGTAATTCGACAGCGCCGTCGGGTTCTCGAACGGATGCGCGGCATTGGCGTTGAAAAAGCCGCCGCCATTGGTGCCGAGCATCTTGATCGCGACCTGCGAAGCGACCGGCCCGACCGCGATGGTCTGCTTGGCGCCTTCCAGCGTGGTCGCATCGACATAAGGCGCCGAGCGTCTGCGGTATGCCCTGCCAGACCAGGAAGAGCGTGTAGACGATGCAGATCGGCAGCAGGATATAGAGCGTGCAGCGCGTGATATCGACCCAGAAATTGCCGATCGGTCTTGCCCGAAGCGCGGGCAAAGCCGCGAATGAGCGCGACCGCCAGCACGATGCCGGTCGCCGCCGACATGAAGTTCTGATGCGCCAGCGCCAGCATCTGCGACAGATACGACATCGTGCTTTCGCCGCCGTAGTTCTGCCAGTTGGTGTTGGTGATGAAGCTGATCGCCGTATTGAACGACAGATCGGCGGCCACCGCCGATTGTCCGGCCGGATTGAGCTGGGCCTGGAACGGCAGCACGTCCTGCAAGCGCAGGATCACATAAATGATGAGGAAGCCGCCGACATGAAACAACAGCATGGCGACCGTGTAAGTCAGCCAATGTCTGTTCGCGTTTGTCGTCGACGCCGCCGGCCCAGTAGAGCGCCTTTTCGAGCGGCACGCAGGACCGGCGACAGGAATGTGCGTTCGCCATTGAAGACGCGCGTCATATAGCCGCCCAGCACCGGCGTCAGCGCGACAATGATCGCGCAATAGAGAATGATTTGAATCCACCCAATCGTGGTCATGGCACGCCCCTTAGAATCGTTCCGGCCGCAACAGCGCGTAAGTGAGGTAGATCAGCAGCCCTGCGGTCACGAGGCCGGCGAGCGAATAGTCGATTGTCATGGCTGCCCCCCTCAAAGCCGGTCGCAGGCGAAGGCGTAGCCGATCGACAGCGCGAATAAGCCCAGACCCATCGCCAGCATGATGACGTCGAGCATTGTTTGCTCCCTTTCAAATTCTTCGGGGCAACGCTTCAAATAAGGATTTAGACAATAAGGAAGCGATGTGGAATGCCGTTGATCTGCGCATCAAGAAGAAATAAAGATCGCGCTTCGTGCCCCTGCGCTTGGGCACTTTAGCCGCCACTTATGACGCCCTTATAAGGCGAGCCTAATTTCCCAATCGAATTCCTATGCCGCGGCGCACACATTCCGCGTCATGGAGGCAGGAGAGGCTTCCGCAAAAACGACAAGGAATGACTTCGATGACTGCCCTTCTGCTCGAAAACATCAAGCTCGTCGTGCTGTTTGTTCTGATCGCCACCGTTATCGCCATGTCACATTTTGGCGTTGCTGGCCCGACGCGTCGCAAGGCACGCCGTCATTCCGGCGTCCCTGCCCCGGTCGGCCGCTAGAGGAGCTGACAATGTCGCTCTCCTTACAGGGCAATCGCAAAAGCTGGGGCCTACCGGCTGGCGCAAGGCCCGCCGAGCGTAAACCCACCGCATACCCGCTTACGTCGATTTTTGCCTTCGTACGTAAGGCTGCTGTGAAAAGCGCTAGGTTCCTCGTTCGTGCCTCCGAGGCATTCGCCGAGGCGAGGATGCATAAGACCATGATCGAGGTCGAGCTCTATCGCAACCGTTACGTCCACGATTCCAAGAACGATGACGATTTGCCGATAGTCGGGTCGGTGCCGGCGCCGGCGGACCAATCAACGCCATCCGTATCTCCCCGCGTGGCGTTGAAGCGTGCCGCCGACGCCGTCATCGAAATCGTAAGGCGCGCCTATCCCGCCATTGTCGTCCTCTCGCTGCTCGCCACTGTCCTTGCCGGCACCATGGCACTTCGCCTGGCAATCTGGCTGCCGCTCTATCGGCATTAGCCGTCGTATCGAACGTCGCTCTTCACAAGGAGAAGTGTCATGAAACAAAAAACGGAACCTCCCTCGCCATATACCTGCGCGAATTCTTCGTGTTTCCGAAATCGGCAAAAATAGCCGAGGTCACTGGGTCGTCATCGACGAAAAATGTACGCGCGGCGGACTTTTCATCGACCGCAAGCAAGCCCTCCACTTCGCGATGTTTGAAAATGGCAATCAGCCACAAGCCGTCGTCATGGTTCCCGGTGTTCTAGAACTCGAACTAGGCCGCAAAGCCGCGGCGGCTTGAAAACATCAATACGAATGTAGCGCGAGGGAACGGTCATGCCTCCCATCGGCCGGCACATTTCGAAACTTTCCGACTACGCGCCAGCCTTGCCGACACCATTCGGCAAGGACGGAAGCATCGACACAGCCGCCTTCGAAGAATTCTGCCATTGCCAAATCCGGCGCGGAGCCACCGCGCTGGTCGTCGGCGGCACGACCGGCGAAGCGCCTACCCTGGTCGAAGTGACCAACTCGACCAAGGCTGAAGTCGAAGCCGCGATGGCCCGCTTGTGTGAAGATCACGCAGATTACGTGGTCGAAATAACGAGTGAACCTGGACAAAAACGAGTTCGCGCAATCGCGAGCTAACCTAAATTCACCCTTGAGAGGAAATGGCGCGCCCGGAGAGATTCGAACTCCCGACCCCCAGAATTCGTAGTCTGGTGCTCTATCCAGCTGAGCTACGGGCGCCGATACCGCTGCCGGAAAGCCGGATCGCGGAACCGGGGCATAGCTATCGGTTTGGGGTTTCAATGGCAAGGGTTGCAGGCGCGCCGCCTTGTATGGCCCATTCCAGCGTCCGGTTTTCGACGCGAATTACGCGCTGGCGCGCTCGCCGCGGCGCGCATTGAGATCGACCGCGCTGTCGGGAATCGTGATGCTAAACGTCGCCCCGATCGTCCCCGGCACCAGGCGGATTTCGCCGCCATGCGCGCGCACCAGTTCGGCCGCGATCGCCAGCCCAAGGCCGGTGCCGCCGGCGCGCGTCGAGCCCTGGAAGGCCTGGAACATGTGGGCCCGCGCCTTTTCAGAAACACCCGGCCCGGTGTCGGACACTTCGATCACCGCAACGCTGCCCTCGCGCCGGCCAGTGATGCGGATCTGATCGCGGGCGGGATCGCGCGCGCCGCGCGCTTCCAGCACCTGCACCGCGTTGCGCGCCACATTGACCAGAACACGGAACAATTGATCGTGATCGGCCTCCACGGTCAGCCCACGCTCGACCGCGACGATCCAGCGGATCGGCACGTCGAGGCCCAGGCCAAGCGCTTCGTGCACTTCCTCGATCAGCGGCTCGACTGCGATCGTCTTTCGGTCGGGCGGCGCTTCCTGCGCCGCGCCGTAGGACAAGGTCGATTGGCAGAAGGCGATGGCGCGCTCGAGCGCGCGCATCAGCTTGGGCGCGAAGCGCTGCACTTTCGGGTCCGGCAGGTTCGACAATTGATCGGAAAAAAGCTGCGCCGACGCCAGCAGATTGCGCAGGTCATGATTGATCTTTGACACCGCGAGGCCAAGCGCCGCCAGCCGGCTTTTCTGATGCAGCATGGAAGCGAGCTCGCGCTGCATAGCGGCGAGTTCCTCCTCCGCCGTGCCGACTTCGTCGTGCCGGCCGGACTTGGCGATGATGCGGCCGGGATTTTCCGGATCGGCGCGGAACGCGACCATATTGGCGGTGATGCGCCCCATCGGCCGCACCAGCAGATAATGCAACGCGAAGTAAACCAGCATCGCGGTAATGCCGGAGATCACCAGCGACAGCAGCAGGATGTTGACCGAGAAGGTCAGCATGGCCTTGCGCAGCGGTGCCTCGTCGAGAATGATTTCGATGAACTGGCCTTCCGCCATCGGCGCAGGACCGACCAGGCGCAAGACATCGCCGGGCATGGAAAACAGCAGCGTGTCGAACGCATCCGTGATGGCGTGCCACCACGACACGTTGCGCATGTCGATGTCTTGTTCGATCTGCGATGGCACCACCGAAGCCGCGAGCAACCGGCGCTGGTCGCCCATCTTCATGGCAACCGCGCGCGCGCCGATGCTGGTCAATATCTGCTTGGCGAGACTTTCCGGCACCATGCCGCTCGGCGCGGCATCGAGTACGAGCGCCGCGGTATGCGCGGCGGCCAGCCGGTCGTTGAGCCAATTGAGCCGGAAATTCGCGATCGACGGCACGTAAATCAGAACTTCCGCCACCATCACGAACAGGATGGTGAGGACCAACAGCTTGCTGGACAGGCCAATGCGCAATCGTGCCTCAACCGAAAATTCGTAACCACGCTATGATGCGCCGCACCCAAGGGCTCGTCAAACCCGGCGTAAAATAGTCGATGGCCGCGCGCTTGCCAATTTCCGACAAGGTCGGATAGGGCACCACAATGCCGGTGAAGGCGCGGATGTTAAGCCCCTGTGCGATCGCCAACGACCACGCCGTGATCAGTTCGCCAGCCTGGCTGCCGACGATGGTGGCGCCTAAAATTTTACCGCTTGTAGTGGTGATGACCTTAATATGGCCGTGCGTTTCGCGCTCGGTCTGCGCACGGTCATTGTCATGATAGGGCCAACGCAGAATGCGTATCTTGAGCCCGCGCTCGCGCGCCTGCGCTTCGCTGATGCCGCTCTGCGCGAGTTCCGGTTCGGTATAGGTCACCCACGGAATGGCGTCGATGTTGACGCGCACCGGCAAACGGAACAGCGCATTCCGGATCACCAGGCCGGCGTGATAATTGGCGGCATGGGTGAATTGCAATTGCCCGGCGGCGGCGTCACCGATGGCATAAACGCGATTGTTGCTGGTCTTTAGGCTGCTGTTCACGATGACGCCGGAGCCGTCATAGGCGATGCCCGCGGCCTCCAGATTGAGACCGCCGGTTACGGGCTTGCGCCCGGTAGCGACGAGCAAATCGGTAGCTTCGACGGTTTCTTCACCCTGCGCACCTTCGAACTTTACTTTCACGCTGACGTCGCCATGCGTGACGCCAGTGACCTTCACACCGGTGCGCAGCACAACGCCGTCGCGCTCAAGACTATCGACGACAATGGCTGCGCATTCCGGATCGTCCTTGACGAGCGCGCGCGCCGCTTCGAGCACGGTGACTTGGCTGCCGAAGCGGCGGAAGGCTTGCGCCAATTCAAGGCCGATGGGGCCGGCGCCGATCACGACGAGATGCTTGGGCAGCGTCGTGAGATCGAAAATCGTCTCGTTGGTGAAAAAAGCGCCCTGGTCGAGGCCGGGGATCGAAGGCACGGCCGGCACCGACCCAGTCGCGATCACGAAACGACGCGCGCGGATTTCGATGTCGCCGACGATGACCGTTTTGCCATCCTTGAAACTCGCTGCACCTTGAATGACCCGCACGCCAAGCCCGGTAAAACGCTCCACCGAATCCATGGGCGCGATGGCGGCGATCACGCTACGCACATGCGCCTGCACCTTGGCAAAATCGACCGCGACATTTTGCGCGCTGACGCCGAACGCACCTGAGTTGCGCATGATCGCGGCGCGCTTGGCGGCGGCCAGCAAGGCTTTCGAGGGCACGCAGCCGGTGTTGAGGCAGTCGCCGCCCATCTTGTGCTTCTCGATCAGCACCACCGGCACGCCGAAGGCCGCGGCGGCCGCGGCCACTGACAGGCCGGCGGAGCCGCCGCCGATCACGCAAATATCGGGTGTCAGGGTTTGCGCCAAATTCGCCTCAGACTGTTTTGCCGATAATATCGCAAATCACGAAGCGGCGCTGCGGCGCACGCGCAACCGTCGCACCACCACCGGCACCAGCGCGAGCAACGCCAGTGCGAGTAGCGCGGCGAGCAATTGCCAGGTCAGCACGTCGCGGGCGTCGAACACAAGTTTGCAATCGGCGCGGCCGGCGGCGAGACATTCCTGGTAGGCATTCTTTTGCGCCGCGATAACGCTGTCGAGCCCGGTGCCGGCAAAGGAATAGACGACCGCCGCCGGAATGACACCGAGCGCGGTCGCGGCCACAAAGGGTCCCAACCGCACACCGGCCAATGCTGGGACCAGATTGACCAGAAAAAACGGGAATGCCGGCACCAGCCGCAAAAACAACAGATAGCTGAAGGCATCGTCGCGAAAGCCCTTGGCCAACTGCGCCGCGCGCGGCCCTGCCCGCCGCAACAAAGGCTCGCCGAGCGCGCTGCGCGCGATCAGAAAAATGAGCGTCGCCCCGATTGTGGCGCCCACCACCGCGGCCGACGCGCCTACCACAAGCCCGAACAGAAATCCGCCGCTGACGGTGAGAAACACCGCCCCCGGCACCGACAGAGCGACGGCGGTAATATAGAGCCCGATATAGGCGAGAACGGCGAGGACGCGATGCTCGGTCACAAAGGCATCGATCGCGGCGCGGTGGCGCAGCAGGGCTTCCAGTGAGAGTTCGCCGCGGCCGAGGGCGTAATACGCAATGACTGCGAGCACAATAATGACGCCCAACGGCAGCAGCCGGCGGGTCAGGCTGCGCGGCCGGTCGGTTGCGGATGGGTTGGCGGGCATGCGCGCTATATACACGAGCCTTTGCCCCAAACGGCCCTGTTTCACCGCTTTGTGAGGCTAAGTGACCGCGCCAAAGCAGGGCCAGCGGTCGCATTGACGGGCCAAGGCCCCTCCCTTATAAGCCGCGCAAATCCCGTGTCGATCCTGACGAATTCGGGCTTTCATTCGGGTTTTAATGGCGGATATGGGGGTGGCTTTAATACCGCCGCCGCCACGGCGCGACCTGCGGAGAATTTATCGTGAAGCGGACCTATCAACCGAGCAAGCTTGTGCGCAAACGCCGTCATGGTTTCCGCGCGCGCATGGGCACGACCGGCGGACGCAAGGTGCTATCGGCACGGCGTGCACGCGGACGCAAGCGGCTTTCCGCCTGACGGCGGAACCCTCGCCGCGCGCATTGCTTCCATGGAACGATTGAGGCAACGAGCGGACTTTCTAGCCGCGGCGACCGGGCGCAAGGTTCCGGCCGCCGCTTTCGTGTTGCAGGCGCGCAAGCGGACCGATAATGGGCCCGTGCGTCTAGGTTTTACCGTTTCGAAGAAGGTCGGCAACGCCGTCGAACGCAATCGGGTCCGCCGCCGGTTGAGGGAGATCGTGCGGCTCTCGGGCACCCAAAACATGAACTTCGGTCATGATTATGTGCTAGTCGGCAGGCGCGCGGCGCTCAAGGTGCCGTTCGACCGGATCGCCGCCGACTTCCAGGCAGCGTTGCGGCGATTGCAGGCAGGGCGCGACGGCAATACGGAATCCCGATGACCGACAACAAGAATACCATCCTCGCCATTGCCCTGTCGGCCCTCGTGCTGATCGTCTGGCAATATTTCTTCGCCATGCCGCAGGAAAAAGCGCGGCAGGAGAGATTGCAGCAAGAGCAAGCGCAAGCCCTCAAGCAAAATCCGGCCAAACCGGCGCAGCCCGGACAACCGGCCACCCAGCCGGGAGCGCCAATGGCGCCAGGCCAAACACCCGGCCAAGCACCGGGCCAAGCACCGCAAACTTCCGTCGGCGTACCGACCACCCGCGCCGCCGCGCTGGCAGCCTCGGCCCGCGTACCGATCGCGACCGAAAGCCTGCAAGGCTCGATCGCGCTCAAGGGCGGGCGCATCGACGACCTGGCGCTGGTCAAGTTCCGCGAAACCGTCGATCCGAAATCGCCGCCGATCGAGCTGTTGTCGCCGTCCGGCAGCCCGGAGCCGTTTTATGCCGAGTTCGGCTGGACCAATGCCGCCGGCGCCAATGTGAAAGTGCCGGACGCCGAAACGGTGTGGGCGCAAGTCGGTTCTGGCGCGCTGAGCGTTAGCCACCCGGTCACGCTGAGCTACGACAACGGCCAGGGCCAGGAATTCCGCCGCACCATTTCGGTCGACGACAAATATCTGTTCTCGGTCAAAGACGAAGTGGTGAATAAGGGCGACAAGCCGGTCACGCTTTATCCATTCGCGCTGATCTCGCGCCACGGCACGCCCAAGATCGCTGGGCTATTACATCTTGCACGAAGGCCTGATCGGCAAGTTCGGCGACAAGAGTTCGGAGGAAATCACCTACAAGAAAATCGACGAAAACAAAGTCATGAACTTCAACGCCACCGATGCGTGGCTCGGCATAACCGACAAATACTGGGCCGCGGTGCTGCTGCCGAAAACCGACGCCCATGTGATCGCGCAATTTCAAGTCGGACGAACTCGGCACCATCAAGACCTATCAGACCGACTATTTGCTCGACGCGGTGAATGTGGCGCCGGGCGCGACCGGCTCCGCGGATGCGCGGCTATTTGCCGGCGCCAAGGAAGTGCGCGTCGTCAACGACTACGAGAACACCCTCAAACTCAATCATTTCGATCTGCTGATCGACTGGGGCTGGTTCTACTTCATCACCAAGCCGCTGTTCTTCCTGATCGACTATATCTACCACCTGGTCGGCAATTTCGGCGTCGCCATCCTGGTCGTCACCGTGCTGATCAAGGGGGCGTTCTTCCCGCTCGCCAACAAATCCTACGCCTCGATGGCGAAGATGAAGGCGGTGCAGCCGCAAATGACCGCGCTGCGCGAGACCTACAAGGACGACAAGGCCAAGCAGCAGCAAGCGCTGATGGAGCTATATAAGAAAGAGAAGATCAATCCGCTGGCCGGCTGTCTGCCGATCGCGATCCAGATCCCGGTATTCTTTTCGCTCTACAAGGTCCTCTTTGTCACCATCGAAATGCGGCACGCGCCGTTCTTCGGCTGGATCCACGACCTGTCGGCGCCGGACCCGACCAATATTTTCAACCTGTTCGGACTGATCCCGCTCGACCCCACCTCGATCCCGATGGTCGGGCACTTCCTCCATGTCGGCGCCTGGGGCGTGATCATGGGCGCGACCATGTGGGCGCAGATGAAACTCAACCCGGCGCCGCCGGACCCGACGCAGAAGATGATCTTCGACTGGATGCCGTTGATCTTCACCTTCATGCTGGCGAGCTTCCCGGCCGGCCTCGTGATCTACTGGGCCTGGAACAACTCGCTGTCGGTGATCCAGCAGAGCGTGATCATGCGCAAGCACGGCATCAAGGTCGAACTGATCGACAATATCAAATCGATGTTTGTGAAGAAGAAGCCGCAAGGCTGACATTTAGTACGCGTCATTCCGGGGCGGGCTGCGAACTCTGAAAGCTCCCCTCCCCCTTGTGGGGAGGGGTCGGGGGTGGGGGTCGTTCGAGAATCCCGCGCTCGCTACTACCCCCCTCCCTAACCCTCCCCCACAAGGGGGGAGGGAATGGGCCGAGTATGCCGAGGCGCATTTCGTTGACCGATAAATTCACCCGCGACGAAATCGAAACCGGGCGGCGGCTGTTCGCCGGCGAGTGGAATTTCGTCGCCGCCGCCAATTCCGACTTTTCGCTGCCGCCGATGCGCGGCGTCGAGATCGCCTTTGCCGGGCGCTCCAATGTCGGCAAATCGAGCCTCGTGAACGCGCTGACCAACCGCAAGGCGCTGGCGCGCACTTCGCGCACGCCCGGCCGCACCCAGGAACTGATTTTCTTCACCGGCGGCTCCACGCTCAACATCGTGGACATGCCCGGCTACGGCTATGCCGCCGCCGCCAAAACCAAGATCGCGGCCTGGACCACGCTGATCGGCGCCTATTTGCGCGGCCGCGCCAACCTCGCCCGCGTCTATGTGCTGGTCGATGCCCGCCACGGCCTCAAGGACACCGACGACCTGGTATTCGAGGAATTGCGCCAGGCCGCGGTGAGCTTCCAGATCGTGTTGACCAAATGCGACGCCATTAAAGCTTCGGAGCTCAAGGACCGCATGGTCGAGGTCGAGGCGGCGCTGGCCAAGCGGCCGGGCGCCTTCCCCGGCGTTTTGGTGACCTCGTCCCATGACGGCACCGGGATGGAGGAGCTGCGCGCGGCGATTGCGCGGCTATTGGCGGAGAGAAGGCGGTAGCGCAACAAACTCTGAATGCTCCCCTCCCCCTTGTGGGGAGGGGTTGGGGGTGGGGGTCGTCGGAGAATCCCGTGCTCGTTACTACCCCCCTCCCTAACCCTCCCGCACAAAGGGGGAGGGAATAGACTGAGATTGCCGTCGCGCTGATTCAAGTTCGGCGGACTAAGCTCTCATTGGCGAACGCCCCGAACTTCGGCTAGAACGGCCCCGCAATCACAAAGGGCCACCATGAGCAAAGCCCCGAAAATCGACCCGCAGACGCAGGCCCGCATCCTGTCGGAAGCGCTGCCGCATATGCAGCGCTATGACGAGGAAATCATCGTCATCAAATATGGCGGCCATGCCATGGGCCACGAAGAGACGGCGCGCGATTTCGCCCGCGACGTCGTGCTGCTCGAACAGGCCGCGATCAATCCGGTGGTCGTGCATGGCGGCGGCCCGCAGATCGCGGCCATGCTCAAGAAGCTCGGCATCAAGTCGGAATTCGCGGCCGGCCTGCGCATCACCGACGCCGCCACCGTCGAGATCGTCGAAATGGTGCTGGCCGGTTCGATCAACAAGCAGATCGTCGGCTACATCAACGATGCCGGCGGCAAAGCCGTCGGCCTGTGCGGCAAGGACGGCAATATGGTGCAGGCCAAGAAGGTCACGCGCACCGTGGTCGATCCCGATTCCAATATCGAAAAGATCGTCGATCTCGGCTTCGTCGGCGAACCCGACAAGGTCGACCTGTTCGTGCTCAATGCAGTGCTCGGCAAGGAAATGATCCCGGTGCTGGCGCCGGTGGCGACGTCGGCCAGCGGCGGCACCTTCAACGTCAATGCCGATACGTTCGCCGGCGCCATTGCCGGCGCGCTCAAGGCCAAGCGCCTGTTGCTGCTCACCGACGTGCCGGGCGTGCTCGACAAGTCGAAGTCGCTGATCGCGGAAATGTCGGTTGCCGACGCGCGCCGCCTGATCGCCGACGGCACGATTTCCGGCGGCATGATCCCCAAGGTCGAGACCTGCATCTATGCGCTCGACCAGGGCGTCGAGGGCGTCGTCATCATGGACGGCAAGGTGCCGCACGCGGTGCTGCTCGAACTCCTGACCGACCACGGCGTCGGCACGCTGATGCATCGCTGATGCGGGCGCCGGCCGCGGCAGCAGCGTATTGTCTTATTGACGGCCACGGTGCGTTCTTATATTGCCGGCGCAGGCCGAACTTAGCCTGTGCAACCGCACCAGCTATGAAATGGATGCGGCGGTCGCGCTGGAAAAGCGCGCCAATGTCTCCACCCGCGGCTGGTTTCGCGTCGATCCCGGCCAGTGCCGGCAAGTCGTGGACGGCGTGCTCGACGTCGACATGGTCTATGTGCATGCGCGCACGCCGCCGGTCTATGGCTCGGCACCGCTGCCGCAAAACGGCAATGCCGATTTCTGCGTGCGCGACGGCAATTTCTCGATCGACAATGCGCGCGGCTGTCCGGCCAGCCAGCAGGCGCGCTTTTCCCCTGCCCGGCCGTCGGATTCGCCGAAGGGCTATGTCGTCAATCTCGCCGAGGAAGCCGACTATGACGACGCGCAAGCCCGCCTGGCCGGCATACAACGTCTCCTGGTGATCGCCGGCTACGACGCCAATCCGATCGACGGCGTACAGGGCGCGAAAACGCAGGCTGCGCTGACGAAATTCTTGAGCGACCACAGAGCTTGCCGCCGACGCCGCCGCGACGCCGGAATTTTTCACGACTTTGCTCGATGCCGCGCGCAATCCGCAAGGCGCCGGCTTCTCCTGGTGCAACGACACCAAATATACCGTGATGGCTTCGATCGGCACCACCGAGGCGGGCGCGACCGTCACGCGCGGCTGGTACCGCGTCGATGCCGGCCAATGCCTGCGGCCGGACGTGCGCGGCGATCCGCACAAGGTCTACAGCTATGGCGAGGCGGTCGACAGCAATGGCCGCACCATCAAGAACGGCGACGCGGTGCTGTCCTGGGGCGGCTCGGTCGCGCTCTGTACGCGCGACGGCAAATTCGAACTCAGCGACCACAAGGATTGCGCGGCGCGCGGCTTGAATTCCGCCGGCTTTGCCGCCATCGACATGGCCGCGCAACCCGCGACCGTCATGCATTTCAAGGAATAATCGCGCGTGACAAAATCATCCGGTCGCGCGCCGCGCGGTTTCGGCCAGATCGAGACCTGGGTGTTCGATCTCGACAACACGCTCTACCCGCATCATTTGCTCTGGGAGCAGGTCGACAGCCGCATTCGCGCCTATGTCGGCGAATTCCTCAAAGTGTCGAAGGACGAGGCGTTCCGCGTGCAGAAGGATTATTACAAGCGCTACGGCACCACCATGCGCGGCCTGATGACCGAACACGGGCTCAACCCCGACGACTATCTCGATTATGTGCACCAGATCGATCACTCGCCGCTCGAGCCTAATCCGGCGCTCGGCGCGGCGCTGGCCAGCCTGCCGGGCCGCAAGCTCATCCTCACCAATGGCACGCGCAAGCACGCCGACGCCGTGATGCGCCGGCTCGAAATCGCGCAGCATTTCGAGGACGTGTTCGACATCGTCGCCGCCGAACTCGAGCCCAAACCGTCAACCGTCACCTATGAGCGCTTTCTGGAACGCCACGCCGTCGATCCGGCCAAAGCCGCGATGTTTGAGGATCTGTCGCGCAATCTGGAGGCTCCGCATGCGCTCGGCATGACCACGGTTCTGGTGGTGCCGACGGGCACGCGCGAAGTATTCCGCGAGGACTGGGAACTGGAAGGCCGCGACGCGGCACACGTCGATCACGTGACCGACGACCTCGCTGCCTTTCTACGGCACGCGCTCGCGCGCTAGTGGCCCTGGCCGACGAACTGCTGCAATTCGGGCGTTTTTGGCGCGGCGAACACCTCTTTCGGCGCGCCCTGCTCGTGCACTTTGCCGTGATGCATGAACACGAGCTTGGTGCCGACATCGCGCGCAAAGCGCATTTCGTGGGTGACCAGCATCAACGTCATGCCTTCGCGGGCGAGCTGCTCGACCACCTTGAGCACTTCGTTGACCAGTTCGGGATCGAGCGCCGAGGTGATTTCGTCGCACAGCAGGACCTTCGGCCGCATGGCCAGCGATCGCGCGATCGCCACGCGCTGCTGCTGGCCGCCGGACAACTGGCTCGGATAGGCGTCCATCTTCTCCGACAGGCCGACCTTGGCCAGCACCTCGGCGGCGGTCGCGCGCGCTTCCTTTTTGGACACTTTGTTGACCACCGTCGGCGCCAGCATCACGTTCTCGGCCGCGGTCAGATGCGGAAACAGGTTGAACTGCTGGAACACCATGCCGACATGGCGGCGCAGCTCGCGCAAATCGGTCTGCTCGCCGCCGACCTCGATGCCGTCGGCAACGATGGCGCCGGACTGATAGGTTTCCAGCCCGTTGATGCAGCGTAACAGCGTGCTCTTGCCCGAGCCGGAGCGGCCGATGATGGCGACCACGTCGCCCTTGACGACTTCGAGCGAGACGCCTTTGAGCACCTCGAGCGAACCGAAACTCTTGCGAACGTCACGGATGCTAACGAGCGACATTGAGGCGACCCTCGATTTTTTTTGCACACCAGGAAAGCGGGAAGCACAGGCAGAAATAGATCAGCGCTACCAGCGAATAGACCAGGAACGGGCGGAAGGTCGCGTTATTGAGCATGGTGCCGGCCTTGGTCAATTCGACGAAGCCGATGATGGAGGCGAGCGCGGTGCCTTTGACCACCTGCACCGAGAAGCCCACCGTTGGCGCGATGGCGATGCGGGAAGCCTGCGGCAGGATCACGTAGCGCATCTGCTCGATGTAACTCAGCGCCAGGCTCGATGAAGCCTCCCATTGGCCGCGCGGGATCGACTCGACGCAGCCGCGCCATATCTCGGCTAGAAAAGCGCTGGTCCAGAAGGTGAGCCCCATGGTCGCCGCCATCCAGGGCTGACCTCGATGCCGAACAGAGCGATGCCGAAGAAGAACAGGAACAACTGCATCAGAAGCGGCGTTCCCTGAAAAAATTCGATGTAGATCTTCGTGAACCACTCCAAGCTCGCTGACCTGCGAGGTGCGCATGAACAGCAGGATCAGCCCGACAATGCCGCCGCACACGAAGGCGATCAGCGACAGAATGATCGTCCACTGCGTGGCGATCAGCAGGTTCGACAGGATGTCCCAGAAGCTGAATTGCAGCATGGTTACCTCGCCGCCTTAAAAAGAATCTTGCCGAGGCCGCGCAACAGCGCGCGCGTGATTATCGCAAGAAGAAGATAGATCAGCGCCGCCAGAAGATAGACTTCGAAGTTGCGGAAGTTGCGCGACGCCACGAAATTGGCCGCGTAAGTCAGATCTTGCGCCGAAATCTGCGACACCACCGCCGAACCGAGCATGACGATGATGATCTGCGACGACAGCGCCGGATAGATTTTCTGGAACGCCTGCTTGAGAATGATGTAGCGCAGCACTTCCCATTTGGTCATGGCCAGGCTGACGCCGGCCTCGACATGACCCTTGGGCACCGCTTCGATTCCGGCGCGGATGATCTCGGTCGAATAGGCGCCGAGATTGATCGTCATGGCGAGGAACGCCGCGGTGGTCTCCGACAGTTTCACGCCCGCCGCCGGCAGGCCGAAGAAGATAAAGAACAACTGCACGATGAACGGCGTGTTGCGGATCAGTTCGACATAGACGGCGACGGCGCGGCCGAGCCAAGGCGGCCCGAAAGTGCGCGCCGACGCGCCGGCGGTGCCGAGCGCGATGCCGGCGACAGTCGATACCAGCGTCAGCACGATCGGTGAAGATCAGGCCCTGGAGCAATACGTCCCAGTAGGGCAGCAAATCGCCGAATTGCAGTTTGTAGAGCATGGCGTGCTTTGCGCGCGGGGTTGGGTTAGAAACCCGGCGGCAAAGGCTGCTTGAGCCACTTCTCCGAAAGTTTCTCTATCTCGCCCGACGCTTTCGCCTTGGCGATGATCTCGTTGACCTTGGCCAGCAGCTTCGGCTCTTCCTTGTTCAAGCCGACATAGCAAGGACTGTCCTTGATCAGAAATTTCATCTCGGGGGCGCGATCGCGGACTTCGTTCGGCGATCACCGCCGCAACCGTGTTGCCGGTGGCAACCAGGTCGACCTGGCCGGAGACGAAGGCGGAGATGGTCGCGTTGTTGTCTTCAAAGCGTTTGATCGTGGTGTCTTTCGGGGCCGACGCGGTCAAGGCCTGCTCTTCGATCGTGCCGCGCGCCGCGCCGACGGTCTTGCCGGCGAGGTCTTCGAGCTTGGTGATGCCCGCATCCTTGCCCTTGACGCTGTAGACCGCCGAGAAGAACGGCGCATAGGCGATGGAGAAGTCGATCACCTTTTCACGCTCGGCATTTTTGCCGAGACTGGAGATGACGAGGTCGGCCTTGTGCGTCTGCAGGTAAGGAATGCGGTTGGCCGAGGTCACCGGAATGAGCTCGACCTTCACGCCGAGCGCTTTGCCGATCAGATTGGCCATGTCGATGTCGTAACCCTGCGGCTTGAGATCGAGCCCGGCGGAGCCGAAGGGCGCGAAATCCTGCGGTACCGCGATCTTGATGACCTTGGCCGCCATGATGGAATCGAGGGTGTCGGCCTCGGCCGGGGCGGGCGTAAGCCCGATCGCCAAACCCACCAGAAGCACCGAAAAACCAGCGAAAGCCGCGCGCAAAAGCATGGGGAAATTCCTCGTCTTGGGCGCGAAGAGGCCGCGCCAGGGGAGAGCAGCCGCTATCCTTGCATATTTATTGCAATGCGGGATACACGCGTCCAATATATTGTTCAGCGATATTGATAGGAAAAACATATGGACCTCCGGCAGCTACGCTACTTCGCGATGGTGGCGGAAGAACTCAGCTTCACCCGCGCGGCGGCACGGCTCCACATTTCCCAGCCGCCGTTAAGCCAACAAATAATGGCGCTTGAAGCCGAATTGGGCGCGTCGCTTTTTCTGCGGACCAGCCGGCGGGTCAAACTGACCGACGCCGGCCGAACGCTGGAGGCGCAGACGCGGATTATTTTGGCGCAGATTGAGGCGACACGGCGCAAAGTCCGCGCGGTCGGGCAAGGCCAGATTGGCGAGCTTTCCATCGGCGCCACCGGCTCGATCATGCGCGGCGGCCTCGCCGATCTGCTGGCAGCGCACCGGCACGAATACCCGGGCGTTATCACCAAGCTTGTCGAGCAAGCCCCGGAATTGCAGGTGATCGCGCTTTTGGAGCATCGTACCGACGCCTGCTTCATGCGCAGCCCGCCGCCGACCGAAGGTCTCGTGCAGGAATTGGCGTGGCGCGAGGATGTTGTCGTCGCCATGTCCGCCATTCACCGCCTGGCGAAACGCCGGCGCATCGAGATCAAGGATCTGCGCGAGGAAGAATACATCGTGCTGGCGCCGGACAGTTCGGACTTCGCTCGATCGATCATGGACTGGTGCGTCAATGCCGGATTTCTACCGCGCATCGCCCATGAGGTCATCGATTCGCAGTCCATCCTCGGCTTGATCGCGGCCGGATTTGGCGTCGCCCTATTGCCCGCATCGATCGCACGGCTTACCGGCGACCAGATCATTTTCCACACCCTTGGCCCATCGGCGCCGGCGGCGGACGTTTTCCTGGTTTACCGGCTGAACGATCCCTCGCCGGTTCTGCGCGCCTTCATCGACTTCGCACGGCGGTTTATCCTGACGACGCGGGCGCGCGGCGACCGCCAGTCCCCGGCCCGGACCAAATCCCGGCAGGCGCGCACGGCTTGACATCGCCTGCCCGGCCCCCGACAAACCGCTGCCAGCCAATGCCGGGAATGCCAATGTCCACACAAAAGCTCGCCAAAATCATCGACGAGGCCTTCGAAGCCCGCGATAAAATCGGGCCCAAGACCAAGGGCGCGGTGCGCAAGGCGGTCGACGACGCGCTCGGCCTCTTGGACCGCGGCGAGGCGCGCGTCGCCGAACGTGCCCCGGACGGCATTTGGCAGGTCAATGCGTGGCTGAAAAAGGCCGTGCTGCTGTCGTTCCGGCTCAACGACATGGGCGTGATCGCGGGCGGTCCCGGCAAAGCGGCGTGGTGGGACAAGGTCGATTCCAAGTTCAAGGGCTGGAACGCCGCAAAGTTCAAAAAGGCCGGCTTTCGCGCCGTGCCCGGCAGCGTCGTGCGCCACTCGGCCTTTATCGCGCCTGGCGTGGTGCTGATGCCGTCTTTCGTCAATCTCGGCGCCTATGTCGATTCAGGCACCATGATCGACACCTGGGCCACCGTCGGCTCCTGCGCGCAGATCGGGAAAAACTGCCACATCTCCGGCGGCGCCGGCATTGGCGGCGTGCTCGAACCGCTGCAGGCCGGACCCGTGATCATCGAGGATAATTGTTTCGTCGGCGCGCGCTCGGAAGTGGCCGAAGGCGTGATCCTGCGCACCGGCTCGGTGCTATCCATGGGCGTGTTTCTCGGCGCCTCGACCAAAATCGTCGATCGCGCGACCGGCAAGATTGTGCAAGGCGAAGTGCCGGAATATTCCGTCGTGGTGCCGGGCACGCTGCCGGGCAAGGACGGCGGCCCGGGACTTTATTGCGCCGTCATCGTCAAGCGCGTGGACGAGCGGACGCGAAGCAAGACCAGTATCAATGAGCTGTTGAGGGATTGAGCCTCGCCAACAAATCGAGCAGTATTCTCTTCGCTATGAGACGCGAAATAAACATTCAAGCGCGTTTGGGATCGGCGATGCCAGTGTTTGGATTGCCACCAGTAGTGCATGTGCCCGGGCTTATTGTCGAAGCCGACACGTGTGCGCTATCATCGATCTGAGGAAGTCACAATTGGATGCTTGCCATGAACTCATGGAATTGTCCGGTCAGGCTAACGAAACTTTGTCACTCACATTCAAGGCTGAAGAGCATCTCGATCTTGCCGGTGCTTGATGGCCGGACTTCTATCGCGACGCTAATCGCGATCCTGCGCGCCAACGGCTTCATCGCTTTCGAGATAGCGGAAAGGGAAGCCATGAAATCTGGTTTAATCCCAACCTTAAGAAGGCGGTGACGGTTCCCCGCACCACAAAGTCGCGCCACACCGCCTACGATGTTCTTGAAGCAAGCCGGAGCTTGAAAAGAAATTCTGATGCCCGCCGATCCCGTATCCATCGCCCGCGACCTGCTGCGCTGTCCGTCGGTGACGCCGGCGGAAGGCGGCGCGCTCACTTTTCTGGAAAAGACGCTCAAGGCCGCTGGCTTTACCGTGCACCGCATGACATTCAGCGAGCCCGGCGCGGACGACGTTGAAAATCTCTATGCCCGCATCGGAACAAGCGCGCCGCATCTGATGTTTGCCGGCCATACCGACGTGGTGCCGCCGGGCGACGAGAAAGCCTGGACGCATCCGCCGTTTGCCGGCGCGGTCGACAACGGGCAACTCTATGGCCGCGGCGCGGTCGACATGAAGGGCGGCATCGCCTGCGCCGTCGCCGCCATGCTCGATCATCTGGCGGCTAATGGCGGCAAGCCGCAAAAAGACGGCAAAGGCTCGATCTCGTTTCTGATCACGGGCGACGAGGAAGGCATCGCGGTCAACGGCACGCCGAAACTTTTGAAATGGGCGGCCGAGCGCGGCGAGAAATTCGACCATTGTCTTTTGGGCGAGCCGAGCAATGTCAACGAACTCGGCGACACCATCAAGATTGGCCGGCGCGGCTCGCTCAATGGCCATTTGATCGTGAGCGGCCGCCAAGGCCATGTCGCCTATCCGCAACGCGCCGATAATCCGATCCGCGGGCTGGTCGCACTAATCGCGGCGCTGCAAGCCGAGCCGCTCGATGCCGGCAGCGCGCAGTTTTCGGCCTCGCATCTGGAATTCACCTCGATCGATGTCGGCAACAAGACCGTCAATCTCATTCCCGGCGAGGCGCGGGCGCGATTTAACGTTCGCTACAACGACAACCACACGCCCGACTCGCTGAAGAAGCTGATCGAGGCGCGCGCGGCGAAAGCGGCCGGCGGCAAGATAAAATTTGCATTCAAGTGGGAGCCGTCGAACGCCGGCGTGTTCGTCACCAAGCCCGGCCCGTTCACCGAACTGGTGGCAAATGCCGTTGCCGAGGCGACCGGCCGCAAGCCAGAACTCTCGACCACCGGCGGCACTTCCGACGCGCGCTTCATCACGCATTATTGCCCGGTGGTGGAATTCGGCCTGGTCGGCCAGACCATGCATCAGGTTGACGAGCGCGTGCCGGTCGCGGACCTCACGCGGCTGACGGCGATCTATCGCAAAATCGTCGATAAATATTTTTCCTAATCGTCATCCCCGCGAAAGCGGACTGAGTAATCACGGAACTATCCGTGTGTACGGATGCCCGCCTTCGCGGGAATGACGGCGAGCCCTCAATAATCCACCTGCATCAGATAAAGCCCGTCCGGCGGCGCGACCTGGCCGCAGGCGGCGCGGTCGCGCGCTTCCAGCGCCGCGGCGAGGTCGTCCGCGCTCCATTGGCCGATCGCCGACCATGACCAGCGAGCCGACCATCGAGCGCACCTGGTGGTGCAGGAACGAGCGCGCCGAGGCGATGAACATTCACGTCCTCGCCGTCGCGCACGACATCGAGTCGGTCGAGCGTCTTCACCGGCGATTTGGCCTGGCACTCGGCGGCGCGGAACGTCGTGAAATCGTGCTTGCCGATGCAGCCGTTGCGCGGCCGTCATGCATGGCGGCGGCATCGAGCGGACGCGGCACGCGCCAGGCATGGCTCAGATCGAGCGCCAGATCGGCGCGGCGGTTGACGATGCGATAGAGATAATGGCGCTTGCGCGCCGAGAAGCGGGCGTTGAAATCCTCGGCGACGCGCTCGGCCGACAGCACCGCGACCGGATGCGGCCGCAAATGCGCGTTGAGCGCGTCGCGCACGGTGTCGGTTTCCCAGTCCTTGGCCAGATCGACATGCGCGACCTGGCCGCGCGCGTGCACGCCGGCATCGGTGCGCCCGGCGCCCTGCACCAGCGACCTTCTCGCCGGTGAACGCTTCGACCGCCGCGGTCAGCACGCCCTGCACGGTGAGCCGGTCGGCCTGGATCTGCCAGCCGACAAACGGCGCGCCGTCATATTCGATGGTGAGTTTGTAGCGGGGCATCAGGATCAACCAGCACGGCGCCGGCGTGCGACCGGCGTGCCGCGCAGGAATTCCTCCGCCTGCATCGGCTGCTTGCCGGCGCGCTGCACCTGCGACGAGCCGCACCGCGCCCTCGCCGCAGGCAATGGTCAGTCTATCGTCGAGCACGGTGCCGGGCTTGCCCGCTGCCCTCGCCCTTAGTCGAGCGCAACACCTTGACGCGGCCGCCATCGCAGTTCGAACCAGGCGCCGGGAAACGGCGACAGGCCGCGGATATGGTCGTGCACCTCGCGCCAGGACTTGGTCCAGTCGATGCGGGTTTCGGCCTTGTCTGATTTTCGCCGCATAAGTGACGCCCTGCTCAGGCTGCGGCGTGCAGCGTCAGCGTGCCGCGCTCGAGCCGCCGCCAATGCGCGCACGCCATCAGATCGCGCGCCGAGCCGCGCCAGCGCGTCGTGCAGGTCGCCGGCGGTCATGTCGGCGGCGATCGGCAACGGCTTCGGCCATCGCCATCGGCGCCGGTATCGAGGCCCTCGTCCATCTGCATCATGGTGACGCCGTCTCGCCGCGTCGCCCGCCATGATGGCGCGGTTGATCGGCGCGGCGCCGCGCCAGCGCGGCAGCAGCGAGGCATGCACGTTGAAGCAACCGAGGCGCGGCGCATCGAGAATGGCTTTCGGCAGGATCAGGCCATAGGCGACGACGACCGCGGCGTCGGCGTTGAGCGCGGCAAATTCGGCCTGCGCTTCGGCGGTCTTGAGCGTTGCCGGCGTCAACACCGGAATGCCGAGCCGCGCCGCTTCGCGCTCGACCGGCGTGATCTGCATGGCCATGCCGCGCTTGGCGGGCTTAGCGGCGCGCGTATAGACCGCGACGATGTCGTGCCCGGCCGCTTCGAGCGCCAGCAAGGTCGGCACCGCGAAATCGGGCGTGCCCATGAAGATCAGACGAAGCGGCATGAGACGTACTCTAGGCCTCCTCTCCCCCTTGTGGGGAGGGGTTGGGGGTGGGGGTCATTCTTTAAGATAACCATCACCGCAATCACCCCCTCCCTAACCCTCCCCCACCATAGCTCGCCTTACGGCGAGCGTCCGCTCGCCTACTGGGGGAGGGAAAAGAGAAAGCGCCTGCGAGGGTGACGGCAACTTACCCAATATGATGCGACGGCTCTTTATCGTCGGCGAGCGGCTTGCCGGTGCCGAGCTTCGCCGCTTTCTTGAATTTCTTCATCACCATGTCGCGCTTGAGCTTGGAAATATAGTCGATGAACAAGACGCCATTGGTGTGGTCGATCTCGTGCTGCAAACAGGTGGCGAGCAGGCCGGTCGCGTCGATCTCCTGCAATTTGCCGTCAAGATCGAGATATTTGACCTTCACGGCGGTCGGGCGCTCGACCTCTTCGTAATATTCCGGAATCGACAGGCAGCCTTCCTCGTAGGTCGACTTTTCGTCCGCGGACCAGGTGACCTCCGGATTGATGAAGACCAGCGGCTCCGGCGGGTCGTCCTTTTTGGCAAGGTCCATGGTGACCACACGCGCGGGCACACCAATTTGTATGGCGGCGAGCCCGATGCCGGGCGCGGCATACATGGTCTCGAACATGTCGGCGACCAGCGCGCGCAGGCCCGCATCGACCGCGACCACCGGCTCGGATTTGAGCCGCAGCCGCTTGTCGGGAATGATGAGGATGTCGCGCAGCGCCATGGCGCGCGATGTAAGGGCAAGGCGCGGCGGGGTCAATGTGCCCTTGAGGCATATGCCCTTGAGCCAAATGCCCTTGAGCGATGGGCCCAATCGCCCTACCGTTCGCCGTTCGTTCGCACCGTTGCCCGAATCACGCTAGAAGCGGCGCCATGTCGGAAACCCTCATTCTCGCCCTTGCCGCGATCATCGCTATTGGCGTCGTCGCCATCATCGTGCTGCTGCTGCGCCCGCGCCCAGCGCCGGTCGATCCTGCGGCCGAGCAGCGCCTGGCCGAACTCAACACGCGGCTCGACGCCATGGGGAGCTGGCTGCAAAATTCGCACGCGCAGTTGCAGCATACGGTGAATACGCGGCTCGACGCGGTGTCGCAGAACATCGGCGAGTCGATGAAGACCACGACCAAGAACACGACCGATCATCTGCAGCAATTACATGCGCGGCTCGCCGTCATCGACAGCGCGCAGAAAAACATCACGGACCTGGCCTCGACCGTGACGTCGCTGCAAAATGTGCTCTCCAATAAGCAATCGCGCGGTGCGTTCGGCCAGGGGCAATTGGAGTCCATCGTCGCCGACGTCCTACCAAAGGGCGCCTATGCCTTCCAATATACGCTGACAAACAAAACCAAACCCGACTGCGCGATCTTCATGCCGGACTCTGGGCCCCTAATCATCGACGCCAAATTTCCTCTTGAGGCAATGACCGCGCTGCGCGCCGCATTAACCGACGACGAGCGCAAGTTCGCGATCGCGCGCGTTAAGCAGGACATCACCAAACACGTCACCGACATAGCCGATAAATATCTGATCCCAGGCGAGACCCAAGACATCGCACTGATGTTCATCCCATCAGAGTCGGTTTATGCCGATTTGCATGAGCAGTTCGAAGATCTAGTGCAGAAGGCGCAGCGCGCGAGGGTGATGATCGTGTCGCCGACGCTAATGGTGATGGCCATCCAGGTCATCAAGCAAGTGCGCAAGGATGCCGAAATGCGCGAGGCTGCCGATCAGATTCGTACCGAAGTCGGACTGATGATGAAGGATGTCGGCCTACTCAGCGACCGTGTAAACAAGCTAAAGACGCATTTTGGGCAAGCCAATGCCGACGTCGACGCCATCTTGATCTCCACCGGCAAAATCGAGAAGCGCGGCGGCAAGATTGAAAGCCTTGAGTTCGACGCCGACAATCCAGGGAGCGCCGATCTGCTCGCGGCTCCGTCGCCGCGCAAACTAGGGACGGGCGAATAGCGCATGCCCGCGTCGCCCGACCGCGCGCAACGCCCGACTTTCCTCGACGCGGCGGCGGTCTATCTCAAGCCGCGCGTGCTGATCGTCCTGTTCCTCGGCTTCTCGTCGGGACTGCCGCTGGCTTTGTCCGGCACGACGCTTCTGGTATGGATGCGCGAGAGCGGCGTCGATCTCGGCACCATTGGCCTGTTTGCGCTGGTGGGTACGCCCTACACCATAAAATTCCTGTGGGCGCCGCTCACCGATGCGCTCGACGTGCCGGTGCTGTCGCGGCTGTTGGGGCGCCGGCGCGGCTGGCTGGTGTTCACGCAAATTTTGCTAATAGTGGCGATTGTTTTCCTCGGCTCGTGCAATCCGGCGGCGGCGCCCGGCCTCGTTGCCTTGGGCGCGCTCATGGTGGCGGCGGCTTCCGCCACGCAGGACATCGTGGTCGATGCGTTTCGCGTCGAAAGCCTGCCGGAAAACGAGCAGGCCGCCGGCATGGCGTCCTATGTCGCGGCCTATCGCATCGGCATGCTGGTTTCGACCGCCGGCGCGCTGTTTCTGGTCAGCGCTATCCAGGCCTACGGCTTCGACGCGGCCGCGTCCTGGCACTGGGCCTATGTGGCAATGGCAGCGATGGTGCTGATCGGCACTGCCACTGCGCTCATCGCCACCGAACCGGAGCGCTCGCGCGAAGCGGAAGCCACGCACGCGCACCAGAAACGCATGGCGCGCGTGATCGAGGCCGCCGTCGGCGCCTTCAAGGATTTCCTCAGCTACGAGATGGCCTTTGCGATGCTGGCCTTCGTCGTGCTGTTCAAATTCACCGACGCGCTATCGGGCGCCATGACCGCGCCTTTCGTCATCGATCTCGGATTCACGCGCAACGAATATGCCGCCATCGTCAAAGGTGTCGGCCTGGCGGCGCTGCTGTTGGGCGGTTTTGCCGGCGGCTTCCTGGCGCGCGCCTATCCACTGGCAACGAGCCTGTGGATCGGCGGCTTGCTGCAAGCGGCGGCCAATCTCGGTTTCTGCTGGGTGGCGATTGCCGGCCACAGCATCGCGGCGCTCACGGTCGCCATCATGGTGGAGAATTTCACCAGCGCCATCGGCACCGTGATGTTCGTCGCTTATTTGTCGGCGCTATGCCGCAATCCGCTAGCATACGGCGACGCAATATGCGCTCCTGACCGCGCTCGCGGCGGTCGGACGCACTTATTTATCCTCTGGTGCGGGCTATATCGCCGAGGCGACCGGCTGGGCCTGGTTCTTCGTGATCTGCGCGCTCGCCGGCCTGCCGAGCCTGGTGCTGCTGTGGTGGCTGCAAGGCAAAGGGCATTTCAGGCCAGCGGGTCGGCTGGAGCGCGCAAACGACAGCACTGCGCCCTAAAACACATGTGCGCTGCTTAGATCGCCGCCGACAGCGTGCCTTCGTCGAGATAATCCAGTTCGCCGCCGACCGGCACGCCGTGCGCGAGCCGCGTTACCTTCACGTTCGAGCCCTGCAAAAGTTCAGTGATGTAATGCGCCGTGGTCTGGCCATCGACGGTGGCGTTGAGCGCGAGGATCAATTCCTTCACCTCCTCGCCATGCGCGCGCGAGATCAACGCGTCGATCGAAAGGTCCTGCGGGCCGACGCCGTCGAGCGGCGACAGCGTGCCGCCGAGCACGTGATAGCGGGCGTTCACGGCGTGCGCGCGCTCCAGCGCCCACAGGTCGGCGACGTCGGCCACCACCACGATGATCGACTGGTCGCGCCGCGTATCGGTGCAGACCGTGCAGGGATTTTGCGTATCGATATTGCCGCAGGTCTTGCAGATGACGATCTTGTCCATCGCGGTCTGCAGCGCACCCGCAAGCGGCGCCATCAGCAATTCGCGCTTCTTGATGAGATGCAGCGCCGCGCGCCGCGCCGAGCGCGGGCCCAGGCCCGGCAGCTTGGCCAGCAACTGGATCAAGCGTTCGATTTCGGGTCCGGCGACGGCGGTGGGCATTTAGGTGAGATTCATCCCCGGCGGCAGCGGCAGACCGCCGGTCAGGGCCGTCATCTTTTCCTGCATGACAGCTTCCGCCTTGCGGCGCGCTTCGGCATGCGCAGCCACCAGCAGGTCCTCGAGGATTTCCTTATCCGCCGGCTTCATCAATGAGTCGTCGATCTTGACACTCTTGAGATCGCCTTTGGCGGTAAGCCGCACGATCACCATGCCGCCGCCGGCATTGCCCTCGACTTCGATGGTGTCGAGTTCGGCCTGCAAGGCCTGCATTTTCGATTGCAGCTCGGCCGCTTTCTTCATCATGCCCATGAAGTCGGCCATATTTAATCTTCCTCATTTTCAGTGGGCGCGTCCGGCGCGGCTTCCGGCGCTGTCTGCGTCACGCCGACGACCTTGGCGCCTGGAAACCGGTTGAGCACCGCCTGCACCAGCGGATCGCTTTGCACGCCGAGTTCGATCTCGGCCTGGCGGGCGTCCATCTGCGCCCGCATGGTCGGCCCGCCCTGCTCCTTGGATACGACCACGATCCAGCGCTTGCCGGTCCAGGCGGTGAGCTTGCGTTGCAGATCATGCACCAATGTCTTGGGCGCGCTGGCTTCGACCGCGATCTCGAGCTGGCCGTCTTCGAGGCGCACCAGCCGCACGTCGCGCTCCAGCGCCATCTTCATGGTGATGTCGCGCTTCTCGGCGGCGAGCGCGATCAGATCCGTGAACGAGCTAATAGATATGGTCGGCGCGGCCGCGTCCGGCTGCTTGAGTTCGGCCACCGGGTCCTCGGCGCGCGGTGACACCGCGGCCTGCGAGCGCGATGCGCCGCGTGGCGCCTCATAGCGCGGGGCAAAACTCTGCGACGAACTCGAAGCCGAGGAAGCATTCGTGCCGCCATTGCCGGAGGCGCGCGCGCTCGCGCGTCGCCGTGCCGGTGTCGCCGAGCGAGCGGACCAGTTCGTCGGGCGTCGGCAGATCGGCGGCATAGGCGATGCGAACGAGAACCATTTCGGCGGCGGCCACGGGCCGGCCGGAAGCCTGCACTTCGCTCACGCCCTTGAGCAGCATTTGCCAGGTGCGCGACAACACCCGCATGGATAATTGCGTCGCGAAGGCGCGTCCGCGCACGCGCTCGGCTTCCGACAGCGACACATCGTCGGCCACCGCGGGAACCACTTTCACGCGGGTAACGAAATGGGTGAATTCGGCAAGATCGCTCAGGATCACGCCGGGATCGGCGCCGATATCGTATTGCGCGCGCAATTCGCCGAGCGCGGCCGGCATGTCGCCTTTCATCAGCGCCTCGAACAGATCGACCACGCGTACGCGGTCGGCCAGGCCCAGCATGGCGCGCACGTCTTCGGCACGCACCGGACCCGCGGCATGCGCGATACCCTGATCGAACAATGACAACGAATCGCGCACCGAACCTTCCGAGGCCCGCGCGATCAAGGCGAGCGCCGCTGGCTCTGTTTCGATCTTTTCCTTGGCGGCTATACCTTCTAGATGCTTGACCAGCAGCGATGCATCGACGCGGCGCAGATCGAAACGCTGGCAGCGCGACAACACCGTCACAGGAACTTTGCGGATTTCGGTGGTGGCGAAAATGAACTTGGCGTGCGGCGGCGGCTCTTCCAGCGTCTTGAGCAGCGCGTTGAACGCCGCGCCCGATAGCATGTGCACTTCGTCGAGAATATAGACCTTGTAGCGCGCCGACACCGGCGCATAGCGGATGGCATCGTTGATCTGGCGCACATCGTCGACGCCGTTATGCGAGGCCGCGTCCATTTCCAAAACGTCGATATGCCGGCTTTCGATGATGGCCTGGCAGTGCACACCCATGACCGGCATGTTGATGGTCGGCCCCGTCACCGAGCCGTCCGGCAATTCATAATTGAGCGCGCGGGCGATGATGCGCGCGGTCGTGGTCTTGCCGACGCCGCGTACGCCGGTGAGGATCCAGGCCTGCGGAATGCGCCCCGACTCGAACGCGTTCGAGATGGTGCGCACCATGGCGTCCTGGCCGATGAGGTCGTCGAAACTGGCGGGGCGGTATTTGCGCGCCAGCACGCGATAGCCGGCGCCGTCAGCGGGCGTATCGCCAAGGTCCAGGCCGGGGGTTTGAACCGCTTCGCTCATCGTGCCATCCGCGTAAACGCGCTTATCGCATCGAAGACGCACGTAACGCGCTTTTGTCCGCGCACGGAGCTAAGCTGTTCGCTTCGATCGCGGAAATTTAGTGGGAGGCTGACGAGCGACCCGATCCGTGCTCGTTAGGGCTGCTTCCTTCCGGATCTGACCCGGTTGGCGAGTGGTTCGTCCACCGCCAACCTCCCGGTCCTATATCGGGCCAACGGGGGGAGAAAGCAAGCAGGCGGGGCGGCGCTCTGCTAGCTTTCCTGTGAAAGAATCGCACGGAATTGCCCAATGGTTTCAGTTGACTGGCAGCTCGATCCAAAGCTCGCCGCCGACACAATTGCGGTCGGCGATCTGGCGCTGACGCGCGTGCTGCTGGCGAACGACGCCAATTTTCCGTGGCTGATTCTGGTGCCGCGCATGCCGGGTGTGACCGAAATCACCGACCTCGATCCCAACGAGCAGGTCCAACTGCTCGGCGAGATCGACGCCGCCGCGCGCGTGCTTAAATCCGTCACCGAATATGAGAAGCTCAACATCGCGGCGCTCGGCAATCAGGTGGCGCAACTACACGTGCATGTGATCGGGCGCCGCCACAGCGACAAGGCCTGGCCCAAGCCGGTCTGGGGCGTGGCGCCGCCGGCGGCCTATGTTCCGGCGGTGCGCGACGGCTTGATCGGTTCGTTACGGCGCGGGCTCAAGATCAGCGCAAGCGGAGAGAGGTAAAGCGCGCACATTGCGTTCATCATTTTGTCGTGCGACTTTCCGGCCGCATGCCCCCTGTTCCCGATCTCGGACCCAAACCACGCCTCGGATATACCGAAAGCCGCCTTGAGCGCGCCGCCGAATATGCGCACCGACGCGGTCGCCCTGGCCGCGCTCGCGGCCGATGCGCGCGCTGGCGCCTATGTGATTGGCGGCGACCTGATCGTCATGAAGAAAGGCGCGCCGCTCAACAATCCCCTTATTCACAATGGCTGAGGCGCGAGCGCTCGGCCCCGCCACCGAGACAGTTTTTCTCGGTCATCTCGACGGCGCCGGACGTTTCGGTTTTGGCATTGCGCCGCTGGCGGCCGAGGCGCTCAAAACCCGCGACGATTTGCTGGTGACCGATTTGCGCTCGATCGCGGTGCAGGGCCTGGCCGAGGCTGAGCACCTGCCGCCGATCGCGGAAGCCAAGGCCGTACTGCATTGGCATGCGCGCCATCGATTTTGCCCGAATTGCGGCGCCGCCACCCAGGCCGTCGATGGCGGCTGGCGGCGCGATTGCCCAAACTGCAAGACGCAGCATTTCCCGCGCACCGATCCGGTGGTGATCATGCTGGTGAGCGACGGCGAGCGTTGCCTGCTCGGACGCAGTCCGCGTTTCGTGCCGACCATGTGGTCGTGCCTGGCCGGTTTCATTGAGCCGGGCGAATCGATCGAGGACGCCGTGCACCGCGAAACGCTCGAAGAGGCCGGTATCACCTGCGGCCGGGTGGATTATTATCGTTCGCAACCCTGGCCGTTCCCGACCTCGCTGATGATCGGCTGCCATGCGCAGGCCACCTCGTTCGATATTGTGGTGGACCGCGACGAACTCGAAGACGCGCGCTGGTTCGCCAAAGATGAAGTCGTGACCATGCTTATGCGCAGGCACAGCCAAGGCCTGACCACGCCGCCGCCGGTCGCGATCGCGCATCATCTCATCCGCGCCTGGGTGGAGGACGAGATACGCTTTGACTAAACCCACAGCGGGAAATAACGCGCCGAAAATTCTCTGCGCCGGCATTGCCGTGCAGGACATCGTCATGCGCGTGGAGAATTTTCCCGCGCCCGGCACTAAGATCATGGCCTCCGAATTTATCGTCACCGGCGGCGGCTGCGCCGCCAATGCCGCGGTCGCCGTGGTGCGGCTCGGCGGTAATGCGGCTTTCGCCGGGCCGCTGGGCGATGCCAATGACGCGGTAAGTGAGCGCATCGTCAAGGATTTGAATGCCGAAAGCGTCGATTGTAGCGGCGCCGTTCGCGTCGACGGCGGCACCGCCTCGGTGTCGCTTATCCTGCTCGACGCGCAAGGCGAGAAAACCATCGCCACGCGGCGCGGCGTCAAATTGGGCGGCGTGCTGCCGGTGGACGCCGGCGGAATGGTCGCCGATGTGGACGCGGTGCTGGTCGACAACCGGTTTCCCGAATTCGTCAATGCAGTGTGCCGCGCGGCGCAATCGCGCAAAATTCCCATCGTGATCGATCTCGATCAAGCGACCAAAATGGATGACTCGTTGCTGGCGCTTGGCACGCATGTGGTGGCGTCCGCCGAGGCGCTGCGCGGCACCACCGGTCTCGATGACCATGGCGCGGCTTTGCGGCTGTCTCGCCGGGCATGTCGGCGGATTTCTCGCGGTCACCGACGGTCCCAACGGCGTCTATTGGCTCGACAAGGGCCATATGCGGCACATGCCAGCATTCAATGTGAAAGTGATCGATTCGCTCGGCGCCGGCGACGCTTTCCACGGCGCTTTCACGCTGGCGCTGGCCGAGGGCCGCGATCTGACCGACTGCCTGCGTTTTGCCAGCGCCTGCGCCGCGCTTAAATGCACAAAATTCGGCGGCGCCTCGGGCGCGCCAGCTCGCGCCGAGGTCGAGGCGTTTTTGCGAAAAGCCTGACGTTTTATTTCTTCGACGGACAGGGCGCGCCGCAGGGCGCGCAGGCGCCGGCGAAATCTTCCGGCGAAACCGCGCGGCCGCTCGATGGACTGGTCAGGTGGTTGCCGATAATGGCGACCAGCGCGAGCGTGATGATGGCGATATAAGTTTTTCTCATTACTTTTTTCCTGGGCGCATGATCTGATCCGAAAACCGGTTCCCACTTTTCGGGATCATGCGCTAATCCTTCGACAAGCCAAACAGCGGCCGCAGCCTGATGCCGATCAGGCAGCCGGGCAGCGCCGCGGCAAACCAGACCCAGCCGTGCAGCGAGCCGGAGGCCACGCCGCCGACAAAGGCGCCGATATTGCAGCCAAATCCAAGCCGCGCGCCCCAGCCCATCAGCAAGCCCGCCAACTGCAGCCGCCAGCAGCGATTTAAGCGGCGGCCAGGCCGCGCGCGCGTAAGGACGGCTGGCAGCGGCCGCCGCCATGGCGCCGAATATCATGCCGAAATCGGTCAGGCTGGACGTGTCGGATAGCACCGAGTCGGCGAGCGCATGCTTGGGTCCCGGCCATTGCCAGAACGCGGCATGCGAAAAATCGAAACCCAGCGCTTGAGCTACTTTCGCGCCCCACACCGTGAAGCCGAAGGTGACGCTCCACGGGTGGCCGCCGGCCAGGAACACCGCGATCGACAACAGGCCAATGACAATGCCGCCGATGACGTAATTGCGGTTCGGTTTGAAATTGGCGCCGCGCCGCTTGGCGACGGCGACGATCAATCCCGCCGCCAGCGCGATACTCGCCAGCGTCGCGGCCAGTCCGCCCCAGGGTCCGAGATAATCCGACGCCAGCACCGGATCGATGCCGCCCAGCGCCATGAAGGACGGCAGCGACAGGCTGCCGGCGACGCTGCCGACGATGAACCAGAACAGCGTCAACAGCATGCGGCCGGAGCCGCCGCCGACCGTATAGAGCGTGCCGGAGCCGCAGCCATTGGCGAGCTGCATGCCGATGCCGAACACGAAAGCGCCGATGATGAGCGATGGGCCCAGCGGCGCGATGGCGCCGCCGAAATCCGACTTGAGCGCCGCTATCGGCACGACCACGACGGCGGCAATCGCGATCACGATCAGCCCGCCGAGCAGACCGCCGGCCTCGCCGCGTGTCAAAAAACGCCGCCAGGACGCGGTATAGCTGAATTCCGCTTTGAGAAAGGCAACGCCGAGGCCAAAGCCGCCCAGGATCAGCGCGGCCGATAGAGGCTGGCCGTCGAGCAACACCAGCGCGATCAATATGGCGGTGGCGCCCAGGGCCAGCCCCAGGAATAGCCGGTCGATGCCGAGCGCTGCGCCCGCGCTGGGCGCTGCTACCGATGCCGTAGACATGGAAAATTACCTGCTGCGCCGCAAATCAGGAACCGAGGCCAAGTTTCTTTTTTAGATCGTCCCATTTGGTGCGCGCCGATTCAACAGGCCGATTGGCATTGCTGGTCCACTCTACCATCGAGCCGGCATAGAGCTTAGCATCCTTATGGCCGAGCACCTCGTGCAGCACAAACCAATCGGTCGAGGCCCAATGGCCGGTGTTGCAATAGGTCACAGCCGGCCCAGCCGGGATCTGCTTGGCAATAACCGCCAATTGGGCGGGAGACTTCAGACGGTTGGTCTTGTCGTCATAGAACTCGCTGCTGTCGAGGCTGAGCGCGCCGGGGATATGGCCGTAGGCGCTGGCGTTCGGCGCTTTCTCTTTGCCTAGATAGAAAGTCTCCGGGCGCGCATCGACCAGCGTCGCGCCGCCCGATTTCTCGATTTTTTCGACATCGGCGGATTCGGCCCAGATGCTCTTGTCGAGCGTGGCGGTGAAGATTTTCGGCGACGGCGCCTGCACGCCGGAATCGACCGGCAGATGGCTTTGCGTCCAGGCGGCGACACCGCCGTCGAGGATCGAGACGTTTTTCACGCCGACGACTTTGAGCGTCCAATAGGTGCGCGCGGCCGACCCGAAATCGAGCACGCTCACGCCGGCCGGCACCACGACCACATGGCTGTCCTCGTCGATGCCGAGATCGCCGATGAGTTTTTCCAGTTCGGGCGCCGTCGGCACCATGAAGGGCACGTTGTTGCGGGTGACCCGCCAGCCGGCCTTGTCGTAGTCGCTATGCACGCTGCCCGGGATATGCGCGGCCTCATAGGCCTTGGCGCCGCCGCCATCGATCGCCGAACGGATATCGAGCACCACCAGATCGGCGTCCTTGAGATGGCCACTGAGCCATTGCACCGAAACCAGCGGCTGCGCATCGGCCGCTATAGCCGGAGTGCCGAGCATTAGCGCGAAGCCAATACCGGCCGCGAGACGGCGGAGAGCGCGGGCGAAATCGGAGCGAAGAGTTTTTCTCATGTGAATTCTCGAATGGCTATTTTGGCGCGGGAAGGCCCCGGAACGGCGACGATAGATTATGCTTGAAATAGAATAATTTTCTCTATAAAGACAGATGGCTTGCATAAATAAGAATATAATTCCAAGTATGCGAGTCGTTTTAGGCTGCGCGTTCTAAGTTTTGAGGAAAAACAGCATGGATGCCATCGACCGGAAAATTCTTGCCGTGGTCCAGCTCGACGCGTCGCTCTCGGTCGCCGAGATCGGCCAGCGCGTCGGCCTGTCATCGACGCCCTGCTGGAAAAGGATGCAACGGCTGGAAGCCGACGGGGTGATTACGCGCCGCGTGGCGCTGATCGATCCGGAAAAGGTCGGCCTCGGTATCACGGTGTTCGTCTCGATCGAGACCGGCGACCATTCGCAGGATTGGCTGTCGAAATTCGCCGAGGTGGTCGGCGCCATGCCCGAAGTGATGGAGTTCTACCGCATGGCCGGCGACGTCGATTACATGCTGCGCGTGGCGGTGCATGACATGCCCGGCTACGACACTTTCTACAAAAAACTGATCGCAACCGTGCCGCTCAAGAACGTCACGTCGCGCTTCGCGATGGAGCGGATAAAATCGACGACGGCGCTGCCGATTGTCTGAGCCGGCGGCGCGCGCGTCGTGTCAGGTGCAGGTGGTGGTGCCGTAAGTCGGCGCCGTGATGCGCGGGCTCATATACATTTTGTCCGACAGCGTCAGCGTGCCGGTGATGGTGTAGCCGACAGTCGGCGTATAGGCGTAGGAAGCTTGGCGAACAGCATCTGCGTGCTGGCGACCGCCAGCGCGGTCGGAATTGTGACCGTTACCGCGAGTGCGCCGTGCCGCCGCGGGTGACGCTCCACTTCACGGTCGCAACTTTGGTCGCGCTGATATTGATGCACGACACCGTCATTTTCAGATTGTTGGCCGAATAGGGCGAGATGATCGCGCTCGACGCGTCGAGAATGTTGCTCATATCGGTGGTGCTGATCGTGGTCACCTCGGCCGACAGGTTGGCCAGCGCGGCCGAAATCAAACTGACCTTGCGGTCGGCACCGATGCCGTCGGAGATCTCGGCGCAGCCGAGATAAAGGCCGATCATCATCGGCGCCAGCAGCGCGAATTCGACCGCCGAGACGCCGCGTTTGTCGCGCGCGATACGCAAAATCCGTCGAAGCAGCGAGGTCATCAGCAGCCTCCAGTCCCGCCATAGGGCTCGTTGCGGAATACCGAAGTCGCCACCAGCAGCCGGTAATTGCCGCTCAGATTCGAGAGATTGTTGCCGAGCATCGAAACGTAGATCGGCCACTGATAATAGAGCTTCACGACTTCGATGCAGCCAGGGCCGCCCGGCGTATAGGTCATGCCCGAGGTGACGAGCTGGCCGTTGACGACCGGCGAGGTGTTGTTGACCGCGGAGAAACTGGAATAGTTCTTGACGTCGACACTCATGCCGTTGGCGCAATCGAACAAGCCATAGACGCGCGCGCACACGGCGGTCTTGAAATCGGCCTGACTGTAGCCGTTGGTCTGCGCCTGCCCGGTCAGGATCAAGCGCGCCGCATCGGCAACGGTTGCTTCCAGCGTCTGGCTGGCGAAGAACACGAACGCCGTTTCCATAATGGCAAACAGCAGCGCCAGAAACGGCGCGGCGACCAACGCGAACTCGACCGCGGCCGCGCCATCGTGCTGGCGCACAAAGCGGCGCGCGATGCCGGCCGGAATAACCCGGCGCATACGAAGCGCGAATTTGTTTCGTAAGGCAACGAGCATCGTCGAAGTCCCGGCTCTGAACGAGCCACAAACTACCAGAGTGACATTTTCAAATTATTGCGCACATTGCGTACAACAGCGCCGATCGCATTAAGCAATCGCTAACCGTGTTCTTGATGAGAGTGCCGCAAGCGGCGGTAACGCCTATTTCGGCGCGCTCGAGCCGCCGCCGCCGATGCGCGCGGCGCTTTGACCCATCGCATCGCCAAAGAACTTCGGGTCATCGCCCAGCGTGATGCGCGGCAAGCACTCCGGCGTGCAGCTATAGGATTCGCGGTTGACGCCCTTGTAGACCACAACAAGCGTGCTGGCCTTGGGACCCGTTACCTGCACGGTCGTGTTCATGACGGTCTTGCCGGCGCGATCGAGCGCCATCATGTTGGTCGAGCCAAAGCTCTTGCCGGTGATTACCAGAATTCCCCCGCTTTGCAGCGTGGCATCGGCGATCAGCGGGTTTCCGATGACGATCGTGGCGACCTTGTCGGGCAGCTTCAGGGTCTGCGCGTCGTCGACATTGACCGTGATGGATTCGGCCTGCGCCGGCGTCATGGCGAGCGCGGCGGCGATAAATAACGTGCCGGCCAGAGCATCGACCAGCCGCCTGCGACGCACGAACACGCCCGACATCGTACTCTCCAACGCAACCGACAAAGCGGCCAATACAACGGCCGTCAGAATTACAGGGCCTGAGTTGACTGCAAATAGGTGAACGAAGTGCAAAGGGCGCGCGGGCGGCGCCGGCACCGTCCGGACAACGCCATTTGGAGTTCTATTTGGTATTCTTGCCGGCGACCGCCTTGGGCACGATCTTGGCTTTGCGGAACATGCTGCCAGTCTTCGAGCAAATGCCGGAACGGATAGGCCATCTGGCCGGCAAATCCCGCCGGGAAGCTCTTGTCGTCGATGCCATAGGCGTCCGGCATCTCATTCTCCGGCATGTAATACGTGCCGAACATCAGATCCCAGATCGGAAACGTACCGGCGAAATTGCTTGAGCCACCGCGGTCGGCGGCGGTGTGATGCCAGCGGTGAAACACCGGGCTGGCAAACACAGTTTTGAACGGCCCGAAGGTCCAGTTCAGATTGGCATGCACCATGGCGGAAGTCGTGGTGGTAAATGGCCCTACCCAAAGCATCACATTGGGCGAAATGCCGGCCAGCAACAGGACGACATCGACAATGACGGTGCCGAGAAAAATATTGACCGGATGAAACCGGGCCGCTGAAATCCAGTCGAGTTCTTCCGATGAGTGATGAACCGCGTGGTATTTCCACATTTCGGCGGTATGGAACGCCCGATGCGTCCAATAGGTCAGGAAATCCGATACGACCACGAAAGTGATCGCCTGGGCCCATAGCGGCAACGCCGAGAGCGGGCCGAAGCCGTCGTCGTAGAATGCGTTCAGCGCATCGACGCCGTGAATGTTGTAAAGATACGCCGCGCCCATCACCATCAGCCCGATGCGAACGAAACGCGCGGCCAGCGGGATCAGGAACCAGTAGCAAACGTCTGTGACGATCTCGCGCTTGTGCCACCAGTGTCCGGTTGGATTGCAGGCGGTCCATTGGGTAAGCAGCGCAAAGCCGATGCCGAGTCCGATGGTGATCGGCACAAGCTTTAAAAACGTCTGGCCGGCGACCTGAAAGACCGAGAGGAATTCCCAAAGCATGGCGTTGAGCCCATTTGACGCTGAAAAACCTGGTCCGGTATCGGCCCCGCGCGGTTAAGATGCGGTGAACGCCGCGCATTGACGGGCCGGGCGCGAATGCCCCTCACGCTTCCCGCCAAAGCTGACAGCACAAGACCGCCGTTCCCGCCAGTATTCACCCAGCAGCAACAGCAGCGGGTTCCATGGTATCTAAGACATTTACTGTAAATCTGACACCAGAAATTATGTATTCGTTCGAACATTGGACGCTATATTCAGTATAGATTGCATAAACAATTTATTAACTCTGCTATTCTTCTAGAAGTAAATTGTTAACTACGATCAATATACAGAGGATTACCCCATGTTTCTTCAACGATATTAACCCACACGCAAGACCTCATTGGTAGGTTGCGGCATGGTTCTTGGGAGCCGGAGCTAATCCGGTCCTCTGGATCAGCTCAGACAGCCACGTGTGGATCATGGAGCTACCGATGAAAAACCTCTTCGTTCGTTTCGTAAACGACAACTCTGGCGCCACCGCCATCGAGTACGGCCTTATTGCTGCTGGCATTTCGGTCGCGATCATCGCGGTCGTGAACGGCCTCGGCACAACGTTGAACACCAAGTTCACGAGCATTTCGAGCCAGCTTAAGTAATTCGGCTCATTTCGAAACCACTACAAAGGCTCCGGCCAATTGCCGGGGCCTTTTGCTTTTGGCCTTTGGCTACGGCGATGCTTTACCGCGCGTAAATATTTTCCGCGCTAACCGAACGGCAAGCTTGCCTGGCGTAATTTGAGATCGCGCCGCTATTACCGGCGCGCAGGAGCAACCGATCATGGTGATGGATCTAATCAGGCTCCTGTTGTTCCCCGCCATGATGGCCTTCGCGGCTTCAAGCGATCTTTTCACCATGACCATCTCGAACCGGCTCTCGCTGGCGCTGACTGGCAGCTTCTTCCTGCTCACACTGGTGATCGGCATGAGCTGGCCGGCCTTTGGCATGCACCTCGCTGCCGGCGCGCTGGTGCTGGTATTTTCCTTCGGCTTCTTCTCGCAAGGCTGGATCGGCGGCGGCGACGCCAAACTGGTGGCCGCCACGGCGCTCTGGTTCGGTTTTGACTATCTGTTCGACTATTTGGCCTATGCGTCGATCTTTGGCGGCGTGCTGACGCTGGTGCTGATCCAGTTTCGCAAACTGCCGCTGCCGGGTCCCCTCGCCCGCCAGCCCTGGATTATGCGGCTGCATGAGACCGGCGGCGGCGTGCCTTACGGCATTGCGCTCGCAGCCGCCGCGCTCGCGGTCTATCCCAAGACAGCATGGATGCCGGCGATCGGTATCTGAGTCATGCGCGACGCTCCAAAAAGCGCGGCGTAAGAAAATATTAACTCGATTTAGTCACCGCTGCTTAACCATACCTTGACCTTTCACTGCTCAAATCCGGTGTAAGCGGTCGCACTGGCCGCCATGTGTTTTAAGCGGCCGAGCCGGCCGCTCTGTCACGGTGAGAGTGAGCGTATGAAAGCCGCGCGTATCGTTGTGCTTACGGTCGCTATCGCAGCCGGTGGAGTTGCCGCGCTGTTGGCAGGCCGTTCGGAAAAGCCTCCCGAGGTTAAGCCAGACGTTGCCAAGGCTGAGACCGTCGAGGTCCTGGTCGCACGAGCCGACCTTCCGATGGGTCAGACGCTCACACCGGGCGACATGCAATGGCAAGCGTGGCCGGCAAGCGCCTCGAGCGGAAATTTCATTCGCAAAAATGCGCGCCCGCAAGCCATCGAAAATCTCTCCGGCATGATCGTGCGCGTACCCTTCATCGCGGGTGAACCGATTCGCGAAGCCAAACTGGTGAACGCAAAAGGTTCGGGCTTCATGGCCGCGATCCTGCCCACCGGTATGCGCGCTGTTTCCACCCAGATTTCGCCGGAAACCGGCGCCGGCGGTTTCATTCTGCCGAACGATCATGTCGATGTCATTCTCACGCGCCGCGATCAAAACGCCGACAAGACCGGCGGCGGCGAGACCAAAACCAGCGAGACCGTTCTCAGCAATATCCGCGTATTGGCGATCGACCAGAACGTCGAGGAAAAAGGCGGCCAGAAGGTCGTTGTCGGCAAGACCGCCACGCTCGAACTCACGCCCGGCCAGGCCGAAACCCTGGTGCTGTCGCAGCAATCCGGAACGCTGTCACTGGCGTTGCGCAGCATTACCGATGACTCGGCGAAAGACACGCCGGTCGACGATTCAGGCCGCCGCAATTCCGTAAATGTCATCCGCTTTGGCGTGAGCACAACGACCACACCGCGATGAGCGAACAAGGGGACGTAGGGGACATGGTGATTGGGAAACTGGCGACACGGACCTTGATCCGCGCTGCAACGCTGGCGGCACTTCTCGCCGGCGCCGGCGTTGCCCCTATGTCTCCGGCTACTGCCGCCGATCCGGCGCAAGTACCGGCGCATGCGCCGGTGATTCAGGTGGCCGCGAGCGAAGCGACATCTCGCTTCATTCCGCTCGGCATCGGCAAGTCGGTCGCCATCGACCTGCCGGCCGACATCAAGGACGTATTGGTCGCCAATCCGCTGATCGCCAATGCGGTGATCCGTTCGGCGCGCCGCGTCTACATGATCGGCGTTGCCGTCGGTCAGACCAATATCTTTTTCTTCGACGCCAACGGCAAGCAGATCGCCGGCTTCGATATCGCGGTCACCCGCGACCTTAACGGCGTACGCGCCGCGCTCAAGCAGATCTTGCCCGATTCCGACATCCGCATCGAAGGCGTCGGCCCCGACGGCGTCATGTTGTCCGGCAGCGTGGCAAGTCCCCAGGAATTGCAGCAAGCCTTCGATCTCGCCGGACGCCTGGTCGGTGACAGCACCAAGGTGGTCAACGGCATCACGGTGCGCGGGCGCGACCAAGTCATGCTCAAGGTAACGGTCGCCGAAGTGCGCCGCGACATCATCAAGCAGCTCGGCATCGATCTCAGCGGCAGCCTCAATTACGGCACCGCCGTGGTGAACTTCAACCAGACCAATCCGTTCTCCGCCACGGGCCAGACGCTGAGCAACAGCCAATTCGCCGGCACCTGGAAAAATATCACCGCGACGTTGCGGGCGATGGATCGCGCCGGTGTGCTCCGGACGCTGGCCGAACCGAACCTGACCGCCATCTCCGGCGAGACGGCAAGTTTCATTGCCGGCGGCGAGTTTCCAATTCCCAATGGGTTGTCGTGCGATACCACCAAGTCGCCGCCAGTCTGCCAAGCGCAGGTCGATTTCAAGAAATTCGGCGTGAGCCTGGTGTTTACGCCGGTCGTCTTGTCGGAAGGCCGCATCAGCCTCAAGGTGATGACCGAAGTATCCGACCTGTCCACCGACAATGCTTTGACGCTGGCGGTTCCGGGCTCGACCCAGACGCTGACGATCCCTTCGATCAGCACCCGCCGCGCCGAAACCACGGTTGAAATTCCGTCGGGTGGATCGCTGGCTTTGGCCGGCATGATCCAGGAGCAGACCAAGCAACAGATCAACGGCATCCCAGGCCTCATGCAACTGCCGATCCTCGGCGCGCTGTTCAAGAGCCGCGACTACATCAACAACCAAACCGAATTGATGGTGCTGGTTACGCCTTACATCGTGCGTGCGGTGGCGCAGAAGCAATTGTCGCGACCCGACGATGGTTTCGCCGATCCCAACGATCCGTCGACCGTTTTGCTGGGGCGCATCAATCGCATCTACGGCGCCGCCGGAGCGCCGCAAGCGCCGGCCGAACAACCGGCCAACTATCGCGGCAAATACGGATTTATTCTCGATTGAGCGGGATCAGGAGACGACGGATGACAGAACTCCATACGGCGATCGCGCGGCGCCGCGCCCAAGCGGCGCTGCGGCTGTTGGCGGTCGGCGGTCTCGCGATGACGCTGGCCGGCTGTTTTGAGACGGCACACGTCGCCGAAGCCGAATATCCCACCGACTATCGGCTACGCCATCCGATCACGTTGAAGGAAGGCGACCGCACCGTCGAAATCTTCCTCGGGCGCAATCGCGGCGGGCTCACGCCATCGCAGCGCGCCGACGTGCTGTCATTCGCGCAACTGTGGCGGCACGAGGGTACCAGCGGCGTCATCGTGGACGTGCCGCAAGGCGGACCGAACGATCGGGCCGCCGCCGACTCGATGCGCGAGGTCCATTCCATTCTTGCCGCTTCCGGCGTGCCGGGAAATGCCGTCTACATGCGCAGCTACCGGCCACCGGCTACGGCGCTCGCCAGCATCAAGATCAGCTATTCGAAATTAACCGCGGAAGCCGGGCCCTGTGGTCTATGGCCGCACAATCTCGGCCCCAGCCAGGATTCGACCTACATGGAAAACCGCCCGTACTGGAATCTCGGCTGCGCCAGCCAGCGCAATCTCGCCGCCATGGTCGATAACCCGGCCGATCTGGTTCAGCCGCGCGGCGAAACGTCGGCTTATACCGCGCGGCGCTCGGTCATGCTCGACAAGTACCGCAAAGGCGACAACCCGTCCGGCACGTATACGGGATACGACACCGGCAAAATCACCGATATCGGCAAATGATCAAACACGCTCAACAAGTCGCAGTTGCGGATGACGAGGCGATGGCGCCGGCGATGGCCGACACCGTCGCCCCCGACGAGCATATCGCGCCGGCGCCGCGGGTTTCGGTGCAGGCTTTTTGCGAGACGGTTGAAACCGCCGCCGCCGTGCAGGCGGCGGGCGAAGACCGGCGCCTGTCCAAGGCGCATGTCAAAATTCAGATGGGCGGCGCCACCGCGGCGGTCGAGGCCTATCGCAGCTCGCCGACGCCGAATGTCATCTTCATCGAGACCGAACAGCGTTCCGACGACATCCTGACCAGGCTCGATCAGCTTGCCGAGGTTTGCGACGCCGGTACGCGCGTGGTCGTGGTCGGCCGCGTCAACGATGTGACACTCTATCGCGAATTGACGCGGCGCGGCGTGAGCGATTATCTCATCGCGCCGATCGGCACCATCGATGTCGTGCGCTCGATCTGCGGGCTGTTCTCGTCACCGGACGCCAAGGCGGTCGGCCGCATCATCGCGGTTGTCGGCGCCAAGGGCGGTGTCGGTGCTTCCACCGTGGCGCATAACGTCGCCTGGGCCATCGCCCGCGATCTTGCACTCGATTCGGTGGTTACCGATCTCGATCTTGCCTTCGGCACCGCCGGCCTCGATTACAATCAGGACCCCCCGCAAGGCATTGCCGATGCGGTATTCTCACCCGACCGCGTCGACACCGCCTTTGTCGATCGCCTGTTGTCGAAATGCACCGATCATTTGAGCCTGCTGGCGGCGCCAGCGACCCTGGAGCGGGTCTACGACTTCGGCGCCGAGGCATTCGATTCGACCCTCGATTCGCTGCGCAATTCGATTCCCTGCATTGTGCTCGACGTGCCGCACATCTGGTCGGGCTGGACCAAGCGGCTGCTGGTGAGCGCCGACGACATTCTGGTGGTCGCAGGACCCGACCTTGCCAATCTGCGCAATGCCAAGAACCTGGTCGATCTGCTGCGCACCGCGCGGCCGAACGACCGCAAGCCCTATTACTGCCTCAACCAGGTCGGCGTCCCGAAGCGGCCGGAAATCGCGCCGGCGGATTTCGCCAAGGCGCTGGAAGACCAGCCGCTGGTGGTGATCCCGTTCGAGCCGCAGCTTTTCGGCACCGCCGCCAATAACGGCCAGATGATCTCGGAAGTGTCCGCAAATCATAAGAGCGCGGAAATGTTCCGCCAACTGGCCCAGGTGCTCACGGGACGCGCCGAAGCCAAACGCGCGCGCGGCGGCCTGCTGACGCCGCTGCTCGCCATGATGAAGCGCAAGTAGGAATTGTTCGGAGGCTGATCTCGTGTTCGGTAAGCGTAGTGGAACCTCTGAAGCTCATGCTCCGGCGCCCGCCGCGCCGGCGCCGGCGCCTGCGTCGGCCGCTGCGCCGGTGGCCGCGGCGCCTAAGCCTACTTCTAAGCCGGAACCCGGTCTAACACCGTTTCCCTCCGACGGACTCGGCGCGCCGCTGGTGCCGGCTCCTCCCGCCACAAGGGCAGCCTCGCCGATCAATACTGTGCCGTCCTCGGTCGATACGCGCCGTTCCGAAACCTATTACGAGGTCAAGGGCACCATCTTCGGCGCTTTGATCGAAGCGATCGATCTGGCGCAACTTGCGCGGCTCGATGCCGATTCGGCGCGCGAGGAAATCCGCGACATCGTCAACGAGATCATTTCGATCAAGAATATCGTGATGTCGATCTCCGAGCAGGAGGAATTGCTCGACGACATTTGCAACGACGTGCTCGGTTTCGGCCCGCTCGAACCGTTGCTGTCGCGCGACGACATCGCCGACATCATGGTGAACGGCTCCGGCACGGTCTATATCGAAGTCAAAGGCAAAATCCAGAAGACCAGTATCCGGTTCCGTGACAATCAGCAGCTTCTCAACATCTGCCAGCGCATCGTCAGCCAGATCGGCCGCCGCGTCGACGAAAGCTCGCCGATCTGCGATGCGCGCTTGCCGGATGGTTCGCGCGTCAACGCCATCGTGCCGCCGTTGGCGATCGACGGCCCCGCGCTCACCATTCGTAAGTTCAAGAAGGACAAGCTGACGCTCGATCAGCTAGTCAAATTCGGCACCATTACCGAGCAGGGCGCCGAGATCCTCGAGATCATCGGGCGCGTGCGCGTCAATACTCTGGTTTCCGGCGGCACCGGCTCCGGCAAGACCACGCTGCTCAACTGTCTCACCCAGTTCATCGACGACGACGAACGCATCATCACCTGCGAAGACGCCGCCGAACTGCAGCTGCAACAGCCGCATGTGGTGCGTCTGGAATCACGCCCGCCCAACCTCGAGGGCGAAGGCGCGATCACCATGCGCGATTTGGTGCGCAACTGCCTGCGTATGCGCCCGGAACGAATCATCGTCGGCGAAGTCCGCGGACCCGAAGCGTTCGATCTGCTGCAAGCCATGAACACCGGCCATGACGGCTCGATGGGCACGTTGCACGCCAACAACCCGCGTGAAGGTCTCTCGCGTCTTGAATCGATGATCACCATGGGCGGTTTCTCGCTGCCGTCCCGAACCATTCGCGAAATGATTTGCGCATCGGTCGACGTGGTGATCCAGGCCGCGCGCCTGCGCGACGGCTCGCGCAAAATTACCCACATCACGGAAGTGATGGGGATGGAAGGCGATGTCATCATCACCCAAGACCTGTTCATTTACGACATGACCGGCGAGGACGCCGACGGCAACATCCTCGGCCGCCACCGCTCAACGGGCATCGGCCGGCCGCGGTTCTGGGACCGCGCCCGCTATTATGGCGAGGAAAAACGGCTGGCGGCCGCGCTCGATGCGGCGGAAGCGGCCAACGAAGCCATGCGGGGCTAAGCACGCCATGGATTCCATCGCGGTATTTTTTCTGGCCTCGCTCGCCGTTGGTGGCGTGGTCTATGTTTTCCTTTATCCGATCCTGTCGGGCCAGCGCAAAGCCGAGCAACGCATGGCGAGCGTCGCCAAGGCCGAGGTAGTGACGCGCGTTTCCCGCGGCGCGCCGAAATCCCGCCGCGACGCAATCGAAAACACGCTCAAGGAATTCGACGAACGCCACAAAAAGAATAAGCGCGTGCCGCTCACGGTGCGCATCGCGCAGGCCGGACTGAGCTGGTCGAAGCGGCAATACTTTATGATTTCTGGCGGCATCGGGGTCGTGTTGTTTTTGGTCGGGCTACTGACCGCCGGCAGCTTGCTGCCGGCCGCGGGCCTGGGCTTTGCCGGCGCCTTTGGACTGCCGTTCTGGATCCTGAGATTTCTCAAAAAGCGCCGCGAGGCCAAATTCCTCAACGCGTTTCCCGACGCAGTCGACGTTATTGTGCGCGGCATCAAGGCTGGATTGCCGCTGCTCGATTGCCTGAAGATGATCACGGTCGAAGCGCCTGAACCGTTACGGACTGAATTTCGCGCCGTCGTCGAGACCCAGGCCATCGGCATTCCTCTCGGTGAGGCCTGCGGCAAGCTTTATGAGCGCATGCCGGTGCCGGAAGCGAACTTCTTCGGCATCGTCATCGCCATCCAGCAAAAGGCCGGCGGCAATTTGTCGGAAACGCTCGGCAATCTTTCGCGCGTGCTGCGTGACCGCAAGAAAATGAAGGGCAAGATTCAGGCGATGTCGCAGGAGGCCAAGGCCTCGGCCTCCATCATCGGCGCGCTGCCGATTTGCGTCATGACGATGGTTTACATCACCAGCCCGGTCTACATCTCGCTGTTGTTTACCGAACCGATGGGCAACCTCATGCTGGCGGCGTCCGCCTTCTGGATGTTCATGGGCGTGATGGTAATGAAGAAGATGATCAATTTCGACTTCTAAAATGCGCGATCGCATATAGCAGGACCGATGATTCAACTTTTGATCAACTCGCTCAATGTCCAAACGATGACGATGGTGTTTGCCGCCATCGCCGCGGCGGCCACCATTTTGACCATCGCAATGCCTTACGCGTTCGGCGATTCGCTTGGCCAGCGAATGAAAGCGGTCGCCGTCGAGCGCGAAAAGATTCGCGCGCGCGAACGCGAGCGCATGGCCAATCAAAAACAGAAAATCAACCTGCGGCAATCGCCCAAACAGTCGATCAAGGCGATCGTCGACCGTTTCAATCTGACAAAATGGGTCGGCCAGGAAGAGGCGCGGCTCAAACTCGTGCAGGCCGGCTACCGCGGTCAGGCGCCCTATATCACCTATTTGTTCTTCCGCATGGTAACGCCGGTGATCGCCATAATTTTTACAGCGACCTATATATTCGTTTTGGGCGATTACGCGATGGCGACCCCGATCAAGATCGGCATTTGCATCGCCTCCGCCTATGTCGGCATGCATCTGCCTTATATGCTGCTCAAGAGCAAAATCCAGAAGCGCCAATTGTCGATCAAACGCGCATTTCCCGACACGCTCGACCTGCTCCTGATCTGCGTGGAATCCGGCATGTCGATCGAAGCGGCATTCCGCAAGGTCAGCGAAGAGGTCGGCACGCAGTCGATCGCCTTGGCCGAGGAACTGACGCTCACCACGGCCGAATTGTCCTATTTGCCGGACCGGCGCATGGCTTACGAAAACCTGGCCAAGCGCACCGACCTGGAAAGCGTGAAATCGGTTTGCATGGCCTTGCAGCAGGCGGAACGTTACGGCACGCCGCTGGCGCAAATGCTGCGCGTCATGGCGCAGGAAAGCCGCGATATGCGTATGTCGGAGGCCGAGAAGAAAGCCGCCGGTCTGCCGCCCAAACTCACGGTGCCGATGATCGTATTCTTCCTGCCGGTGCTGTTCGTGGTCATTCTCGGGCCCGCCGCCATTAAGGTCATGGCGCTGCATAGTTTCTGAGGCCGCAAGCGTTACGTGCCGGCGTCGGGCTTGGGCAAATTGGGCTGCTGGCCCGTTTTCTTCCACTCGTTCTGCTGGGCGAGCATCTGGCGCAGATAATTGACGTTAGCGGCGGCTTCGGCCTCCGGCAGGCCTGCGCGCGCGATCATCTCGGCGTCGGCGAAGCGTCCTTGCAAGCCGACGACCAAAGCGAGGTTCTGCCGCACCTTCGGGTCGGCATTTGGCTGCGCGCCTGCCCGCCGCAGCATGGCTTCAGCACTCTTAAGGTCCTTCATCAGTGCGTAAGACAGGCCGAGATTGGACAGCACGGAGGATTCGTTGGGTACGATCTTGAGCGCGGCGGCATAATGGCCCTGCGCCTCGGCATGCCGGCCCAACTGATCGAGCACAGCGCCCTGCGCGTTGAGGATGCGCCAATCGGGGTTATCCGGCGTATGGGCGCGACCGAGCACGTCGAGCGCCTGGTTGAGATCGCCGGCCTCGGCCAGCGCGCGGCCATAGGCGCCAAGCAACGCCATGTCGCGCGGATTACGGATCGAGGCCTGTTCGAGCACCGCGACCGCCTGGGCGCGCTGTTCGGTCGCACGCAGCGCGCGCGAGTAATTGAGTGCGGCTTCGGCGTCGCCGTTGTCTTCGCGATAGCGTTTGCCCCAGACGTCGAGTTGTTGGCGCCATTCGGCATCGCTGTGCGGCACATTGGTCGCGGAGATGGAGCCGGTAGTATCGTCGCCCATGGTCTTGCAGCCGGCCAGCGACAGGCCCAGCACGGCCGCTACAGCGGCCGAAGCAAGCAGGCGGGCGGCTCGGTCGGCTTTAAGGCGCAATTTCAAGCCTATGGGATTTCCGGTGGCAGGCCGTCCAGCGGCATGTCCGAGCAATAAAACGTTAACCCTAACGAGAGGTTAACTTGTAAACTGGCTATGCTCGCGCATGCTCATTCGGGTCTAAAATCACGCCATGAACCATCCCATTTTCGCCCCAGCCGGCGAGACGCCGGCCGTTCCGATCCTGTTCGTCAACGCCGCCAGTTTTGAGCAGACGATCGCGAAAATCGACGACCGCGAGCAGGCCTTTGTGCGCGCCGCCGGGTTCGAGCCCAAGCCCGGCCGGCATCTGATCATGCCGGCGGCCGACGGCAGAGCTGGCGGGCGTGCTGTTCGGCATCGAGGCGGCGGACGACGCGCTGTTCGACCCGTTCCGTCCCGGGCAGCTCGTGAATGTGCTGCCGCCGGGCACCTACCGCTTTGCCAACGCGCCGCGCAATCCGCGCCTGGCCGCGCTGGCCTTTGCTTTGGGCGCCTATCAATTTGGCCGCTACCGCAAGGCCGAGGCGCGCAATGTGCGGCTCGTGGTTCCCGACGGCGTCGATGGCGACGACCTCATCCGCATCGCGCAAGGCGTCACCCTCACCCGCGATCTCATCAATACGCCGTCCAACGACATGGGCCCGGACGAATTGGAAGCGGCCGCCCGTGCGCTCGCCGAACAGCATGGCGCCGGTTTCGACGTCACACGCGGCAATGCGCTGGCCCAGGAATTCCCTTTGATCGAGGCGGTCGGCAAGGGTTCGCCACGCGCGCCCCGGCTGATCGACATCACCTGGGGCAAGGACAGCGACCCCAAGATCACGCTGGTCGGCAAGGGCGTGTGCTTTGACACCGGCGGGCTCGATATCAAGAACGACACCGGCATGCTCAATATGAAGAAGGACATGGGCGGTGCCGCGACCGCGCTTGGCCTCGCGCATATGATCATGGCGCGCAAATTGAAAGTGCGCCTGCGCGTGCTGATCCCGGCGGTGGAGAATTCCATATCCGGCGCGAGCTTTCGCCCGCGCGACATTTATAAATCGCGCAAGGGCATCACGGTCGAGATCGGCAATACCGACGCGGAAGGCCGGCTTGTGCTGGCCGACGCGCTGGCGCTCGCGGACGAGGAAAGCCCGGCGCTGGTCGCAGACTTTGCGACGCTCACCGGCGCGGCCCGCGTGGCGCTCGGTCCCGAACTGCCGGCGCTGTTTACCGATGACGATGCACTCGCCACTGAGCTGGCAAGCGCGGGCGCTGCCGAGAGCGACCCGCTCTGGCGGCTGCCGCTGTGGCGGCCTTATGAGGCCATGCTGGATTCTAAAATCGCCGATACCAACAATGTCAGCACCGGCGGCCAGGGCGGCGCCATTACTGCCGCGTTATTCCTGCGCAAATTCATCGCCGCCAAATCATGGCTGCATCTCGATCTCTTTGCCTGGAATGCCAGCACCAAGCCCGGCCGTCCGGAAGGCGCCGAATGCCAGACCGCCCGCGCGCTCTACGCGATGCTCAGCGCGCGGTATTCGTAGCGCCACGCGAGTGCCGCGGATTCGGCCTACTTCCCTCCCCCTTGTGGGGAGGGGTCGGGGGTGGGGGTGGTTATCGTGATATCATCGCAATTACCCCCCTCCTAACCCTCCCCCACAAGGGGGGAGGGAACGGTCAGAGACTGCCGCGCCTAACAAGCCAATGCGAACCACGATGACGCCAAGCGACCCACGCACCCACGCCTACCGCGAAGTAATCGATCCGATCGCCGATCTGCGGCGCGAACCGGCGCATGAGGCGGCGCTCGACACCCAGGCGTTGTTCGGCGAGCGCGTCACGGTTTACGAAACCAGCGACGAAGGCTGGGCCCGCGGCCAGCTCGAGACCGACGGTTATGTCGGCTATCTATCCGCCAACTCTTTGGGGATTACCGGCCCTGCGCCGACGCACCGTGTGAGCGCACCGCGCACGTTCGGATTTCCCGGCGCCAATATCAAATTGCCGCCGATGATCGCATTGCCGATGGGCGCCCTGCTCGCCATCGAGCGGCAGGATGAGCGTTTTGCCATCAATGCCTTCGGCTGGCATTTCCCGCTCGTCCATCTTTCGCCAATCGCAACCAAACAACCGGATTTCGTCGCGGTCACTGAGACTTTGCTCGGCGCGCCTTATCTATGGGGCGGCAAGACCTCGCTCGGCATCGATTGTTCGGGCCTGGTGCAAATCGCGCTACAGGCCGCCGGCATCGCCTGCCCGCGTGACAGCAAGGATCAGGAATCGGCTCTCGGTAAACTTTCGCCGCTTGCCGAACTTGCGGCGCGGCGACCTGATCTTCTGGAAGGGTCACGTCGCCATCGCCCGCGACAGCGAAACGATTATCCATGCCAACGCGCATCACATGATGGTGGCGATTGAAAAGGCCGACGCCGCGGTTGCCCGCATCAAAGCCGCCGGCAGCGATGTGACGAGCGTCAAGCGGCTTTAGCGCCCGCTCAACACACGACCTTGCCGCAGCTTCGCATGGATCGGACCACGGCCTGCAACGGTTTTAGCCCGGGATGGCCCAGAATGGCGACGCCGCCGATGACATAAGCCGGCGTGGCCGCCAAATTCGCGGTGGTGCCGAAATCGGCATTGGCGCGCAACAAATTGAGCATGGTTTCGGTATTCGACAGGCCGGCAAGCTTGTTCGTATCGAGCCCCATGCCCGCCGCCACCGCCAGCACTTTCGGGCCGTCGATGACGCCGCGGCTGGCGTAAATGCGGCGGTGGAATTCTAGATATTGTTCCGGCGTCAGCATTTTCGCCGCGCCCATCTCGATCAAGGCGCCCTGCACCGATTGCACCGACAGCACCGGATAAGGCACGAAAACCAGCTTGAGCTTGTTGTCGTCTTTCACCAGCGTGTCGACGTCGGCCGCCGCCAGCCGGCAATAGGGGCAGTTGAGATCGTAGAATTGCAGCAAGGTCACGTCGCCCTGCGGATTGCCGACCGGAACTTGCGCCGGCAGCTTGGCAAGCCGCGCCAATAAGTCCGCGCTTAGATCGAAATTCGCAACCGTATCGCCGTCGTCATCCTTGATGGCGTGTTGGGCGTTGCCGAACTGCGCGGCCTGCGCCCCGCTGGCAAGAAGACAAAAACCGAGAACGATCGCACGAAAAATTCGATTCCAAAAAATACGGTTCCAAAAAATACGTTTCATTGTGCCACCACGCCTTCCGGCGCGCTTTCCAGATTGAAGGCCGCGGCAAACAGCGCGCGGGTGTAGCCGCTCTTGGGATTCTTGAACAGATCGCTGGCCGCGCCTTCTTCCACCATCTTGCCGTTGCGCAATACCAGAAGCCTGCTGGCGAGCGCGGCCACCACGCGCAAATCATGCGAAATGAACATATAAGTCAGATCGCGTTTCTTTTGCAGATCGCGCAGCAGATCGACCATTTGCGACTGGATCAACATATCGAGCGCGCTGGTCGGCTCATCGAGCACGATGAATGTCGGCCCCAGCACCAGCGCGCGGGCAAGCGCGATGCGCTGGCGCTGCCCGCCGGAGAATTCGTGCGGATAGCGAAAGCGCGTCGTCGTGTCGAGCCCGACATCCTTGAGCGCCGCCATAACCTGACTCTCGCGCTCCTCGGCCGGCATATTCGGGTGATGCACCCACAGGCCTTCCTCGATGATATCGGACACCGACATGCGCGGGCTTAGCGAGCCATAAGGGTCCTGGAACACGATCTGCATGTCGCGCCGGTAAGGCCGCATCTGCTTGAACTTGAGGCCCTGGATCTGGTCGCCCATGAACACGACCGGGCCGTCCGATGAGATCAGACGCAGGATGGCCAGGCCAAGCGTGGTTTTGCCCGAGCCGCTTTCGCCGACCACGCCGAGCGTCTCGCCCTTGCGCAGTTCCATGCTGATACCGTCCACCGCCTTGATATGGCCGACCACCTTGCGCAGCACGCCGCGCTTGATCGGGAACCAGACTTTCAAATCCTTGGTCGAGATCACCACCGGCGCGTCCGGCCGTGGCGGCGCCGGATCGGGTTTCGGCTCGGCCGCCAGCAGCGCCTTGGTGTAGGGATGCTCCGGCGCGGTGAACACGCGCTCGACCGCGCCCTGCTCGACGATTTTTCCGTGCTGCATCACGCAGACCCGGTCGGCGAGTTTGCGCACGATGCCGAGGTCATGGGTAATAAACAGCATCGACATGCCGAGCCGCGTTTGTGTGTCCTTCAACAGCTTGAGAATCTGCGCCTGCACGGTCACGTCGAGCGCGGTGGTCGGCTCGTCGGCGATCAGCAGGTCGGGCTCATTCGCGAGCGCCATGGCGATCATGACGCGCTGGCGCTGGCCGCCGGAAAGCTGATGCGGATAGCTCGCGAGCCGGCTGGCTGGATCGGGAATGCCGACCTGGGTCAGCAATTCGACGATCCGCACGCGCGCCGCCTTGCCCGTAAGTCCTTGATGCAACGACAGTATCTCTGCGATCTGCTTCTCGATCGTGTGCAGCGGGTTGAGCGAGGTCATCGGCTCCTGGAAGATGATGGTGATGTCGTTGCCGCGCACCTTGCGGATTTCTTTCTCCGGCATGGTGAGCAATTCGCGGCCCTGGAAACTCACCGAGCCCGACGGATGATGCGCCGCCGGATAGGGCAACAGCTTCATCACCGAGAGCGCGGTCACCGATTTGCCGGAGCCGCTTTCGCCGACCAGCGCGACCGTCTCGCCCTTGGCGATGTCGAACGACACGCGGTCGACCGCCAGCATCTCGCGCTTGCCGATGCCGAAGGCGACCGAAAGATCCTTCACGCTGAGAAGCGGCGCGCTCATCTAAATGTCTTTCTTGGATCGAAAGCGTCGCGCACCGCCTCGCCGACGAAGATCAGCAGCGACAGCATGATCGCGATCGAGAAAAATCCGGTGAGGCCGAGCCACGGCGCCTGCACATTGGCTTTGCCCTGGCTGAGCAACTCGCCGAGCGAGGGCGAACCCGGTGGCAGACCGAAGCCGAGGAAGTCGAGCGCGGTCAGCGTCATCACCGACGACGACAAAATGAACGGCAGGAACGTCATGGTCGCGACCATGGCATTGGGCAGGAGATGGCGGAAAATAATGGTGCCGTTCGACACGCCGAGCGCGCGCGCCGCCATGATATATTCGAAATTGCGCCCGCGCAGAAATTCGGCGCGCACCAATCCGACCAGCGACACCCAGGAGAACAACAGCAATATCCCGAGCAAAACAAAAAATCCCGGCACCAGCACCGATGAGATAATCAGCAGTAAATAAAGCGACGGGATCGAGGTCCATATTTCGATGAAGCGCTGGAACAGCAAATCGATCCAGCCGCCGAAATAGCCCTGCACCGCGCCGGCCGCCACGCCGATCACCGAGGACACGATGGTCAGCGCCAAGCCAAACAGCACCGAAATGCGAAAGCCGTAAATCAACCGCGCCAACACGTCGCGTCCGCCATCGTCGGTACCAAGCCAATTGGGTTCGAGATCGCCGCAATGGGCAAAATTATTCTTGATGGCGAAGGCGCAATCTTTCGCATTGAGCAGCCAGGTTGGCTTGGACGGAAACGGCGACGGCGGCTTGCTCACTTGCGTGTTGTAGGAAAAACGCACCAGCGGCCAGATCACTGTCCCTCCTTCTTTCTTGATCAAGCCCATCAGATAATCGTCGCGATAATCGGCGGCGGTACCGAACAGATTGGGATCCTTGGCATCGCCGAAATCCGTGTCGGGATAAGTCATCACCGCCGGAAAGAACGACTTGCCGTTGACGTGAATGAAGATCGGCTTGTCATTGGCGATGAATTCCGCAAACAGCGAAATGAAAAACATCGCCAGGAAAATCCACAACGACCAATAGCCGCGCCGGTTGGCCTTGAAGCTTTCCCAGCGCCGCTTGTTAAGCGGCGAGATGACGATCCTGTGGCGCGACGGCGGCACTTGCAAACCGCCGACGCCGACAGCCGTCATATCGGGCGATTTGATGCCGGCGCGCGCGTCCACCTCAAACCTCCCGCGTCTCGAAGTCGATGCGCGGATCGATCCAGGTATAAGTGAGATCGGAAATCAAGTTCACCACGACGCCGATCAGCGAGAAAATATACAGCGTGGCGAACACCACCGGGTAATCGCGGTTAAGCACGCTTTCGAAACCGAGCAGGCCGAGGCCGTCGAGCGAAAAAATCGTCTCGATCAGCAGCGAGCCGGTGAAAAAGGCATGCACGAAGGCGGACGGAAAGCCGGCGATCACGATCAGCATGGCGTTGCGGAACACGTGGCCGTAGAGCACCTGATTGCGCCCGCAGCCCTTGGCGCGCGCGGTGAGCACATATTGCTTGCGGATTTCCTCGAGAAACGAGTTCTTGGTCAAGAGCGTCATGGTGGCGAAGGCCGAAAGCCCCATCGATAGGACCGGCAGAACCATGTGCCAGGCAAAATCTGGGATCTTTTGCCACCAGGTAAGCTGGGCCCAATTATCCGAGAACAATCCGCGCAGCGGAAATATGTCGAAAAACGATCCGCCGGCGAACAATATGATCAGCAAAATCGCGAACAGAAAGCCGGGGATCGCATAGCCGATGATGATCACGCTCGACGACCAGGTGTCGAAACGGGTGCCGTCGTCCACCGCTTTCTTGATGCCGAGCGGAATCGATATCAGGTAGGTGAGCAACGTCATGGTAATGCCGAGCGACATCGAGACCGGCAGCTTTTCCTTGATCAATTGCAGCACGCTGACATCGCGGAAATAGCTTTTGCCGAAATCGAAGCGCGCGTAGTTCCACAGCATCAGCGCGAAGCGTTCCGGCGCCGGCTTGTCGAAGCCGAATTGCTTTTCCAGTTTCTTGATGAATTCAGGATCGAGCCCCTGCGCGCCGCGGTATTTGGAACTCACGGCGTCAATGCCCGAGCCGCCCTGCGCCAGCCCGCGGCTGCCGAAGTCGCCGCTCGGCGAGCCGGAAATGCGCGAGGTCGCGCCGGTGTCCGAACCCGACAGCTTGGCGATCACCTGCTCGACCGGGCCGCCGGGCGCGAACTGCACCACGGCGAAGGCCACCAGCATGATGCCGAACATGGTCGGCAGAATGAACAGCAGGCGGCGGATGATATAGGCGGTCATGAGACTCTCAGGTTGGGGCTCTCAGTATGTCATTCCGGGGCGCGGGCAAAGCCCGCGAACCCGGAATCCAGATACACATTGCCGACATCTCTGGATTCCGGGTTCGCGCCTTTCGGCGCGCCCCGGAATGACGAAAAAAGCGCACTGTGCTACCCCTTCTGTTCCAGCCTCAAAGCCTTGTCCTTGTCGTACCACCAGGTCTCCGGAATGCCGCGCGCGTAGCGCGGTTTGACGGCCGGGCGGCCGAATACGTCCCAATAGGCGATCCAGTGCGACGCTTTGTACCAGTGCGGAATCCAATACCGCCCGGAGCGGATGACCCGGTCGAGCGCCCGGCAGGCGGTCGTGAGTTCCGCCCGCGTCTCGGCGGCGATGATGATATCGACCAGCGCATCGACCACCGGGTCGGCGATGCCGGCGTGGTTCTGCGAGCCTTTGATGCTGGCCGCCTGCGACGTGAAATAAGTGCGCAGCGAGTCGCCCGGCGTTGCCGAAAAGCTGAAGCGGTCGACGACAATGTCGTAATCGAAGTCATCGACGCGCTTGCGGTATTGCACCGGATCCACGAGGCGCATGCTGGCCTCTATACCGAGCGTGGCGAGATTCTTGATGTAGGGGAAATGATGCGGCTGCAAGCCCGGCTCGTCGAGCAGGAACTCGATGGTGACCGGCTCGCCATTGGGCAGCACGCGCTTGCCGTCGCGCAGCCCGCAGCCGGCGTCGCTCAGCAATTGCGCCGCCATGCGCAGCGAGCGCCGGTCCTGGCCTGAGCCGTCGGTCACCGGCGGCACATAGGGTTCGCCGAACACTTCGTCGGGCACCTTGCCGCGAAACGGCTCCAGCAGCGCCAATTCGGCCGCGTCCGGTCTGCCCTTGGCCTTCATCGGCGAATTCTCGAACACTGATTGCGTGCGGTCGTAGGACCCGTACATGATGTTCTTGTTGGTCCATTCGAAATCGAAGGCGTCGATCAGCGCCTCGCGCAGCCGCCGGTCTTTGAATTTTTCGCGCCGCGTATTGATGAACCAGCCCTGCGCGCCAGACGGCGTATCGTCGGGGATCACGTCGCGCTTGACGCGGCCATCCTTGAAGGCCGGGAAATCGTAGCGCGTCGCCCAGGTGCGCGAGGTGAATTCCTCGCGGAACAGATAATTCTTGGCGGTAAAGCCCTCGAAGCCGACTTCGCGGTCGCGATAATATTCGTAACGCACCGTGTCGAAATTATTCTGCCCGCGCGCCACCGGCAGATCGGCGCCCCACCAGTCCTTGACGCGCTCGAATTCGATGAAATGGCCGACCTCGAAACGACCGACTTTATAGGGTCCGCAGCCGAGCGGCGTTTCCAGCGTCGATTGATCGAAGGGCTGCTTGGCATAATAGGCCTTGGAGAAAATCGGCAGGCCCGCCACGAATAGCGGCACGTCGCGCGCGCGTTTTTCGGCAAAGCGCACCACGACGGTACGCTCGTCGATCGCCTGCGCGCTTTTGAAGTCACGCATCGACTGCGTGATGATCGGATGGCCCTGCTCCTTGAGCGTGGCAAGCGACCAGGCGACATCATGCGCGGTGAGTGGCGTGCCGTCATGGAATTTCGCCTGTGGGCGCAGGCTGAATTGATAGGTCAGCCCGTTATCGGAAATGCGCACGCCGCTGGCGGCTAGGCCATACATGGCATCCGGCTCGTCGCCCGAGCGCACCATCAGAGCCGCGAATGTCAGATCCATGCCGAGCACGCCCTCGCCCTTGAGGATGAAAGGCGTTGAGCGAATTAAACGTCAGAAACGACCCGTTATAAGCGCGGCTGCCGACAGTCTCCGAATAGCCGCCGCCCTTGGGCGCGCTGGTATTGACGTATTTGAAATTGGGGAAATCGGGCGGATAAAGCAGATCGCCGAAGGCCGACATGCCGTGGCGCTCGGCGTCTTGGGCGTGGGTGGGCCAAACCGGTGTGACCAAAGCTCCAGCAGCAATGACGAGCGCCTCGCGGCGAGTCAGGTAGCTCCCTCCCCCCTTGTGGGGGAGGGTTGGGGTGGGGGGTAGTTGAGGTTGATTAGCCATTCGTACCTTTCAGAACCACCCCCACCCGGCTGGCTTCGCCAGCCGGCCTCCCCACAAGGGGGAGGTGAAGAAATCAAGACCGCTGCGGCGCCTTGGCCGCCTTGTCGGCATCCCACCACCAGACGGCCGGGAATGCCGCCAGTCCGTATTTCGGCATATTCTCCGGACGTCCGAAGCGATCCCAGCGCGCCGTGCGCACTTTGCCGTAGGTCCATTGCGGCACCACGTAGAAATTCCACAACAACACGCGGTCGAGCGCCTTGGTGGCGGCGACCAGCTCAGCGCGGTCCTTGGTGAAGATCACGCGGTCGATCAGCGTATCGATGGCAGGATTCTTGATGCCGATATAATTTCGCGAACCAGGCTGATCGGCGGCGGCCGAACCCCAAAAGCCGCGTTGCTCATTGCCCGGCGACAACGATTCACCCCAGGACGCGACGATGATGTCGTAATCCCACTGCCGCAAGCGGTTTTCATATTGCGCGGAATCGACCGTGCGGGCATTGACCGCGATGCCGATGCGCTCGAGCGAGGGCTTGTAAAACAACACAAAGCGTTCGGTCGCCGGATCGTCCACCAGGAACTCGACACTCAACGGCTCGCCAGTCTTGGCGTTCACAAGTTTCGTGTCGCGAATCTCAAAACCGGCCTCGCGAAATAGCGCAAGCGCCTGGCGGAAATTGTCGCGCACCGCCTGCGGATTGCCGCCCACCGGATTTGTATAGGGCTTGCTGAACAAGTCCGCCGGCACGTTGTCTTTTACCGTTTGCAGAATTTCCAGTTCCTGGCCTTCCGGCAGCCCGGAAGACGCCAGCTCGGTGCCCTCGAAATAACTGTTGATACGCTTGTATTGACTGAAGAAAATCGTCCGGTTCATTTCCTCGAAATCGAACGCGAAATTGAAGGCGCGGCGTACGCGCGCGTCCTTGAACTTGTCGCGCCGGATATTGAAGGCGAAGGCCTGCATGATGCCGAAATTGCGGACCGGGAATTCTTCCAGCACCACTTTCTTGTCGCGCACGGCGGGAAAATCATAGGCGGTCGCCCAGTTCTTGGCGCTGTTCTCGGTGCGCCAGTCAACCTGGTCGCCCTTGAAGGCCTCGAGCGCGACGGTGGAATCGCGAAAATATTCATAACGGAGCTGCTGGAAATTGCGCGTGCCGATGATGACGTTGACGTCCTTGCCCCAATAATTGTCCGCTTTCTCATAGACGATCGAGCGGCCGGGTTGGAATTCCTTGAGCTGGTAGGGTCCCGAACCAAGCGGTGGCTCCAGCGTGGTCGCCGTTACGTCGCGCTTTTTGCCGGACGCGTCGGTGCCTTCCCACCAATGCTTGGGCAACACCGGCAACTGGCCGACGATCTGCGGCAATTCGCGGTTGCCCGGACCGTCGAAGGTGAAGGTAACTTCGCGCTCGCCGGTTTTTTCCGCTTTCACGACATGGCGATAATAGGCGCCGAGTTGCGGGCTGTTTTCCTTGAACGCCTTGAACGAGAAAATGACATCGTCCGGCGTCACCGGCTTGCCGTCATGCCAGCGCGCATTGGCGCGCAGCCGGTAGGTGACGGAGGAAAAATCGTCCGGATGGCTGACGGCTTCGGCCAAGAGCCCGTACTCGGTCGAAACTTCGTCGAGCGCCGGCGTGGTGAGCGTCTCGTTGGTGAGTTCGGTGCCGAGCGCGAGATTGCCCTTCACGCCCGCAATCACCGTGTTGAAGTTGTCAAAGGTTCCGAAGGCGATCTGGCGCACGCTGCCGCCCTGCGGCGCCGCCGGATTAACGTATTCAAAATTCTTGAAGCCTTCCGGATATTTCAACTCGCCGAACAGCGAGAGCCCGTGCTTCCACGTTTTATCTTGCGCGGCGGCGCTGCCCGCGAACGGCCAAGCCAGCCAAGCCCGCCCAAGGCCGGCGCGGCAAGCGCGGCCGCCGAAGCGCGGATGAGCGACCGTCTGGTGAATTTCATCGTATCGGCTCCGGCACGCGAGACATTCATGATGGAATCGCGGGTGATTATGTCGGTTTTCCGGTCCGCCACCAGCGGCCTGCCGCCGCAGGCGCGATTGCGGGCTTAAAAAACGAAAACGGCCGGGATTGGCCCGGCCGCATCGTCAAATTTGCACCGCTTTGGCTACTTCTTCGCCGCTGGCGCCGCGGCGCCGCCGCTTTGGGCGCTTCGGCCGGTTTGGCGCCGGCCGCGGGAGCCGGCGCATTGGCCGCCGCTTTCGGCAACGGCAATGGGCTGTCAGAGAGCGTGTTCAGGAAATCGATGACGTCGGCACGCTGCTGGCCGCGCGATAGCCCGGCAAAGGTCATGGCCGTGCCGGGGATATAGCCACGCGGGTTTTCGAGGAACGCGTAAAGCTCGCCGAAGGTCCAGGTGCCGCCTTTGGCCTTCATGGCGGCGGAGAAATTGAAGCCGCCGCGGGCTTCGCCGCGCGGACTGCCGACAATGCCCCACAGGTTGGGACCGATCTTGTTCGGCCCGCCCTTCTCGAAGGTGTGGCAGGCCTGGCACTGCTTGGCGATCGCCTGACCCTTTTCGACCGAAGCGGAAACCATCATGGCCTCCATCGGCTCTTCGGCCGGCTTGGCGGCGGGCGCGCCGCCCTCGGCGCCCTCCTTGACCGCGATCGCGTAGCCGGGCTTGGCGGGTTTCTCAGGGGAGAAAATGGCGCCGGCGGCGATATTCAGGGAGAGCGTGATCAGGCAGGTGCCCAGGATGGCACCGAGGATCTTATTGAGTTCAAAGGAATTCATCGACTTACGAGACTCCCGAAAGGGCGCGGGACCGGCGGCGCCGGACAGATAACCGTTTTGCCCCGGCTCTGGCAACCCGTATAAGCGCCAGAACCCACTGTACATTCGTCTTGATGATCGTCATGCCGACGCCCAACGCCATCATCCTCATTCCGGCCCGCATGGCCGCCACCCGCCTGCCCGGCAAACCGCTATTGGATATCGCGGGGCTGCCGATGATCGTGCAAGTTTTGCGCCGCGCGCAGGCCGCGGGGATCGGCGAGGCGGTGGTGGCGACCGATTCCGAGGCGATCCAGGCGGCGGTGGAAAAGTCGGGCGGGCGGGCGGTCATGACCCGCGCCGACCACCTGTCCGGCTCCGATCGAATCTACGAGGCACTCGAGGCGATCGATCCAGAACGGCGCATCGACATCGTCGTCAATGTGCAGGGCGACCTGCCGACCATCGACCCCGCCGATATCCGCGCCGCGCTCGGGCCGCTGTCCGACCCTGCCGTCGATATCGCGACCCTGGCGGCGGTCATCACCGACCCCACCGAACGCAGCAATCCCAATGTAGTCAAAGTATCCGGCGCCATGATCGCAGCCGGGCGATTTCGCGCCACGACCTTCACGCGCGCCGACGCAGACAGGTGCGGGGCCGCATTACCATCACATCGGACTTTACGCATACCGGCGCGCGGCGCTGGAGCGTTTCGTCAAGCTTGCCGCCGTCGGCCAACGAACAGCGCGAGCGTCTTGAGCAGCTGCGCGCGCTCGATGCCGGCATGCGCATCGACGTGGCGATCGTCAAAAGCGTCCCGCTCGGCGTCGATACGCCGGAAGACTTGGAAAAAGCCCGCAAATTGCTCGGCGGTTGACTTGCCGGAAGGTTTGCGCAACGAACGCGGCGGAGGCGGCGGGCTATGGCCAAGAAAAAGATCATTTTCCAAGGCGAACCGGGGGCGAATTCCGATCTCGCCTGCCGCGAAGCCTATCCGGATTATCTGCCGGTGCCCTGCCCGACTTTCGAGGATTGCTTTGCCGCGCTCTCCGCCGGCGAAGTCGATCTCGGCATGATCCCGATCGAGAACTCGGTCGCCGGCCGGGTCGCCGACATCCATCATCTGATGCCTACGGCTAAGTTGCACATCATCGCCGAATGGTTCCTGCCGATCCGCAACCAGTTGATGGCGCCCAAAGGCGCCAGCCTGCAAACCATCAAGTCAGTGCAAAGCCACGTCATGGCGCTCGGCCAATGCCGCAATGTCATCCGCGAGCTGAAATTAAAACCGGTGGTCGCCGCCGATACCGCGGGCTCGGCGCGCGAAGTGGCCGAGGCCAAGGACCCAACCCGCGCGGCCATTGCCTCACGGCTGGCAGCCGAAATTTACGGCCTCGATATCCTGAAGGAAAACGTCGAAGACGAGTCCAATTCCACGACGCGCTTTGTCGTGCTCTCGCGCGAAAAGAAATGGGCCGAGCCCGGCAATGGTACGAATAAGAGCAAAGTCGTCACCACTTTCGTGTTCCGGGTGCGCAATTTGCCGGCCGCGCTTTACAAGGCGCTCGGCGGCTTCGCCACCAATGGCGTGAACATGACCAAGCTCGAGAGCTACATGGTCGGCGGCAATTTCTTCGCCACGCAATTCTATGCCGATGTCGAGGGCCATCCGGACGACCGCGCGCTGGTATTCGCGCTCGAGGAGCTCGCCTTCTTCTCCAAGGAACTGACCATCCTCGGCGTCTACCCGGCGCATCCCTTCCGCAACACGTTCAAGGAAGAGAAGGATTGAGCGGGCGTTACGCCGCTTTCTTCTCGTCCGTCACCACCTTAAAGCCGGTCAATACATTGGGCCCGAAGGTCGTCGAGATCGCGACGTCGATGGCGTCGCGGCCGCGCGCCATCAGAATGCGCCCGATGCGCGGCACGTTATTGCGCGGATCGAACATGTGCCACTGGCCGCCGAGATAGGCCTCGAACCAGGCGGCGAAATCGCCGACCGCCCAGGGCTTGGGCGTGCCGAGATCGCTGAGATAGCCGGTGCAATAACGCGCCGGGATGTTCATGGCACGGCAGAACGAGATCGCCAGATGGGTGTAATCGCGGCAGACGCCGCGCTTTTCCTTGTAGGCCTCCCAGGCGGTGCGGGTCGGGCGCGCTTCCATGTAGTCGAACTTGATGTGGTTATGCACGAAGTCGCAGATCGCCTGCACCCGCTTCCAGCCCGGTTCGGTCTTGCCAAACAGCGCCCAGGCGATATCGGCGAAGTTTTCGGTGTCACAATACCGGCTGCCCAGGAGAAACGTGAGCGCCTCTTCCGGCAGATCCTGGATCAGATGCTGTTGCGCGGAGCCGACAACGGGGTCGGGCTTGCCTGAATCCCTGACCACGGCGCTGCTGGCGATGGTGATGCGGCCTTGCGGCGCCACTAGCCTACTGCACCAATTGCCGAAACTGTCGCGATAGGACGAGAGCGGAACGACCGGGTTGGTGACGATATGATCGGGAACGAGGATGTCGGCGGCGCGCGAGGAGTGAATATGCAGCACCAGCAGCATCGGTGTCGGCTGCGGACAGTCGTAAATCAACTCGTAGCCAACATCCATTTCCACCGACGGATCCTTTGATTTGGGGGCCGTGTCGGCCTCCCAGACCATGGCCTACGCCTTTATTGCGCACTTGTCCCGCCGATGAGATGATAAAGCTATGAGCACGCCGCCGCATAAAGTAGCACTGGTGACCGGCGCCGCGCGCGGTATTGGGTTAGCCGCCGCCAAGCGATTTCTCGCCGACGGCTGGCGCGTCGCGCTGCTCGATATCGACGCCGCAAATCTCAAGCGCAGTTTTGCAGCTCTAGCCAAGCCCGACACCACGATTGCCATTGAATGCGACGTCTCCGACCCGGCCGCGGTCAACGCGGCAATGGCCAGCGTCGCCAAGCATTTTGGCCGGCTCGACGCGCTGGTCAATAATGCCGGTATCGCGATCTTCAAGCCGATCCTCGACGTTACCTACGAGGATTGGTCGCGCGTGCTGGCGGTCAATCTGACCGGGCCGTTTCTCTGCACGCAAGCCGCGGCGCCCTTGATGCGCGATTCCGGCGGCGGCGCGATCGTCAACATCACGTCGATCTCGGGGCTTCGCGCCTCAACGCTGCGCACCGCCTACGGCACCAGCAAAGCCGGCCTCGCGCACCTCACCAAACAGCAAGCGGTGGAGCTCGCGGCGCTCGGTATCCGCGTCAACGCCGTGGCGCCGGGCCCGGTCGACACCGCCATGGCCAAGGCCGTGCATACGCCGGCAATCCGGGCCGATTATCACGACCACATGCCGCTCAACCGCTATGGGCTGGAAGAAGAACTGGCCGAGACCATTTTCTTTTTGTGCAGCGAGCGTGCGAGCTACATCACCGGCCAGGTAATCGCGGTCGATGGCGGCTTCGACTCCACCGGCATCGGCCTGCCGACGCTGCGGGCGGAAAAGCGCAACAGCTGAACCATTCCGTTCGTCCCCGCGAAAGCGGGAATGAACGGAGTATTCAATTTTGCTCCTGCTCGTAGCGCGCCACGAAGCTCGGCGATAGCTTGCGCAGCCGTTCGATGTCGATGCGGCCCGAGCGCATGATGTAGCTCATGGCGAAATCGGCGGGCGCAAGCTCCATGTGCTCGGCGAAATGTTCGTACCAGGAAGCGCTGGCGACGGCGCCCCTGACAATCTTTTCCACGATTGGCCGGCGCGCGGCCTCGAAAGCCGGAAGCGCAACGGCGGCGTCGTCGTTATGCGCCGCCAAGGCGCGGTCGAGCGCGATGGCGTCTTCCATGGCGAGCCGGGTGCCCGAGCCGATGGAAAAATGCGCCGTGTGCAGCGCATCGCCGATCAGCACGGTTTTGCCGTGATGCCAATTCGCATTGCGCACCTGCGGGAAGCGCCGCCAGATCGAATTGTTGGATATCAGCCGCTTGCCTGCGAGCGCGTCGGCGAAAACTTTTTCGCAGAAGGCGCGCGATTCATCCTCCGGCATTTTCTCGAAACCGGCACGGGCGAAACTGGCCTCGTCAACCTCGACGATGAAGGTGCTGCGCCCCGGCGCGTAGCGGTAATGATGCGCGTTGAAATCGCCGATCGGCGTATGGCGGAAGGTCTGGGTCAGCGTGTCGTAAGCAGTAGCAGTGCCGAACCAGGCAAAACGGTTGGAGCCGTAAGTCACGCTGGCGCCGAATTGATCGGCGAAAGTCCGCCGAACAAGTGAATTGACGCCGTCGGCGCCGACAATGAGATCGGCGTCCGCGAGTTCGTTGAGTGAGGCTACCGCACGGCCGAATTGCGGTTCGATACCGACGGCTCGCACGCGTTCTTGAAGTAGTTGCAGCAGTTTCAGCCGGCCGATGGCGGCGAAGCCGACGCCGTCGATGGTGACGCGCTCGTTACGGTGCACGAGGGTCATATCGGTCCAGGACTCCATCTGCGGCGCGATGGCGGCGTAGGTTTCCGGGTCGTCGTCACGCAGAAATTCCAGTGCCCGGTCGGAAAACACCACGCCGAAGCCGAAGGTGGCATTGGCCGGGTTCTGCTCGATCAGTGTGACATGAGCGTCCGCGCGGCGGCGCTTGATCAGATAGGCCAGATAAAGCCCCGCCGGCCCGGCGCCGAGAATGGCAATGCGCATGGGGAGCTTTTACCGCAAGCCGTGCCGGGCGTGCTAGCATGGGGCCACCCCGTCCAATGCGAGAGCCACGCCATGATGGAAACTACCGTCGCCCTTACGCTCCATATCCTCGGCGCGGTCATATGGGTCGGCGGCATGTTCGCCGCCTATATCTGCCTGCGGCCGGCCGCCCGCGCACTCGACGCCCCGCAGCGCTTGCAGCTATGGCGGCATTTTTTCGCGAAGTTCTTTCCCTGGGTCTGGGTCAGCGTGCTGTTGTTGCTCGCTAGCGGCTACTGGATGCTGGTCACGACCTTCGGCGGCTTCAAAGGCGCTCCCCTTTATATCAATCTGATGCAGGCGCTTGGCCTCATCATGGTCGCGCTGTTTGTGTGGCTGTTCCACGGGCCCTGGCTCAAGTTCAAGCGCGCGGTCGATGCCAAGGACTGGCCGGCCGCTGCCACGCATATCGGCCTGATCGCCAAGATCATCATGATCAACCTGCCACTCGGGCTCGTCGTCGTGGCGATCGGCGGCACGGGACGGTTTTGGGGTTAGGCGTCAAATCGTCTGATTGTACTCGCCGACTTCGGGATGCGTGCGCAGCACGCCATCGACGGCCTTGAACATCTCGCGCATGCGCGCCTCCGAGGCGGGGCTTTCGACCACGACCACCAGTTCCGGCTTGTTGGATGAGGCGCGCACCAGGCCCCAGGTGCCGTCCTCGACCGTGACGCGCACGCCGTTGACGGTGACCAGATCGCGGATCGGCTGACCGGCGAATTGTTCGCCGTTGCCCTTCATGGCTTCGAAATGTTTCACGACTTGGTCCACCACACCGTATTTCTTCTCGTCGTCGCAATGCGGCGCCATGGTCGGCGAGCCCCAGGTCTTGGGCAGCGCCTTGCGCAGGTCCGCCATGGTCTTTCCCGGATTGCGGTCGAGCATGTCACAGACCGCGAGCGCGAAGATCATGCCGTCGTCATAGCCGCGGCCGTAGGGCTTGTTGAAAAAGAAATGCCCGGACTTCTCGAAGCCGGCCAGCGCGCCCAATTCGTTGACGCGGCGCTTGATATAGGAATGCCCGGTCTTCCAATAGTCGACCTTGACGCCATTGGCCTTGAGCACCGGATCGGTGAGAAACAGTCCGGTCGATTTCACATCCACCACGAAAGTGGCGTTCTTGTGCAGCGACGACATGTCGCGCGCCAGCATGACGCCGACTTTGTCGGCGAAGATTTCCTCGCCCTCGTTGTCCACCACGCCGCAGCGGTCGCCATCGCCGTCAAAGCCGAGCGCGACGTCGGCCTTGTTGACCAGCACGGCGTCGCGCATGGCGTGCAGCATCTTCATGTCTTCGGTGTTGGGATTGTAGCGCGGGAAAGTATGATCGAGCTCGCAATCGAGCGGCACCACGTCGCAGCCGATCGCCTCCAGGATCTTCGGGGCAAAGGCGCCCGCGGTGCCGTTGCCGCAGGCGGCGACGACGCGGATCTTGCGCTTGAGCTTGGGCCGCTTGGTGAGGTCGGCGATATAGCGCGCCGGAAAATTTTCGACGAATTCGTAAGCGCCGCCGCCCTTGAGATCGAACTGCGCGCGCAGCACGATATCCTTGAGCCGCTTCATTTCGTTGGGACCGAAGGTCAATGGCCGGTTGGCGCCCATCTTCACGCCGGTCCAGCCATTGTCGTTATGCGAGGCGGTGACCATGGCGACGCAGGGCACGTCCAAATCGAACTGCGCGAAATAGGCCATCGGCGTGATGCAAAGACCGATGTCATGGACTTTGCAGCCGGCCGCCAGCAGGCCGGACACCAGCGCCATTTTCACCGACGCCGAATAGCTACGGAAATCGTGGCCAGTGACGATTTCGGGTTTGACGCCCATTTCCTTGATCAGGGTGCCGAGCCCCATGCCCAGGGCCTGAATCCCCATCAGGTTGATTTCTTTTTCCAGCAGCCAGCGCGCGTCGTATTCGCGAAAGCCGGTGGGCTTCACCAGCGGCGAGGATTCATATTCATAGGTATTGGGCGTCAGCGCGGATTTCGGCTTGGGAAACATCAGGTCCTCGAAAATAAACGGTTCGGCAAACTCCATAGCCTAACGCGGCAAAGCCGCAAAGCGGTCCGGCCATGGATCGAAAAAATCGGCAGTCGGATACCTACTGCTCAAGCACCAGGCGGCCGTTGTTGTATTCGTAGCGCTTGAGCTTGGCGAGGAACGAGACGCCGAGCAGGTTCTGGCCCAGCACGGCATCGGGCAGCACCAGGGCGCCCACGTCATAAATTGTAATGCCGCCGATATCGACGCGGTCGAGTTTGACCGGGGCGGCTTTGACATTGCCGTTGGCGGTGGAAACATTGGCGGTGTAGTCGCTGGCGCGCGGATAAAGGCCGATCTGATTGGCGTCGGATTCGCGAAGCGCCACCTGCGAGGCGCCGGTATCGACCATGAAGTCGATATGGCGGCCTTCGATCGTGGCTTCCGCCTTGAAATGACCGCGGCTGTCGGAATCGAGCGTGAGCGTGCGGCCGTAAGCCGGCTCGGGCTCCGGCCGCGCCTGGACTGCCGCCTGGGCCGTGGGATTGACCACCGTTTTATCGAAGAAACGCGCGCCGAAGCCGGCGACGAGCATCATCACAACGGCAAACATGAGAATATTGCGCATGCAGTACCCCGAAAATTGCGGGGTGACATTTACATGGCCATCTCAAACGCCGCCTTAACGGACGTTTCGCTTTGCGCGCATGGTGAGCGGTTGGTTAAGCCAATGCAGAAAGTTTTACGTGCCGCGCGGCTTGGCGCGCCTTGTGGCCGGCGCGGATGCGGGGTCGTCCGGCCAGGGATGGCGCGGATAGCGGCCGCGCAGTTCCGTCCTCACGTCGGCATAGCTGCCGCGCCAGAAGCCGGGCAAATCGCGCGTTATTTGCACCGGCTTATGCCCTGGCGACAGCAGTTCGATGACCAGCGGCACACGGCCACCGGCGATGGACGGATGTTTCGCCAGCCCGAACATTTCCTGCACGCGGATCGAAATGGTCGGGCCCTGCTCCGCCTCATAATCGATCGGCACTGAAGTTCCCGTCGGCGCGGTGAAATGCGTCGGCGCCTCGGCATCCAACCGGCGGCGCAAATCCCACGGCACCAGCGCCGTCATCGCATCGAAGAGCTGCTCGGCGGATAAATCAGCGCGGCCTGTTTTGTCGCTAAGCTGAGGCTCCAGCCATTGTTCGACATTTCCGGCGAGACCCTCGTTGGCGAGGTCGGGCCATTCGCCGCCTTCCGCCTTGCGCAGGAATTGCACGCGGGTGCGCAATTGCGCGGCCTGTTTGCTCCAGTTCAATCGCTCGATGCCGAGGCCGACAATGCCCTGCGCCAAAATTTTTGCGGTATCGGAATTGGGCGTGACCTGCTTGATCTGCTCGGCCAGCACCAGCGCGCCGAGACGCCGCGTGCGCCGCGCACGCAACGAGGCCGAGCCGGGATCGAACGTCACCGTGTCGCGGTCCTCGATCTTGCCGGCAAAGCGCGCCTCTATCTCGGCCAAGGTAATCGGCGCCGCCAGCACAATGCGGCTTGCCGCCGCGGCGCCGGTGAGTTCGGCCACCGTGAGAAACGGTTCGCGCGCCAGCGCCGAGGCCTTGTCGACCGCGCCGCCGCGCCCGCTCGCCAGCAGAAACGCGCCGCCCCCGCCGCCGCGATTCTTGGCGATGCGGTCGGGATAGGCGAGCGCAAGGAGAGAGCCGGGGGAATCGTCGCCGTCGCGCCCGCGCACATCGAGCGTATCGACCCACCGCGTCACCATCGCCCTCGCCTCCTCGGCCCTTCGCGACCTGTCGCGGCGAAACTGGTCGAGACGATGGCGCAGATCCGGATCGTCGCCGCCAAGGCCGCGCTCGGTTATAACGGCAGCAATGGCGGCAGCGGCTTCGCCGGCGCCTTCGGCCGAAGCATCCACCACCATGCGCGCCAGCCGCGGCGGCAGCGGCAGGGCGCGCAATTGGCGGCCTTCCGCGGTGATGCGGCCTTGCGCGTCGATGGCGCCCAGTTGCGTGAGCAGCGCCTTGGCCTCATTGAGCGCCGGACCCGGCGGCGCATCGAGAAAGGCAAGCTTGCCAGGGTCGGCCGCGCCCCATTGCGCCAGATCGAGCACGAAGGACGACAAATCGGCGGACAGAATTTCCGGCCGCGTATAGGGCTCCAGCGATCCGGTCTGCGGCTCGTCCCACAGCCGGTAGCAAACGCCCGGTTCGGTGCGCCCAGCGCGGCCGCGGCGCTGGTCGGCGGCGGCGCGCGACACCCGCACGGTTTCCAGCCGCGTGAGACCGACATCGGGCTCGTAGCGCGGCACGCGCGCGAGGCCACTGTCGATCACCACGCGCACGCCTTCGATGGTGAGCGAAGTCTCGGCAATCGAGGTCGCCAGCACCACCTTGCGGCGCCCGCGCGGCGAAGGCGAAATCGCGCGGTCCTGCTCGCGTGCATCGAGCGTGCCGAACAGCGTCACGATATCCACGCTGGCATCGTCCACGCGTTCCTTGAGCTGCGTTTCGGTACGGCGGATTTCGGCGGCTCCGGGCAAAAATACGAGAACCGAGCCGGGTTCCGCGCGCAGTGCCCGCGCCACGGCATCGGCCATCTGGCGCTCGATGGGCGCGCGCGCATCGCGGCCGAGATAGTGCGTCTCGACGGGAAAAGCCCGGCCCTGGCTTTCGACCACCGGCGCATTACCGAGCAAAGCCGCCACGCGCGCGCCGTCGAGCGTCGCCGACATCACCAGGATTTTGAGATCCTCGCGCAAGGCCAGTTGGACGTCTCTTGCAAGTGCGAGTCCTAGATCGGCGTCCAATGACCGTTCATGAAATTCGTCGAACAGGACAGCAGCGACTCCCTCAAGCGAAGGATCGTCCAGGATCAGCCGCGTGAAGACGCCTTCGGTAATCACTTCGATACGGCTGCGCTTGGAAATCTTCGAGCCGAAGCGCACGCGCAAGCCGACGGTATCGCCGACCTGTTCGCCAAGCGTCGAGGCCATTCGGCTGGCGGCGGCGCGCGCGGCGAGCCGGCGCGGTTCCAGCACCAGGATTTTTTTATTGTCGGCCCAGGGCTCGTCTAGCAGCACCAGCGGCACGCGCGTGGTCTTGCCGGCGCCGGGCGGCGCCACCAGCACGGCCACGCTATTCGTGCGCAACGCGCCGGTGAGGCGCGGCAGTGCGTCGTCGATGGGAAGCGGTGTGTCGAAGTTGTGCATCAATCTCAGGTGTCATCATCCGCGAAAGCGGATGATCCAGTAAACTCAATCGTCAATGTTACGCGAGGCCGGCGATTACTGGATGCCCGCTTTCGCGGGCATGACAAATCATTTCCGCGCCCGCCCGACGCTTTCATAAACAAAGCCATGGCGGGCAATTTCCTCAGGCAAGTAAATGTTGCGCAAATCAACCAGCACCGGCGAGACCATGATTGTCTTGAGCCGCTTGAAATCGAGCGCGCGGAACTGCTCCCACTCGGTGACGATCACCAGCGCGGCGGCGCCTTGCGCGCAGTCATAGGCATCGTCGCAAAACGTGACATTGGTCATCATCGGCTTGGCCTGTTCCATGCCGACCGGATCGAAGGCGCGCACCTTGGCGCCCATGTCCTGCAAGGCAGTGACCAGCGGCAACGATGGCGAGTCCCGCATGTCGTCGGTGTTGGGCTTAAATGTAAGTCCCAGCACCGCGACCGTCTTGCCGCGCAAATCGCCACCCAGCGCATGCGCGACCTTGCGCGCCATCGCGCGCTTGCGCGCATCATTGACGGCCGCGACCGCTTCGACGATGCGCAGCGGCGCCTCGTAATCCTGGCCGGTCTTGATCAGCGCCACCGTATCCTTGGGAAAGCACGAGCCGCCATAGCCGGGACCGGCATGCAGGAATTTCGAACCGATGCGGTTGTCGAGCCCGATGCCGCGCGCAATCTCCTGCACGTCGGCGCCGACTTTTTCGGCCAAATCGGCGATCTCGTTGATGAAGGTGATCTTGGTGGCGAGAAAGGCGTTGGCGGCGTATTTGATCATTTCGGCGGTACGCCGGCCGGTAAACAGGATCGGCGAACGGTTGAGATAAAGCGGGCGGTAAATTTCCGTCATCACCTCGCGCGCGCGCGCATCGTCGGAGCCGACCACGATGCGGTCGGGATGCTTGAAATCCTGGATGGCGGCGCCTTCGCGCAGGAATTCCGGATTCGAACACCACCGCGCATTGGGCGCCGGCATGCGTCTCGCGGATGATGCGCTCGACCTCGTCGCCGGTACCGACCGGCACGGTTGATTTCGTGATCACCACCGTAAAGCCGTCGAGCGCGGCGGCGATCTCGCGGGTGGCTTCATAGACGTAAGTCAAATCGGCATGACCGTCGCCGCGACGCGACGGCGTACCGACCGCGATGAACACCGCGTCGGCGCCTTTGACGGCGGCCGGCAGATCGGTGGTGAATTTCAAGCGTCCGGCGCGGCTATTGACGACGACCAGTTCGTTCAAGCCCGGCTCGTAGATCGGCACCTCGCCGCGCGGCGAGCGCCACGATTTTGGCCTTGTCCTTGTCGACGCAAGTCACGTCGTGGCCGAAATCGGCAAAGCAGGCCCCGGAAACGAGGCCGACATAACCGGTGCCGATCATGGCAACGCGCATAATTCGTGTCCGTCGTAATAATGGTTAACCGATTTTCACCAAAACCAGCGGCGTCTGCATAGCAGAGCGCGTCGGCGAGGCGCGAGAGTTTCCAATTCCCTGAGTTTCTGCGGTCACGTTTAGAGGAATGAAACCGATTTATGGCACCACCGCCAGCATGAAAGGCACGCAAACGCATGACGGGCGGGTCGATTGGGTCGACTACGCCAAGGGCTTCTGCATCGTCTTTGTGGTGATGATGCATTCGACGCTGGGCGTGGAGGCGCTCGCCGGCCATGATGGCTGGCTGCACCCGCTGGTCGAATTCGCAAGGCCCTTCCGCATGCCCGACTTCTTCATGATCTCGGGCCTGTTCTTGGCGCAGGTGATCGACCGCGACTGGCGCGTTTATCTCGACCGCAAGGTCGTGCACTTCTTCTATTTCTATTTGCTGTGGATGACGATCCAGTTCGCGGCCAAGACGCCCGAATTAGCCGCCGATGGCGGCGCGATGGAAGTCGTGCGGCTTTATCTCCTGTCGCTGATCGATCCGTTCGGCACGCTCTGGTTCATCTATTTGCTGCCGATTTTCTTTATCTTCGTGAAACTCGCGCGCCGGGTGCCGTGGCCGATCGTCTGGCTCGCCGGCGCCGCGCTCGAAATCTCGCATCTGGAAACCGGCTGGATGGTGCCGGACGAATTCGCCGCCCGTTTCGTTTATTTTTACACCGGCTATATCGCCGCGCGTTACATCTTCACGCTCACCGCGCGCGCGCAAAGCAAGCCTTGGCTCGCGCTTGGCGGGCTTGGCCTGTGGGGCCTGTTCAACGCGACGATGGTCCATGCCGGGCTGGCGGCGCTGCCGTTCTATTCGCTCTTCATGGGCCTGATTGGCGCCGCCGCGGTCGCGACCATCTCTTCGCTGCTGGCGCTGCACGACGTGTTCAAGCCGCTGCGCTATTGCGGCCGCAACTCGATCGTCATCTATCTTGCCTTCTTCCTGCCGATGGCGGCAACGCGGGCCCTGCTGCTCAAGACCGGCCTCGACATCGGCACGATCTCGGTGATCGTCACGGCGTCCGGCGTCATCATGTCGCTATTGATGTTTTGGGCGGTGCGCGGGACTTTCCTGAAATTCCTGTTCGAGCGGCCGGCGCGCTTCTGGCTGGTACCAAAAGCGGCGCCGAAACCGAAAATGATCCTACAACCGGCGGAATAATTCAGCGTCCAGAAGCGCGAAGCGCACAGGCCGTGTACGCCCGTCTTCGACAGGCTACGGCTCGCGAACCCGAAATCCAGAACAGAATTCAGGATTTGCATCTCAATTCCGTTCCCCTTTCGCCGAAGACGCTGTGATTGAGCTTGCGATCCCCCTGACGGCCCACATTCGGGCCATGCCAGCATCCGCCAAAGCCAAACCCGCCATAGCCAATCCCGCCGCCCGCCCGCTCAAAAAGGGCGACCATTTGTTCCTGGTGGACGGCTCCGGCTACATTTTCCGCGCCTATCACGCGCTGCCGCCGCTGACCCGCAAATCGGACGGGCTGCAAGTCAATGCCGTGCTCGGCTTTTGCAACATGCTGTGGAAGCTGCTGGCCGACATGCCGAAGGACGACAAGCCCACGCATCTCGCCGTGGTGTTCGACAAATCCGAGAAGACCTTCCGCAACGCGCTCTATGCCGACTACAAAGCCACCCGCTCGGAAACGCCGGAAGATCTCATTCCGCAATTCCCGCTGATCCGCGAGGCCGTGCATGCTTTCGAAATCCCCTGCCTCGAACAAGCCGGCTTCGAAGCCGACGATCTGATCGCGACCTATGCGCGGCTGGCTATCGAGGCCAAGGCGACCACGACGATTGTCTCGTCCGACAAGGACCTGATGCAGCTCGTCGGCCAAGGTGTCACCATGTACGACACCATGAAGGACCGCCGCATCGGGCCCGCCGAGGTGATGGAAAAATTCGGCGTCGGCCCCGACAAGGTGATCGAGGTGCAGGCGCTGATCGGGGATTCGTCCGACAACGTGCCGGGCGTACCCGGCATCGGCGTCAAAACCGCCGCGCAGTTGATCGGCGAATATGGCGACCTGGAAACGCTGCTCAAGCGCGCCAAGGAAATCAAGCAGGACAAGCGCCGCGAATCCTTGATCGCGAATGCCGAACTGGCGCGGCTGTCGAAACGCCTGGTCACGCTCGACAAGAACGTGCCGCTCGATGTGCCGGTGGACCAACTCGCCGTGCACGAGCCGGACTATAAAAATCTGATCGCTTTCCTCAAAGCGATGGAATTTTCCACCATCACGCGGCGCGTCGCCGAGAAGTCGGGCATCGATGCCGGCGCCGTGGTCGCGGACGCGAAATTGACGTCGTCAACTGGTCCATCGCCATCGTCCCCAAAGGCCGCCGCCGGGGGCGATCTTTTTGCGCCGGCACCGCAAGCTGCGCCCGCGAGCCGCGAAGGCGGCGCCAATGACATCGCCCTCAGCCCCATCTCCCTTGCCGCCGCGCGCGCCGAGAAAGCGCGCAGCGCTAAAATCGACCGCTCGAAATATGAATGCGTACGCACGCTGGCGCGTCTCAAGGAATGGATCACGCGCGCCTATAACGTCGGCATTGTCGCCGTCGACACTGAGACTACCAGCCTCGATCCGATGACGGCCGAGCTTTGCGGCTTTTCGCTTGCGCTCGGTCCGAACGAGGCCTGCTACGTGCCGCTCGGCCATCGCGATGGCGGCGCGGCCAAAGCCAGCGATCTGTTCGCGCCCGAATCCAAATTATGCGCCGATCAGATTCCGGAGGCACACGCGCTCAAGGCGCTCAAACCGATCTTGGAGGACAAGAGCATCCTCAAGATCGCGCAGAACATGAAATATGACTGGCTTATTTTCGCCCAGCGCAACATCGAGATCGACGGATATGACGACACCATGCTGATTTCCTATGTGCTGGACGCCGGCAAAGGCGGCCACGGCATGGACGATCTAGCCAAACGCTGGCTCAACCATGACACGATCCATTTCGCCGACGTCGCCGGCACCGGCAAGTCGCAGGTGACGTTCGATTGCGTCGCCATCGATAAGGCCAGCGAATACGCCTCGGAAGACGCCGACGTGACGTTGCGGCTGTGGTCGGCACTCAAAGCGCGGCTGCCAGGCGAGCATGTCGACACCGTCTACGAAACGCTCGAGCGCAAAATGCCGGAAGTTCTGGCGCGCATGGAGCGGCGCGGCATTGCCATCGACCGCCTGGTGTTGTCGCGCCTGTCCGGCGAATTCGCCCAGAAACAGGCCGCGCTGGAAGAAGAGATCAAGACGCTGGCCGGGGAGCCGCTCAATCCCGGCTCGCCCAAGCAGCTCGGCGACATTCTGTTCGGCAAAATGAAGCTGCCTGGCGGCACCAAAACCAAAACCGGGCAATGGTCCACCGGCGCGCGCGAATTGGAAGAACTCGCCGAACAGGGCCACGCATTGCCGCGCAAAATTCTCGACTGGCGCCAGGTCTCGAAGTTGCGCTCAACCTATACCGAAGCGTTACCCAACCACGTCAATCCGACGACGCAACGGGTGCATACGTCCTACGCCCTCGCCGCCACCTCGACCGGCCGCCTGTCGTCGTCGGAACCGAATTTGCAGAACATTCCGGTGCGCACCGAGGAAGGCCGAAAAATTCGCAAGGCCTTCGTCGCCTCGCCCGGCATGAAGCTCGTATCCGCCGACTACTCGCAAATCGAATTGCGGCTCTTGTCGGAAGTGGCCGACGTGCCGGCGCTGCGCAAGGCGTTTCAGGATGGCGTCGATATTCACGCCATGACCGCGTCGGAAATGTTCGGCGTGCCGGTCAAGGACATGCCGAGCGACATCCGACGCCGCGCCAAGGCCATCAATTTCGGCATCATCTACGGCATCTCGGCTTTCGGCCTGGCCAACCAGCTCTCCATCGGGCGCGAGGAAGCTGGCGCCTATATCAAGAAATATTTCGAACGCTTCCCTGGCATCCGCGACTATATGGACGAGACCCGCGAATTCTGCCGCAAGCACGGCTATGTGCTCACATTGTTCGGGCGCAAATGCCATTACCCCGACATCAAGGCGTCAAACGCCTCGATCCGCGCCTTCAACGAGCGCGCCGCGATCAATGCGCGGCTGCAAGGCTCGGCCGCCGACATCATCCGCCGCGCCATGCTGCGCATGGAGGATGAACTCGCTAAGGCCAAGCTCAAGGCGCAGATGCTGCTCCAAGTGCACGACGAACTGATCTTCGAAGTGCCGGACGGCGAAGTGGCGAAGACCATCCCGATCGTCAAAAGCGTCATGGAAAAAGCCCCGCACCCGGCGATTTCGCTGCACGTGCCGCTACAGGTCGACGCCCGCGCCGCCGCCAATTGGGACGAGGCGCATTAGTAATTCGTCACCCTGAGGTGGCCGCGCGTAGCGCGGCCCTCGAAGGGCGACGGCTCGCCATCCTTCGGGACTCGCTTCGCTCGCACCTCAGGATGACGGAGAAATTTCCTTCATCACCGCATACAACGCATTCTTCGCCTCGAAGCCGATGCCCGGAATGTCCGGCATGGCGATGCGGCTGTCCTTGACCGCGGTGTTGTCGGCAAAGCCGCCGAACGGCGCGAACACCTGCGGATAGGATTCGTTGCCGCCCAGGCCCAGGCCGACGGCGATGTTGAGCGCGAACTGATGGCCGCCATGCGGCACGCAGCGCCGCCGCGACCAGCCGTGTGCCGCCAGCATGTCGAGCGTGCGCAGATATTCGACCAGCCCATAGGACAGCGCCGGATCGAATTGCAGGAAGTCGCGGTCGGCGCGCAAGCCGCCATGGCGGATCAGATTGCGCGCGTCCTGCATCGAGAACAGGTTCTCGCCGGTCGCCAGCGGCGGCGCATAGCGCGTGGCGAGCGCCGCATGCAGCAGATAGTCGAGCGGATCGAGCGGCTCCTCGTACCAGCGCAGATTATAGGGCGCGATGGCGTCGCCGCAGGCGATGGCCTCGTCGAGATCGTAGCGGCCGTTGACGTCGACGCACAGGTTCTCGCCTTTACCGCCGACGACTTTCAGCACCGCTTCGATGCGCTTGATGTCCTCGGCTGAGCGGCACGCCGCCGATTTTCATTTTCACGGTGGAATAGCCGAGATCGAGATAATGCTTCATCTCGTCTTGCAGCGCGCTGATATCCTTGTCGGGATAATAATAGCCGCCGGCGGCATAGACCCACGCCGTCTTGTCGGCGACGCCGCCATTGTAGCGGTCGGCCAACAGCCGCCACAGCGGCACGCCCTCGGCTTTCGACACCGCATCCCACAGCGCCATGTCGAGCACGCCGACCGCGACCGAGCGCTCGCCATGGCCGCCCGGCTTCTCGTTCTTCATCATCGCCGCCCAGGCCTTGGCCGGATCGATGAGGCCGCGCGCGTCCTCAATGTCCTTGGCGTCGCGCAGCCGCGGAATGAACCGCTCGCGCAGCAAGCCTTGCGGGGCATAGCGGCCGTTCGAATTGAAGCCGAAGCCGACCACGGGTTTGCCGTCGCGCACCGCGTCGGTGAAGATCGCCACCACGCTCGCGGTCATCTGCGAGAAATCGATATAGGCGTTGGCGATTTTGGACGAGATCGGAACGACGATGTCGGCGATGCCGGTGATACGCATGGAGTATCTCGGGGTGGAAATACCGCCTTCCCTTACCGTCGGATCGGTTTCAACGCCAGCCTCTCATTTGTCATGGCCGGGCTTGTCCCGGCCATCCACGTCTTGTTTAAGTCATGGATGCCCGGCACAAGGCCAGGCATGACAGCAACAAACGCGCGGATGTCCCGTCTCATCATTACCCTCGCCGCCATCCTTATGCCGAGCGCCGCGCACGCCGCGCCCGCGCTCGATGGCGCCGCCATGGGCTGGTATTGGGCGCTGCCCTTCGCCGGCATTCTGCTGAGTATCGCCACCGGCCCGCTGCTGTTTGCGAAGTTCTGGCACCGGCACTACGGCAAGATCGCCGCAGCCTGGGTACTGCTGACGCTGGCGCCGCTCGCCATCGTATTCGGACCCGCCGGCGCGCTGGCCGGCCTGCTGCATGCCTTGCTCGCGGAATATATGAGCTTCATCATTTTGCTGTTCGCGCTCTATGTGGTGGCCGGCGGCATTCATGTTTCCGGCGGCCTGCGCGGCACGCCTTGGGTAAATGCCGCGATCCTGGCGCTCGGCACCTCGATGGCGAGCCTGGTCGGCACCACCGGCGCCGCCATGATCCTGGTGCGGCCCCTGATCCGCGCCAACGCGTCGCGCGCGCGCAACGCGCATGTCGTGGTGTTCTTTATTTTCCTGGTTGCCAATATCGGCGGCGCGCTGTCGCCGCTCGGCGACCCGCCGCTGTTCGTCGGCTTCCTGCGCGGCGTCGATTTTTTCTGGACCACTACGCATCTGGCGATTGAAACCTCCATCGCCGCCGTACTGGTGCTGGCGGTTTTCGTCGCGCTGGATTTTTGGATCGCGCGCGGCGAGCCGAAATCCAAACCGGCTAAATCCGCGCCGATCAGACTGCACGGACTGGTCAACCTGCCGCTGATTGCCGGCATCATCGCGGCCATCTTGATGTCGGCGGCCTGGAAACCCGGTATCAATATCACGATCGACGGCACCGCCATTGAATTGCAAAATCTGGTGCGCGACGGCGCGCTGGTCGTGATTGCCTTGCTCTCGCTCTGGCTCACGCCGAAAGAGCACCGCAAGGCCAATGATTTCACCTGGGAGCCGATTGTCGAAGTCGCCAAGCTGTTCGCCGGCATTTTCATCTGCATCATTCCGGTGCTGGAAATGCTGCATGCCGGCCATGACGGCTCGTTCGCGTGGCTGTTGCGCGCGGTCACCGAAAAAGACGGCAGCCCGCATGAGGAGGCCTATTTTTGGCTTACCGGCCTGTTGTCGGCTTTCCTCGACAATGCGCCGACCTATCTTGGTGTTCTTCCAGCTCGCCGGCGGCGACGCCGCTGTGCTGATGGGCAAACTGAGCGCGACGCTGGCCGCGATTTCCATGGGCGCGGTCTATATGGGCGCGCTCACTTATGTCGGCAACGCGCCCAATTTCATGGTCTATGCCATCGCCACCGAGCGTGGCGTGAAAATGCCGAGCTTCTTTGGTTATATGGCGTGGTCATTCGCGGTGCTGCTACCGGTGTTCGCCCTGCTCACCGTCATTTCCGTCGGCGGACCCTAGTCTACCGGCTGCGGGTTTTGGCAGCGGCTCGCTTTCGTGGCACACTGCGCGAATTCGGGGATGGGTGCACAAGGCCGACCAAGGCCGCGCGCCCGCAGGGGGAGACTCAATAATGACCGCACACGCGGCGTCTGAGGTTTATTTCGGATTCAATCCGATGTGGGTGTCGACCTGCATCCTGGCCGTCACCTACGCCAGCATCATGTCGGAAAAGGTCAACCGCGCGATCATCGCGCTGGTTGGCGCCAGCGTGATGATCGTGGTCGGCGTGCTCGATCAAAACGAAGCCATCAAAGGCATCGACTGGAACACCATCGGCCTGCTGACCGGCATGATGATCCTGGTCTCGATCTCGCGCCGCTCCGGCATGTTCCAATATCTCGCCATATGGTCGGCCAAGGCCGCCAAGGCGCATCCGGCCGGCATCTTGTTCATTCTGCAGATCACCACCGCGGTTCTCTCGGCATTTCTCGACAACGTGACCACGGTGCTGCTCATCGTTCCGGTCACGCTGGCGATTTGCACGACGCTGAAAGTGCCGGCCTATCCTTATTTGTTCGCGGAAATCTTCGCCTCCAATATCGGCGGCACCGCCACGCTGATCGGCGATCCGCCCAATATCCTGATTGGATCGCAGGTTGGTCTTACGTTCAACGATTTCGTCTTTCACCTCACGCCGGTGATCATCATCGTGATGGTTCGTACAGGCGACGATCATCCATTTCCTCTGGGGCAAGGACCTCAAAGCCTCGGCAACCGCCGAGGCGCGGGTCATGAAGATGGACCCGGCCAAATCGATCCTGGACTGGCTGCTGCTTAAGCAGTCGCTCGTCGTCCTTACCATCGTGATGGTCGCCTTCGTGCTGGCACGCCCGCTGCATCTCGAGCCCGCCACCATCGCCATGCTGGGCGCCGCTATTTTGATGCTGCTCGACAACTGGGTGCATCATTCCGAAAAAGCCGCGCACAATATTCACCAGACCTTCGGCGACGTGGAATGGATCACCATCTTCTTCTTCATCGGCCTGTTCGTCGTGGTGCACGGCGTCGATGTCGGCGGGCTGCTCACGCTGCTCGCCAACAAATTGGTGGCGGCCACCGGCGGTAACATGGCGCATGCCGGCTACGCTATTTTGTGGGCGTCGGCGGTGCTCTCGGCGATCGTGGACAATATCCCCTTCGTCGCCACCATGATCCCGCTGATCAAGAACATGGCGCCCGCCTTCGGCGGCGCCGATCACATCCAGCCGTTATGGTGGTGCCTGTCGCTCGGCGCCTGCCTGGGCGGCAATGGCACGCTGATCGGCGCCTCGGCCAATCTGACGGTTGCCGGCATCGGCGAACGCAACAAAGTACCGTTCAGTTTCATCACCTATACGCTCTACGCATTTCCGATGATGCTGGTCTCGGTGGCGATCTGCCATGTCTATATTTGGTGGCGTTACTTCTGACGCGAAAATCCAGTCCCCAATCGGCCGCAACCTTTGGGCCGGCCGGGCGTTGGGTTGCTGTGCCGCCTCGCGCGGTGTCCGTGGGACGGGCACAACAGCGGGATTTTCGCCATGTTTGGGTTCGGCTGCAAAAATGCGGCATTCGGCGTTTTCAGCCTCGGGCTGCTGACCTTTGGCCTGGCCGCGCCAGCTTCCGCGCAAGACCTGTTCGAGCGCATATTCAGCGGCTTGCGCCAGGCGGTCGAGGCGCCCCGCGCGCCGGTCGATATCAGCGCCTTCGCCGATCCGTTTTCAAATCCCGCCAATCGCGTCAATCGTGAACCGCAACGGGCCGATAGCGCGCCGGCGCATGGCTTTTGCGTGCGCAGCTGCGACGGCCATTTCTTTCCGGTACAGGCGCATGCCGGCATGAGCGCGGCCGAAAGCTGCCATGCCTTCTGCCCGGCCAGCCAAACCAAGGTCTATTCCGGCGGAACAATCGACGACAGCGTGGCGGGCGACGGCAGCCGCTATTCCGACACGGAAAACGCCTTCGTCTATCGCCAGCAATTGGTCGCCGGCTGCACCTGTAACGGCCACGATCAATTTGGCCTGGCGCGCATGGATATCGACGACGACCCGACGCTGCGCCCCGGCGATGTGGTCGCGACCAAGAGCGGGCTCGCCGCCTTCACCGGCTCGAAAAACAATGTCGCCGACTTCACGCCGGTCGACAATTATCGCGGCATCCCGAAATCCGCGCGCGACAAACTATCCGAAGTGAAAATCATGCCGCCCAATCCCGGCGCCGGCGAAGTGACCGCCGCTACCATCACGCATGTCAGCGACCGCGTGCGCGACGACGAGCGCCGCCGCGCTCAGCTTTCGAGATAGCCGGCAACCGCAAGGCCTTAACCAAACTCTCTATTCGAGCGGATGGATTGCCGGGTCAAGCCCGGCAATGACAATCCGGTTTAGACCATCATTTGCACAAGAATCGGTCTTAACGCTTATCCGGGATCGTCCTTGACCCGGGCCCGCCATTAGGCAGATTTGGCCTGTAATTCGTCCAACCCGTGGATTAACCGATGCGCAAACCGGCCAAAGGCACATTGAAATTGGCGCTTGTTCTGGCCGGCGCGTTATTCGCCGGACCTGCGCTGGCCGCCACCTGTCAAAACACCAATGGCAGCTATGAGCAATGGCTCGCCGCTTTCAAGAAAGAAGCGCTGGCGCAAGGCATTTCGGCCAAGGTGATCGCCGAGGCCTCGCCGCAGATGACGCTCGATCCCGCCATCATCAAGCGCGACCACGGCCAGTCGGTATTCCAACAGACCTTCATCCAATTCTCCGACCGCATGGTCGGCGGCCCGCGCATTCCCAACGGCCAGGCCAAGATCAAGCAGCACGCCGAACTGTTCGCCAAGATCGAGAAAAAATACGGCGTGCCGGCGCCGGTGCTGGTCGCCTTCTGGGGCCTGGAAAGCGACTTCGGCGCCAATTTCGGCAATTACAAAATCCTCAGCGCGATCGCGACGCTGGCCTATGACTGCCGCCGTCCCGATTTCTTCCGCACGCAATTGTTCGACGCGCTGCGCATCATCGAGCGCGGCGACCAGAGCGTCGATGAGATGATCGGCGACTGGGCCGGCGAATTCGGCGGCTTGCAATTCACCGCCTCCGATTATCTCAAGAGCGGCGTCGACTTCGACGGCGACGGCCGCCGCGATCTGATCCACAGCATCCCCGACACCATGGCCTCGGGCGCCAACTTCCTGGTCAGCCTCGGCTGGCAGCGCGGCCAGCCTTGGCTGCAGGAAGTGATCGTGCCGGAGAAATTGCCCTGGGATCAGGCCGACCTCACCATCCAGCATCCGGTTTCGAAATGGGTTTCATGGGGCGTGAAGCCCGCTTACGGTTCGCTGCCGTCCGGCGATCTGCCGGCCTCCATGATCCTGCCGATGGGCCGGCACGGCCCGGCCTTCCTGGCCTATCCGAATTTCAAGGCGTTCCTCGGCTGGAATTCGGCCTATGTCTATTCCACCACGGTCGCCTATTTCGCCACGCGCATCGCCGGCGCGCCGGCCTTTAACCGTTCCGGCGCCGCCAACATCGTGCCGCTGACATCCGAACAGATGACGAGCTTGCAACGCGCGCTGATCGCCAAAGGCTATGAAGGCGTCGGCGAAGTTGACGGCAAGTTCGGCGCCGGCACGCGCGCCGCGGTCAAACAGGCGCAGATGAAACTCGGCCTGCCGGCGGATTCCTATCCGACCGTCGAATTGCTCGAGCGCCTGGGCGGCGCCCGTACCAGTGGCGCCAAACCCTGAAACGCGTCGTACAATAGGTTTTCGAAAAATCCAGCGCCGCCGGTATTTTCCGGCGGCGTTTTTTATTGCGCTGCGAAGCGCCAAATTACCAAACATTCATTTTCGATCACGAATTCTCGATCCATTTCTATTTACCGAAGGAAGCAACCTTTGCCGCCGTTAAATCGTTGACAGCCCGGGAAACTAAACGGGCTGGTGAAGGATTTGCATTATGCTGAGCTATTCCAGTGGAAAATTTGCGGCCAAAGGTTTTGCAGCCTTGTTGCTGTTGGCCACGGTCGCCATGCCTTTGAACGCCGGTGCGGACGAGGCAAAGAAGCCGGAAAGGGCGGAGGCTCCAGCGGCGGCTGCTCCAGCAAGGGCAGCACCCGCGCGCGTAGCCGCACCCCGTATCAGCGCACCGCGCGCCGCGCCGCAATTTCAACGCGCAGCGGGCCGCGCCGCATTTCACGCCGCAGCGAGCGGCCGTGCCGCATAATATTCAGCGCGCGGCAACGCCGAGCCGCGTCCAACATGTTGCGCAACCCACAGCGCATGTGAATTCGCAAGCGACGGTCAACCGGCCGGCGGCGGCGGTGCAAACCAGACAGGCCCAGCGCCAGGAGCACACACTGCGTCTTCGCGAAAACCGCGCCTTGCGCGCCACGCCCGCTCCGCAGCGCGCCGCCAAGCGCCAGGAAATCCAGCGCGCCCGCGTCCAGCGCGCGCAGGGAGTAGCGACACCGAATGCCCGCACGACCTTGCAGGCGCAGCCCAATGCCGCCGTCCAAAATAACGCGCAATTGCGCGGGCCGCGCCGCAATGGCCAGCCGCGCGTGACGGTACAGGCGGCGCAGCAAGGCCGCTTCGCCGCGCCGTTTGCCGCCAATGCCAATGCCCCGAGCGGGCGCTGGTCGCATTACGCCGCCGGCCAGGCTTGGCAGCACGGCGAACGCGCCGGCTTCGTGCCGTGGTACGGCCCAGTATTCTGGCCTTACGCCTATTCCGACATTTTCGATTACGCCTTCTGGCCGGGCGGCTATGACGACGGCTACTTCGCCTATGCCTATGACGACTTCTTCGACGGCGTGTTCTGGGGCGAGGAAGGCCCGCCGCCGGTCTATGTCAACTCCGGACCGGTCGGGCATTCCGCGCCGCAAGCGAGCTATGCGTCGGTGCAGGAATTGTGCAAGCAACCCGGCAATGGCGTCACCGCCTGGCCGACCGCCGAGATCCAGTCAAAGGTCGGCTTGAACGCCGATCAGAAACAATTGCTCGTTGACGTAAAAGATGCCGGTGCGAAAGCCGCGGCCGGGTTCAAGGCGTCCTGCCCGTCGGAGAACGCGTTTCCGTTGACGCCGCCGGGCCGCCTTGTCGCCATGACCACGCGTCTCGGTGCGACGCTCTCGGCCGTGGAAACCGTTAAGCCCGCGCTCGACAAGTTCTACAATTCCTTGAGCGACGAGCAGAAGGAGCGCTTCAACCAGATCGGTCCCAAGCCCGCGAAGACCGCGAGCATTCCGGCCGAGACCACCGGCTCGGCCACGGCCACGGCCGACAATAGCTGCAAGCAGCAAAAGCCCGGCCTGACCAATCTGCCGATGGAAAAGATCGAAGATGCGGTCAAGCCAACCGACGCACAGGAAGCCCAGCTCAAGGATCTCGAGGACGCGACCGGCAACGCAGTGTCGATCTTGCAGGCCGCGTGCCCCGATCAAACGCCGCTCACGCCTCCGGGCCGGCTCGATGCCATGGAAACGCGGCTCAAGGCCATGATCGAAGCGGCCAATACGGTCAAGCCCGCGCTCAGCAGCTTCTACGCTTCGCTCTCGAACGAACAGAAGGCGCGCTTCGATCGCATCGGCGGCGCCTTGGCGCAAGCCAACTGAACGCTTGCACGCAATCTAAAAAAGGCGGCCGCACTGGGCCGCCTTTTTTATTGATATTCTCCGCCGGATCTCGCCCACCTTAGTCGCCCAAAATCCGTGAACAGCGCCATTTCGGGCGAGGTAGCGCCGCCCGACACTGCATTACGCAAACGCATTCTGGTCGACAACCCGGCGAAGCCTTATAGCTTCGGCTCAGCGTCGAAAGTCGCTTTGCGCCGCATTGCCCGGCAAATAATGCCGACACGGCAAACCGCGCAACGCCGGCCGGCCTATTTTCAACGGCTTTTCGTGGCCCGTCTCTTGCTTCGTCATCGCAGGGGCCAACGAGATTAGCCATGTCGCGCCATCACGTGCAGCTGCCGCCGCTCGCCTATCTCCCGCCGCCCAAGCCAAAGAAATTGGAGCGGCGAAAGAGTCTTAGCGGCTACCGAATACGAGCCGGCAGTTCGGTTAAAGATTCCAGCGACACCGAGGAAATCGGCGAAAGTTTCGGGCTGGGGCAACCGGCGCCCGCAAACGACCCTCACCCGGGCGAGTTTTCCGCCATCGACAATTCGGAGCCCAAGCCTGAGCAGGAGCGCGGCTTGCTGAGCCAGGGCACGCTCAAGGAAATGCTTCTGGTTCAGGAAAAACTAAAGTAGCGGCGGACGTAACCCGGCGCACGAGAAAACCGGCAATCTCTAAAACAAAAAGGCGGCCGCATGGGCCGCCCTTTTTAATTCATGCGCCGCTCGAAAACTACTCCGCCGCGATGCGTACTTCCGGCGCCGCCGCCTTGATGTCCGCGGTGACGTGGCTTTCGAACTTCAAGAAATTCTTCTGGAACATGCCGACCAGGCCGCGCGCGGTCTTGTCGAACTCGGCCTTGTCCTTCCAGGTCTTGAACGGGTTCAACAAATGCGGCTCGACGCCCGGCACCGACGTCGGCACCGCGAAACCGAAATAAGGATCGGTGCGGAAGTCGGCATTATTCAGCGAGCCGTTGAGCGCCGCGGTCAATAGCGTGCGCGTCGCCTTGATCGGCATGCGCCGGCCGACGCCGTAAATGCCGCCGGTCCAGCCCGAATTGACCAGCCAGACATCGGCACCGTGCTGGTTGATATAGTGGCGCAGCAAGTCAGCATAGACCGACGGATCGCGCGGCAGGAACGGCGCGCCGAAGCAAGTCGAGAATTCCGGCTCGACGCCAACCAGTCCCTTCTCGGTGCCGGCAACCTTGGCGGTATAGCCCGAGAGAAAGTGATACATCGCTTGCGTCGCCGAAAGCTTGGCGATCGGCGGCATCACGCCGAAGGCGTCGGCGGTGAGGAAGATGATGTTCTTGGGATGGCCGGCGCGGCCGGTGCGCGAGGCATTCGGAATGAAATTCGAGCGGATAGGCCGAGCGCGTATTCTCGGTCTTGCTGTCGTCGTCGAAATCGCATTTGCGCGTGTCGGGATCGAACGCGACATTTTCCAGCACCGAGCCGAAGCGCAGCGTGGCGTCGTAAATCTCGGGCTCGGCCTCGCGCGACAGCTTGATGGTCTTGGCGTAGCAGCCGCCCTCGAAATTGAAGATGCCCTGCGGACCCCAGCCATGCTCGTCGTCGCCGATCAAAGTGCGGCTGGGATCGGCCGACAGCGTGGTCTTGCCGGTGCCTGACAGGCCGAAGAACAGCGCGCTGTCGCCATCCGGCCCGACATTGGCCGAGCAATGCATCGGCACGACATTCTGCGCCGGCAGATAGAAATTGAGCGTGGTGAATACCGACTTCTTCATTTCGCCGGCGTAAGAACTGCCGCAGATCAGCACGATCTTGCGGGTGAAATCGATCGCCACCATGGTGTCGGAGCCTTCGCGTCCGCCGTGACGCTTGGCGTCCGGCTTGAACGAGGGCAGATCGACGATGGTGAGTTCGGGAACGAAACCGGCGAGTTCGGAACGCTCGGGCCGGATCAGCAATTGGCGGATGAACAGCGAATGCCAGGCGAGCTGGGTGAACACGCGCACCTTGATGCGGTAGGCCGGATCGGCGCCGCCGTAGAGGTCCTGCGCGAATAGTTTCTTGCCCTGCATATGCGCCTGGAAGTCGGCCAGCAGATTGTCGAAATTCTCCTTCGACATTTTGCGGTTGCCGTCCCACCACACGGAATCGCGCGTCAGGTCGTCGACGACGGTATGCTTGTCCTTAGGGGAGCGGCCGGTGTGGTGGCCGGTCTCGGCACAGAGCGCGCCACCTTCGACCAGCGAGGCCTCGCCGTTGGCAATCGCATGCTCGTAGAGCGCCGGTTCGGTCAGATTCCAGTGGACTGCGTCGAGCCCCTTAAAGCCGAATTTGTCGGCGCCATAGGCGCCGTTCCGAATACCGGTCTCTTGCACGCGAAATCCTCCCGAACAGCGGCCGCTTACCCGCCACAACCTCATGGGTCGTGAGGCCCGATACGGCCGTTAGGCCTTATGCGGCTATAGACGTTAGTCTAGCCCCTCGCCTGAAAGCGCGCGACCATAATCACGAACGCGGCGGATTGCCAAGACCAAATGCCATGCAGAATTGGCGCAAGCCATTGCGCTGCAACAATAACGCCGTGGAACTTGCATGAGTGCTTAATGTGCCAAGCGCGGCATGGGATTAACTATTTTGCACGCGCCTCGTCGGCCAGTTGCTTCAATACCGCGCGCAGCGGGCCGGGCGCCGTGACGCGCGTGGGGAAAAACAGCCGCAGCGCCATGCGGCCATTTTGCAATTCGATACCTTCGGGATCGATGCCGGCGCAGCGCCAGTCGCCGTCCGGCGCGCCGAGCAATTTGGTGGCATAGAACCGGCACGCCTCGGCGTGGTCGGCATTCATATGCTCGATCGCTGAGGCTTGCGCCTCGAGCAGCGCGCCGGCATCCGACACGTCGGTGAGCAGATCCGCCGGTTTAAGATCGACGATGCGCCCGAAGCCTGCCACCAGATGCGCGCGTTCGATATTCATCCGGTAGAATGAGAAGTCTTTGAAGAACACGAACTGTTCGGCTTCGGGATGGCGCCGAAGATAGGCTGTTCGGGCAGAAGAAGAGCCCTCCTCGGTCACCTCTCCCATCAACATGACCCGCGCGCCTTCGAGCGGATCGCCGTCCAAAATCTTGAAATAATTGCGCTCGTCCAGCATCAGCGAGGCGCGCTTGTCGGCGCGCAAGTTCTTGGTATGCAACGCTAATGTCGAGAGCAGCATCAGCGGCGCGCCATCGGCCGCGGTCGCAACATTGACCAGCGAACAATAAGGATCGCCCGAACCCGGCATGAGCGTCGCCAGCGCGCCGGATCGCCCCTCGCGCAGCAGTTTCTTGGCGGCAATCGGTGCATTGAAGGCGATATCGGGCTTCATTTGATGAGTTTCGCGCTTTGGGGTTGATTTCGCTACAGAATCACATAGTTGATGCAAAGAGGCCACATTTCGAACCCCGTTTCTGGGCTTCAAAACACGCGGGCAACGTCAGCCAAAGACCAAAGCGACGACTTCAAAGGGGCTCCATGCCAACAATCGCTCTCGTCGACGACGACCGCAATATCCTTACGTCCGTTTCGATGGCTCTCGAAGCCGAGGGCTACCGGATCATGACCTATACCGACGGCGCCTCCGCCCTCGATGGCTTCAAAACCTCGCCGCCCGACCTCGCCATTCTCGACATCAAGATGCCGCGCATGGACGGCATGGAGACATTGCGCCGGCTGCGGCAGAAATCGGACATGCCGGTGATTTTCCTCACCTCCAAGGACGAGGAAATCGACGAAATGTTCGGCCTCAAAATGGGCGCCGACGATTTCATCCGCAAACCGTTTTCGCAGCGCCTGCTGGTCGAGCGCGTCAAGGCCGTGTTGCGCCGCGCCAGTCCGAAAGACCCGGCACTGACGACAAAGGAAAACGACGCCAAGGCGCTCGAGCGCGGCCAGCTTCGCATGGACCCGGAGCGCCACACCTGCACCTGGAAGAACGATCCGGTCACCCTTACGGTCACCGAGTTCCTCATCTTGCAGGCGCTCGCCACCCGCCCCGGCGTGGTAAAAAGCCGCAACGCGTTGATGGACGCCGCCTATGACGACCAAGTCTATGTCGACGACCGCACCATCGATAGCCACATCAAGCGCCTGCGCAAGAAGTTCAAGGTCGTCGACGACGACTTCGAGATGATCGAGACGCTCTACGGCGTCGGTTACCGTTTCAAGGAAGCGTAATGACCGTCTAGCCGTTCGTCCCCGCCAAAGCGGGGACCCAGTGCTGGAACCTGCGTAGTTTGCCGCCCCTGGATTCCCGCTGGAGCCTGCACCCGCGCAGGCGGGTGCGGGAATGAGCGGAATGGAGTAAAGTCCAAAGGGGCGATCAACCGGGCTGGATTAAACGACGTGCTCGATCGAACCGCGGAACTTGAAGCACAGAAAGCGCAGGCCGAAGGCCACGACGCCGGGCGTCAGGCCATGGAGCGCGCGCCCCCGCGCTTTGGCGCCATTCGGGGAATTGCCCGTTCGGCTTGGTCGTTTTTCGTTTCGCTGGTTTTCTCCAGCCTCACCCGCCGCATCGTCTTTCTCAATCTCGCCGGCCTGATCGCGCTGTTGTCGGGCGTGCTCTATCTCTCGCAATTCCGCGCCGGCCTGATCGACGCACGCGTACAAAGCCTGCTGGTGCAGAGCGAGATCATCGCCGGCGCCATCGCCGCCTCCGCCACGGTGGAAACCGACTCGATCACCATCGATCCCGATCGGCTTTTGGAATTGCAAGCCGGCCAGAGCTATGGGCCGTCCGACGACACCCTCTCCGGCATCGAATTTCCGATCAATCCGGAGCGCGTCGCACCGGTATTGCGCCGTCTGGTCTCGCCGACCAAAACGCGCGCGCGCATCTATGACCGCGACGGCGTGCTGATTCTCGACAGCCGCAATCTCTACGGCCGCGGCGATGTGCTGCGTTTCGATCTGCCGGCGCCCGACGCCGAAAAGCCTGGCATTGCCGAGCGCTCCTTTAATGCCGTGCGCCGCTGGCTCGGGCGCGGCGACCTGCCGCTTTACAAGGAACTTGGACCGGAAAACGGCAAGGGCTATTCCGAAGTCGATCAGGCGCTCAACGGCCAGCATGCCAGCATGGTGCGGGTCAACGACCGCGGCGAGGTGATCGTGTCGGTCGCCGTGCCGGTGCAGCGCTTCCGCGCCGTGCGCGGCGTGCTGATGCTCTCGACGCAAGGCGCCGACATCGACGACATGGTGGAAGCCGAACGGCTCGCCATCGTCAAAGTGTTTCTGGTCGCCGCCGCTGTCATGATCGTGCTCTCGATGCTGCTGGCCGGCACCATCGCCGGCCCGGTGCGCCGGCTGGCCGAAGGCGCCGAGCGCGTGCGCCGCCGCATCCGCACCCGCGTCGAGATTCCGGATTTCACCCGCCGCAAGGACGAGATCGGCCATTTGTCGGGCGCGCTCCGCGACATGACTGGCGCGCTCTATAGCCGCATCGAGGCAATCGAGAGTTTCGCCGCTGACGTGGCGCATGAATTGCGCAATCCGCTCACCTCGCTGCGCTCGGCGGTGGAAACGCTGCCGATGGCCAAGACCGATGCCAACCGCAAGCGCCTGCTCGACGTCATCGAGCACGACGTGAAACGGCTCGACCGGCTGATCTCGGATATTTCCGACGCCAGCCGGCTCGACGCCGAATTGCAACGCCAGGAAGTGGCCACCGTCGAACTGGCGAAACTGCTCGACGCGCTGGTTGCGGCCGCCAACGAGATTCACACCGACGATGTGAAGGTGAAGCTCACCTTCGAGGGCGGCGCGCCGCGCGATTTCCAGGTGCCGGGCCACAACTCGCGGCTGGGCCAGGTGGTCAGCAATCTGGTGGACAATGCCCGCTCGTTCTCGCCGCCCGGCGCCAGCGTGCGCATCACCTGCCGCCGCCTGAAGAACGAAATCGAAATCCTCGTCGATGACGACGGTCCCGGCATCCGGCCCGAAGCCCTGGATAGGATTTTCGAGCGCTTCTATACCGACCGGCCCGAGCAGGGCTTCGGACAGAATTCTGGACTGGGCCTCTCCATCACCAAGCAGATCGTCGAAGCCCATGGCGGCTCGATCCGCGTCGAGAACCGCATGGGCGTTGCGCACCCGGGCGAATTGCCGCGTGTGCTCGGCGCCCGCTTCATCGTCCGCCTGCCGGCGATGTGATGGCGGCCGACATGCCTACCGTCCACGCCTGCGCCGTTCTGGTAGGCGCCAAGGCCGTGCTGATCCGCGGCCCGTCTGGCGCGGGCAAATCGCGGCTGGCGTGGGATCTGCTGCAAAGTGGCCTGCGGTTTTCCCGTTTGGTGATTGACGACCGCGCCATCGTCGAAGCCCGCAACGGCCGGTTGTTGGTCCGGCCGGCCCCGGCGCTGGCCGGCATTATCGAAATTTATGGCCTCGGTATCCGGCGGGTGGCATTCGAACCCCTGGCGGCGGTAGGCCTGGTGGTCGATCTGGCGGCCGAAGATGCCGACCGGATTCCGGCTACAACCGCCGAAACCACCACGATATCCGGGATTATTCTGCCCCGCCTGGCGATCGGAGCCGGCATGGACGGGCTGCCTTTGGTGTTGGCGGCCTTGCGAACTGTCCAAAGCGTAATTTGACCTTGGCACCCGTCTTGGGCTACCCCCCGGCCCTCGATCCTGCTGGAAAAATTAACCAACAAGGGCCTAGGATCGACCCTCGCTGAAAACGGACAAAAGAGCCCTCCTTTGGCCCCGCCTTTCCGCAGTGCAACAGAGCGCCTATATAGCGACGAGAGCCCTTGCAATGGGGCCTCGGATGGGCCTGAATGCGGCCCCAATCGTGCGGTGCAGCGAAGCGCCCGCGAGGAGTGCGGGATGATCGGCCTCGTTTTAGTAACTCATGGGCGGCTCGCGATTGAGTTCCGCTCGGCGCTGGAGCACGTAGTTGGGCCCCAGCGACAGATCGAGGCGATCACCATCGGCCCCGACGACGACGTCGAACAGTGCCGTAAAAATATCCTCGACGCGGTCAAGCGGGTGGACTCGGGCGAAGGCGTCGCCATCCTGACCGACATGTTCGGAGGCACCCCGTCAAATCTCGCCATTTCTGTGATGAGCCAGCCCAAGGTTGAGGTACTGGCCGGGATCAACCTCCCAATGTTGATCAAGCTCGCCAAGGTGCGGGAAACCTGCCCGCTCGAAGACGCGGTTTCCGCGGCCCAGGAAGCCGGGCGCAAATACTGCACAATCGCGAGCCGGGTGCTCAACGGGAAATGACCGGCCCCGCTCAAGCGGACGGCAAAGCCCCTGCCGAATACGGCGTGCCCGTGATACGCGAAGTCGAGATCGTCAATAAAAAAGGCCTGCACGCCCGCGCCTCGGCGAAATTTGTGATGATGGCCGAGCAATTCGACGCCGCCATTATCGTGACTCGCGGTCATGAAACCGTCGGCGGCACATCGATCATGGGCCTGATGATGCTGGGCGCGGCCACCCACACCACCATCTCCATCCAGGCGACCGGCAAGGAAGCCGCCCCCGCCGTGGACGCGCTGGTCGCGCTGGTGTCGGGCAAATTCGGCGAAGAAGAATAGGTTTTCTTCCCGCCGCTACATAAAGAAATCCTTATATATGCGTTGCGGGTCCGGCTTAGCCCTGTTATAGGCACGGCCAGCCCCTTCATCCTTATTTTGTCTGTTGCATAGGATCGTCATGACCGCTCACGCCAAGCCGCCCGCCACCGATTACATCGTCAAGGACATCAAGCTCGCCGAATTCGGCCGCAAGGAAATCTCGATCGCCGAAACCGAGATGCCTGGCCTGATGCAGACGCGCGAAGAGTACGGCCCCAAGCAGCCGTTGAAGGGCGCGCGCATCGCCGGCTCGCTGCACATGACGATCCAGACCGCGGTGCTCATTGAGACGCTGGTCGCGCTCGGCGCCGATGTGCGATGGGTGTCGTGCAACATCTATTCGACGCAGGACCATGCCGCCGCGGCGATTGCCGCCGCTGGCGTTCCGGTGTTCGCGATCAAGGGCGAGAGCCTGAAGGATTACTGGGACTACACCGCCAAGCTGTTCGAATGGCACGGCGGCGGCACGCCCAACATGATCCTCGACGACGGCGGCGATGCCACCATGTTCGTGCATCAGGGCCTGCGCGCCGAGAACGGCGACACCGTATTCCTCGACCAGCACAATTCCGAAGAGGAAGAAGTGTTCTACGCGCTGATCAAGCGCATCTTGAAGGAAAAGCCGAAGGGCTATTTTGCCGAGCTCGCTAAGAACATCAAAGGCGTCTCCGAAGAAACCACCACCGGCGTGCACCGGCTCTACGACATGCAGAAGACCGGCACGCTGCTGTTCCCGGCGATCAACGTCAATGACAGCGTCACCAAGTCGAAATTCGACAATCTCTACGGCTGCCGTGAATCGCTGGTCGACGGCATTCGCCGCGGCACCGACGTGATGATGTCGGGCAAAGTCGCGATGGTCGCGGGCTTCGGCGATGTCGGCAAAGGCTCGGCCGCGTCACTGCGCCAGGCCGGCTGCCGCGTCATGGTGTCGGAAGTCGATCCGATCTGCGCGCTGCAGGCCGCGATGGAAGGCTATCAGGTCGTGACCATGGAAGATGCCGCGCCAATCGCCGACATCTTCGTCACCGCTACCGGCAACAAGGACATCATCACCATCGAGCACATGCGCGCGATGAAAGATCGCGCCATTGTGTGCAACATCGGCCATTTCGACAACGAAATCCAAATTGCGCACCTCAAGAACCTGAAATGGGACAACATCAAGCCGCAGGTCGATGAGATCACCTTCCCGGACAAGCACCGCATCATTCTGTTGTCGGAAGGCCGGCTGGTGAACCTGGGCAACGCCATGGGACACCCCTCGTTCGTGATGTCGGCGTCATTCACCAACCAGACGCTGGCGCAGATCGAATTGTGGGCCAACAACAAGGACGGCAAGTACAAGAAGGAAGTCTATGTGCTGCCGAAGTCGCTCGACGAAAAAGTCGCGCGGCTGCATCTGGCCAAAATCGGCGTGAAGCTGACCGAACTGCGCAAGGACCAGGCCGATTATATCGGCGTGCCGCAGGCGGGCCCGTTCAAGAGCGATCATTATCGGTATTAATTTTTCGGCGCCACGATGAAGATCGTATAGTTTTGCGGCTTGCCGGGCATGCCGAGATAATTGCGCACGATATCGGCCTCGACGCGGCGGCCATCGGGCGAGCGCGCCTGCGCCGCTTTCACGCATCCGTCATCTTGCGCAAAACACACCAGCGCCATGCCGTCGCGCGCCAGCTCACTGGCGTCAGGCTGCGCCATGCCCGGCAAGGCGCGCGACCGGTCGGCGGCGTAAGTGACGACGCCATAAGCCAGATCGGTGTCGCCGCCGACAAAGCGCAATGGGCGATGCGTCACACTTATGCCATTCGTGCTCGACCTCGCCCGCCAGTAATTGCGCCTGCGCGCTAGCAGGCGAAGGGCCGGCCCGGAAAACCTGTATAGCAAACAGCGGCGCGGCGATCAGCATGACGAGCGGCACCACCACGGCAGCGATCAACAGGCGGCGCGTGTCGGCCGCGATCAGCAGCACCGCCGGCCGCGACAACAACAGCACCGGAAGTAACGTCCAGCACGGCATCGACCACAGCGAGGTGATCTCGGCGCCGCCCGCCAGCGCGCCGATCACCGGCAGCAGAAAAACCGCCCAGAACGCAGCCGCCGCCAGTCTGCGGTCACGCTCGGCCGGCCAGATCATGTCGCCGAGCGCAGCCGGGCCCGGCCACGCCATCGCGAGCACGATGATCACCGGGATCGCCGCATAGCCGATCGAACCCGCGAGATAACCCACGACGCTTGATAGCGCCGCGCTCAACGGCTTCTCGCCATGCACCACCAAGCGCATAAGTGAAGGGCGCAAAATGATTGTGCACCAGCCAGTAGACATGCGGCGCCAGAACGGCGGCGCCCACGGCGGCGGTGATCCACGGCGCCCAGGAACGGAAATATTGCCCGCGCCGCGTATCGATCAACGCGGCCACGAACAATCCCGCCAGCAGAAACACCGACCAGTATTTGCCAAGCATGCAGCCGGCGGCGGCGATGCCGGCCAGCGCCGCATAAAGCGTGCTGTGCGTGCGATAGGAACGCAAAAACCAGAACGTGGTCGCCGCCCATAGCGGCATCAGCACGGTGTTGACGTTGTACTTCAACGCATGAAAATTGAAAAACGGGTATCAGCGTGAGCAGCGCGAGGCCCACGACGCGTTTCTCGATATCGAGAAAATCCTCCGAGACCCGCCAGTAAAACCACAGCGCGATCGCCGGCATCAGCATGGCCAGCAGATAATAGGACGTCTCGGTGAGCGGCATGAGCTCGAACCAGCCGCGCACGATCCAGGCCGCCAGCGGCGGATGCTTGAGATAGCCCAATGAAAGATCGCGCGACCAGGCGACCAGTTCCGTCATGTCGGGGTGCAGGCCCTGGCTGCCTTTGGCGATGGTGCCGTAGATCGTCCACAGCACGACATAGAAGGCGAGCGCCAGCAGCACCGCGCCCTCGCGCTGCGCCGGATCCATCAAGGCGTGGCGGAAGCGGCCGGCGGCGCGGCTGGCCATGGAAAGTGGCGGAAATGTTGCATCGGACCGATCTCTATCGCATGGGGCGCGAAATTCGTCCATGTGGCGCGGGATAGGCCACCCATCGCTTGATGGTGCCGGATTCGAGTGTTATCTCGCCCCCATGACGGCCGTCCCGATCCAAAACATCCGCAATTTCTCCATTGTCGCGCATATCGATCACGGTAAATCGACGCTGGCCGACCGGCTCATCGGGCTGACCGGCGGGCTCGATGCGCGCGAAATGGCGGGCCGCGAGCAAATCCTCGAACTCGATGGACATCGAGAAGGAGCGCGGCATTACCATCAAGGCGCAGACCGTGCGCCTGAAATACCGCGCCAAGGACGGCAAGGACTACATCCTCAATCTGATCGACACGCCCGGCCATGTCGACTTCGCCTATGAGGTCAACCGCTCGCTCGCCGCCTGCGAGGGTTCGCTGTTGGTGGTGGATGCCAGCCAGGGCGTCGAGGCGCAAACGCTGGCCAATGTCTATCACGCGCTCGACGCCGGCCATGAGATCGTGCCGGTGCTCAACAAGGTCGATCTGCCGGCGGCCGAACCGGAAAAGATCAAGCAGCAGATCGAGGACGTGATCGGGCTGGACGCTTCCGACGCGATTATGATCTCGGCCAAGACCGGCCAGGGCGTGCCCGACGTGCTGGAAGCGATCGTCACGCGGCTGCCGCCGCCGAAAGGCGACCGTGACGCGCCGCTCAAGGCGCTGCTCGTCGACAGCTGGTACGATTCTTATTTGGGCGTCGTGGTGCTGGTGCGCATCGTCGATGGCGTGCTGAAAAAAGGCCAGCGCATCCGCATGATCGGCATCGACGCGGCTTACGAAGTGGACCGCACCGGCGTGTTCACGCCCAAGCTTTTACTCGTTGACGAACTCGGCCCCGGCGAAATCGGCATGCTCACCGCCTCGATCAAGCAGGTGGCGGACGCCCGTGTCGGCGACACCATCACCGACGAGCGCAATCCGGTGGACGAGCCGCTGCCCGGCTTCCAGCCGGCGATCCCGGTCGTGTTCTGCGGATTGTTTCCGGTCGATGCGGCGCAGTTCGAGGACTTGCGCGCCGCCATGGGCAAGCTGCGGCTTAACGACGCCAGCTTTAGTTATGAGATGGAAACCAGCGCCGCGCTCGGCTTCGGCTTCCGCTGCGGCTTCCTCGGCTTGCTGCATCTTGAGATCATCCAGGAACGGCTGGAGCGCGAATTCAATCTCGATCTGATCGCGACCGCGCCTTCGGTGATCTACAAGATGAATCTGCGCGACGGCTCGCATATCGAGATTCACAATCCAGTCGACATGCCGGACGTGATGAAGATTTTGGAAATCGAGGAGCCGTGGATCGAGGCGACGATATTGACGCCCGACGATTATCTCGGCGCCGTGCTCAAGCTCTGCCAGGACCGGCGCGGCACGCAGAAGGAGCTCACTTATGTCGGCTCGCGCGCCATGGTGAAATACGATCTGCCGCTCAACGAAGTGGTGTTCGATTTCTACGACCGGCTCAAGTCAGTGTCGAAGGGCTATGCCTCGTTCGACTATCACCTCACCGATTACCGGCCGGCCGATCTGGTGAAAATGTCGATCCTGGTCAATGACGAGCCGGTGGACGCGCTCTCGATGCTCGTGCACCGCACACGCGCCGAGACGCGCGGCCGCGGCATGGTCGAGAAGCTCAAAGAACTGATCCCGCCGCATATGTTCCAGGTGCCGATCCAGGCCGCCATCGGCGGCAAGATCATCGCGCGCGAAACCGTGCGCGCCCTGCGCAAGGACGTGACGGCCAAATGCTACGGCGGCGACGCCACCCGCAAACGCAAATTGCTCGACAAGCAGAAAAAGGGCAAAAAGAAAATGCGGCAATTCGGCAAGGTCGATATTCCGCAGGAAGCGTTTATTGCGGCGCTTAAAGTAGACGTCTGACGCGAGGCGGGAGGCGGCGCCACTCCCGCGCTGCAGCAAAGCTGAGCGCGCCCGCTAGACGCCCCTTAAATTTCAGCGGACGCTCCCGCGCCCTTCACCGTTCACCGGGATTCACATCATGCCGCGATCCGCGCTTCGTCTCGTCGCTCTTCTCACCTTCCTGCTCGCCGCCGGCGCGGCGCAGGCCGCCGACGTCAAGGTCATGATCTCGGCCGGCTTCTTCCACGTCTATTCGGATCTCGGCCCCGCTTACGAAAAAGCCACCGGCAATCATCTCATCACCATTCGCGGACCTTCGCTCGGCGACTTGCCGGAAGCGATCCCGGCGCGGCTGTCGCGCGGCGAGGAAGCCGACGTCACCATCATGGACGGCGCCGGCGGCGATTTTCTGATCGCGCACAAACTGGTGCGCGCCGACAGCAAGATCGTGCTGGGCGAATCCTACATCGGCATGGTGGTGCGCGCAGGGCAACCCAAGCCCGATATCAGCACCGTCGATGCGTTGCGCAAAACGCTGCTCGACGCCAAGTCCATCGCCTATTCCGACAGCAGCAGCGGGACTTATTTGGCGACGGTCGGCTTCAAGAAGCTCGGCGTCGCCGACAAGTGGCCGGCAAATCGCGCAAGGTGCGCGGCCCGCCGACCGGCGAGCCGGTCGCCGCGGTGGTCGCGCGCGGCGAGGCGGAGATCGGCTTTCAGCAGGTTGCTGAATTGATCCATACGCCGGGCGTCGATCTGGTCGGCACCGTGCCGGCGGAATTTCACCCGCCGGGTTATTTCGTCGGCTATGTGACCATCGATGCGCGCCAGCCCGATGCCGCCGTCGCGCTGTTGCGGTTCCTGTCGTCACCGCAGGCGGCATCGGTCATCACCGCGAACGGGCTTAAGCCGATGGGGAAGTGAGGGCGGGCGCTAATACCGGCTGCGCCGTCGGCGGAAATCGCCGGCGGGAAATTCATCGTCCGGCGTATCGACGAAAACCTCTTCGAAATGTCCGCGCGTGCGCCGGCTTTCGACAAATCGTTCGACGACGCGCTTGCTCTCAAAGCGTTTGGATTCGAAGCGCTTGGTGTCGAAGCGCTTGCTCTCGAAGCGTTTGGCGTCGCGGCCTTCGCTGAACTCGTGGCGCTGCCTTATCCGATGCTCGCTCACGTGGCGCTCGCTCACTTGGCGCTCGCTCATTCGCGGCGCATCGCTGTCGCCGGTCACGACAATGCGGGTGTCGCCCTCGCGCTCGCGCACCAGCGCGAACAGAATGGCGGCGTGTTGCGGCGACAGCCGGATGCAGCCATGCGAGGCCGGCGTGCCCAGCCGCGACACTTCATAGCTGCCGTGAATGGCGTAGCCGCCGTTGAAGAAAATCGAATAGGGCATCGGCGACCAATCGTATTTGCGCGAGAACCATTGGCGCTCGAGCCGCTCGGGCCGATAGGTGCCGACCGGCGTGCGATAGCCGATGCGCGCGGTCGACACCGGCCATTCGTAACGGTGGCGGCCATCGACCGAAACCGATAGGCGCTGCGCCGATTTATCGACCGTGACGAGAATGCCGGCGCGCGCCGGCGCAAGAACGCCCGTGAGCGCGCCCATCAGCAGGGCGGCAACAAGAGCGGCAACAAGTCGCGCCATCGGTGCCCTAATGCGTAATGCCGTATTTGCGGTCGAGGCTGCGCAGCCAGGCTTCCCGCTCGCGCAAAATCTGCGCCTCGTCGTTGCTCACCGATACGCGATAGGCCACGGCCTTGGCGAATTTCGCCGCGCGCTGCGTGCCGTTATCCTTGTCGTCGAAGGGATCTTCGTTGGCCGCGCGCTGGCTCTTGGCGGCCAATTCATTCGCGCCGTCGATCGTGACCAAAAGGCGCTGTTGCGATTTGCCGATGCTGACCAGGAGTTCGGCCTTGGCGGGCGCCGGCAGACAAATCGGCGTCCCCAAAACGGCAATGGCGGCAACGACGGCGCCCCGCATGACCCAACTCCCCAACGCGTCCGGGACCTGTAGCGGGCCCTAGCATCGCTTGCCGGTGCAGCCCTTGTAAAGGGTCTGTTAACCATAAAAGCCATTGTGGCTGCTGGAATTTTCGGGCTCGGCCCGGCCGCGAAAAAGTCCGGTTCCGTCTAAACCATCCCTCGCATTTAACCTGACAGCGACAGGCGGAGCCGCTAGATCGAGCCTGTCATGTTCACCCGGGTTGTCGCTCCTGTCGGTTTGGCGGTTTTATTGTTGGCCGGCACTTATGCCGTCGCGCAGCGCACCAAACTTGCGCAGGCGCCGGCCGTGACCGAGCCGGTCAAGCCTGTCGCTCCGCCGGAAGTCCCGGCCGCGCCAGCGCCCCTGCAACCCGCGCCGGCGGCCGTTGAACCCGCTCCGCCTGCTGCTCCCGTTCCGCCCGTTGTCGCCGCGCCGCCCGCGCAAACGCCGCCAGCCGAGCCGCCCGCAACGCCAGCCCCGGTTGTCACAACGCCGCCACCCGCGACACCGGCCCCGGTCGTCACCGTGACGACACCCATGCCGCCGGAGAAACCGGCGGTCGCTGAAACCAAAAAAGACGCAACACCGGCCAAGGTTTTATTCTCGTCCGAGAAACTGCCGACCTTGGGCAAGGCCATGGCGATCGGCTACTACCCGCGCGGCTGCCTGCAAGGCGGCGTGGCGCTGCCGGTCACCGGGGCGACCTGGCAGGTGATGCGCCTGTCACGCAATCGCAACTGGGGCCACCCCGAGCTGGTGAAATTTCTCGAGCGGTTCGCCCCGCTCGCCGCCAAGGCCACCGGCTGGAACGGCATCATGATCGGCGACATGGCGCAACCGCGCGGCGGCCCCCTCCCCTTCGGCCACATGAGCCATCAGATCGGCCTCGACGTCGACATTTGGTTTATGCCTATGCCCAACCATGTGCTGACCAAGGAAGAGCGTGAGAACACTTCGGCCATCAATCTGGTCTCCGACGACTGGAAACACATCAATCCGAAGACCTGGTCGCCGGCCGACATCGCCTTCATCAAAACCGCCGCCGAACAGCCGGAGGTCGAGCGCGTGCTGGTCAATGCCGCGATCAAGCAGGAGCTATGCCGCGTCAAGGACAAGAAGACCGATGGCTGGATGTCCAAGGTGCGGCCCTGGTACGGACACAACGATCACATCCATGTGCGGCTGAAATGCCCCGAGGATTCACCCAACTGCCGCAAGCAGCCGCCGGTGCCGGGCGATGACGGTTGCGAACCCAAAGCGCTGGATTATTGGTTCTCCGACAAGGTGCTGCATCCCGTGATTAAAACGCCATCCAAGCCGCCCAAGGCGCTGACGCTCGCCGATCTGCCGCCGGCCTGTAAGAATGTGCTCGACGCGCCGGCCAAAGAATAGCGGCGCTAGCGCTTTCGATCTTCCAGAATCATCGCCGCGCCTTTTTCGGCGATCATCATGGTCGGCGAATTGGTGTTGCCCGATGTAATCGACGGCATCACCGAAGCATCGATCACCCGCAAGCCATCGATCCCGATCACGCGTAACCGCGCATCGACCACCGCATGGCTATCGTCGTCGCGGCCCATTTTCGCGGTACCGACCGGATGGAAAATCGTGGTGCCGATGTCACCGGCGGCCTTGATCAGGCCTGCCTCGTCGTCGTCGCGCAGTTGCGGGCCGGGCAGATATTCGACCGGCGAATATTTCTGCAAGGCAGGCTGCGCCACAATCTTGCGGGTAATCCGAATTGAATCCACCGCGACCTGCCGGTCCTCCGGCGTCGCCAGATAATTCGGGCTGATCGCCGGCGCATCGTTCGGGTTTGCCGATTTAAGCCTGAGCGTACCGCGGCTGGTCGGCTGCACATTGGCGACGCTCGCGGTGAAAGCCGGAAACGGATGCAGCGGGTCGCCGAACTTGTCGAGCGACAATGGCTGAATGTGATATTGCAGATTGGCGCGCTCGCGCGAGGGATCGGACTTGGTGAAAGCGCCGAGCTGCGAGGGCGCCATGGTCAAAGGCCCGCGCCGGAACAAGGCATAATTCACGCCCATCCATGCCTTTTGCGCGAGCGAACCGTACATTTCATTCAAGGTGCGGATTCCGCTGACCTTGTAGATCGTGCGCAACTGCAAATGATCGTGCAGGTTGGCGCCGACGCCGGGCTTGTCGAGCACGGCCGCAATGCCGAACTTCGATAACTCGGCCGCCGGGCCGATGCCAGAGAGCATCAAAATCTGCGGCGAGCCGATGGCGCCGGCCGCCATGATGACCTCGCCGCGCGATTTGGCGCTGCGCAATTCGCTGTTCTGCCGCCAGCGCACGCCGCTCGCTCGCAAAGAACCCGACTTGCCGTCGAATAGCAAACCCTCAACCATGCAGCCGGTTTCCAGCCGCAGATTTTTCCGGTTGAGCACCGGCTTGAGGAAACCGCGCGCCGCCGACCAGCGCCGCCCGCGCTTCTGGTTGACGTGGAAATAGCAGGAGCCCGCATTGTCGCCGGCGTTAAAATCTTTTACGGGCGGAATACCGTATTGCGCCGCCGCCTCGCGCCAGGCGTCGATGATGTCCCAGCGCGTGCGCGGATATTCCACCCGCCATTCGCCGCCGACCGCATGGTGGTCGCCCGCGCCCAGGAAATTGTCCTCGTGCTTTTTGAAAAAAGGCAGCACGTCGTCCCAAGACCAGCCCGGCAAACCGAGCTGGCGCCAATGGTCATAGTCGCCAGCCTGGCCGCGCATATAGACCATGGCGTTGATCGCCGACGAGCCGCCGATCACCTTGCCGCGCGGGTAATTGAGACTGCGGCCGTTGAGGCCCGGCTCCGGCTCGGTCTTGAACATCCAGTCCGAACGCGGATTGCCGATGGCGAACAGATAGCCGACCGGAATGTGGAACCAGATCCAGTTGTCGTTGCCGCCGGCTTCCAGCAGCAGCACGCGCTTGCTTGGATCGGCCGAGAGCCGATTGGCCAGCACACAGCCGGCCGAGCCCGCGCCCACGATGATAAAGTCGAACTCGCCTTCGATGGGCGTCACATCCGCCATTACTGCTTCCTTAGCCATCGCTAAGCGGACTTTACCTAGGACGACGGGACTTGCTAGGGTGGCTCACGGCCTGCGGCGCACTGTGCGTGTGCCGCGCTGACGGAACGGCGGTTCCGGCGATCCAAAAACCAGATTTTCGCCCAGCCGGCGCCCATTGGCGCCTGGAGGAGAACCGCCATGATCGCGCGCCTTTTTGCCGCCTTCGGTCTATTGCTCGCCACAGCGCCTTTGGCCGTCGCGCAAGATAGCGTCAAAGACAGCGTCACGGTCTTTGCGGCCGCCTCGATGAAAAACGCACTCGACGACGCCAATGCCGCCTTCACCAGGGCGACCGGCGTCAAGGTAACCGCGAGCTATGCTGCCTCGCCGGCACTGGCCAAGCAGATCGAGCAAGGCGCGCCGGCCGATATTTTCATCTCCGCCGACCTCAAATGGATGGAATATCTGACCGAGCACAAACTGATCAAGCCGGACACGCGGGTGAACCTGCTCGGCAACCGGCTGGTGCTGATCGCGCCGCTGGATTCCAAACTCGACAAGGTCGAAATCGCAAAAGGCTTCGACATTACCAAGCTTGCCGGCGACGGGCGAATTGCTGTCGCCGACGTCAAAGCCGTGCCGGCTGGGCTCTATGCCAAAGCGGCGTTGGAATCGCTGGGCGCATGGCCGGCGGCGGAGCCTAAGCTCGCCATGGCCGAGAATGTGCGCGCCACGCTCGCTTTCGTCGCGCGCGGCGAGACGCCCATCGGCATCGTTTACGAGACCGACGCCAAGGTCGAACCCAAGGTGAAGATTGTCGGCGTGTTTCCGGAAAGCTCGCATCTGCCGGTTATTTATCCGGTGGCGGCAACCGCAACCGCTGGCCCAGGCGCCGCGCGCTATCTCAATTTCCTGCAAACAAATGCGGCCAAGTCAATTTTCGAAAAATACGGCTTTAGCTTTCTGGTCAAGCCGGTTTCCTAGGCCCTAAATGCTCGACCTCACGCCCCAGGATTGGACAGCGGTTGCGCTCTCGCTGCGCATCGCCACGGTATCGACGCTGGTCGCGTTGCCTTTCGGCGTCGCTATCGCCTATGTATTGGCGCGCAAAGATTTCTGGGGCAAGTCGCTCGTCGACGCGCTCGTGCATTTGCCGCTGGTGCTGCCGCCTGTCGTCACCGGCTATCTCTTGCTCATTACGCTGGGGCGCAAGGCGCCGGTCGGGGCATGGCTCGCCGATCATCTCGGCATCGTGTTCTCGTTCCGATGGACCGGCGCGGCGCTCGCCTGCGGCATCATGGCGTTTCCGCTGATGGTGCGCGCTATTCGTTTGTCGATCGAGGCGATCGACCTGCGGCTGGAAGACGCCGCCTCGACGCTGGGCGCCAACCGGTTCTGGAATTTCGCCACCATCACGCTGCCGCTCGCGCTGCCCGGCATCATCGCAGGCATGATGCTGGCTTTCGCCAGGGCCTTGGGCGAATTCGGCGCCACCATCACCTTTGTCTCCAACATTCCGGGCGAGACGCAAACCATATCGGCGGCGATCTACACGCTCACGCAGGTGCCGGGCGGCGACCACGCCGCGCTCCAACTGGTGATCGTCGCGGTGATTATTTCGGTGGCCGCGCTAATGGCCTCGGAATGGTTTGCCCGGCGCGCCGGCGCACGAATTCACGGAATATAAAAATGTTAGTTGTTGAGGTCGAAAAAAAACTAGGAGAATTTTCGCTCAACGCGTTGTTCGCAAGCGAAGGCGGCGCCACGGTGCTGTTCGGGCCGTCCGGCGCCGGCAAGACCAGCGTCATCAATATGATCGCCGGCCTGCTCAAGCCGGACCGCGGGCGTATCGTGCTTGAGGACGAAGTCTTGTTCGACAGTGCGGCGCGCATCGACGTCCCGGCCTCGCGGCGGCGCGTCGGCTATGTGTTCCAGGAGGGACGGCTGTTTCCGCATATGAGCGTGAAGCGCAATCTCGTTTATGGCCGCTGGATGGGCGGGCACCCCGACGATCCGGACGCCTTTGCCCATGCGGTTGAACTGCTCGATATCGGCCATCTGCTCGACCGGCGGCCCGGCAAATTATCGGGCGGCGAGCGCCAGCGCGTCGCGGTCGGCCGCGCGCTGCTCATGCGGCCGCGTTTGCTGCTGCTCGACGAGCCGCTGGCCTCGCTCGACGCGGCGCGCAAATCCGACATCCTGCCTTATCTCGAGCGGCTGCGGGACGAGCGCAGCGTGCCGATGATCTATGTCAGCCACGACGCGCCGGAAGTGAAACGCATCGCCACCCGCGTGGTGCGGCTCGAAGGCGGCCAAGTCACGGCGACTGGCGGCGCGGAGCTGCTCTCCGCATAACCTCTCCCGTTCGTCCCCGCGAAAGCGGGGACCCAGAGCCAAAAACTGGATTCCCGCTTTCGCGGGAATGAGCGGAAAACTAAGCTATGCTCCTGCCATGTTCCCGCCTTCCCGAATCGTCTGCCTGACCGAAGAGACCGTCGAGACCCTTTATCTCCTCGGCGAGGACGCCCGCATTGTCGGCGTATCCGGCTACTGCGTACGCCCGGCACAGGTGCGCCGGGAAAAGCCGCGCGTCTCGGCCTTCATTTCCGCCGACGTGCCGAAGATTCTGGCGCTCAAGCCCGATCTGGTGCTGACCTTTTCCGATTTGCAGGCCGACATCGTCGCTGAACTCGTTCGCGCCAATGTCGCGGTGCATGCCTTTAACCAGCGCGACATTGCCGGTATTTTCGACATGATCCGCACGCTGGGGGCGCTGGTGGGCGTGCCGGAAAAGGCCGAGGCGCTCGCCCGCCAACTCGCCGCGCGCATCGACGCCGTGCATGCACGCACGAAGCTGCTGGCGCGCCGCCCGCGCGTCTATTTCGAGGAATGGGATGCGCCGATGATATCGGGGCTGGCCTGGGTGTCGGAATTGATCGAAGCCGCCGGCGGCATCGAAGTGTTCCCGGAAATAGCTGCGCGCAAGAACGCCAAGGACCGCATCGTGTCCGAGTTCCAGGTGATCGAAGCCAAGCCCGACATTATCGTCGGCTCCTGGTGCGGCAAGAAGTTCGTGCCCGCCAAGGTCGCCGCGCGGCCGGGCTTTGCCGCGATTCCCGCGGTCGCCACCGGCTGGCTGCGCGAGATCAAGTCCACTTTGATCTTGCAGCCGGGCCCGGCGGCGCTGACCGACGGGCTCGATGCGCTCGCCGGTATCATTGCCGGCTGGGCCGAAAACCGAGCCTAAAGCCCGGCGAAAGAGCCGTTCGGCGGCGATAGAAACTTATGTCCCCTTGTGCTATGCCATGCGTAAATCCGACCCATAAGGACCCACCGACATGCAGCCGACCAAAACCCGCGCCGACCTCTGGATGGATCTTGGCCTGATGGCGTTCCTGATCGGCCTGGACGTGGTCGCCCGCCTGTTGCCGCATGCGCCGGGCTTCATGCCGATTGCCGCCAGCGCGTTGTTTGCCGGCCGCACGCTCCGAATTCCTGCGCTGGCCATCGTGGTGCCGCTCGCGGCCATGCTGCTGAGCAACGCCATGCTGCCGAGCGAAGACTGGCGCATCGTGCTGGTCGGCTTTGCCGCGATTTCGGTTCCGGCACTCGTCGGTATGGCCTCGCGCCGTTTCAACGGTCCAATGGTCATCGGCGGCGCCATGGTGGCGTGCTCGCTGTTTTTCTTCGCCGCTTCGAATTTCGCAGTCTGGGTTTTCAGCGGCATGTACAGCCTCGATTTCGCCGGCCTGACCCAGTGCTACGTCGCGGCCCTGCCGTTCCTGCAGAACACGGTGGCGGGCGATCTATTCTGGACCGGCGTATTGTTCGGCGGCGCCTGGGTCATCCAAAACGGCGCCATGCTGTCCGGCCGCGCGCACCACTAACGAGCCGCGCGCGCTAGCCAATCCATTTCTGTACGCGATGCCACAGTGCCTTGGCGCGCCCCAGAAAATCGCCGGGCGCTTCCGGCTCGGCCAGCCTTAGCCCGACCGTCGTAACATGGCCGTTCTCGACCTTGTCCGCCAGCAGCGCGATCGGGCCGAGCTGGACAATGTCGCCTTTCTTGGCCGGCCGCGCGAGGTGTTCGGTGAAATAATCGGCGAGCGGCACGTCGTTGTGGTCGGCGGCGACTTGCAGGCCATAGATTTCGGCCAGCGCGCCGAGCGTCGCCGTCCCGTTCACAAAGAAATCGCCGAGCAGCCGCGGATCGGGCTTGTGCGGCGCCGGCATGTTCATGAAAAAGCGGTCGAGCGCCTGCGCCTTTTCCGGCGGCGCCAGCAGATAAACATAATCGCCCTCGCGCACCGGCTCGGCTTCCGACGGCGTGAGGATTTCCTCTTTGCGCACGACCAGGGTTGGGCGCGCCCAGTTCGGGATCAAGCCGCGGCGAAGGAATGGGCTGTTGGCAGGCACCGGATAGCCGACGATCTCGCGCGCCAATTGGCCGGGCAAGTCCAACTCGACGCGCCGCGGCACCGGATCGCTGCGCGTAAATGAAATTTCGAGCTTGCGGGCGGCGAAGGCCACCGTCCAGCCTTGCACCAGAAGCGATAGCAGCACGACCACGAAGGCAACGTCGAAATAGAGCGGTGCTGCCGGCAGGCCGACCATCAGCGGAATCGAGGCCAGGAAAATTCCGACCGCGCCGCGCAAGCCGACCCATGAAATGAACAATTTCTCGCGCCAGGGATATTTGAACGGCGCCAGGCACAGGAATACCGCGACCGGCCGCGCCACCAGCATGAGCGCCACGGCAACCGCGACCGCGCCGGGCGCGCTTTCGGCCAGGCGTTGCGGCCATACCAGCAGGCCGAGCAGCACGAACATGACGATCTGCGCCAGCCAGGTCACCGCGTCGAGAAACACGATGACGGAGTTATGCGCGCGCGTCTGACGGTTGCCGACCACCAGGCCGGCGAGATAGACCGCGAAAAATCCCGACGAATGCACCGCATTGGCAAAGGCGAATACCACTAGCGCGCTCACCGTCACGAAGGGCGCATGTAACCCTTGCGCCAAGGACAGCCGGTTAAGCACCAGCGTTATGACCCGGCCGCCGGCCACGCCGATAATGGCGCCCAGCACGGCGTCGCGCGCAAAGGTGATAAAGGCGTGCGCCCAGCTTTGATGGCCGACCAGCAGGATTTCGACCAGCAGCAGCGCCAAAAACACCGCGAACGGATCGTTGGTGCCGGATTCCACCTCCAGCGTGGCGCGCACGCGCGGGCGCAGGCGCAGACCGCCGGCATTGATCAGCAGGAACACCGCCGCGGCGTCCGTGGACGCCACCACCGCGCCGACCAGTAGCGCCTGGATCCATCCGATGCCGAGCACGAATTTGGCCACCGGCGCGGTCAGTAAAGTGGTGATCAGGACGCCGACTGTGGCCAAGCCAATCGAGGGCGCCAGAACGTTGCGGAACGTGGCAAAACGCGTGCGCAACCCGCCGTCGAACAGGATCAGCGCCAGCGCGATCGAACCGACGGTATAGGCGGTGGCGACGTCGTCGAATTTCAGCCCGCCCGGGCCACCCTCGCCCGCCAGCATGCCGACCAGCAGAAATACCAGCAGCAGCGGCGCGCCGAAGCGGAACGCGATCAGGCTCGACAGTATGCCAGCCAGAACCAGCAGGCTACCAAGCAGAATTGCGAGACTGACATTGTCGAGCGAGGCCATGCGCCGCGAATCCTTCCATCGCTATAAAAAGGATTCGCGGCGTCGCGCGCAATGAGAAACGTTGTCACTGCTCAACGAATGATCAAAATCCGACCTTATCGCCGCCCTTGAGCGAGAGAATCTCGCGCGCCTCGTCGGAGGATGCGACATCAAGCCCAAGACCTTCGATGATCTGGCGTACTTTCGTTACCTGCTGGGCGTTCGACTCGGCCAGTTTGCCGGCGCCAATCCAGAGCGAATCTTCCAGTCCGACGCGGACATTGCCGCCCATCGACGCCGCCATGGCCGCGACCCGCATTTGAGCGCCGCCGGCGCCAAGCACCGACCAGTGGAAATTCTCAGGGCCAAACAGCCGGTCGGCGGTGCGCTTCATCTGCATGACGTCCTCGGGATGCGTGCCGATGCCGCCCAGGATGCCGAACACCGATTGGATGAACAGCGGCGTCTTGATCAGGCCGCGGTCGAGGAAATGCTTGAGCGTATAGAGATGGCCGATATCGTAACATTCGATTTCGAAGCGCGTGTTGTTTTCCGCGCAGGTGGTCAGAATATATTCGATATCGGCGAGCGTGTTCTTGAACATGCCCTTCTTCGATCCCTCGAGATAAGGCTCTTCCCAATCGAATTTGAACTTGCCCTTGTAGCGCGGGATCATCGGATAGAGCCCGAAATTCATCGTGCCCATGTTGAGCGAGGCGACTTCCGGCTTGAGAGTCGCCGCCGGACGCACGCGTTCTTCCACCATCATGGTCGGCGCGCCGCCGGTGGTAAGATTGATCACCACATTCGAGCGCTGCTTGATGACCTTTACAAAAGGCAGAAAGGCCTCCGGCGATTGATCCGGCCGCCCATCCTTCGGGTTGCGCGCATGCAGATGAACGATCGCCGCCCCTGCATCGGCTGCGCCCAAAGCCGCATCGGCGATCTCCTGGGCCGTGATCGGTAAATACGGCGACATCGAGGGTGTGTGGATGGCGCCCGTTACGGCGCAGGTAATGATGACTTTACGCGGCTTCGCCATGAGGTTTCTTTCCCGGTGTAGTTATGATTTTGATTTAGCGAATGGACTTCAGCGGCAATCCTACCGCATGATCCCGAAAAGTGGGAACAGGTTTCCCGGATCGGCTTTGCTCAAATCACCTCCTGAGGCGCGCCGTGGACGATAGAGCTCAACCTGCGGCGGCAAAATACTCCAACGTGCTGATCGGCACCTTGTGCGGCATCGGCGCGACGCTCGGCTGGGCGGCGGGTTTTGTCGCCGCCAAGCATGGCATCAATATCGGCTTTTCGCCTGCCGATCTCGCATTCCATCGTTTCTTCTGGTCCGGGCTACTTTTGATGCCGCTGGTGCTGCGCGATGGCATCAAGGATCTCGGCGGGATCGGCTGGGGTCGCGGCTTGGTGATGAGCATACTCTCCGGCCCGACCCAGGCCCTGACCGCCTATACCGGCTTCATGCTGGTGCCGCTGGGTCATGGCACCACCATCCAGCCGGCCTGCGCCGCGCTGTCGGGATTGATCCTGGCTACATTGGTGCTGGGCGAGCGGCTGACAGTGACCCGCATCGTGGGCGGCGCCACGATTATTGCCGGACTATCGGTATTCGGATTTGAGTCGCTCACCACCATCGGCAGCCACGGCGTCGGCGGCGATCTGCTGTTCGCCATGGCCGGCGTGTTCTGGGCGATGTTTGGAATCCTGCTGCGGCTTTGGCACGTGTCGGGCGTGCGCGCGATCGCCGCCGTCGGCGCGGTGTCGATCCTGGTATTCGCGCCCTTGCACGCGATATTCGTCGGCTATGACGGCATGCTGCGCATGAGCCTCGCCGAGAACATGTTGCAGATCCTGGTGCAGGGCATTCTCGCCGGCGTGCTGCCGATATTTCTGTTCGCGCGCACGGTGATCCTGCTCGGCGCCGGTCGCGCGGCGACGTTCCCGGCGCTGGTGCCAGGCTTCTCGCTGATCATCGGCTATCTTGCGCTCGGCGTCGTTCCCACGATTGCGCAACTCGTCGGCCTGGTGATTGTCGTGATCGGCTTCCGCTTCGTGGTACGGTAAAGGCCGTCATTCCGGGGCGGCCCGCAGGGCCGAACCCGGAATCAAGATGCAAGCGCCGAATCCGTTTCTGGATTCCGGGTTCGCGAGCTTCGCTCGCGCCCCGGAATGACAAATTATAAATCACTCCGGCCCGGCGTATTTTCCCGCCGTGTCGGGGAACATGTTCTTGACGATCTTGAATTTCGAGATATCGACGGTCGCGTCCATGTGCAAGAAGATAACGGCATCGCGCAGTACCTTCTCGATGCCGAAATCCAGCATAATGCCGTTGCCGCCATGCAATTCGACCGCGTGCTGGGCGACCTTCATAATTTCTTCGGAGGCAAACATCTTGGCCATGTTGACCAGTGTTTCGGCCTCCGGCGCGTTGTCATCGACGGCCTGCGCCGCCCGCTCGGTGAGCGCACGCACCGCTTCGATCTTTGTCGCCATTTCGGCCAGCCGCAATGCCACCGCCTGGTGCTTGATCAGTATGCGGCCGCCCTGCACGTAGTTCTGCACATATTCCGCGGTCGCCTCGAAGGCACGCACTCCGACGCCGAGATTTTTCGCCGCCTGGATGATCTTGCCGGGGCGAAAATAGACGCCGGCGGAGCCCATGGCGGCGTCCTGTACCAAAACATGATCGTCCGGTATGAACATGTCTTCGAACACCATCTCGCCATTGTTCATGAATCGGCAGCCGAGCGTCTCGTTGCAGCGCGCGACCGAGAAGCCCTTGGTCTCGCGCGGCACCAGAAATGAGGTCGTCCCCTGCAACATGCCGACCTTGGGGTTGGAATTGGCATAGACCACGTAGAGCGAGGCGTCGTAGCCGTTCGAAATGAACTGCTTGCGGCCGTTGATCACCCAGCCGCCATTCGTCTTGACCGCCTTGGTCTGCATCGCTGCTTCCGGCACGTTGTAAGGCAGCCAGCGGTCGGATGCGCCGCGCGGCTCAGTCAGACAATGCGCCATCAGGAATTGCGGCTCCGCTACCAGGCGTTTGAACCATTTCTCCTGTAAATGCTTGGGCGCGAATTGGCGCAACAGCACCGAGACCTTCCAGTTCTGCACCAATTTGTCGGCCAGGCCTGAATCGCCGCGCGCGATTTCCTCGGCGACCAGCGCGAAGGTCTTTACCTCTGTGCCCTTTTCCAGCTCAACGCCGCCATATTCTTCTGGCACGCCGAGCGTGCGGATACCGATCTTCTCGGCTTCTTCCAGGATGCGCGGCGGCAGCCGCTCTTCCGGAACCATCGACCATTCAAGCTTCCAGTTTTGCTTGATAAAGGGCAGCACCACGTCATCGACAAAATCGCGGCAGCTCTGGCGCATCATCCGCTGTTCTTCCGATAGGCCCCGGTCGTACATGTGCATAACCCCGTATGGCCTGCCGCGGCGGATGCCGGGCGCCGGCCAAATTTGATATTGATCCGCTTTAAGCGCATTTTCCAAGGGGGGCATCGGCCAGGAACGTGACATGGACGACCTCCAGCAATTGACCGCAACGTTCACCGATGGGCTGGCAACCGTCGGCCACGAACTGACCTCGGTCCGGCTGCTGCTCCAGTTCGGGCTGATCCTGCTGGCGGCCGTCATCGGAACGCTGGCCGCGTCGCTGATCCGGCGGCGGCTCAATGTCAGCGCGCTGACCGCCGGCTGGCCGCTATTCCTGCGGGAATTTACGCGGCTGTTGGTGGCAAATCTCGGCACCATCATTTTCGTGGTGCTGGTCGCGATCGCGCATGCGGTCATGCTGACGCTACTGACGTTTCCGAGCCGGTCTTACTTGCTCGGCGTCGCATCGAGCCTGGCTACCGCCTGGGTGGTGATCGCGCTGGTCGCCGGCCTGATCCGCAACCAATTCGTCTACCGGCTGGTGGCGGTGTCGGCCTGGACGATCGCGGCGTTGAGCATACTCGGCCTGCTGACGCCGACCATGAACGACGCTCAATTCCGTCGGCGTCGTGATCGGCGGCTTGCGCGTGACGCCGCTCCTGATCATCAAGACCTCGGTCCTTCTGGTTTTGACGCTATGGGCGGCGAATGCCGCCAGCGATTTTCTCGACCGGCGCGTGCGCAGCACTGCCGATCTGACGCCGTCGATCCAGGTGTTGATTGGCAAACTGATCCGCCTGCTGCTGATTACCTTTGCCATCATCATTGTGCTCTCGACGGTCGGCATCGATTTTTCCGCGCTGGCCTTCTTCTCCGGCGCGGTCGGCGTCGGACTGGGCTTCGGCTTGCAGAAGATCATTTCCAATCTGGTGAGCGGGATCATCCTGCTCGCCGACAAATCGATCAAACCGGGCGACGTGATCACGGTCGGCGACAGTTTCGGCTGGGTCAATTCGATGGGCGCCCGCTATACATCGGTGGTCACCCGCGACGGCCGCGAGTTCCTCATTCCCAATGAGGATTTCGTCACGCAGCGCGTGATCAACTGGTCCTATTCCAACGACGAGGTGCGCATCGACGTGGAATTCGGTGTGGCCTATACATCCGATCCGCATAAGGTAAGCACGCTCGCGGTCGAGGCGGCGCGTTCGGTGGCGCGCGTGCTGATCGCGCCGGCGCCGGTCTGCCATCTCAAGGCCTTCGGCGACTCCTCGCTCAATTTCGTGGTGCGCTTCTGGATCCGCGATCCGATCGACGGCATCACCAATGTGCGCGGCCAGGTGTTGATCGCGCTGTGGGATGCCTTCAAGCGCGACGGCATCGAAATTCCGTATCCGGTGCGCGACGTGCGGCTGAGCGAGGCGACAAAACCGGCTGCCGGCGCAAAGAAGAAGGAAAAACCGGCGAAACGTTGAACCGGACTACGCTGTCTTTATGCCGCCTTGCGGCTCGCCAGGAAATCGCCCATGCGGCCGAGTGCTTTCAGAATATTCTCCGTCGAGTTGGCATAAGAAACGCGGATATAGCCTTCGCCAAGAATGCCGAAGTCCGACCCGCCGATAATGGCGACATCGGCGTCTTCCAGCAGCGACGGAGGCCAGGGCCTTGGCTTTCCAGCCGGTGCGTTTGATGTTGGGGAAGGCGTAGAACGCGCCTTTTGGCGTGGCGCATGAGATGCCGGGCAATTTGTTGAGCCCCTCGACCACGACTTTACGGCGTTTGTCGAATTCGGCGATCATCTTCCATACTTCATCTTGCGGACCCTTGAGCGCGGCAAGGCCGGCGAATTGCGCCGACGCGTTGACACAGGAGTGCAAATTGACCGCGAGCTTGCGCGCAAAGTTGTAGAGCTTGCCCGGAAACACCGCATAGCCTAGCCGCCAGCCGGTCATGGCATAGGTCTTCGACCAGCCATTGAGCAGGATCAGCCGGTCGCGGATCGAGGGATATGACAACAGGCACACATGCGCCTCGCCGTCATAGACCATGTGGTCGTAAATCTCGTCCGACATGATCGCGACATCGGGCCACTTTTCCAGACCGGCAACGAGCTTGTCGACTTCCGCTTTGCCGGTAACGCCGCCAGTGGGATTGGCCGGCGAATTCAAAATCAGCAGCCGCGTTTTCGGCGTGATCAGCTTGAGCGTTTCTTCCGCCGAAAAGGCAAAGCCGTTCTCCTCGCGGATCGGCACCGGTATGGGCGTAGCGCCGGTGAATTCGATCATTGAGCGATAGATCGGGAAACCGGGATCGGGATATAGAATTTCCGCGCCCGGTTCGCCGAACATCAGGATCGACATGAACATGATCGGCTTGCCGCCGGGCGTGATCATCACGCTTTCGGGCGAAACTTCGACCTTGTAGCGGGCATGCAGATCGGCGGCCACCGCCTCGCGCAGCGGCAGAATGCCGTTGGCCGCGGTGTAGCCGTGATGGCCGTCGCGCAGCGCTTTGACCGCCGCCTCGACGATGAAATCGGGCGTACGAAAATCGGGCTGCCCGATGCCAAGGTTGATGACGTCGCGACCTTGCGCGATCAGGCTATTAGCTCGCGCCAGTACGGTGAAAGCGTTTTCCTCGCCGATACGGTCGAAGGCCGCGATGGTTTTTAGCATAGTGCCGCTCCCCGGACGTTTCCAATTTCGGCCGCAGTTCACCCGATTAGCTCAAGAAAATCAAATGGCTTGGCCGCCCCGCGGCATTGGCGCGCCTTTTGTCACAAATCACCACCCTGACGCCGCGCAGATTGCAATTGCCGCGCGGTTCGGCGCATTCTCCGGCTTTGTTTTCGAGACGTGGTTTTAATGGGCATTAGAGCGGCAAACCGCGAATACGAGCGCTGGCTGATGGCCCAGTTGCATGGCGCCGTCGTCGAAGGCGACAATAAGAAGAAGCACAAAAGGATGCGCGACAGCGCCTTCGCCTTCCTGCGCGCGACTTACTGGCGCTGGGCGGAAACGATCCTCGATGTCTGCCCCGACCTCGCCGGCGCGCCCGCGCTACTGGCGGTGGGCGACATCCACCTGGAAAATTTCGGCACTTGGCGCGACGAGGAAGGCCGCCTGGTCTGGGGCGTCAACGATTACGATGAAGCCGCCGAGATGCCCTATATTCTCGATTTGGTCCGCTTGGCCACTAGCGCAGCGCTGGCGAGTTCGCCGGCCCAGCTTTCGCTCAAGGCAATCTGCACGAATGTATTCGAAGGCTACGAGCAAGGCGTCGAGAGCCCCGAAGCTTTCGTGCTCGACCGCCAGCATATGTGGCTGCGCAAACGCTTCGTCGTCGGCGAAGCCGAGCGCGCAATATTCTGGCAGAAGATCGAAAACCAATATCTCGAACTACTGGCGAAGAAGAATCCGGAACAGCCGCCGGCGCGCTGGCTCAAGGTCTTCGCCGACGCACTGCCGGAACCCTCGATCGCGCTAGGGCATTGGCGCCGCACCGCCGGAACCGGCAGTCTCGGGCGCCCGCGCTGGCTCGGCTATGGCAACTGGCACGGCGGCCCGCTGCTGCGCGAGGCCAAGGCGCTGGTTCCGTCCGGCTGGACGCGCGCGCGTGGCGAGGCCGCGCGCGGCCGCTTCCGCTCGCCCCATCCTTGGTATGCCGCGAGCGGAAATCTTCTGGTGCGGCGCCTGTCGCCCAACAACCGCAAGATCGATGTCGAGGACAAGCGCGATGCCGCGCGATTGCTGCATCCCGATCTGCTCTGGGCCATGGGACGCGATTTGGCCGGGGTGCATCTGGGCGTGCGCGACCGCCGCGAGCCCTTGAAAAAGGACTTGGCAAAGTGCAAGAAACGCTGGTTCCGCGCCAGTGTGGAAGTGGCGGCGGAGTTCGTGACCCGCGAACACGCCGAATGGAAGAAATCGGCGAAATGAGCGAATACTTCGATCCGATAACCGGCCAGCCGGTCGGCGCGCCGGTCGATACCACCCCGGCCAATCGCCCCGCTCCGGTGACGCTGAAAGGCCATTACGGGCATATCGAAAAGCTCACCGCGCAACATGCCGCGAGCCTGTGGACGGTCTTTGCCGGGCACCCCGAAGTCTGGACCTATATTTCATTCGACGGGCCGTTCGCCGATGAATCGGAATTTGCGGCTTTCATCGCCAAACGCGCCGTGGCCGACGATCCCTACGCTTATGCCATCATCGACAAGTCAGGCAACGCCGTCGGCTATTTCACGCTGATGGAAATCCGCCCGGCCATGCGGGTGATCGAAGTCGGCCACGTGCTGTATTCGCCGGCGCTGCAGCGCACGCCGCTTGGCACCGAGGCACAATATTTGCTGGCCCGCTATGCCTTTGAGACGCTGGGCAACCGCCGCTACGAATGGAAATGCAACGCGCTCAACGCGCCGTCCCGTCGTGCCGCGCTGCGGTACGGCTTCATCTATGAAGGCACGCTGCGCCAACACTCCATCGCCAAAGGCCGCAACCGCGACAATGTCTACTTCTCGATGCTCGAAAACGAATGGCCGGCGCGCAAGGCCAATTTCGAGCGCTGGCTTTCGCCGGATAATTTCGCCGGCGGCAAGCAGAAGCTCAGCCTGAGCGCGTTGAATAGCGTCACGCCATGAGCGTTGCCACGCCATCGCGGCCCGGACTGCTGCAGCAACGGCCATTCGTGCTGTTTTGGCTGGCGCGGTTGAGCGCGACCGTGGGCTACCAAATGCTGGCGATCACCATCGGCTGGCAAATTTATGCGATCACCGATAGCGCCTTCGATCTCGGTCTGGTCGGCCTGATCCAGTTTGTGCCGGCGGTCATCCTTACTTTGCTGATCGGCCATGCCGCCGACCGCTATGACCGCCGTTTGATCGTACGGATCGCGCAAAGCGCCTATGTCGCGGCCGCGATCCTGATCATGGCGGCGTTGATTGCCGGCGTGCTGAGCCGCAATTTGCTGTTCCTTGCCGTGCTTCCTGATCGGATGCGCGCGCGCTTTCGAAATGCCAACTGCGCACGCCCTCGCGCCCACGCTGGTGCCGGGCCCGATGATCCCGCGCGCGGTGGCGGCCTGGACTTCGGCCAATCAGATCGCCGTGATTTGCGGCCCGGCGCTTGGCGGATTTATTTATACGATCAGTCCCGTGTTGGTCGGCGGATTTTGCCTGGTGTTCTTTGTCACCTCGATCACGCTGATCAGCTTCGTGCGTGTCAAAGGTCCCGCGCCCAACCGCGACCCGCCGACACTAGCATCCGTGCTGGCCGGTTTCGAATATGTACGCGGCAACCGCCGGCTGCTCGGCGTGATTACGCTCGATTTGTTCGTCGTGCTGTTCGGCGGCGTGACCGGGCTGCTGCCGATCTATGCCAAGGACATTCTGGCGGTCGGACCGATCGGACTCGGCCTGCTGCGCTCGGCGCCGGCCGCCGGCGCGCTGATCACCGCGCTCGTCTTATCGCGCCATCCGGTCGAGCGCCATATCGGGGCAAAAATGTTCGCCGTGGTGGCGATCTACGGCGTCACTACGGTGGCTTTTGGACTATCGACATGGTTTCCGCTCTCGCTCTTCACGCTTGTCTGCCTTGGCGCGTCCGATGCTTTAAGCGTCGTGATCCGGTTTTCGCTGGTTCAGATCGAAACGCCGGACGATAAACGTGGTAGGGTGAGCGCGATCAACTATTTGCTGGTCGGCTCATCGAATACGCTGGGCGAATTCGAATCCGGCACGGTGGCGGCCTGGCTCGGCGCGGTACCGTCGGTGGTGATCGGCGGCGTCGGCTCGCTGCTGGTGGCCGGCATCTGGATGGGATTATTCCCGCAATTGCGGCGCATAGACCGGTTTGAACCGGCGGATAAAACTTGATCCCGAAAAGTGGGAACCGGTTTTCGGATAAGATCACGCGTAAATAAAAACGGGGAGAATTTAAATGCATATTTTGATCACGGGCGCGGCGGGAATGATCGGCCGCAAGCTGACCGCGCGGCTGGTGAAGGACGCCAGCCTCAATGGCCAAAAAATCGACGCCCTCACGTTGATCGATGTGGTCGCGCCGGAAAAACCCGCCGGCTTTGGCGGTACCGTCGAACTTTCAACCGGCGATCTCGCGGCGCCCGGCATCGCGGCCAAGGCGGTCGCGGGCCGGCCGGACGTGATCTTTCATCTCGCCGGCGTGGTTTCGGGCGAAGCGGAAACCGATTTCGAGAAAGGCTACCACGTCAATCTCGACGGCACCCGCGCGCTGTTGGAAGCGATCCGCGCCGCCAAGGATTACAAACCGAAAGTCGTTTTCACCTCTTCCATCGCGGTTTTCGGTGCGCCGTTTCCCTACGCCATACCGGACGATTTTCACCTCACGCCGCTCACTTCTTACGGCACGCAAAAGGCCATCAGCGAATTGCTCCTCGCCGATTATAACCGCCGCGGCTTTCTTGATGGCGTCGGCATTCGCCTGCCGACCATTTGCGTGCGGCCAGGCAAGCCCAACAAAGCGGCGTCCGGGTTTTTCTCCGGCATCATCCGCGAGCCACTGGCGGGACTTGAAGCGGTGCTGCCGGTCGCCGATACGGTGCGCCACACCCATGCCAGCCCGCGCGCGGCGGTCGGATTCCTGATCCATGCGGCCGGCCTGACGCGCGAGCAACTTGGGCCGCGCATCAATCTGGCCATGCCGGGCGTGTGCTGCACGGTCGCCGAGCAGATCGAATCGCTTTCGCGCATCGCCGGACCCAAAGTGGCCGCCCGCATCCGGCGCGAACCGGACGAATTGGTGGTTCGCATCGTCAGTGGCTGGTCCGAACGAATTGACGCCAAACGCGCCGCCGCGCTGGGTTTTACGGCGGAAACGGCATTCGACGAGATCGTTCGCGCGCATATCGAGGATGAGCTGGGCGGCAAGATCGCCTAGCCTTACTGCCCGCTTGCACCCGGTGCGCCAGGGCTTACATTACCCGCCATGACCTATGTCGATGCCGCCGTCGCTCCTCTGCGCAAGACCGGCCAGATCAAGATTCACGGACCCGTTGCCTTCGAAGGCATGCGGAAGGCTGGGCAATTGGTCGCGCGCTGCCTCGACATGTTGACCGAACATGTCCAGCCGGGCGTACCGACGGAAAAAATCGATAAGCTTGTCTATGACTTTGCGATGGATCAGGGCGCCATGCCGGCGACGCTGATGTATCGCGGCTACAAGAAATCGACCTGCACTTCGCTCAATCACGTGGTCTGCCACGGCATTCCGGCCGACAAGCCGATGAAGGAAGGCGACATCGTCAATATCGACGTGACGCTGATCCTCGACGGCTGGCATGGCGATTCCAGCCGCATGTATCCGATCGGCGAAATTCCGCGCCGCGCCGAGCGGCTGATCGAGGTCACCCATGAAGCCATGATGCGCGGCATCGCCGTGGTCCGGCCGGGCGCGACATCGGGCGATATCGGCGCCGCGATCCAGACTTATGTCGAAGCCCAGCATATGAGCGTGGTGCGCGATTTCTGCGGCCATGGCCTCGGCCGGCTGTTCCATGATGAGCCCAACATCGTGCATATCGGCCGCCCCGGCGAAGGCATCGCGCTCAAGCCCGGCATGTTCTTTACGGTCGAGCCGATGATCAATCTCGGCCGCCCGCACGTGAAGGTCCTGTCCGATGGCTGGACCGCGGTGACCCGCGACCGCTCGCTGTCGGCACAATTCGAGCACACCGTCGGCGTGACCGACAAAGGCGTCGAGGTATTCACCTTTTCGCCGGCCGGGCTCGACAAGCCGCCATATAAAATCTGAATTAAACGCCGCCGCGGCTATCGTCGATTGCGCTGGCTTGAACTACACTCCCGTCGGGTGGGGTGCGTTTCATGGCGGGCAAGACCCATAAGACCGAACGCGAGGAAGGCCTTTCCGAGGTCGCCCCGCATTATCACGGCCACCGCGAACGGCTGCGCGGGCGTTTCCGCGAGGCCGGACCCGAAGCGCTCAGCGATTACGAACTGCTCGAACTGGTGCTGTTCCGCGCCATCCCGCAGCGCGACATAAAACCGCTCGCCAAGGAGCTGATCGCCAAATTCGGCTCCTTCGCTGAAGTGGTGGCGGCGCCGTCCGCAAGGCTTGCCGAGGTCAAGGGCATGGGCGAAGCCGCCATCACCGAACTCATGGTGGTGCACGCGGCGGCCAGCCGATTGGCGCGCGGCCAAGTGCAGAAGCGGCCGGTGCTGTCATCCTGGTCGAGCGTCATCGATTACTGCCGCACCGCCATGGCCTATGCCGACAAGGAGCAATTCCGCCTGTTGTTCCTCGACAAGCGCAACCAGCTCATCGCCGATGAAATTCAGCAGACTGGCACCGTGGACCACACGCCGGTCTATCCGCGTGAAGTGGTCAAGCGCGCGCTCGAACTGTCGGCAACCGCGCTGATCCTGGTGCACAATCATCCGTCGGGCGATCCGACGCCATCGCGCGCCGACATCCAGATGACGCAATCGATTATCGACGTGGCAAAGCCGTTAGGCATTGCCGTGCATGACCACATCATCGTCGGCAAAGAAGGCCATGCGAGCTTCAAGGGGCTGAAGCTGATTTGAAATCTGTTCCTGGTCTGCGCTGCACCGCGTCCGGGATAAGAAACACCTACTGCCGCACCGCGCGCTCGTAACGCAAATAGCCCGCGACGCTATAGCCCGGATCGGCAGGCCGGTCGCTTGGGTGCACGACCCCTTCGTTCACCGGCACACATTCGAAATCGAACGGGCTCACACCGGCAAGGCAGGCGGCGTTGACACCCAGTTGATTCGGATTCGAGCGGCGTTTGTGATGCGTGTAGATGCCGCAGACCGAACAAAAGTAATGCTCGGCCGTCTTCGTATTGAATTGGTAGAGGCCAAGAACGTCCTGACCGCTGGTGACAATCAAATCGCCTGCAAGGGCCGTCACCGTCACGGCGCCTCGCATCCGGCAATAAGAGCAGTTGCAGCGGCGCGGCTGTTCAAGCCCTTGCGCCAATTTGACCGTGAAGCGAACGGCACCACAATGACAGGCCCCGTCCATCGTCTTGGCCTCACTCATAGGACCACCTCTTAGCACGTTGGCGCCGGGACAAAGTCGAATCTATTGCCGCATCAGCCTGATCTGGTCGCCGGTCTGCGGCACGCGTTGCCAATTGCCGCCTTCGATTTCCTCGAACCGCCACGGCGCGCCGCGCGCCGGCATGAGCATTATTTCGTCGCCGTCAATCTGCCATTGGCTAAAATTGAGCTTGGCGATCGCGGCATCGCAGCCCGGTTTCACCGTCAGGGCGAAACCGTCTTTGGCGGCGGTTGCCGCCAGCGCGAGCGTGCATATCGGCGGGCCGTCACCACGCACGATGGCCCAGTTTCCGGCCAGTTCACTCGGCGGCTTGGGCGGCGGAGCGGCGTCGCCGGCTTTTTGCAGGAACAGTACACCGACGCCCTCGGTCGGCGCTTCGTAGCCGCGCTCCGACTCGCTAAATTGCACCAGCGCTTTGCCCTGGGCATTGAGCAGAAGCAGAAAGTCGTTCTCCGGGAAATTCCAGCTGGCGACTTCGCTCACCAGCGGAAACAGTTGCGGGCAATTCTTGTCGAACTCGACCTTGTAGCCGATCTTGGCCGGATCGGCCTTGAACGTGACCACGCAAATCTTATCGCGGTCGGCATTGGAAAATTCCCAATCGCCCAATACCGATTTGGCGGATTCGCCCATGGGGGTCTGGGCCAAAGCGGGGCCGGTCAGACTTGCCGTCAGGGCGATGAGCAGAAGTCCACGGCGCATGAAGGCTCAATGTTTGGGCGGATATGGCGTTTCCGGCACCGGCGTGAGCGGCGGCTTGCCCGCCGCCCAGGCCAATATGTTGTCCACCACGAGTTGGTCCATCGCCGCCCGCGTCACTTCGGTGGCGGAGCCGATATGCGGAAATAAAACAACGTGGTCCATCTCGATGAGTTCCTTCGGCACCTGAGGTTCCTTGGCGAAGACATCGAGGCCAGCGGAATAGATCGTGCGGCTTTTTAAGCGCCTCGATCAAGGCCGGTTCATCGACGACCGAGCCGCGCGCCATGTTGATGAGAATGCCTTGCGGCCCAAGCGCCTTGAGCACCTCGGCATTGATCATGTTGGCGGTCGCCGCCCCGCCCGGCACGATCACAATAAGCGTATCGACGTCACGCGCCATGTCGAGAAGCTTGGGATAGTATTTGTAATTCGTGCCGGTTTGCGGGTTGCGGCTGTGATAGGCCACCGGCACGCCGAAAGCGTCCAGCCGCTTGGCAATCGCTTTGCCGATGCGGCCCATGCCGACAATGCCAACGGTACGGTTGCGCAGCGTCGCTTTGGTGAGCGGATAATGCGCCGCCGGCCACTTGCCGGCGCGCAGATAGCGGTCGGACTGTGGCAATTCGCGCACCGTGCACAGTAACAGCCCGAGCGCGGTGTCGGCGACTTCTTCGTCGAGCACGCCGGGCGTGTTGGTGACGACGATGCCGTGGGCGCCCGCCCATTTGGCGTCGATGTGATCGTAGCCAACGCCGAAGCTCGAAATCTGCTCGAGCTTGGGAAATTGCTGCATGAAAGCGGCGTCGACTTTATTCGCCGTATAGGCGATGGCGATGGCGCGAATTTTATCACCAACCGATTTGATGAACGCCGCCTTGTCCGGGGCACCCAGATAGTCATGCAGCGTGACTTTCGGCTCCAGGCCGGCCATCAGCACTGACTTTTTGGCGCCTACCAGCAATACATCCGGCTTTTCGCCTGCCATCGCAAACTCCCGTTAAATCAATGCCGTGACCGGCTTTTCAATGAATGTCTTGAAAGCCGCCAGCAATTGCGCACCGAGCGCCCCGTCGACCACACGATGATCGCATGACAGCGTGACCGACATCTGGCTTGCAAATTTTACGCCACCGTCCTCGGTTTCGACCGCGACACGGCGCGACGCGCCCACTGCCAGGATCGTAGCATGCGGTGGATTGATGATGGCCGCGAATTCGCGCACGCCATACATGCCGAGATTGGAGATGGCGCTGGAGCCACCCTGATACTCGCTCGGTTTGAGTTTTTTGGCGCGGGCGCGCTCGGCCAGGTCGCGGATTTCAGCCGAGATCGCGGTCAGCGATTTGGCTTCCGCATTGCGGATCACCGGCGTGATCAGGCCACCTTCGAGCGCCACCGCGATGCCAATGTCGGAATGCGAGAAACGCAAGATCCGGTCCTGCGCCCACACCGCGTTGGCGGCGGGAACGCGTTGCAGCGCCGCCGCCCACGCTTTGATGATAAAATCGTTGAGCGAAAGCTTGAACGCCGGCGCCCCACCCTACCCTCCCCCGCTTGCGGGGGAGGGTTAGGGAGCGGGGGCGCGGCAGCGTTGGCCTCCTCGCGCATGGCAACGAGCCGGCCGATATCGATATCGCCGGTGAGATAGAAATGCGGGATGGTCTGCTTGGCGTCGACCAGCCGTCTGGCGATGGTGGCGCGCATTCCGTCAAGCGGCACTTCCTCATAGGCGACGCCCTCATAAAGAGCCTTGACCTGCGCCGCGCTGGCGCCGCCCGCCATCGGCGCGGCGGCAGGCGCCGAATTCTCGACATCGCTGGCGACCACGCGGCCGCGCGGGCCGGAACCGGAAATGCGCGTGAGATCGATGCCGCGCTCGGACGCCAGGCGGCGCGCCAAGGGCGTCGTGAAGGCGCCGCTCGCCAGTTTCGCCGGCCCGAAATTGCGCGCGGGCGAGCGCACTTCGTTGAACGGATCCATCTTGATGGGGGCGGAAGCGATGGGCGCACTCGTCCGTTCGTCCCCGCGCAAGCGGGGACCCAGTTCTCGCTGTTTTTCTTGGCCCTGGGCCCCCGCTTTCGCGGGGGCGACCGGAGTGGCGAAGCCGTTTCGCCGGCGGCAAGAATCTGCGCCACCACGGCGCCGACTTTCGCCGTCTCGCCGACGCCGAAATTGATCGACGATAGCGTGCCGGCGCCGGTGGCCGGCACTTCCATCGAGGTCTTGTCGGTTTCGATCTCGAACAGGTTATCGCCCGGCTTGACGGCGTCGCCGGCGGCCTTGAACCATTTAACGATCTTGCCCTCGGCGACGGTTTCGCCGAGCTGCGGCATCAAGACGTCCACTTAAGCGCTTCCTTTACCAGACCACCGAGACATATTGCGTCTCTTGGAATTCCTTCATGCCCTCTTGCGCGCCTTCGCGGCCCAGCCCCGATTGCTTGACGCCGCCGAACGGCGCCGCCGGGTCGGAGACGATGCCGCGGTTGAGGCCGATCATGCCGAAGTCGAGTTTCTCGGATACCCGCAAGCCGCGGCTCAAGTCCTTGGTATAGAGATAGGCGACCAGGCCATATTCGGTGTCGTTGGCGCGCTTGATGGCTTCGTCCTCGGTCTTGAAGGTCTGGATCGAAGCCACCGGCCCGAAGATTTCTTCGTTCAGCATTTTGGCGTCGTCGGACACATTGGTGAGCACGGTGGCCGGATAGAAAAAGCCCGGACCGTCCGGCGTCTTGCCGCCGGTCAGAATCTTGGCGCCCTTGGAAGTGGCGTCCTCGACCAGTTCGATTACCTTGTCGCGGCCGTCCTTGTTGACCAGCGGCCCGAGATTGATGCCGTCGTCGAGGCCGTTGCCCATCTTGAGCGACTTCATCTTGTCGGTGAGCTTTTTGGCAAACTCGTCATGCACCTTTTCGTGCACGTAAAAACGGTTGGCCGCGGTGCAGGCCTCGCCCATGTTGCGCATCTTGGCAATCATGGCGCCATCGATCGCCGCATCGACATCGGCGTCCTCAAACACCAGAAACGGCGCGTTGCCGCCAAGTTCCATCGACGGCTTGATGATGTTGTCGGCGGCCTCATGCAGCAGCTTGCGGCCGACTTCTGTCGAGCCTGTGAAAGAAAGCACGCGCACGCGGGAATCGTGCAGCATCGCGCTCACCACTGGGCCGGAGCGGCGCGACGGCACCACATTGACCACTCCCGCAGGCACGCCAGCCTCTTCCAGCACCGGCATCAGCGCCAGCATGGTAAGCGGCGTATCGGAGGCCGGCTTGAGCACCACCGGGCAGCCGGCGGCGAGTGCCGGACCTATTTTGCGCGTCGCCATCGCGGCCGGGAAATTCCACGGCGTCACCAGCACGGCGATACCGGCCGGCTTATTCTGCGCGACGATGCGCGCGCCAGTCGCCGGCGCCATCGAAATATGGCCGATATTGCGCACCGCTTCCTCGGCATACCAGCGGAAGAATTCGGCGGCATAGGCTACTTCGCCACGTGAATCCGAAAGCGCTTTGCCGTTTTCCAGCGTGATCAATTTGGCGAAGCGCTCGGCGTCGCGCATGATGAGTTCATAAGCCTTGCGCAGGATTTCGGCGCGCTCGCGCGGCTTCTTGGCGGCCCAGGCGGGGAAAGCGGCTTGCGCTGCGTCGATCGCGGCTTTGGCGTCCTCGACCGAGGCGCTGGCGACCGAGGCAATGGTCTTTTCGGTCGCGGGATCGACCACGTCGAAGCGCGCGCCGTCGGATGATTTGCACCATTTGCCGCCGATCCATAAGTCGGTCGGAACATTAGCGAGCAGATTTTCGTACATGGCGATGATCCTTTACTTCGTCATTCCGGGGCGCACCGAAGGTGCGAACCCGGAATCCAGAAACACATTCGCTTTCGTCTGGATTCCGGGTTCGGCGCAAGCGCGCCGCCCCGGAATGACGAAAGTTAACTCCCCAAACTCCGCCTAATGGTATCGACAATGCGCCCCGGCGTCGGCAGCACGATGTCTTCCAGAATATCGGCGGCCGGCAGCGGAATATGCGGCGTCGTGATGCGCACCGGCGGGCCGTCGAGATCGTAGAACGCTTCGTCCGCCACAATCGAGACGATTTCGGCGCCCCAGCCGCACAGCCGCGGATTTTCCTCGACCGAGAACAGCCGGTGCGTTTTGGCCACCGAAGCGAGGATTGTTTTAGTATCGAGCGGCACCAGCGAACGCACATCGATCACTTCGCAATCGATGCCGTGTTCCGCTTGCAGGATTTCGGCCGCCGCCAGCGCGCGCGACACCATCAGCGCCAGCGCGATAATCGTGCAATCCTTGCCGGGCCGCACGATTTTCGCCGTGCCGAGCGTGTCGAGAATTTCGCCGTCGGGAACGTCGCCCTTGGTGGCGTAGAGCGATTTGTGTTCGAGGAATATCACCGGGTCCGGGTCTCGTACCGACGCCGCAAGCAGGCCGATCACATCGAACGGCGTCGACGGCGCCACGACCTTGAGGCCCGGAATCATCATGCACCAGTTCTCGACGCTTTGGCTGTGTTGCGCGCCGAAACGCGAGCCCGCGCCATTGCCGGTGCGCACCACCAGCGGGCATTTGGTCTGGCCGTTCGACATATAGCGGCTCTTGGGAAATTCGTTGGCGATGTAGTCGAAACAGACCGCGAAGAAATCCGAGAACATGATTTCGGCAATCGGCTTCAAGCCGGTCATGGCCGCGCCCATGGCGGCGCCGAGAATGGCCTGTTCGGAAATCGGCGTGTCGCGCACGCGCAAGGGACCGAACTGCTCGTACAAACCCACGGTGGCTTTGAACACGCCGCCGGCTTTCGCTACGTCCTCGCCGAGGAACACGACGTCATTGTCGCGCGTCATTTCCTGGGCGATGCCGCGAATAACCGCGTCGCGATAGCTTATTTCCGCCATGCTAGTTTCTCGTCCTTAATTACGCCAAATATTTGCCTCCCAGCCGCCATCGGCATAGACATCGGTGGTCAGAATATCGAGCGGCGGATTCGGCGCGGCCTTGCAGACCTCGGTGGCGTCATCGACTTCCTTCATCACGCTGGCGTCGATGTCGGCGATCGTCTTGTCGCTAACGCCGAATTGTTTCAAACGCTCGCGATAGATCTTGATCGGATCGCGCTGTTTCCATCGCTCCAATTCGCCTTCGGGACGATACTTCGCCGGATCGGCGCGCGAATGGCCGGAGTGGCGATAGGTCATGCATTCGATCAATGACGGCCCCTCGCCGGCCCGCGCCTTGGCGAAAGCTTTCTGCGCGGTGCGATAGACTTCGTCGGCATCGTTGCCGTCAATCACGATGCGCTCAAGGCCATAGGCCGAGGCGCGGTCGGCGGCGGGATGCTCGACCGCGGTGACATCGGCAATCGGCGTGTATTCCATGTAGAGATTGTTCTCGCACACGAACACGACCGGCAGCTTCCACACCGCGGCGAAATTCAGCGCCTCGTGGAATGCGCCAATATTGGTGGTGCCGTCGCCAAAGAAACAGACCGATACATCCTTGTCGCCCTTGTATTGCGCGCGCCAGGCGGCGCCACACGCTATGGGAAGATGCGCGCCGATGATGGCGTATGAACCCATCACGCCATGTTCCTCGGAGGTGAGATGCATGGAGCCGCCTTTGCCCCGCATCAAGCCGTTGTCCTTTTGCATCAGCTCGCCCAACACCTTTTCGACCGGCACGCCGCGCGCCAGCGTATGGGCATGACCACGATAAGTGCAGAACGACAGGTCGCCCTTCACCATGGCTTCGCCGAAGCCGGCGGCAATCGCCTCTTGGCCCAGTGACAGATGGCTGGTGCCCTTGACCAGATTTTGCAGGAACAGGTCGTAGGCGCGCTGCTCGGCTTCGCGCAGCCGCACCTGCGAGCGATATAAAGCCAGACGCTTTTGCTCGCCGATATCGTCGTTCAAACCGGAACCGGCCGGCACCGCGGCCCGGTTTTCTGCTGTCGCCATGAAGGTTCCTCGAATTCCGCTTTTGTCCGGGGAACTTAGCGCCGCCGGTGACGCTTAGGCAACCGGGGCGGAAGGCTCCACCTTGCGGACGGCTTCACGGTGGAGAAGATAGAGGCCCGACGACACCACGATCAGCCCGCCCACGATAGTCCAATGGTGCGGAACATCCCCGAACACCAGGAAACCCAGAGCCGTGGTCCAAACCATCTGCGTATAGATAAACGGCGCCAGCGCCGACGCCGGAGCGCGACGGTGAGCGAGGATGAGCAAATAATGCCCGCCCCCACCCAGTGCACCGATCAGCACCATCAGTCCCGAAACGAGAATGCCGTCCGGATTTGACCAGACGAAAGGCAGCACCGCAGTCATGGCAAGCGCTCCGACCAAGTTGGTGTAGAACTGCGTCGTTTCGCTGGAATCGGTGCGCGAGAGCACGCGTGTCGCGATCACGTAAAACGCGTAACACACGACGCCTAACATTGTGAGGAACGCCGCCGGATGCATGCCGCCGAAACCGGGCCGCGTCACCACCAGCACGCCGAAGAAGCCGACACCGATCGCAGTCCAGCGCCGCCGGCCGACCGTCTCGCCCAGTATCGGGACGCTGAGTAGCGCGACCAGAAACGGCGTTGCGAATAATATCGATAGGGCCTCGTCGAGTTGCAGCCAGCGTAGCGCGAACAGATTGAGGATCGTCGAGAACAGCAGCAGCGCCGAACGACCGATTTGCAGAAGCGGTCTTGTCGTTTTAACCAGTCCCCGCTGCCGCATCGGATTTGAAAATACAAGACTCAAGCGCAAAGGCGAAGAAATAGCGCGCCCACACCACCTGAAGCGTGTCCATGTGATGATTGAGATATTTTCCGGTGGTATCGAGACACGAAAACGACGCCACAGCGCAGCACATCAACGCGATGCCGATGAGACGCTGGCGGCGCTGGTGAGCGGCGTCGGTCAATAGGTCGCCCGCCCGCCGGAAATGTCAAAAGCAGCGCCCGTGGTGAACGAGCAATCGGCCGAGGCGCAAAAGGCCGCGAGCGCGGCGATCTCCTCGACCGTGACAAAACGCCCGCGCGGAATCTTCGACAGCATGAAATCGATGTGCTCTTGCGTCATCTGATCGAAAATCGCGGTCTTGGCGGCTGCCGGCGTGATGCAATTGACCGAGATATCGTAGCTCGCAAGTTCCTTGCCGAGCGATTTGGTCAGGGCGATGACACCGGCTTTGGAAGCCGAATAGGCCGGCGCATTCGGATTGCCTTCCTTGCCGGCAATGGAAGCAATATTGACGATGCGGCCATAATTCTGCGCGATCATGAGCGGCGCGAGCGCGCGGCAGCAATGGAACGGGCCGTCGAGATTGATCGAGAGCACCTCGCGCCACGCATCGAGCGGATAATCCCAGGTTTTCACATTCGGACCGGCGATGCCGGCATTGTTGACCAGGATATCGATGCGGCCGAATTCTTTGATCGTCGCCGCACGCGCACGTTCGACATCGGCGTATTCGGTGACGTCGACCGCGACGGCGGCAATGCGGCCAAGGTTTTTCAATTCACCCGCGGTCCTTTGCGCGAGGCCAAGGTCGCGATCCCAGACCATTACCGCAGCGCCCGATTCGAGAAAGCGCGTGACAATGGCACGGCCGATGCCTTGCGCGCCGCCGGTGACGACGGCAAAGCGTGCGCTGAGATCGATTTTATTGGTCATGGTCCGGTGCCCCTGGCAAGATTGTTTCAGCCGCGTTCGGTGGTATAGATCCTGTGCTGGGGATATAGCAGCCTCCCCTTCAGAAGGCAGCTATCCATCCAGGCGCTCGACACTTCTTTTCCGGGGCGACCTATGGATGGCTTGGTTTTCGCTCTTTTCCTTTTATCGACATTCGTCGGCGGCATCGTATCGGGCCTCGCCGGTTTTGCCATGGGCCTGGTCGTATCCGGCGTCTGGCTGCATATCCTGACGCCGGTGCAGACGGCTGCCTTGATCGTCGGCTATGGCCTGCTGGTCCAGAGCTACAGTCTCTGGAAGCTGAGAAACGTGTTGAAGTGGCGCGCGGTGGCACCCTTCATCCTTGGCGGTGCGGTCGGCGTGCCGATAGGCGCGGCGCTGCTGACTTATATGAATCCGAGCTATTTGCGACTTGGCGTCGGCGTGCTGCTGGTGGCGTATAGCAGCTACTCGCTGGCGCGGCCGCACCTCAAACCGATGCATGCCGGATTTGCGGTCGAGACCGGCGTCGGATTCCTTAACGGCATTCTCGGCGGCATGACCGGCCTCGCCGGACCGATCATCACCATGTGGTGCCAATTGCGCGGTTGGCGCCGCGACGAACAGCGCGCCATTTTCCAGCCAGTGATCCTGGCGTCTTTCGCGATGACCGCAATATCGCTGTGCGTCGCCGGCGAAATCACGGCGGACCTCGTGAGGCTCTACGTCTACGGCTTGCCTCTGCTGGTCGCAGGCCTTGTGATCGGCTTCAAGCTTTACGGCCATCTCGACGAACTTGCGTTCCGCAAAGTCGTTTTGGTGTTGCTGCTGCTGTCCGGCGTCGTTTTGATCGCGCCGGAATTGATGCCGCGATGAGCGAAAAGCCGAGCTTCGCCGAAGCCTTCAAGGTCTGGTTCAAGATCGGCTGCCTGTCGTTCGGCGGGCCGGCCGGCCAGATCGCGCTGATGCATCGCGTCGTCGTCGACGAGAAAAAGTGGCTGCCGGAATCGCGCTTCCTGCACGCGCTCAATTTCTGCATGTTGCTGCCTGGCCCGGAGGCGCAGCAACTCGCCACCTATACCGGCTGGCTGCTGCACGGCGTGCGAGGCGGACTGGCCGCCGGCATTTTGTTCGTGCTGCCGGGCGCCGTTGTGATGCTGGGCTTGAGCCTGCTCTATGTTTATGGGCGCGGCGTCGGCGTGGTCGATGGCGCGCTGTTCGGCATCAAGGCCGCCGTGCTGGTGATCGTGGTCGAGGCCTTGATTCGTATCGGCAAGCGGGCGCTTAAATCGCCGCTGCTGTTGGCGATTGCCGCGCTCGCCTTCATCGGCATATTCACCTTTGCGCTGCCGTTTCCGCTGATCGTCGCCGGCGCGGCCTTAATCGGCTATCTCGCCGCGCGTTACGATCCGGCGAGCATGGGTATCGACGAGACGTCCGAGGCGATCGACGCCGCCCGCAAAGGGGCGCTGGCGGCAAGCGGCGATCGCCACGCTCATCGGTTTGACCGTGTGGTGGGCGCCGGTCGTTCTTGCCGCTGTCGCGCTCGGACCCAACCATGTCCTGGTGTCGATTGGATTGTTTTTCTCCAAGCTCGCGGTGGTCACGTTCGGCGGCGCCTATGCGGTGCTCGCCTACATGGCGCAGCAAGCGGTCGAGACCCATGGCTGGCTGACCGCGCCGGAAATGGTGGACGCGCTCGGCTTAGCTGAAACCACGCCGGGCCCGCTGATCCTGGTGACGCAATTCGTCGGCTTCCTGGCGGCGTTCCGCGAGGCGGCACCGTTCACGCCACTCGCCGCCGGCTTGATCGGCGCGGGCCTGACGCTTTGGGTCACCTTCGTGCCCTCGATGCTGTGGATATTTGCCGGCGCGCCGTTCGTCGAGGAATTGCGCGGCAATAAGCGGCTCGCCGGCGCGCTCGCGGCGATTACCGCCGCGGTGGTCGGCGTCATCCTCAATCTTTCGGTCTGGTTCGCGTTGCATGTGCTGTTCGGCAAAGTGACCGAAATGCATGGCGGCCCGCTGCGCTGGTATGCCTTCGACCCGGCCGCGCTCGACAGCCACGTCGCGGTGCTGGCGGTGACCGCGGCCATACTGACGTTCCGGTTCCACCGCGGCTTGATCGAAGTCATCGTCGTAATGGCGCTGCTCGGCATCGCTACGCATTATTATGGCTAGCTCTCACGCGTGAGGGCGCTTTCGTGCCATCGGCGCAGCGCGAGATACGAGAGCAACGACAAGGCGAAGAATATCGCAACGCCGGCCAGCGACAACAGCAGCAGCGCAGCGAACATGCGCGGGATGTTGAGCCGGTAGCCGGATTCAGCGATGCGATAGGCAAGCCCCGAGCCGGCGCCGGCCGAACCCGCGGCGATTTCCGCCACCACCGCGCCGATCAGGGCCAATCCGCCGGCGATGCGCAGCCCTGCAAGCATCTGCGGCAGCGCGGCGGGCAATTTGAGTTGCCACAGCGTCTGCCAACGCGAGGCTTTGTACAGTTCGAACAGCGCGATGAGATTGTGATCGACCGAATTGAGGCCAAGCGTGGTATTGGCCAGCACCGGGAAGAACGCCACGATCCAGGCGCAGGCCAGCACCGCCAACGGCTGCGGCAGATAAATCAGCAAGAGCGGCGCCACCGCGATAACCGGCGTCACCTGCAGGATGACCGCGTAAGGATAGAACGAATATTCGACCAGCCGCCATTGGTTGAAAGCAATTGCCAGCACGATGCCGCCGAAGGCGGCGAGCGCGAAGCCTTCAAAGGTGATCGTGAGCGTCACCAGCAGCGAATGCCACAACAAGTCGCGGTCGGCGATCAATGTGCTCAGCACCAGCAAGGGGCCGGGCAGCACATAAGGCGGGATCGCAAAAAAGCGCACGACCAGATCCCAGGCCAGCAAGACAGCGCCGAGCGTCAAAATAGGCAGGCCGATGCGCAAAACCCGCGCGCTCATGACACGCCTCCCGCCATGGCTTGGCTGAGCGCCTCGGAGACGGTGCGGCAGAAGCCGGCATATTCAGAGGAAGTGCGAAAGCGCTCGTCGCGCGGATAGGCCGCGGGGATCGCGATTTCCGCAAACACCCGGCCCGGACGCGGCGTCATCACCACGATGCGCTGCGACAGATAGACCGACTCGAATACCGAATGGGTGACGAAGATCACCGTGCGGCGCAGCGTCTGCCACAGATCGAGCAAATCATTGTTGAGCTTGAAGCGGGTGATCTCGTCGAGCGCGGCGAACGGCTCGTCCATCAGCAGCAATTCCGGTTCGGTCACCAGCGCGCGGGCAATCGATGTGCGCATGCGCATGCCGCCGGATAATTCGCGCGGATAGGCTGTGCGCGAATTCGGCAAGCCCGACGCGATTGAGCGCCTGCGCGGCTGCGGCGTGCGAATGCGCGTTATCGGCACCGGCAAGCTTGAGCGGCAGCCGCACATTGGCCGCCACATCGGCCCAGGGCATCAAGGTCGGCTCCTGGAACACGAAGCCCAGTTTGCCAGCCGAACTCGGGCCTGCCACTTCGCCTTGCGACGGCGCGCTTAGGCCGGCAATCAGGCGCAGCGCGGTGGATTTGCCGCAGCCGGACGGGCCGAGCAGCGACACGAATTCGCCGTCGCCGACCGCGAGATTGAACCGATCGAGCGCAACCGTGCCGTTCTCGAACGTCTTGCCGACATCGCGCAGCGAAACGACGGTCTTGCCCGGCGCATTCATTTCGGCCGCAACTCGACGCCGACGCCCTTATCGACGAATTGCAGCGTATAGGCGCGCGTTGACGTCGAGGCCCGCTTTCACCACGCCGGCATGCACCATCTTGTCGAAGAAACTCTTCATGCGCGCGTCGGTCATGGCGCCGATGCCCAGCGTGAGCGAGTCGCCAGAATCGACGATGCCATATTCCTTCATTTTCGAAACCGAATAGGCCAATAAGGCGTCGGTCATTTCCGGATTTTGTTTTTTGATCAGTTCGTTTCCGGGCCGGTTGTCGCCGTAGAGATAGTGATACCAGCCGATGGCCGAGGCATCGACAAAGCGCTGCACCAGGTCCGGCCGCTTCTCGACCAGATCGCGACGCGTTTCGATCAAGGTCGAATAGCTGTTGAAGCCGTAATCGGCCAACAGGAAAATCTTGGGCTTGAAATGGCCTTGCGTTTCGATCTCGTAAGGCTCGGACGTCACATAGCCCTGCATGGCGGAACTCTTGTCGGCAAGAAACGGCTGCGCGTTGAAGGTGTAGGGCTTCACTTTCGATTCGTCGAAACCGTAGTCGGCCTTGAGCCATTGGAAATAGCTGGCCATGCCTTCGGGCGAGACGAACAAAGTAAGCTTCTTAAGATCCTCGAGCTTGGTCACGCCGGATGCGCGATCAGCACCTGCGGATCCTTCTGAAAGCTCGCCGCCACCGCCACGGTCGGAATGTCGTGCTCGACCGCGTCGAAGGATTGCAGCGTGTTGGCGCTCATGAAGAAGTCGAGCTTGCCGACCGGCAGCAGGATGCGGTTGTTCACATTCGGCCCGCCCGGCACGATGGTGACGTCGAGGCCGTATTTCCGGATAGGTGCCGTCGGCGAGCGCCTGGTAAAAGCCGCCATGCTCGGCTTCGGCCACCCAATTGGTGCCAAAGCGGACCTTATCGAGCGGCTGCGCCTGGGCCGACAGGAGCCCGGCGCCGAGGCCCAATAAAATCGCGGTAATTCTCTTCATTTTTTCAGTTTGTCACTGTCGGAGCGGCAGGGGCAACCCTCCGGTTTGAACCGGCTTTGAACCTTTTGCGGGGTGGCCGCGACTGATTGATACGCGGCCATGACGGCCGCCTTGAATTCAACCTTATGGAGACTGCCATGACCAAATCCAAGACCATCGCCGCCGCTCTCGCCGCCCTCACGCTGGCCACCACCTTCACCGCCATTGGCGGACAGGCCCAGGCCCACCCGCATTTCGGCCATGGCTGGGGCATCGGCGCCGGCTTCGCCGCCGGAGCGCTGATCGGCGCCGCCGCCGTGTCCAGCTCCTACTATGCACCGGCCTACCGCGAATGCCGTCTGGTCGATCGCATGGACCGCTGGGGCTATGTCCACACCGTCAAGATCTGCGACGTCGTCCCCTACTAATTGAAAAACCTCAGGCTACGATCGGCGCCAGCCCCCCGCCCATCCCCGCGCCGATCCCAACGGCCCGCCCGGAATGTCCCCATCCGGGTGGGTCACTTTTTGGTCCAGTGGAGAGCCGTTCGGTCCCCATGAAAACGGGCTAGCCGCGACCAATTATGACTTATAAACGACATGCAACACTGGCCTATTTGGACTATTCCAAAATAGCCTGCGAATGGCATTGGGGCGGCGTAACGATAATGGAAGGCGATTTCCGTCCGAGGGCGAGAACGCGCTCCCTCTTTGTTTCGTTCGCCCTAGTCCTGTCCGGGCCGTGGATGCCCGCGGCCTTCGCCGCCGGCGGCGCTTTCGTAGTGGACGACGCCAAGGTCGGTAGCCCCGGCGATTGCGAAGTCGATTCCTGGGCGGCCGGCGCCAGCAATCATGACTTTATGGCCGTGACTTCCCCCTACTGCGTCGTCAGGCTCGGCATTCCGGTCCAGCTCGGCGCGGCCTTGCAACGTTCGCGCAACGACGATCTCTGGAGCTCCAGCGCCACGCTGAGCGCCAAGACCAATATTATCCCGGTGGAAAAACATCCCTTCGGTCTCGGCATTTCCGGCGGCGGCAACTGGGACCTGGTGACCGGCGCCAATACCGGCGGCTACATCAACGTGCCCTTGATGTTTCAGTTGCGCGATAGTTTTCGCATCAATGTAAACGGCGGATGGATGTACGACAATGTTGCTAAAATAAATTACGCGACCTGGGGCGCGGGCTTTGAATGGGATTTTCCCAAGCAATGGGATTTCCCCAAGCCTATGACATTGATCGGCGAGGTCTATGGCCAATTGGGCCGCTTACCGGCGGTCGACGACGGCAGCGTTCCGCCGGACAGATCGATTGTCGAACCGCGCGCCCAGATCGGCGTGCGCTACACACCGCAGGACAAGATCGATATCGATGTCATCTACGGACACAACATCACCGGCGAGAACGCGCACTGGCTGACGCTGGGCGTCAACCTGCGATTTTAGATTACAGCCGTCTCCAGGCTCATCGCCAGCACGCGCGCGACATGGAGCGCGTCGCGATCGGCGCCGTCGTGAATCTGATGGCGGCAGGAAGTGCCGTCGGCCACGATCAGCGTGTCATCGGCGGCCTTTCGCACCGCCGGCAGCAACGACAATTCGCCCATCTTGAGCGAGACATCGATGGTGTCGGAATCATAACCAAAACTGCCGGCCATGCCGCAGCAGCTCGATTCCACTGTCTCGACGGCAAGCTCCGGGATCAGCCTGAGCGCGCCTTCGACCGCGCTCATGGTATCGAAAGCCTTCTGGTGGCAATGGCCATGCAGCAGCGCCTTTTTGCGCAGCGCGCCGAGCGGCAAAGTGAGCCGTCCCCGCTTATGTTCGCGGGCGAGGAATTCCTCCAAGAGCAGCGATTGCGCCGACAGAGCCTGCACGGCTTCGCCCTTGATCAAGGCCGGCATTTCATCGCGGAAGGTGAACAGGCAGCTCGGCTCCAGGCCAATGACCGGAACGCCGCGCAAGACGTAAGGCGAAAGCGCCGCCAGCGTGCGCTCCATCTCAAAGCGCGCCTGATCGATCTGGCCGACCGAGAGAAACGTACGGCCGCAACAGAGCGGGCGCGCCACGTCGTCTTTCGGCAGGGCCGCGTGTACGCGATAGCCGCCGGCCGTGAGCACGCGCATCGCATCGTCGAGATTCTCGCGCTCGAAATAACGGTTGAACGTATCGGCAAACAGCACGACGTCGCGGCCCGGCTCGCCGGGTTTCGCCGCCGCATAGGACCAGTCGGAACGGTCGCGATAAATATCCGCGCGCCATTTCGGCAGGCTGCGCCGCGTCGAGAAATTGGCGAAAGTCTGCGAGGCGCGCCGCATGACCGGGCTGCGGTCGCGCAGATTGAACAGATCCGGGTGGCGCGCGGCGAAAGGCGCGTAGCGCGGCAGCCAGCCGACCATTCGGTCATGCAGCGTTAGGCCGTGCTTTTTCGCACGCGCCGCCTGCACTTCGATTTTCATGCGCGCCATATCGACGCCGGTCGGGCATTCGCGCCGGCAGGCCTTGCATGAGACGCATAATTTAAGCGTATCGGCCATCTCGCCGGAGGCGAGCGCGTCGGGGCCGAGTTGGCCCGTTATGGCAAGGCGCAGCGTATTGGCGCGCCCGCGCGTGACGTCGCGCTCGTCGCGGGTGACGCGATAACTCGGGCACATGGCGCCGCCGGCAAGTTTGCGGCAGGCGCCGTTGTTGTTGCACATCTCGACCGCGCCCTGGAAACCGCCGCCGCTGCCGCTATAGGCCGACCAGTCGAGATGCGTCTCGATCTCTTCGCCGCGATAACCGGGCGCGTAGCGGAACAGGCTGCGGTCGTCGAATTTCGGCGGCCGCACCACCTTGCCGGGATTATAGAGGCCGTTGGGATCGAAGCGGTCCTTCACTTCTTCGAAGGCGCGCGCCAGTTCCGAGCCGAACATCACCTCGTTGAATTCCGAACGCACCAGCCCGTCGCCGTGCTCGCCGGAATGCGAGCCCTTGTATTCGCGCACCATGGCGAAGGCCTCTTCGGCGATCGCGCGCATGGCATGCACGTCTTTGTCGAGACGCAGATTGAGAATGGGGCGCACGTGCAGACAGCCGGAACCGGCATGCGCGTACCAAGTGCCGGTTGTGCCGTTTTTCTCGAAAATCGCAGTGAGCCGCGTCGTGTAATCGGCAAGATGCTCGAGCGGCACCGCGCAATCCTCGACGAAGGACACCGGCTTGCCGGCGTCTTTCATCGACATCATGATGTTGAGGCCGGAGGTGCGTACCTCGGTGATCGCCGCCTGCAATTCCGGACTGAGCACCTCGGCGACGCCGCCCCATTGCGCGCCCTGCTTGTCCCAGGAAAAACCGAGATCGCCGATCAACTCCTTGAGCGCGCGCAGGCGGCGCAGATTTTCTTCATGCTCGGCCTCGCCGAATTCGACCAGCAGAATGGCGGCCGGCGTTCCGCGCACGAATTTTTCCAGTGTCGGGCGGAAAATGTCGATGGCGCGCGCCAGTTCGATCATGGTGCGGTCGATGAGTTCGACGGCGATGGGCTGCAACCGCACAATATGTTGCGCGGCGTTCATCGCCTCGTAGAAACTGCCGAAGTGGACGGCGCCGACCGCGCGGCGGCCAAGAAGCGGCGACAGTTTCAATTCGATGCGGGTCGAGAAGCCGAGCGTGCCCTCGCCGCCGACCAGAATATGCGCGAGATTGATGTCGTTCTTACCCGGCACCAGCGCGTCGAGATTATAGCCGCCGACGCGGCGTTGAACTTTCGGAAAGCGCGCGGCGATTTCGTCGGCCTCGCGCGCGCCGATGGCCAGCAAGTCCTTGACCAGCGGCCGCAGCGGCGCCGGCACGTCTAAGACGTTGCCGCCGATGCGACCGAAATGAGCGAGCGAGCCGTCGGCCAGCACCGCGTCGATAGCGATCACATTGTCGCGCATGGTGCCGTAGCGCATCGAGCGCCCGCCGCAAGAATTATTGCCGGCCATGCCGCCGATAGTCGCGCGCGACGCCGTCGAGATATCGACCGGGAACCACAAGCCATGGGCTTTAAGCTGGCGATTAAGCTCGTCGAGCACGATGCCGGGCTCAACCGCGCAGCGCTGACGCTTGACGTCGAGGTCGACCATGCGGGTGAGGTATTTCGAGCAATCCACCACCAGGGAGTCGCCCACCGTCTGCCCGGCCTGCGAGGTGCCGCCGCCACGCGCCAGCACGGTAGCCCCTTCCGCCCTGGCAATTCCTATCGCACGTTCGGCTTCTTCTATCGTGCGCGGCGCCACCACGCCGACCGGCATGATCTGGTAATGCGAGGCGTCGGTGGCATAACGGCCGCGGTTAAAGCGGTCGAAATGCACATCCCCGGTCAATTCGGCCTTCAACCGCCGTTCCAGGCCGGGCATGATTACCGCCACGGCATCGATCCTTGACGTGGCCAATTCGCTCTATGCATGAATGGCTTGTTCGCTGTGCGGAAAACCGCTTGACCGCAATGTTGCATTCATAGTTCAACGCCACAAGCGCTGCGCCCTGGCCGGGACGCGCCGGTGGTTAAACCACGAAAATCCTTCAAAAGCCGCGCTTTAGGAGCGAATGCCAATGGCTAAGAATTCCTCGCGTCAGGTCGGGCGACATTCCCTGAATATTCCCGGGCCGACGCCGGTTCCCGACCGCATCTTGCGGGCGATGGACACCCCCATCATCGATCACCGCGGCCCGGAATTCTCCAAGCTGGCCAAGAAATGCCTCGAGGGCATCAAGACCATCTTCAAGACTTCGAACCCGGTGATCATCTACACCGCGACCGGAACCGGCGCCTGGGAAGGCGCGCTGGTCAACACGCTGTCGCCCGGCGACAAGATTTTGATGGTGGAGACCGGCCAGTTCGGCCTGTTGTGGAAGAAGATGGCCGAGAAGCTCGGCCTCAAGCCCGAAATCATCGAGACCGATTGGCGCACCGGCACCGATCCCAAGCTGATCGAAGCGCGCTTGCGCGACGACAAGGCGAAAGAGATCAAAGCGGTTTGCGTCCTGCACAACGAAACTTCGACCGGCTGCCTGTCATCGATCGCGGATATCCGCAAGGCGATCGACAAAGCCGGCCATCCGGCGCTGCTTTTGGTCGATACGATTTCGTCGCTGGCCTCGACCGACTACCGACATGATGAATGGGGCGTCGACGTCACCGTCGGCGGCGCGCAGAAGGGCCTGATGCTGCCGCCCGGCATGTCGTTCAATGCCGTGAGCGACAAGGCGCTGGCCGCCAACAAGACTTCCAAGCTGCCGAAATCATTCTTTGCTTGGGACGAAATGATCGCGATGAACAAAGTCGGCTTCTTCCCCTACACGCCGGCGACGGAAATGTTGCATGGCCTCGCCGTAGCGGTCGAGATGCTGCATGAGGAAGGCCTCGACAACGTATTCGCGCGCCACGACCGCCTGGCGGAAGCCACGCGGCGCGCGGTCAAGCATTGGGGCCTCGAGATCATCTGCAAGGATCCGAAATATTATTCGCCGACGCTGACCGCGGTCCTGCTGCCGGACGGCCACGACGCCGACGCGTTCCGGGCATTGGCGCTGGAGCATTTCAATATTTCCTACGGCGCCAGCTTCGGCCGCTTCCAGGGCAAGATGTTCCGCATCGGCCATTTGGGCGACATCAACGACACCATGCTGATGGGCGCGTTGGCGGCCACCGAAATGGCGCTGCAATTGGCCGGCGTGCCGATCAAGAAGGGCGGCGTGCAGGTTGCGATGGATTATCTCGTTTCCGCGCATGGCACGAGCGCCAAGCAGGCGGCGGAGTAATTACTTCGCCGCCCGCGCGACAAACTCGGCAATAACCTTCAACGTCACCTCCGGCGCTTCGCGCTGCGGCGAGTGCTTGACGCCCGGCAGCAGCGCGACTTCGACCGGGCAATAGCATTCCTGCTGCGCGATTTCGATCTGGCGCACCGTGCCGTATTGGTCGTCCGCGCCCTGCACAATCAGCATTGGCACGCGGATATAGGCAAGCTGCTCCGTGATATCCCATAGGCGGAATTTTGGATCGAGCCAGGCGCCATTCCAGCCCTTGAAGGCATTGTCGACGTCCTTGTGCCAGCGCGACAATTTCGCCCGCAGGTCGGTGGTCTCATAGGCCTTGCGCGCCTCGACAATGGACGCGATGCCGGAATCCTCGGTGAAAAAATGCGGCGCGATCAGCACGAGGCCGCCGACGCGGTGATCCTGGTGAGTGCCGGCGTAAATCGCGGCGATCGAGGCGCCATCGCTATGGCCGAGCAATAGCCCATGCCGAAAGCCGATTTCGTCCAGGAGAAGCGGCAAGTCTCGCGCGCTTCGTCGTGCATGTAAGTGAGCGGACGCGGCAGCGTGACCGGGCTCGATTGCCCGTAACCCGCGCGTGAATAGACCAAGACGCCGGCGCCGGTCGCCTGTTGCAATTTATCGGGAAAATCGCCCCACAGCCCGACACAGCCGAGCCCCTCATGCAGCATGACGATGGTCGGCGCTGCATCAGGCCGCGGCCCGATCATGCGGTATTCGAGGCGCTGCGTGCCGATGGTGAGGAAGCCGGAATCCGCGAGCGCCATCGCGTTACGCATTCCCTTCCGCGCGCAGCTTGAAGCGCTGGATCTTGCCGGTCGCTGTTTTCGGAAGGTCCTTGCGAAATTCGATCCAGCGCGGATATTTGTAGGGCGCGAGCTTGGCCTTGACGTGCTCCTGCAAGCCGCGCACCAGCGCATCGCTGGCATTGTCGGGCGACTTCAAGACGACAAAGGCTTTCGGTTTGATCAGCTTCTGCTCGTCGCCCCAGCCGACCACGGCGGCCTCCAGCACGTCCGGATGCGATAAGAGCGCGGCTTCCACCTCGAAGGGCGAGACATACATGCCCGACACTTTGAGCATGTCGTCGGCGCGCCCGCAGCAGATGTAATAGCCATCCGCGTCCTCGATATATTTGTCGCCTGAGCGCGTCCATTCGCCCTGGAAAGTCGAGCGCGATTTCTCGCGGTTGTTCCAATACATGATCGCGCTGGTGGGCCCGCGCGCGTAAAGTTCGCCCATCTCGCCTTGTTTCACCGGCGCGCCGTCCTCGCCGATCAGCTTGATGTCGTAGCCCGGCACGGCTTTGCCCGTGGTGCCATATTTGGTCGCGCCGGGACGGTTGGTGAGATAAATGTGCAGCATCTCGGTGGTGCCGAGCCCGTCGGAAATTTCCACGCCGTAGCGCGATCTTCCAGTTGCGCGCGATTTCCTCCGGCAGCGCTTCGCCGGCGGAAATGCAGCGGCGGATTTTCAGTTCCGATTTCTCCGGCGCATTCGCGCTGTTGAGGAAGGCCGCATAGAAAGTCGGCACCGCGTAAAAAACCGTGATGGGATGTTTCCGAAGCAGCTCGGCGACGCCGTCCGGCGTCGGCCGGTCCGCGAGCAGCACCGTGGTGGCGCCGGCCGAGAGCGAAAACGTCATGGCGTTGCCGAGACCATAGGCGAAAAACAATTTCGCCACCGAATAGACCACGTCGCTATCCTTGAGGCCCGACGACCGGCGTGCCGTAAAGATCGGCGGTGAGTTTCAAACTGGCATGGATATGCACCGCGCCTTTCGGCTTGCCGGTGGAACCCGAGGTGTAGAGCCAGAACGCCATATCGTCGCAGGTCGTCGGCGCGGTGTAAGGCTCCGGCGCCGCCGCCGCGATCAGATCGTCGAAACGCTTGTGACCCTTGGCATCGCCGCCGGAGACGATGACCTGTTCGAGATCGTGGCTGTCTTCGATCGCATTCTCGAATTTCGGATAAAGCACCTCCGACACCACCAGCAATTTGGCGCGGCTGTCGGCCAGCATGAAGCGGTAATCGTCCTCGGTGAGCAGCGTATTGACCGGCACGGCGATGACGCCGGCCTTCAGGCAGCCGAGAAACGCCACCGGCCAGTCCACCGTATCGGTAAGCGCGAGCAGCACGCGCTCTTCGCGCTTGATGCCGAGGCCGCGCAGCAGCGCGCCGAACCGCGCCACGCGTTCGGCCAGTTCGGCGTAACTCGTGACGCCGCGCGCGTCGATATAGGCCGGCTTTTTGGCGCGGCCGGCATCGAGATTGCGTTGCAGGACATCGGCGGCAAAGTTGTAATCGCGTGGGATTTGGCCCACTGGCTCGCCTGAAATCGGCTCCGCCGTGCGCGCATTGGCGACGGTCATTATGTTGTCCTCCCGCGACAATCCGTATTATGCAGGGCGGCCCCCTTCGCCGCAATGACGGCCAAAAAGACGACAATTGGAGCCACGTTCATGATCTTCAGCCGGGACCGCATTCTGACCACGCCATGTCGGCTCACTGCCGCGCAATGAGAAGCTTTCCGATTTGCTGGTGCGCCAGGAAGCCGGCGAAAAATTCGACGCCAATGAAATGGCGGCGGAAATGGACAAAGCGGTGAACCATGTCGTCGATAAGCAGGTCTCGGCCGGCATCGATATCGGCAATGACGGCGAACAGCAGCGCGTCGGCTTCCAGACTTATGTGCCGCAGCGCATGTCCGGTTTCGGCGGCGTGTCGAAGCGCCGCCGCGGCAAGGAATTCGAGGAATTTCCCGAATTGGTGGCGAACCTGACACGGCGCTTTCCCCATGTCAGCAAGCAGCAGAACGCGCCGGAATGCCAGAGCGACCTTAAATATCTCGATATGAAGCCGATCGACAGCGAGATCGCGCGCTTCAAGACGATTGCCAAAGGCAAGTTCGCCGAGCAATTCATGACCGCGCCCTCGCCCGGCATTATTTCGTCCACCATGTTGAACGCGCATTACGATTTACAGGACGCTTACCTCACGGCATTATCGCGAGAAATGCGCAACGAATATCTGGCGATCAACAAAGCAGGGCTCCGTGCTGCAGATCGACGCGCCCGATCTCGCCATGGACCGCACCATGATGTACCGCGATTTGGACGACGCCGGCTTTGTCAAAGCGGTCGAGCGCCATGTCGCGGCGATCAATGACGGCATCGAAGGCATTCCGCCCGAGCGTGTGCGGCTGCATGTCTGCTATGGCAATTGGGAAGGCCCGCATGTATTCGACGTGCCGCTGGGCAAAATTTTGCCGGCGCTCTATCAGGCCAAGGTCGGCGCGCTGTCGATCGAGTTTTCCAATCCGCGCCACGCGCATGAATATGACGCGCTCAAGAAGCATCCGCTGCCCAAGGACATGCTGCTGATCCCCGGCGTGGTGGAGACGACGTCGAATTTCGTCGAGCATCCGGAAGTCGTCGCGCGCCGCATCGAGGAGGCCGTGCGAGTGGTTGGCGACCGCGAGCGCGTGATCGCGTCGACCGATTGCGGCTTCGGCACATTCACGAATCGCGAATGGGTGATCGAACCGGCGGTTTGGCTCAAGCTGCGCTCGATCCGCGAGGGCGCCGATATTGCTTCCGCGCGGCTTTGGGGCAAGAAGGTCGCTTAAGCTTTCATCGGTTGCGCCGATATAGAAGGCGCGGGCGCAACCGCGCTTTCGTCGCTTTTAAACCACACGCCGGCTTTGACCGCGACCGCATTCAAGACGCCGAACGCCACCAGCGCGCCTGCGAGCACCGCGAACAAGGCGGCCTCGCCGCCGCCGAGCGCCGTCACGACCAGAAACCCGCCGCCGGCCGCGATGGTGACACGCAGGATCGCGATCATCATGGCCCAGCCCATGCGGCCGGCGCCTTGCGAAGCGAAATACAATGCCAGCCCGCCGCCGAGAAAGCCGTAGGCCGGGCCGACGATGTGGAGATAGAGCGTACCGGTTGCGAGCATGGTCGGGTCGCTGCCGAATTGCGAAAGCCACGCTGTCGGGATAGAGCGCGGCCGCCAGTCCGATCGCCTCGGTAATGGCAAACGCAATCGCCGCGCCGGTCCAACCGACTTGCAAAGCGCGCGCGCGATTTCCGGCGCCAATGGATGTGCCGACCATCGCCGCCACCGGCGCGCCGAGGCCGAACACCAGCGGCACCAATAGATATTCCAGCCGCGCGCCGGTGCCGTAGCCTGCGACCGCCGCAGGACCGACCAGGCCCGCTAATCCGGTTGCGACCACGATGACGACATTGGTGGTCAGACTCACCACGGAAGAGAACGCGCCAACGCGCAGGATCTCGCGCGCCGGCGGCCAGGAAAGCCGCGGCGGCAATTTCGACGGCTTAAGCACGCCGCGGCCGGACCAGATGTACCAGGCAAATACCGCGGAGCCGATCACGTAATAAACCAGCACGGCCACTGCGCCGCCGGCAATGCCGAGATGGGGAAACGGGCCGAGCCGAAAATCAAGAGCGGCGACAACGGAATGAGGACGACCGAACCCGCGGTCGTCGACCGCCGCCGGAAAATACATATTGCCGGTGCCGCGAATGACCGCGGCCAATGAGTTGAAAAGCCAGAGCGGGATCGCGCCGGAAAACACCAGCGTCGAATAAGTCACGGCCGCCGCGAGCGAGCCATCGCGCCCGCCCATCAACGCGTAGAGATCGGGCCCAAACAGTATCGCCAGCGCCGTGGTGAGCGCGCCGAGCACGAGCGTGATGGCGACCGCCGACCAGACCAGTTCATTGGCGCGTTCGCGATTGCCCGAGCCGAGCGCGCGCGCAACCGCGGTGAGAATGCCGCCGCCCATCGCGCCGGCCGACACCATCACCAGCAGCATGAACAGCGGAAACACCAGCGCCATGCCGGCCAGCGCATCGAGGCCGAGTTTGGCGACGAAATAAGTCTCGATCAGCCCGATCGAGGCCTGCACCGTCATGACCACGACATTGGGCAGCGCCAGCTTGAGAATGGTGCGTAAAACCGGCGCTTCCAGCAGCATTCGGGTTCGCGGATCCATGGCTATTCTCCCAGCCAGCTAATCAGTGCATATGCACGTATCGATTGACATTTATAGGTGCATATGCACTTATGGGTCAAGATCGGAGTACGCGCGAAATAGAGGATGCGAGCCATGCCTAAAACGACGAGCCCTGCCGGCGGTGCCGATTTGCCCTTTATCGACCGCACGCCGTGCAACTGCCTGGCGTTGCGCCAGGCCGCGCGCCACCTCACCCAGGTCTATGACCGCCATCTGGCGCAAGAGGGCCTGCGCAGCACGCAATATTCGATCCTTTCCGTGCTGGGGCGGCTGGGGGCCCAGCCGATCGGCCGGCTGGCCGATATCATGGTGGTGGAGCGCACGGCGCTAGGACGCGCGCTGCGTCCGCTCGAGCGCGACAAGCTCGTGGCGGTCGGCGCCGGGCCGGATGCCCGCACCCGCAGCGTGAGCCTGACGGCGAAGGGCGAAGCGCGGCTTAAATCGGCGGCGGTGCGCTGGCGGCGCGCGCAAAGTGAATTCGAAGCGGCCTTCGGTGCCGACGCCGCACTGGCTTTGCGGACTTCGCTGCATCGCGTGGTCGAGGCGGCTTGATTGTCATTCCGGGACGGTCCGAAGGACCGGACCCGGAATCCAGAGCCACACACTGTGCATACCTGCCCCTGGATTCCGGGTTCGCTCGCCATAGCGCGTCGAAGACGCGCGTAAACGCGCCTATGGCTCGCGCCCCGGAATGACCGCGTGATTCATCGCCCGTGTTTTTTACCGGCCCCGGGTAGGCCGTCGCTTCAAATCTCCGGCCCCCCTCAATCCGAGGGCGCGCGGAACGCCAAGGGTCCGGATGGACCCACGCGCCTCGACGCCTCGCGACATCGAGGCTTGTCGAAGCAGTTAGAAACGCAAGTCCACCAAACCAATGGCGTCCCGCGCGCGATGTTTATAGGTTTGCTCCGCGCCGGTCTCGGTGGGAGACCCGTTCGTTCGCTGCGCCCGTTACAGACGCCACGACGCTCCACCGGCGGACCCCGGCCACTCGGCCTGCATGCGCTGACAAGCATGCAGTCGGCCTACCGGGCCGTCAGGGGGTCCTAGCGTGCGGACTGCACGCCGGACTCGACGCGGCTTGGACCGCCGGCGGGGAATTCTGCGTCGCATCTCCAACGCCCCCAACCGGCCACCGCGTCCCGCCTCAGCATCTGGAGTGCTGATCAAACGCCCCTCGGTAGTCGAGGCGGGATACCTGGAATATAAGCCTATTGTGGGATTATAGTCAAGAGGCTTTTCGGAAATTTATCCACCCTCATCCTGAGGAGGCGCGGAACGCGCCGTCTCGAAGGATGGCGCCGGGAGGATTTGATCGGGTTTTCGCGCAACGGCCGCGCGTGCGTAAGGCGCCAAGCGGCCCTATAATACGCCCAAACCTCCGGCTATAAGGCCGGCCAGCCAATTCACGTGAGGGAGACGAGCCGTGGACCAGACCGTCCGTAAAATCAGCGCCGAGGACATCAACCCGCGCCACAATTGGGGCCGCGCGCTGCCTTCGCTCGGCATCACCGGCGTCGATTTCGAGGAGCGCGTCAATTATCAGCGGCTGCACAAGTACCGCCTTGGCCGCGCCAAGCAGGCGCTGGAGAATTCCGAGCTCGGCGCCCTGCTGGTGTTCGACGTCAACAACATCCGCTATTTGACCTCGACCAAGATCGGCGAATGGGAACGCGACAAGCTGTGCCGCTGGACGCTGCTGACCCGCACCGGCGAACCCATTTTGTGGGATTTCGGCTCGGCCGCCGTGCATCACAAGCTTTATGCGCCATGGCTCGCCCCGGAAAACTGCAAGGCCGGCCTGATCGGCATGCGCGGCATGGTCGATCCGAAATTCGGCCTGATGGCCAAGCACTCCAAGGAAATCGCCTCGCTGATCAAGGAAGCCGGCTGCGCCGACATGCCGATCGGCGTCGATCTCATCGAGCCGCCGATGATGTTCGAACTGCAAAAGGCCGGACTCAATATCGTCGACGGCCAGCAGGTCATGCTGGAAGCGCGCGAGATCAAATCGCAGGACGAGATCGCGCTTTTAAACCGCGCCGCCGCCATGGTGGACGGCGCCTATCACATGATCAACGACATGCTGCGCCCCGGCGTGCGCGAGAACGACGTCGTCGCCGAGGTCAACAAGTTCCTCTACACGCACGGCTCCGACGACGTGGAAGCGGTCAACGCCATTTCCGGCGAGCGCTGCAATCCGCATCCGCATAATTTCACCGACCGCATGATCCGCCCCGGCGACCAGGCCTTCTTCGACATCCTGCAGGCCTTCATGGGCTATCGCACCTGCTACTACCGCACCTTCAATGTCGGGCGCGCCACGCCGGCGCAGCACGACGCCTACAAGAAGGCGCGCGGCTGGCTGGACGACGCCATGGCGCGCATCAAGCCGGGCGCCGCGACCAACCACATCGCGGAAGCTTTCCCGACCGCGCAGGAATTCGGCTTCCCGGACGAGGTGTCGGCGTTCGGATTGCAGTTCGCACATGGGCTCGGCCTCGCTTTGCACGAGCGGCCGATCATCTCGCGCGTGGTGTCGATGGAGCACCCGACCGAGATCAAGGAAGGCATGGTGTTCGCGATCGAAACCTATTGCCCGGCGACGGATGGTTACTCGGGTGCGCGCATCGAGGAAGAAGTCGTGGTCACCGACAAAGGCTGCCGTGTGATCTCGCTGTTCCCGGCCGAGGAATTGCCGATCGCGGCGAAGTATTGAGGCGAGTTGCCTCTCCCCGCACGCGGGGAGAGGCAACCTCAAGCCTTCACGCCCACGCTACCCGCGCCTTCTGGCCTACGCGCTTTTGGCGATGGTCTCGCGCAAATGCGGAAAGCGTTCGCTCAGCAAGGAGCCGGGATAATAGGTCGGCTTGAATGCCGGATGGGCGCGGATATTGTCAAACCAGGCGACGATGCGCGGCAGGTCCTGCCATTGCGACGCCATGCCGAGATCGTGCATGCGCACCAGCGCCGGCATCACCGCCACATCGGCTAGCGTGATGGTCTTGCCGAGCAACCAAGGACCGCCGCTTTTCCCGATCTCCATGTCCATGCGCTCGTAAGTGCGGCGCAGCCGGCCAAGCGCCGCGTCCATTTCGGCTTTGGGAAATCCGCTCTGGCCCATCGCCAGCAGGAACTCACGGCGTAGCGGTTTGGATTCGGCATGCGCGATGAATTCGTCGTGGCCCATTTTCTGATAGCTCGGCAGAAAGGCGAGATTGAAGGTCGGCACGCGCACCGCGGCGGCCGGCATCTCGTCGATGTAATGCATCAGCGCGCGCATGCGGGCGCGCAGCACCGGCGATTGCGGCGTGAAACTGCCGGCCGGCGAAATCTCGTCGAGATATTCGGTGATGACGGTCGAATCGGTGACAATGTCGCCATCGTGATCGAGCGTGGGCACTACGCCGTTGGGATTGAGCTTGAGATAATCCGGCTTGAGCTGGTCGCCCGCCAGCAAATTGAGTTTGACCTCGTCAAAGGCGATATTTTTCGCGTTGAAAACAAAGCGAACCCGCTGGCTGCAGGTTGATTGCGGCGCGTTATAGAGCGTGAAAGCCATTGCCATCCCCGTTTTCGGTGTTTTTATCGCGCCCGATGATCTGTCGGCCCACCGACTTTAGCCACCGGGAATTTACGGTCAATTTACTTGAGATAAGCCGCCGCGGTCTATTCACTGAGCCTCGTGCGCGGCTGCCGTTATCCTCCGTTTTGGCTATACGGCGGCCTGAATCCTCCACCTTATGCACACAGGGCCCTGGTAACGGGGCCCTTTTTTTAGGTGCGGCGTTTCCCGGGCGCAACGCAACGCGAAACGGTGGTGCCGCACCGCGTCCCGGGCAGGCATCCGCTACTCCAGCCCCGTCCCGACATTCTTGTTTTCCGGCGTGAGTGTCATGCCGGCGCCGAGCGCCATGGTCTCGGCCAGCGCGGCGAAATCCTTGGCGAGATATTCTTCCGGATTTTTCTGCAGCTGCGCGGCGCCGAAATGGCCTTGCAGCACTTCGCGAGTCGCGGCGGTGACCGGCATCGGCACGTCCCATTCGCGGCCGAGCGCGAGGCCGAGATCGAGATCCTTGCGCAGCAGTTCGGGCGTAAACGTCGTGGTCCAATCGAGATTGACCAAAGCCGGCGTCTTGTATTTGGTGAACATCGAGCCCATGACGCCGTTGTTCATGAAGGCGAGAAAGGCGTGGCGCGGCACGCCCATTTTGTTGGCCAGCAGCGTAATCTCGATCAGGTTTTCGATCACCACGCCGAGCATGACGTTGTGCGCGATCTTGCAGACGCGCGCCAGTTCGCCGTCGCCGACATAAGACACGCCTTGCGGCGCGATGACTTCCATCAGCGGCATGATGGCCTTGCAGGCGTCTTCCGGTCCTGAGACCACCGACGACAGCCGCCCGGCCTTGATCACCTTGGCGTTGCCCGACACCGGCGCGGTGACGTAATCGGCGCCGGCTTCCATCAGCCGCCGGCGGATGACGGCCGATTCCTCGACCGAAATGGTCGAGCAGTCGACGACAATCTTGGGCGCCTTGGCGCCGCCGGCGAGCACGCCGGATTTGCCGAAATAGACCTCTTCGAGATCCTTGCCCTCCGAGACGATGGAGAACACGACATCGAGACCGGCTAGATCGGAAAGCTTGCCGGCGATCTTGCCGCCCTTGGCGGCCAGCGGCTCGGCCTTGGCGCGGGTGCGATTCCAGATCGTCACGTCGTGGCCGGCCTTGAGCAGGCGCTCCGCCATGGGCGAGCCCATGCGGCCCGCCCCGATCCAGCCGATCTTTTGTACATTCTTCGACATCACGAAACTCCCGTTGAAATTCTTGTTGAAATTCTTGCCGCGGTCCCTAGAGGGCGCAGCCGCGCTTTAGCCGTTCTGCCGCCAAATCGCCAGAGGCGTCGCGCATTGCACGAATGCGGGCAGCGGCAATGCTTGTGGTCGCGGTTCAAAGGGCATTATCCTGCGCCCCGTTAGTCAAGGCCCAAGCAAGAGGCCCAATTCAAAAAATCGAGAAACGGGAGACGCGAATGTCCGCCGCAAGCAATCCGCTCGGCAACAGCGGTGAACCGGCCACCTGGAATTTCAATTTACTGGCGCAGAACGACCTCGGCGGCTTCGGCGGCATGGGCGAAGGCATGGCGGTGCAGATCGCCAAAGACGGGCGGCGCATCCTGTGGCTGGCGCATGAAAGCGCGCCGAAGAATTTCACCGGCGTCGACGTCTCCGACCCGCGCCAGCCCAAAGTGGTGGTGCAGACCGAACTGCCGCAAAAACACATGCGCTCGAATTCGCTGGAGATGACCGGCGACATTCTGGCGGTGGCCTATCAGACGCAGAAAGTCGGGCAGCAACCGGCCGGGCTCGAACTGTTCGACGTATCGGTGCCGGAAAAGCCGCGCTCGATTTCGTTCTTCGACTGTTCGGGCGCGAATTCGCGCGGCGTGCACCAATTGTGGTTCTGCGACGGCGAATATGTCCACATGGCGTCGGGCGCGCCCGACTTCAAGCCGAGCAACAAAATCGACGACCAGTTCTACCGCTGCATCGACGTGCGCAATCCATCGAAGCCGGTCGAGGTCGGCCGCTGGTGGATGCCGGGCACCAGCGCGACCGACAATGTGGCGCCGCCGCCGCGCCATCCGCTCGACAAGGGCTATCGCGCGCACAACACCAATGTTTATCCCGACCGGCCGGACCGGCTTTATCTTTGCTACATCGACGGCGGCATGTTCGTGATGGACATCAAGGACAAGGCCAATCCGAAGATGATCTCGCATTGGACCAATTCGCCGCCCTATACCGGCTTCATGCATACCGCGGTGCCGCTGTTCGACCGCAACCTGATGCTGGTGACCGACGAGTCGACCGAGAATGCCGGCAAGGATTGGCCCAAGCTGATCTGGCTGCTCGACATCCGCGACGAGACCCATCCGGTGTCGATCTCGACCTGCCCGATGCCGCCGCTCGATGCCTTTGCCAACCGCGGCGGGCGTTTCGGCGCGCATAATATTCATGAGAACACGCCAGTGCCGACGTCCTGGAAGTCCGACCAGATCGTGATCGGCACTTTCTTCAATGGCGGTTTGCGCGCCTATGACATTTCCAACGCCTACCAGCCCAAGGAAATCGCGGCCTTCGTGCCGGGCGCGCCGAAAGGCTCGCCGGCGGGCGCGGTGCAGATCAACGACGTGTTCGTGGACGAGCGCGAGATCGTCTACACGGTCGATCGTTCTCAGCGGCGGGCTTTATACGCTGGAGATGGATTTTTAGGCCGCCAACTGTCATGCCCGCGAAAGCGGGCATCCAGCACTTGGCCACATCGCAGCGTCGGTGTTTACTGGATCGCCCGCCTTCGCGGGCGATGACGGTTTGAGATGAACGAGATCTTCCCCTCGCCGGCCGCCGGGCTGTTTGGGCGCAAGCTCAAGCGCGCGCGCGGCCATCGCGTGCCGGTGACCGTCCTCACCGGGTTTCTCGGCGCCGGCAAGACCACGCTGCTCAAGCGCTTTCTCGGCACGGCCGGAAGGCGCCGGCACCGCCGTGGTGATCAATGAATTCGGCGCCGCCGGCATCGACGATGCGCTGATCCGTTCCAGCGCCGACGAGACCGTGCTGCTCGGCAATGGCTGCCTGTGCTGCATCACGCGCAGCGATCTGCAATTGGCGTTGCGCCGCCTGGTGATGGAGCGCGAGCGCGGCGAAATCCCCGCCTTCCGCCGCATCGTGATCGAGACTTCAGCGGGCTCGCCGACCCCTCGCCCATCCTGCAAACTTTTGCCACCGACCGCGCGCTGGGCGAGACTTTTCATGTCGAACTGGTGGTGACCGTAGCCGATGCCGCGACCGGGCTCGATACGCTCGCCTGGTCGGCGGAGGCGCGCAAGCAGGCGATCCTGGCCGACCGGCTGGTGGTCACCAAGACCGATATCGCCGGGCAAGCGGCCGCGGACGCGCTGTGCGCGCAGTTGCGCATGCTCAATCCGCGCGCGGAAATTCTGATCGCGGTCAATGGCGAACTCGATCCGACGCGACTGACGCAAAGCGCTAACGATGCGCGCAACAGTTTCGTGGCCGAGGCCGAGCACAGTGACGGCATTGGCAGTTTCGTCCTGATGGAGCAGGCGCCAATGTCGTGGACGGTGTTCACGCGTACGATGGAGACGCTGCTGGCGTTGCGCGGGCCGGATTTGCTGCGCGTCAAAGGTTTTCTCGACGTCGAGGGCTGCCACGGCCCGGTGGTGGTGCAATTCGTCCAGCACCTTGCCCATCCGCCGGTCGAGCTTGACGCCTGGCCGGACGGCGACCGCCAAAGCCGCGTGGTGTTCATCACAAGCAATGTTTCGGAGAATCAGGTGCGCGATTTGTTCGCGGCGGTGCGCGCGCTGGCCTGATTATTCCCGCTCGCGCCCGGCAATTTCCGCCTGCCAGGGCGCGACTTTACGTTCGACAAAGCCGATCAGGCTGTTCAAGCCGATCGCCATCACCATCAAAATGATGATCGGCACGAACATGGCGGCGGTGTCGAAATTATTGGCGGAATTGATGATCAACGCGCCGAGGCCCGAGATCGTGGTGAAGAATTCCGCAATCACCATGGCCACCACCGCGCGCCCGACCGCCAGGCGGACCCCGGCCATGATATAAGGCAGCGTCGCCGGCAGCACGATGCGGCGCAGGATCACCATGTCGGGCGCGACGAAGGACTTGCCGACCTCGATCAGGGTCTTGGGCACCGCGACCACGCCGAGCCAGGTATTGATGCAGATCGGGAACAGCGCCATCAGGAACACCACCGCGACCTTCACCTTGAACCCGAGGCCGAGCCACAGGATCAGCAGCGGCACCAGCGCCACCAGCGGCATGGCGTAACCGGCCGTGACGTAGATGCCGAGCGCTGCTTCCGCCACGCGGAAGCGGCCAATGACGAGGCCGAGCGGCACGCCGATCACGATGGCCAGAATATAGCCGGCGAAAAACGGCTGCAGGCTTTCGAACAGCGCCTTGCCCAACTGTCCGCTGCGCAGCAATTCCCAGAACGCGACCGCGATCGCCGACGGATAGGAGCCGAATACCGGATTGACGTCGCGGCCGAAGATTTCCCAGAATATCAGCAGGCTGGCCACCGAGAGGAGCGTAATCAGCCAGCGTGGCCATTGGCGGCGCTCAGGCGTTACAGGCTCAGGCGCCGCTGCGGTTTTGTCGGCGATTTCGGCCATTATTTCTCCTTGCGCATGATCTTATCCGAAAACCCGTGCCCACTTTTCGGGACCATGCGCTAGTGCACCACCGCGCCGTCGTGGATCGCTTTCCAAACCTTGTAACGCGTGTCGGCAAATTCGGCGGTGCCGCGCACAGCCTCAAGATCGCGTGGACGCTCGATCGGCACCGTCATGATGTCGTGCACGCGGCCCTGCTTCATGACAACAATACGGTCGGCGATCAGCACGGCCTCGTCGAGATCGTGGGTCACAAACAGAATTGTCTTTTTCGTGCGCGCATGGATGTCGAGCAACTCAGCCTGCAAGGATTCGCGCGTTTGCGCGTCGAGCGCGCCGAATGGCTCATCCATCAACAGCACCGACGGATCGATGGCGAGCGCGCGCGCAATGCCGACGCGCTGCTTCATGCCGCCGGAAAGCTGATGCGGGCGGCGGTTTTGCGATTCCGTCAAGCCGACCAGTTCGAGATATTTTTCCGCGGTGTCGCGCAGCTCGGCGCCGCGCATGCCCTTCATTTCGAGGCCGAACATGACGTTCTGACGCGCAGACAGCCAGGGCAGCAATTCGGCGTGCTGGAACACCATGCCGCGGTCATGGCCGCAACCATGCACTTCGCGCCCGTCCACCATAACGCGGCCGCGAGCTCGACGGATCGAGCCCCATGGCGACGCGCAACGCCGTGGTCTTGCCGCAGCCGGACGGCCCGATCAGCGCCACGATCTCGCCGTCGGCGATCGTGAAGCTGACATGTTCGAGCGCCTGCACGGTGTGCTGATCGCCATCGACGCGGATCGTAAAGCGCTTAGATACGTCGAGGAACGTGACCTCACCCATGCGGACCCGCCAGTTTGAGCGCCTGTTCGCGAAATTCCGGCGCGGCGATATCCTTGAGATCGACCCGCTTCGACATCTTGCCGGCCTTGATCAATTGATCCTGGATCCAATTGAGCTTCTCCGCCGGCAGCGGCAGCGTGGGATCGACGGCGTTATGCGCGACAGCATCGTCGAACACGAAAGCAGGCCGCGGGTCGTCGGGCTTGGCATGGATGATGTCGCGGGTGAGCGCGATGGTTTCGTCGCGGTGCGACAGCGCGTAGCGTAGCGCAGTCATTTCGGCGGCCAGAAACTTGACGGCGTCGGCGCCGCGCGCGGCCAAGGTCTTGGCGCCGGACATGATGCAGACGCGCAGGAAATTAGGCACCGCGTCGCGGCCGGCGACCAGCAGATGAATATTCTTGGGCGCGATCGGCTGATATTCGTTCGACACCACCGCGGCCTCGACGACGCCGCCGATCAGCGCCTGGTAGCGCTCGCGGTCGCCGCCGACCGCGGCCAGCTTCACGTCGGTAGCGGACAGGCCGTATTTTTCCAGCGCCGAGCGCGCCAGCATGTCGGGCATTGAATTGGGCGCCGACACCGCGATCGATTTGCCTTTGAGGTCTTCGACCTTCGTGATGGCTTTTGTGGCGTAGATGCCGTGCGGCACCACGATCCAGTGGCAGCCAAGTATCTTGATGTCGCCGCCTTTGGCATCGACCGAGAACACGCCTTGCGGGCCGCCTTCGAAACTATCGAGCTCGCCGGCGATCAGCGCCTTGAGGCCGATCTGGTCGTCTTTGAATTCGGACAGTTCGAGCTTGAGGTCCTGCCTGGCGGCGAAGTCGCGCGTCTGGACCATCATGAAAATGCCGGCGTCCGACTTGGCGTTGAGCAACCCGTGCCGCCATATCTTTTCCTGCGCAGTTGGCTCGGCCCCGCCAATGCAATAACCATTGCGGCGGCGGCGATTGTCGCGGAAATCCCGGGCCTTGTTGTACTGCGCACGCGAGCGTTCCCCACTTTGGTCCAGCGCCTTTTTGGCGTCTTATGCCCCGCGACAATAACATCATTTTTATCGCGGGGGGCCATCCCAGAACCACTGGGCGGGACTAACCTTTGGCCCGCAAGCGCCGGAGAGGCGGCCCGTGGCGGCGGCCATCGCCAATGCGATTTTGGACGCCAACGGCGCGCGAGTCGGGCGGCTGCCGTTCTCGCCCGAGCGGGTGAAGGCGGCGTTGAGCTGAAAATCAGACGGGCGCGAGGCGGGTAATACTGTCCCGCGCCGCTTTGATGATGTCGGGTACCGCGGCGTCGTTGCCGGGCGCCATGATGTGCACGCCGGCGACGTGCGGCACGCTCGCCAATTCGCGCACCAGTTCGATGCAGATGGCGCGGCCTTCGGCGGCGGGATCGGAAGCCGCCTCCATGCGCGCGATCATGGCATCCGGGATAATGGCGCCGAATAATTTCTCCTTGATCCAGCGCGCCGATTTGGCCGAGCGCAGCGGCACCACGCCGATCAGGAATTTGAGTTTGCCGGCGATGCCGTGTTCGGCCAGCCGCGCCATGTAGCGGCGCGCCACGCCGGCATCCATGCAGAACTGGGTCTGCACGAATTGCGCGCCGGCCTGAAGTTTGGCGTCGAGCGTAGTCGGCACCCAGCCGGGCTTCGGGTCGATTGGATTGTCGGCGCTGCCGAGGAAAAAGGAGGCTGAGCCGGTGATCTTGCGCCCCGACGGCAATTCGCCGTTATCGCGCAGGCGGCGCGCGGTTTCCAGCAGCTGGCGCGGATCGAGATCGAACACCGGCTTGGCGTCGGGCTGGTCGCCGGCGCTCGGATCGTCGCCGCGCAACATCAGCAGGTTTCGCACGCCGCAAGCGGCGGCGCTCAACAGGTCGCTCTGCAAGGCGATGCGGTTGCGGTCGCGGCAGGTGAGCTGCAACACCGGCTCGATGCCGGCCTCGACCAGCAGCGCGGCCGACGTCACGGCACCGAGATGCGGGCGCGCGCCGGCGCCGTCGGTAATGTTAACCGCATCGGCCAGGCCCTTGAGCGGCAGCGCCTTGGCCAGCAATTCGGCACGGTCGGCCGACACCGGCGGCGTCACCTCGGCGGTGATGACGAAACGGCTGGCCTGCAGCTTGTCCTGGAGGGTGCTTTTCACGCAAACCAAGTTGCAAAATACAGTGGACCTGGCAAGCACAAGAATGAGACATTGCGCCCCCGGGTCGCAAATGGCGACCAGCCATGCGGGTTAACATGTTTCAAGCGGCGAAATCCCTCGACGACGCGCTCGCGATCGTGACCGACGGCTGCATGCTGGTGGTACCGCGCGAGGTATCCGGCGTGCCGATGGCGGCGACGCGGGAGCTGATCCGCCGCGGCATCAAGCGCCTGCATCTGGTAGCGCTGCCGACCTCGAGCCTGCAGGCAGACATGATGATCGGCGCCGGTTGCGTCGAGACGTTAGAGACAAGCGCGGTGAGTTTGGGCGAATTCGGGCCGGCGCCGCGATTTAACGCCGCGATAATTTCAGGCGCGATCAAGATGAAGGACGCCACCTGCCCGGCGCTGCATGCGGGCTTGCAGGCGGCGGAAAAGGGCGTCCCCTTCATGCCGCTGCGCGGGCTGATCGGCTCCGACGTGCTGAAATTCCGCGACGATTGGAAAGTGATCGACTCGCCGTTCGAAAACGACGACCCGATCGTGCTTCTGCCGGCGATCAAGCCGGACGTCGCCTTGTTTCATGCGCCGATGGGCGACCGCTTCGGCAATGTCTGGATCGGGCGCCAGCGCGAACTGGCGACCATGGCGCATGCGGCCGAGCGCACGATAGCGACGGTGGAGAAAATTCACGACGGCAATTTGTTAGAGGATCCCACGCTGGCGGCCGGCACGCTGCCGGGTTTCTACATCGAGAGCGTGGTGGTGGCCGAGCGTGGCGCCTGGCCGCTGGGCCTTCCCGATCATTACGCCGCCGACGCCGGACATCTCGCCGACTATGCGCGCATGGCGGCAACGGCGGAGGGTTTCGCGGAGTATCTCGCGCGGTATGTGTATGACCGCCGCGCCGCGTGATTTCCTCCCCGAAGAACTTCTCGCCGATGTAATCGCGCGGCTGATCGGCGACGTGCGCCATGTCGCCGTCGGCAATGCCTCGCCCATCCCGGCCACCGCCGCGCTGCTGGCGCGCGAGCGCGGAAACGGCCGGCCCTACGTGTCGCTGCTGGGCAGTCCGAAAAATACGTTCTGGACCGACGGCGCGCGCGAATTATTCGATTGCGCGGGCCAGGGCCGCATCGACGTGTTCTTTCTGTCGGGCGGACAAATCGACGGCGAGGGCAATGTCAATCTGGTGAGCACCGGCGAATACGCTCATCCGAAGGTGCGCTTCCCCGGCTCGTTCGGCTCGGCCTATCTCTATTACGTGGTGCCCAAAGTCATCTTGTTCCGCACCGAACATTCCCGCCGCACGCTGGTGCCCAAAGTCGACTTCATCAGCGCGCCCGGCGTGAGCGAAAAAAACATTCATCGCACCGGCGGCCCGATCGCGCTGGTCACCAACCGCTGCCTGTTTTCGTTCGCCAATGGCCGCTTCACGCTTGCCAGCGTTCATCCCGGACATAGCGTCGACGAAGTTATCGAACACACCGGCTTCGATTTTGACTGCCCACCGACGGTGCGGGAAACGCCGGCGCCTTCGCCGGAGACGCTCGCGCTCTTGCGTGACGCGGTGGCGCCGCAACTCGCCGAAGTTTATCCGCAATTCGCACGCCAGGTGTTCGGCGCTTGCGTTCCCTCCTCCTGAAAGCGGGAGGGTCAGGGTGGGGGTCGCTTCGACATCGCGAAAGGCCCCCACTTTACCTCCCCCTTTCAGGGGGAGGTAAAGTGGGGCTACTGTGCCGCCGCGATAACAGAACAAGAGGAACGCTCTCAAGTGAAGACAGTCGAAGCCGCGGTGATTGGCGTGGGTTGGGTCGGCGGCACGCGGGCGGAAACGCTGGCGCGCACGGCGCTGGTCGATAAATTGCACCTGTGCGAGATCAAGCCGGAGCGGCTCGCCGAAGTAAAGGCTCTATACAAACCGGCGACCGCGACGCTGAAATACCAGGACATCATCGACAATCCGAATATTTCGGTCGTGTATATTTCTACCACGCCGGAGACCAACCATTATCCGATCTGCCGCGACTGTTTGAAGTCGGGCAAGAACGTGATGCTGGAAAAGCCGATCGCGCTCGAATTGTGGGAAGCCGACGAGCTGATCCAGCTCGCCAAGCGCAATAATCTCAAATTCACCATCGGCTATTCGCAGCGCTTCAATACCAAGATCGCCTATGCCAAGAAAAAAATCACCGATGGCACGCTCGGCGATGTCGTATCGGTTTTGGTGAGCCGCAATTTGTCGCGCAGCCTGGGCAAGAAAATCGCGGGCCGCGTGCGACTCTCCCCCGTTGTCATGGAATCGACGCACGACCTCGACTTCGTGTTCTGGCTGTTGGAGCCGGCCAAGCCCGTGCGCGTCTATAGCCAAGGCGCCTTCGGCTATATGAAGCCGGTCAACGGTTCGCATGACGTGATGTTTACGACCGTCACCATGGACAATGGCGTGGTGGTGATGATCGGCGGCGGCTGGAATTTCCCGGTCAGCTATCCGAATTATTGCTCGACCTGGATCGAGATCACCGGCACCGAAGGCGCGCTGGTGCTCGACGATACCCAGCGCGACAACTGGCTCAATACCATGAAGGAAGGCCAGGTATTTCCGATGTCGACGATGCCGGGCGAACAAGTGGGTGAGGTGTTTGCCGGCGGCATGGGGCCGGAAACCATCCACTTCCTGGAAGCCTGCATCCGCGATACGCCGGTCATGGTGACGCCGGAAAGCGCGCGCCGCGTGATGGAAACCTATAGCGCCGCGGATTTATCGGCCGACCGCAACGAGCCGGTCGACTTGCCTTTGAGCAACGAGACGATTTCGCAGATCGCGGAATTCAAAGAGAAAAATCGCTCGGGAGCCAATCCAGGATGAAAAACACGACCAAAGGCGTCGGCCTCGCGATTATCGGCGGCGGACGCGTCGGATTGTTCCGCGGCGAAGTGGCGGCGCGCCATCCGGCGGTGGAGTGGATCGGCCTGGCCGAGAAAAACCCCAACCGCGCCGGCGAAGTCGGCCCGAAAATTTCCGCCGATTTCGTCACGCAAAGCCATGTCGAACTGATCAACCGGCCGGAAACGACCGCGGTCATTATCGCGACCGACGAGCATTTGCATGTCGATCCGATCATGGCGGCGATCGAGCGCGGCCTGCCGATGCTGATCGAGAAGCCGCTCGCCACGAATCTGGCGGAATCCGCCAAGGTGCTCAAGTTGATCAAGGAAGCCAAGATCGACGCCGTGGTCGGCTATACACAGCGCTTTCGCCGGCGCTGGCTGGCGGCCAAGGAGAAATGCCGCACCGGCGCGCTGGGGGACGTGACGCTGGTCACCTCGCGCGCCTTCATGAACCGGCTCGTCGCCATCGACAATTATAAACGCACCAATGACCCGGCAACGATCTCGCCGATGGTCATATCCGGCACCCATGCGCTCGACATCTGCATGTGGTGCCTGGAGGGCAAGACGCCGGTGGAAGTCTATGCCCGCTCGATCGACAAGGTGCTGGGGCCTTTGTATCAGGGCATCGACGCCACCGCCGGCATGATCATGTTCTCGGACGGCACCGTCTATCACCTCAATATCAACTGGGCGCTGCCGGTGACCTGGCCGGGCGCGGTCTACTCGCTTGAAGTCGGCATTGTCGGCACCACCGGCGTTCTGACCATCGACGACACGCACCGCGACATTGTGCTGGCGGTGTCGAAGGCGCAGAGCGAAGGTTACGCGCCAGACCAGACGCGGCTGGTCGATTTCATGGGCAGCTATCCGCCCGGCGACATGGCGCTGGGCGAATTGCGCGGTCCGATGGCCGAGGAAACCGTGAGCTGGCTCAACCGCGTCGCCATGGGCCTGCCGACCGCGGCGGCCACGGTGGAAGAAGCCCACCGCAATCTCATGCTGACCAAGGCGCTCGATTTGTCGGCCAAGCGCAAAGCGCCGGTGAAACTGCCGCTCGATCTGACCGACATGATGGCGGCGGCCTAGCGCATCGCCCGAAAAATCCGGTTCACAAAGCGGACGGCCCAACTCAACTCTTGCCGGCGGCCGTGGTAGCGTGCCTGCCGTTGGCCGATTCGTTTTCGGCGGCCGGCGGGCACCGCGACAATCGCAATAAGGACCGCGATAAACTGAAATGCAAGAAACCGCGTCCTTCGCCCAGCCTTCGCAACATCGTTACCTCATGTGCCGGCCGCAATATTTTGCGGTCACCTACAGCATCAATCCCTGGATGGATCCGCAAGCCTGGGCCGAAAGCGGCGAGGTGCTGCATGCGCGCGCCGTGCGGCAATGGACCGGGCTGCACCGCACACTGCTGGCGCGCGGCGCCGCGGTCGAGACCGTCGAGCCCGAACCCGGCCTGCCCGATCTGGTTTTCACGGCCAATGCCGCCGTCGTCTTGGACGGCAAAGCCGTGCTGGCGCGCTTCCATCATGCCGAACGCCAGCGCGAGCAGCCGGCCTATGCGGCGGGCTTTCGCGCGCTGCAAGCGCGTGGCCTCATCGACGAAGTCGTGGAACTGCCCGCGGGCGTGACGCTGGAAGGCGCCGGCGATTGCATCTGGGACCGCAAGCGTGGCCAGTTCTGGATCGGCAGCGGATTTCGCTCGGACCCAGCCGCCCGCCATGCGATCGAGGATCAGTTCGGCGTACGCTGTCTGCCGCTTACGCTGGCCGACCCGAATTTCTATCATCTCGATACGGCGCTGTGCGCGCTGCCGACCGGCGATGTGATGTATTATCCCGGCGCCTTCACGGAGGCGTCGCTTGAACTGCTGCACGATCAGGTCGAACCATCGCAGCGCATTGCACTGAGCGAGGCCGACGCCGCGCGTTTTGCGGCCAATGCGGTATGCATCGACAAGGTCGTGGTGATGTCGAGCGGCAGCGACGCGTTGCGGCGCAAGCTTGAGAACCGCGGCTATAAAGTCGCCAAGACGCCGCTTAATGCGTTCCTGCGCAGCGGCGGATCGGCCTGCTGCCTGACGCTACGGCTCGACCACCATACCCGTACCGCCCAGGCCATCGCCGCGGCCTAAAACGGCATTTAAGGCCCATTCGCACTATTTGCCGCTCGCCGCCCCGCCGTAACCTGTTATGATTTCGCACAGAAAAATCAGGCCTTGCGGGAGGCTAACGCATGCAAAGGCGGAAATTTCTGACATTGGCCGGCGGCGCGGCGCTGATTTGGCCGCTGACGGCCAACGCGCAACAGCCGGCCGATTATCCGACGCGCCCGATCACGCTCATCGTTCCCTATGCGCCCGGCGGCGGTAATGACGTGCTGGCGCGCGGCGTCGCCGAACCCATGGGCAAGACGCTCGGCCAGCCGATCGTAATCGAGAACCACGGCGGCGCCGGCGGTTCGCTCGGCACGCGCCAGGTCGCCAAATCCGCGCCCGATGGCTACACGCTGGGCCTGGGCGGCACCGGTACGCTGGCCATTGACCCGACGCTTTATCCCAATGTCGGCTACGACCCGCGCAAGGATTTCGCGCCGGTCGGGCTGATCGCGACCGGCCCGCTCATCATCCTGGTGAACCCGTCGCTGCCGGCGCACAACGTGCAGGAATTCATCGCGCTCGCCAAGGCGCAGCCGGGCAAGCTCAATTACGCTTCCGCCGGCAAGGGCAGCGGGATTCATCTCGGCACGGTTTTATTCGCGCTCACCGCCGGCATCGATATCGTGCATGTGCCCTATCGCGGAACCGGGCCGGCGCTCACCGATCTGCTCGGCGGCCATGTGTCGATGTATTTCTCGTCGCTGCCCTCGGCCGTTGGGCTGGTCAAGGAAGGAAAATTGCGCGCGCTTGGCGTCACCGGATTGAAGCGCTCGCCGATTTTTCCCGATGTGCCGACGGTCGCCGAACAGGGCCTGCCCGGCTTCGAAGCCGTGCTGCATTATGGCATTGTAGCGCCGGCCGGCACGCCGCGTCCGATTATCGACAAGCTCAATGCGGCGCTGCGCGAAGCGCTCGGCGATGAAGCCGTCGCCAAGCGCCTCGCCACCGAAGGCGCCGAGCCTCTATCGACCACGTCCGAGGAATATGCCGCCGACATCGACCGCGAGGAAACCAAGTGGTCGGCGCTGGTGAAAAAGGCCGGCGCCAATGCCGAGTAAGGCAGAGCGAACACACAGTCGCACGACATCATTGGAGAGAACCATGCGAAAGACCGGCATCATTCTGGCGCTAGCATTGCTGCTGGCGAGTTGCGGCAAACCGGAGCCCGGCCCGCAAGGGCCCAAGGGCGATCCGGGTCCCAAAGGCGATACCGGGGCGCAAGGGCCAATCGGGCCGGCCGGTCCGCAAGGGCAGCAAGGCCCTCCGGGCACGCCCGGCGCCTCGTCGCAATTTCGCCTGGTCCGCTCGCCCTGCGCCAGCGCGCTCGATTGCTCGGTGAGCTGCCGCGAGGATGAAGTCGTCGTCACGGCCTATTGCGGCAACAAAAGAACGCCGGCGACCTACCTGACCGATCATTTGGTTTCGTGCGGCATCAATCCCGACACCACGGGCGGCGCGCTGGTCGCGGTTTGCGCCAAGTAATCCGGCTTACTGCGAGCCCTGCTCGAGCTCCCGGAAGATCTCGTCATTATGCTGGCCGAGCATCGGCGGCGGCCGATCGATGCGCGGTCCGTCGTGGGCGAACTTGAAGGCCGCCACCGGCACGGTGAAACCGCCATCGATACCGGGCGCGGCCTCGTGGCGGTGCAGCACGCCGCGCGTCGCGATCTGCGGGTCGGCGAGCGCCTCGCCCATGGTGCGCACGCGCGCACGCCGGCACATGGCGGGCCTGCAGGAACTCCTCCCATTCGGCGGCGGTGCGGGTCAGCATGATCTCGGTCCAGCACGGCGATCTCGCGCGCATGATCGGCGTCGCGCTCGTCGTTGGTGCGCTTGATCATGTCGGGACGCTCCAGCACCGTCCACAGCCGGCGCTGCTGGCGCAGATTGCTGGCGCCCGAGCATGACCAGGCCGTCCTTGGTCGCGATAGGCGCCGTTGGTGGCGTGCGGTGGCGATTGCCGGTCGGCTTCGGATGCTTGCCGTTGCGCAGATAGCCGGTGAGATGGCTAGCCATCAGGATCATCGCGACATCCAGCATCGCCATGTCGATGCGCTGGCCCTTGCCGGTCCGCTCGCGCTGGAACAGCGCCGCCGACAGCGCGAACGCACCCATCGTGCCGGTGGCGTAATCGATCGCCGGGCGCACCGATCTTGATCGGGTTGACTTCCGGGTGCCGGTCATCGCCATGATGCCGGACGTGGACTGGATGACGTGGTCATACGCGGTCTGCTGCACCGCGCGGCCCGCCCTGGCCGAACGCCGAAAACGACGCATAGATCAGCCTCGGATTGATCTTCCGCAGGTCCTCATAGCCCAGCCCCAGTGCCTCGAACGCGCCGGGGCGGTAGTTCTCCACGAACACGTCGGCGGTGGCGACCAGCTTCTTCAGGATCTCGCGGCCCTTCTCCGTCTTCAGGTCCAGCGTGATCGAGCGCTTGTTCGAGCCCTGGGTCAGAAACGCCGTGCCCATGTTGCGCGTGGTTGAGTTCCTTGTCGGTGCCGGAATCGCGGCTCTGATCGGGATCGTCCGGGTGCTCGACCTTGATCACGTCGGCGCCCATCACCGCCAAGTTGATAGGCCGCGAACGGCCCCGCCAGCACATGGGTGATGTCGATCATCCGGATACCTTCGAACGGCCGCGTCATCGTTTTCTCCCGATTATCGTGCGACGGGTTCAAGCCCGTGTTTTGTATAAAGCGCCGCAGTGGCGGGCGCCGCCATGGCGTCGATCAGTCCCTGCGCGGCCTCGCGATTGCCGCAAGCCGTGCCGATGCAGGCCGAAAACATCGTGTAGAGCTGCAGTTCGGGCGGGAAAGGCCCGGCATAATCCGCGCCCTTCACCGGCACCAGTTCGCTGATCTGTTGGACCGCCATCTCGACTTCGCCACGGGCGACGAATTCGGCCACGCGGCCGCTGCCACCGAGCGTGATCTTGCCGCGCATCGCCTCGGCGATGCCGAGCCGCGTCAGCAGGCTCTCGAAATAGACGCCGCTGCTGCCGTCCCTAGAACGCACCAGCGACTTGGCGGCGAGCAAAGCGCGCTTGAAGGCCTCGACGCTGCCGAGCTCGGGTTTGGCCGCGCCCTTGCGCACGGAAATGCCCAATCCGGAGCGGGCGAGGTCTTTTTGGGAGCCGGGCCATGCGTTGCCCTCACGCGCGAGCTGTTCGACCACCGGCGGCGTGACAATGGCGACATCGAAATTGGCGCCGGCCTCGATCAGACGTTTTATGGCATTGGCGGGGTCGTAATGAATTGACGGCCGAATGCCGAGGCGCTCGAACTGCGGCGCAAGCTCGCCCAACACTTCGAACACCGCATGCGTGCTCAGGACCTTGATTTCCGCCGCACCCATAGTGACCGCCCCGGACCCGCACGAATAAGATTTCTTGTAAGTTTTCTTGCCGGCCAGTCTATAGGCGAATGGCAAAGCCGCGCTAGGGCGCGGCACAGAAAGTCTTGACTCGTTTTCGAATTAGCGCCACTCAACCGACAAGCGCGACACAACCCAGTTGCTAAGGAATTCCGGCATGAGCATCGAGGAACCCGGCGCCGGTGCGCCGCCCGAGGCACCGAAAAAGACCACGAAAATAGCCTGCGCGATTTCCGGCAAGGAACGCCCGCGCCGCGACCTCGTTTCGCTCGAAACATTGCGCCCCAGCCTGTCGGAACGAATCCGCGCGGATCATCCCGATCTCTCGCCGGAGGCGCTAATCAGCCGCAACGAGCTGGCGCGCTATCGCACGCTCTATGTCGAGGAATTGCTTGAAGCCGAACATGGCGAGCTGACCGAACTCGACCGTCAGGTGGCCGAGAGCATTGCCAGCCACGATACCTTGGCCGAGAACACCGACGAGGAATTCGACGACCGCCGCACGCTCGGCGAGCAACTGTCCGACCATCTGGCCAGCTTCGGCGGCAGCTGGACCTTCATCATCATTTTCGCGGTCTTTCTGTGGGTGTGGATCGCCTATAATCTGATTGTCTCGGAGAATGCGCAATTCGACGTCTATCCCTTCATTCTGCTCAATCTCATTCTCTCCACCCTCGCCGCCATCCAGGCGCCCATCATCATGATGAGCCAAAAGCGGCAGGAGGCGAAGGACCGGCTGCGGTCGGAGAACGACTACCGCGTCAATCTCAAGGCCGAACTCGAAATCCGGCACTTGCACGAGAAAATGGACTACCTGACGTCGCGGCAATGGCAGCGGCTGGCGGAAATTCAGCAGATGCAGCTTGAGGTCATCCAGGAGATGAGCCGCAGCGGCCGGCGCTGAGTTTTGACGTAGGCTGCGCGACTAGCGCGCGGCCAGCGGCTTGATGCCGAGTTCGGCCGATAACTTATCCAACTGCACCAGCAATTCCGGCGGCAGCGCGAGACCGTTGCTGAGCCGATCGGCGCGGCGCTTGGCGCGCGCGTCGCCCGGCAGACGCACCGGATCGTTGCCCGGCAGCGCTTTCGAATTGCGCAGGCTGCGGATATGGCGGTCCACCTCGGCCTTGAACACGTCAAGCTTCTGGAAGCGGCTGGGATCGAGCGCCAGCACAAACTGGCCGGTGTTGGTCGGCCTGGCGGCATCGGCGTTGAAGTCAACGCAATCGCGGCCAAACAGCGCGCCGTTAAGCGTACCGGCCAACAGGCCGAACATCAGCGCCAGCCCCGCGCCCTTGTAACCGGCCATCGGCAGCAACAGCGCATTGGCGCTCTCGTTGGGATCGGTGACGGGCTCGCCGGTTTTTGGATCGATCATCCAGTCGTCGTGCAGCGGCTGGTTCAGCATCTTGTGGTTCTTGATAGTGCCGTAGGACACGATCGATGTGGCGATATCGAGCACCAGCGGCGGCTCGTCGCCGGCCGGAATCGCCAGTGCCAGCGGATTGGTGCCGAGCAGCGGTTCGGCGCCGCCGGCGAGCGGCATGTGGTTGGCATTGGCGACCGCCGAATAGATGCCGATCATGTCGGCTTTGAGCGGCAGCGCGGCATAGACACCGGCGGCGCCCGCATGGCCCGACATATTGCAGCCGACCCAGGCGACGCCATTTTCCTTGGCCATCTCGATGGCGAGTTCGGCGCATTTTGCCACCACCAGATGGCCCATGCCGTTGTCGCCATTGACCAGGGCGGTGGCCGGCGCGGTGCGGTTGACCTTGATGTCGGGCCGCGCATTGGTCGAGCCCAATTTCAGGCGCTGGATATATTGCGGCAGCCGGAACACGCCATGGGCGTCGGCGCCGATCAGATCGGCTTCCACCATGAGTTCGGCGATCTTGCCGGCGTCCGCCGGTGGCACATTCGCCTTCATCATGGCATCGGCGATGAAGCCGGTGACGGCGGCAATGCTTATGCGGGCGGTTTTGGTCATGCACATTCATTTCGGCATCCCCGCCAGAAATTTTTCAAAATTGCCGCTCAGGATCGACGCTTTGCCGGCGTCGGAAATCGACAGAGCCCGCACATGGGCGACGCAATCCGTCATGCCCATGTCGTAAGGATAGTCGCTGCCAAGCATCACGCGTTCGACGCCGACCAGCCCGATCATGGCTTCGAGCGTCTTATCGGAATGCAGGATGGTGTCGTACATGAAAGCGCTGCGCGATGTTCTTGGGCTGCGTCTTGATGTTCTTCTTCGGCTCTGGCCGTACCGCCCAGCCGTGTTCCCAACGCGCCGCCTGGTAGGGCGTGAAGCCGCCGCCATGCGCCAGCATGATCTTGAGCTTGGGATAGCGGTCCATCACGCCGCCGAAATACAGGCAGACGGCGGCGATGGTGGTGTCGAGCGGATTGCCGATCAGGTTTTGCAGATAATAGGACTTCAGCCGGTCGGCGCCCGCGACATTGTTGGGATGCACGAACATGAAGGCGCCTAGTTCCTCGGCCGCCGCCCATAGCGGCTCGAAGCCCGGATCGTCCAGGTTCACGCCTTTGACGTTGGAGGCAAACATGGCGCCGCGCAGGCCGAGCTTGGTGACGGCGCGCTTGAGTTCGTCGGCGGCACGGGTCGGCGAGGCCATCGGCAGCGTCGCAATGCCCATGAAGCGGGTGGGATGGGCGGCGATGTGCTTGGCCATCTGGTCGTTCTGGATCGTGGCGAGCGTCGCGCTCAGTTCGTCGCCCTGATTATACAGATAGGTCTGCGGCGTGGCCGAGAGCACATGCACATCGACGCCCGCTGCATCCATGTCCTTGAGGCGGCGCGCAATATCGAAGCCGCCGGTCGGGAACGGCCGGTAGACGGTGCCGGCCACGTCGAAGGCGGCGTTATCCGCGTCGTCCGGCGTGATGGTCACCTTGGCGCCCGCCTCTGGTCAGCAGACCGGCGGTTTCCTGGGTCAGAATGTGGGTGTGGGTGTCGATGGTTCGCGACGCGGTCATTTTGTCCCCTGAAATTTCGTTTTTACCGCCGGTTCGGAGCGATTGAGTGCCGCACCCGTCCGGGCGGCGCAAGCCCCTGTGCCCCGTGGCGCTTTGCGCTATAAAAAGAGCCCCGCAAGCACTTCAACCCCGGCCCCCTATGAACGCGACCAGCCCTGCCCACTCCTCACATCAACCGCGCGTCGAGGACGACGCCTTGGTCCGCGGCAAAGGCCGCTTCGTGGACGACCCGCGGCTGCCGAACCAGGCCTATGCCGCCTTCGTCCGCTCGCCGCATGCCCATGCCAGCGTGCACAAGGTCGATATTAGCGCGGCGCGCGCTGCCAAACACGTGCTTGGCGTCTTCACCGCCGAGGACATGAAGGCAGGCGGCGTCGGCAGCATCGCACGCCATCCGCCGGTGGTCGGGCGCGGCGGCGTTAAGATGCCGATGCCGTTCCGCCCTGCGCTTGCCGGCGACAAGGTGATGCATGGCGGCGATCCGGTTGCGATGGTGGTGGCGGAATCGGCTGCGGCCGCGGCCGATGCCGCCGACCTGGTGGTCGTCGAATACGAGGAATTGCCGGCGGTGGTCGATCTGGCGGCGGCGATGAAAGCCGACACCCAGCTTTTCGCCGAAGCGCCCGGCAATCTTTGCGTCGACTGGCCGGGTCCGGTGCCGGACGAGCAGAACGAACGCGACGTGGCCAAAATCATTTCGCAAGCCGCGCATTTGGCGAAAGTGAGCGTCACCAACCAGCGCATGGTGGTGGCCTCGATGGAGACGCGCGGCGCCACCGGCGTCTATGACGCCAAGACCGACAGCTACACGCTCTATGCATCCTCGCAGGGCGCCGATCCGCTGCGCGGCATGGCGGCCGCCATCATGGGCGTGCCCAACGACAAGATGCGCGTGATCACCGAGGATATCGGCGGCGCCTTTGGCATGAAGACGCCGGTCTATCCCGAATATCCGGCGGTGCTGGTGGCGGCCAAGAAGCTCGGCCGCCCGGTGCACTGGATGTCGTCGCGCTCGGAAGCTTTCGTCACCGACACACAGGCGCGCGACACGATTACCGAGGCCGAACTCGCGCTCGACGACAAGGGCAAGTTCCTGGCGCTGCGCGTGCGCCATCTGTGCAATCAAGGCGCCTATGTCAGCACCGCCGGCGTCAACATCAACACCAATAATTTCGCGCGCTGCTTGCCCGGCATGTACCGGATTCCGAAGATCGATGTCGGGGTTGCCTGTTATTTCTCCAACACGATCCCGATCGGACCCTATCGTGGCGCCGGCCGGCCGGAAGCCAATTACGCGCTCGAGCGCGTGGTCGAGGAAGCCGCCCGCATCACCGGCATCGACAGCGTGCGGCTTCGCAAGAAGAACCTCATTCCGCCTTCCGCCATGCCGTTCAAGACGCCGATCCAGACTTATGACAGCGGCGATTTCCCGGCCATCGTCGAGAAAGGCGCTGGCGCTGGCCGATTTCGCCAATTTCAGCAAGCGCAAGCGCGAGGCCGCCAGGCGCAAGAAATTCCGCGGCATCGGCGTGTCATGCATGCTGGAACATGCCGGCGCCATGCCGATGGAATCGGCATCTCTGGCGTTTACCGGCGACGAAAAACTGATCATGGGCTTCAACGTCCAATCGACCGGCCAGGGCCACGCGACTGTGTTCGGCAATATGCTCGCCGGCCATCTCGGCATCGACGCCGGCAAGATCGAGCACCGCCAGGGCGACACCAATATGGGGCTGGCCGGCTTTGCCTCGGTCGGCTCACGCTCGGCCATGTGCGCCGGCAATGCGATGATTTATGTCGCCGACCTGATGCTGGCCAAGGCCAAGAAAGTCGCCTCCGCCGCGCTGGAGGCTGCCGAATCCGACATTCAGTATGCGCAACGGCAACTTCAAAGTGGTCGGCACCGACCGCAAGATTTCGCTGTTCGAGACCGCGAAGCGCGCCAAGGAGTTCGGCGAAAATCTCGACACCAAGGACAAGTTGGAGACGCCGCTGACTTTCCCGAACGGCTGCCATATCGCCGAAGTCGAGATCGATCCCGAGACCGGCAAGGTCGACATCGTCACTTATACGGCGGTGGACGATTGCGGCGTTGTGCTCAATCAGATGATCGTCGAGGGCCAGGTGCAGGGCTCGATCGCCAATGGGCTCGGCCAGGCGCTGACGGAAAACGCGGTCTATGATTCGACCAGCGGGCAATTGGTGACCGGCTCGTTCATGGATTACGGCATGCCGCGCGCCCATGACATGCCGATCGAGTTTCGCGAAGCCACGCATCCGGTGCCGGCGACCAGCAACAAGCTCGGCGTCAAGGGCACCGGCGAGGCCGGCACCACGGCGGCGATCGCCGCGGTGATGAACGCGATTGCCGATGCGGTGCCCAACGGCGCCGCCGATCACATGGAAATGCCGGCGACGCCGTCGAAAGTGTGGGAGAGGGGGATGGCGAAATAGTTTCCTTGTCCCGGACAAGCGAGCGCTGCGAGCGCCGATCGGAGTACATTCGAATTTGCGAAGGTCCCGGGTCTGCAGCGCAACACTTCGTGCCGCGCGCGGACATTTCACGCCTGGGTTATGAACTTCGTGTTCATGTAGGCCTGCAAGCCTTCGATGCCGCCTTCGGAGCCGTAGCCGGACTCCTTGATGCCGCCGAACGGCGTCTCCGGCGTCGAGATGGCGACGCTGTTGACGCCGACCATGCCGGAATTGATCGCATCGCCGATGGCGATGGCGGTGGCCGATGAGGCGGTGAAAGCATAAGCCGCGAGCCCGAAGGGCAGCGAATTGGCGCGCTCGACCACTTCATCGAAGGTCTTGAACGGGACAATGGGCGCAATCGGCCCGAACGGCTCCTCGGTCATGATCTTGGAGTCGTCGGGAATGTCGGTGATCACCGTCGGCTCGAAGAAATAGCCCTGGTTGCCGTGCCGCGTGCCGCCGGTCTGGATCTTGCCGCCGCGCGCCTTGGCGTCGATCACGATCGCTTCCATGGCGTCGAGCCGGCGCGGATTGGCCAGCGGGCCGAGCGTGATGCCCTTCTCCAGCCCGTCGCCCAATTTCAGGCCCTTGGCATATTCGGTAAAGCGCGCGAGGAATTTGTTGTAGCCCTTCTCCTGCACATAGAAGCGCGTCGGCGAAATGCAGACCTGGCCGGCATTGCGGTATTTGAACGCCGCGATGGTGTCGGCGGCCTTTTCCGGATCGGCATCCTCGAACACCACGACCGGCGAATGGCCGCCGAGCTCCATGGTGGCGCGCTTCATGTGCTTGCCGGTCAAGCGCGGCAAGATGCTTGCCGACCGGAATCGAGCCGGTGAAGGAAACCTTGCGCACGATGTCGGAGGGGATGAGATGCTCCGACACGTTTGCCGGCACGCCGAACACCAGATTGAGCACGCCCGCCGGCAGCCCGGCATCGGCGAAACATTTCACCAGTTCGACGCAGCCGCCCGGGCGTTTCTTCCGAGGCCTTGATGATGATCGAGCAGCCAGCGGCGAGCGCGCCGGCGATCTTGCGAACCGGCGTGAGCGTGGGGAAATTCCACGGCGTGAAGGCGGCCACTACGCCAATCGGCTCCTGGGTCACAATCTGGCGTACGCCCTTGCTGCGGCCCGGCACGATGCGACCGTAGGAACGGCGGCCTTCCTCGGCATACCAGTCGATGATGTCGGCGGAGGTCAAAACCTCGCCGCGCGATTCAACGTAAGGCTTGCCCTGCTCCTGGGTCTGCACCTTGGAGACGAAATCGGCGCGCTCGCGCAACAGATCGGCGGCCTTGCGCATGATCTTGCCGCGGTCATAGGCCGTCGTGTTCTTCCAGACCTGGAACCCCTTGGCGGCGGCGGCGAGCGCTTCGTCGAGGTCGGCTTTGCTGGCATGCGGCAGATGCGCCAGCACCTTGCCGGTGGCCGGGTTGATCACGTCCTCGCCCTTGCGGCCTTCGCCGTTGAGCCATTTTCCGTCGATGAAAAGCTTGAGCTCGGAATACATGGAAACCTCGTTGCTACCCGGAACAATCTTGGCGGTGGATTAGCACTTTCGGCCGAAAGCGGCCAGCCGTTACGAGCCCAGATAGGCCCCGCCGCTGATATGGATGGTCTGGCCGGTGACGTAACGCCCGCCCGGCCCGCATAGAAAGCGCACCATGGCGGCGATGTCGTCCGGCTTGCCGCGCTCGCCGGTGATGGTGCCATGGGTGAGATGATGCGCCGGCGTCAGCGATGAGCCCGGCCGTGCGGTGTCGATGGCGCCCGGCACGACGCAATTGGCGGTGATGTGGACGGCGGCAAGATCATGCGCGAGGCCGCGTGTGAAGCCGACCAGACCGGCCTTGGCGGTCATGACATGGGCGCGGTTTTTCGATCCGATATGCGCGCTCATGCCGCCGACATTGATGATGGTGCCGCCATTTTTCTTCATGGCCGGCAGACAGGCCGTGACGCAATGAAACGCCGAGTCGAGCGTGGCGTTCATGACCTCGCGCCATTCGGCATAGCTCATCTCGTCGATCGCCTTTTCGCGCCGCAGCGCGGCATTGTTGATCAGGCAATCGATGCGGCCGAAGGCTTTCAACGCGGCATCGGCGAGATCCTCCACTGCTTTGGGATCGCCGACATCGCCGATCACGGCAAGCGCCTTGCCGCCGGCCTTTTCGATTTCAGCCACGACCGCGCCGGCCTCGGCTTTGTTCGAGCGCGCATTGACCACGACCGCGGCGCCGGCTTGCGCGAGCTGGAGCGCGATGGCGCGGCCGATATTGCGTCCGGCGCCGGTGACGATGGCAACCTTGCCGGCCAGTTCGTTGCTTGTGCTCATGACTAATTTATCCCCGCAATGACGCCAGATCGATCTTGCCTTTGTACAGCCCTGCCAGCAGTTTGAGTGCCGACGCCGTGCGCTTGGCGTCCCAGCCGCCATATTTGGCGTTGAGCGCGAATTTTTCCTCGATGTCGGCGCGCGTGAGCGGCTCATTGGCGCCGCCGCGGAAATGCGGCTGGTGGTCTTCGACAACGCTGCCGTCATTGAGGAGGCAGCGGATGTGGCCGGTGAAGGCGTTCGGATAAGGATTATCCGGATCGATGACGTAACGCACCTTGGCGGCGAGCGCGAGCACGTCTGGATCGCGCACCGCTTCGCTGGTGAAATCGCCCAAGCCAACGCCACCCTTCACGAAGCCGGTGGCGAGAATATAGGGCGTGGCGAATTTGGCGGCATAGCCGTTGGGCGGGCGCTGCTTGGCGGCCAGGGGCTCCCACAGCCGGTGCACGGTGCCTTCCGCCACTTCGCAGACCATTTCCTTGATGTCGGCCGGCTTGATGCCGCGCGCCGCCAGCCGCTTGGCGCAATCGATATAGGGATGCGCCATGGTGCCGCACGGATAAGGCTTGAAGGCGAGCGTCTCGGTCACCCAGACTTGGCCGAAGTCGCCGGTGACGGCGTTGTAATTGCCTTGCGTGGTGTGGGCGAATCCGTGGAACAGGCCATGCACGCCTTCGAACACGGTGCGCGGCCCGAGAAAGCCGGCGCGCGCCAGCAGCGCCGCGCGGATGCCCGATTGCGCCGCCCAGCCGGGATGCATGCGTTTGGTCCAGGTGCCTTCGGCCAGATATTCGATAATGCCGCCGGCGAAACTGCCGGCGACGCCGAGCGCGTCCGCGATCTGCTTGGCGTTGAGGCCAAGCGCGGCGCTTACGCCGGCGGCGGCACCCATGACGCCGAAAATCGCGGTGGGGTGGAAGCCGGCCTTGTGCACCGCCTTCGGGACGACAGTCGATAGCCGGCACATGACCTCGGTGCCGACCGCGATGCCGAGCAATGCCGCGGCGCCGTCGGGCTTATGGCGCTCGCAGGCCGCCAGCACTGCCGGCACGATGACGGCGCCGGCATGCACCGGGCCGCCTTCGAAGGTGTCGTCGAAATCCTCGCCATGCGCGGCGGTACCGTTGATAAAGGCGGCGCTGGCGGAACTTAGCGTGCGAGAATGGCCAATAGCCGTGCAGGGCCCGTCGTCATCGCAACCGGCCAGCGCGGCTGTGATGTAGTCCTCGTTGCGCGCGGTGACGCAAAGACCGCCCACGTCGATGATCAGGTCCTCGCATTTTTGTTTGACCGCCGCCGGCAGCGTGTCGGCGCGCAGCGCGGCGATACGCCCGGCCAGTTCCTGCGCGACGGCAATCTTGGGAAGCTCGGTGCTCATGTATTGCGGAACCGCACGCTGCCAAAGCCCGGGATGCGGTTGACCGCGATCACGACGCTGAAAGTGATGATCAGCATGCCGATGCCGATCACCGAGATGGCGCCGAGATCGCCGCTTTCGTTGAGATCGTAGATCAAGACCGAGATCACCTTGGTTTCCGACGTAAACAGGATGATCGCCGCCGACAATTCACGCATCACGCCGACAAAGATGAAGCACCAGGTCGCGATCACGCCGGTGCGCAGCAGCGGCGCGGTGATCTCCCATAGCGAGCGCAGCCTCGTGGCGCCGAGGATACGGCTGGCGTCTTCCAGTTCCGGGTGGATGGTGCGGAAAGCCGCTTGCAGCTGTTGATAGGACGACGGCAGCGCGATGGTGACAAAAGCGATCAGCAATATCCATAACGTGCCGTACAGCACGAAAGGCGGCCGCGTGTAGCTCAGGAATAATCCGACGCCGAGCACGATGCCGGGAATGGCGATCGGCGCGGTGGCGAGGAAACCGAGGATGCGATGGCCTCTCACCGCCTGGCGCGCGGTGACATAGGCGATCACCAGCGCGATCGCGGTGCCGATGGTGGCGGTCGCGGTGCCGAGGATGACGGTGTTCTTGAGCGCCAATGACGCCGCCGACAGGTCGAACAGCACGAATTCGATATTGTGCATGGTGAAGTTCTTGAAAGTCAAAAACGTGGTGGCCACCGGCGAGAAGGCGGCATTGAACAAGGCCGCATAGGGCAGGAATACCGGCAGCATCAGAACCGTCAGGCACAAAATGAAAGCCGGAACGCGCAGCCGGTGCAGCGGGATCAGACGCGGCGCGCCGTATTTGCCGCCGACCACCGAATAGCCGCGCCGTCCGAGGATCATGTGTTCGGCGCGCAGCAAAAACACCGTGAGAACGAGCAGCGGCAGCGACGCGGCGGCGGCAAGCTCGGGCTTGGGCGGAAACTGGAACAGGCTCCAAATCTTGGTCGTCATGGTGTGAAAACCGGCCGGCAGCGCCAGGATCGCGGGCGAACCGAACAGCGTCATCGCCTGCAGGAAAGCGACCAGCGCGCCGGCGAGCAGCGCCGGCAATACCAGCGGAATGGTCACGCGCCGCGCCGTATACCAGCGTCCGCCGCCGAGAATCGACGAGGCGTCTTCCAACTCACCCGGCGTGCGGTCGAGCGAATTGGCGACCAGCACAAAGACATAGGGGAATGTGTAGCAGGAGATCACGAAGATGATGCCTTCGAGCGAATAGATGTCGAACAAATGCACATCCGGGCCGGCCCCGGTGACGGCGCGGAAAATTTTATTGAGCAGCCCGCTATTGGGCGCCGCCAGCAGTTCCCAGGCGATGGCGCCGAGAAACGGCGGCGTCACGAAGGACGCCGTCACCAGCGCGCGGATGACGCCGGAAAACGGCAAATCGGTGCGCGCCACCAGCCAGCCCATGGGCGCCGCCACCGCGCAGCAGATGAAGGCCGATGACGTCGCAATGATGAAGGTGGTGATCAGAGGATCGAGAAAGGCCGGACTCGCTGAACAGCCGGACGAAATTCGCCAGCGTGAGATGGCCCTTGGCGTCGGTCAGGCTATAGAGCAGCAGCCACGACAGCGGCAACACAATCAGCACGCACAGAATCGCGGCGAAGGCATAGAGCACCGGCGTCGAGAAATCGATGCCGAATTTTCGCGGCGCCGGCGCCTGTTCTGCTGGAATTGCGACTGTCATCACACTTTGAAGATTTCGGTATAGTGGCGCTTGATTTCCGCGGCGCCCTTTTCGACTCCGGCGGGATCCTCCTTCATCAGCTTAATGTCGGCCAGTTTGCGCACGCCGGGTTTTTCGATGGCCTGGGAGTGCGGCGAATACTGGCGGGCATAATCGATCAGGATCTGCTGGCCTTCGCGCGAATGCATCCAGTTCTGGAACAGCTTGGCCGCACTCGGGTTGGGCGCCGCCTTCATGACCACGCTCGGGCTCGTGGCCAGCGGCGTGCCTTCTTCCGGATAAATGACATCGACCGGCTTGCCGGCTTCCTTGTCGCGGATCACCAGGTAGCCGGCGCCGTCGATCATGATGGCGCGCTCGCCCAGCACAATGCGCTTGGGCGTATCGGTGGCCGACTGCACCTGCATGACATCTTGCTTGGCGAGTTTCTCGAAATAGCCCCAGCCGAGATCGCGCGCGATCTGGAAGGTCGCGTTCATGATGGTGCCGCTATAGGCCGGATGCGCCTTGACCATTTTGCCCTTCCATTTCGGATCGAGCAGATCGGCAAAGCTCTTGGGCGCGTCCGCCATTTTCACCATGTCGGTATTGATGCCGAAGGGCGAGACCAGAACGCGCGTCACCAGTTCGAAGCCTTCCGGGTCGTAATATTTCTTGTCGTAATATTTGACCACTTCCTCGGGCAAATATTGCGCGAGGATGGCTTGGCGCTTCCATTCGATGACATGCGCCTGATCGGCGGTATTGACCACATCGACGGCGTGAATGTTGCTGGCATATTCCTGGCCGATGCGCTGAAACACGCGTTCGGCGCCGGAGCGCTCGACCCGCACCGCCATGCCAGCATATTTCGCTTCGAACAAACGGCCGAGCTTCTCGGCAAAGGCCAGGTCCATGGCGGTATAGAACACCACCTTGCCTTCTTTCTTGGCCGCCTCGATCAATGCCGGCGTGATCGCCTCCGCCGGCGGCGGCGCGGCGCGGACCGGCGTGGCAAATGCCGATCCGACCGCGAGCGCCGTCGAGCCTTTAAGGACGTCGCGCCGGCTGAAAGTCGTTTTGTTCATGACCGTCTCCTCCCAGCTCGCCCCGCTAGCCCTAAGGTGCCGTGGCTTGGCCTATACGTGGAAGATTTTGACGTAACGCTGCTTGATCTCGTCGCTCATCTTTTCGACCGCGGCGGGATCGTCCTTCATCACCTTGATGTCCTTGAACGGCGTACGGCCGGGCTTTTCCTTGGTCTGCGGATGCATCGAGCGCAGGCCGCCGACATCGATGATCAACTGCTGGCATTCCGGCGTGAAGCTGTAGTTCACGAACAGCTTGGCGGCGTTCGGATTCGGCGCGGCCTTGAACATGCCGGTCGGACCGACGATCAACGGCGAGCCTTCGGTGGCGTAAACCGGCGCCACGGGTCCGCCTTTTTCGCTGATCTGGAAGATATTGTACTCGTTGCCATCGGCCATCACCGCGCGCTCGCCGAGCGCCAGGCGCTTCGGCGGATCGGCCGACGACTGCACTTGCATGATGTTCTGCGCCGCCAGTTTCTCGAAGAAGCCCCAGCCGAGATCGCGCTGCATCTGATAGGTCGCGGTCATGATGGTGCCGCTATAGCCCGGATGCGCCTTGACGATCTTGCCCTTCCATTTCGGGTCGAGCAGATCGGCGAAGCTCTTGGGCGCCTCTTCCTTTTTCACCAGATCGGTGTTGTAGGCGATGATGCAAACCCAGACGCGGAAACTGGCGAACATGCCGTCCGGGTCCTTGTGCTCGGCCGGATAAAACTTGGCGACGTCTTCCGGCACATAGGCTTCAAGCAGACCGTCCCGCTTCCATACGATGGAATGCGCGGCGTCGGACGAATTGACCACGTCGCAGGCGTGAATGTTGCTGGCATATTCCTGGCCCAAACGCTGGAACACGCGTTCGGCGCCCGAGCGCTCGACGCGCACCGCGATGCCGGGATATTTGGCCTCGAATGACTTGGCGATCTTTTCGGCCAGCGGCAGATCGATCGAGGTGTACCAGACCACCTTGCCTTCCTTCTTGGCGGCTTCGATCAGTGCCGGCGTGACGGCGCTGGCCGGCGGCGCGGCCGACAAAACCCGCGTCGAGAACGACGCCCCGACCGCAAGCGCGCTCGAACCGATCAGCAAGCCGCGGCGTGAGAATTTTGAGCCGGTCATTTGCGTATCCTCCCTTGCTTTGATTTTGTTATTCGTTTGTTACGTCGTTTTTTACTGGCGCTTATGCGCAATCGTCCTATCCGGCGAGCGCCCGGCAACGGTCGGGCGGCAGATAAAGCCACACCGAACTGCCTTGCGGGATGTTCTCTTGCGCCGCCGTGACCGTGCGCAGCTGAGTGCCGTCCTTGATCTCAACCATATAGTCCCGGCTGTCGCCGAGAAAGACCTGCCGCACCACGTTTGCCGGCACCACGTTTTCAGTCTCGGCCGGAGGCTTGGCGGAAAGCACGATGTCATGCGGGCGGATCGACACCGGCGTTCGCGCGCCGGGCGTGACTTTCTCGCCAGTGCAGCGCAGCGCGACGCCGGCCAGATCGACGCGGCCATCGGGCAGGCCTTTGCCCTTGAACACATTGCTGGAGCCGATGAAGCGGGCGACGAATTCCGAGCGCGGCCGGTCGTAGATTTCCTCCGGGCTGCCGGACTGCTCGATCTTGCCGCCATTCATGACGCAAATGAGGTCGGCGGTGGTCATGGCTTCCGACTGGTCATGGGTGACGTAGACCGTGGTGTAACGATAGGCGTCGTGCAGGCGGCGGACCTCGAAGCGCATTTCCTCGCGCAAGTTGGCGTCGAGATTGGACAAGGGCTCGTCGAGCAGCAAGGTTTCCGGCTCCACGATCAGCGCGCGGGCGAGCGCCACGCGCTGCTGTTGGCCGCCGGACAATTCGCCCGGATAGCGCTGGGCCAGCGGCGCGAGCTGCGTGGTCGCGAGAATGGCGTCGAGCTTCTTGGCGATGACGTCGCGGCCAAGCTTGCGCAGCTTGAGACCGTAGACGATGTTCTCGGCCACCGTCATGTGCGGCCACAACGCGTAGCTCTGGAAAATCATGGACATGTTGCGGCGTTCTGGCGGAACGGTCGCCGCTGGCGAGGAAATCAGCTTGTTGCCGACCAGGATTTCGCCGCCGCTCGGCTCGATGAAGCCCGCGATCAGCCGCAGCGTGGTGGTCTTGCCGCAACCGGACGGGCCCAGCAGGCAGACCAGGTGACCGTGCTCGATATGCAGCGAAATATCGTCAACGACGGCGGCGCTGCCATATCGCTTGGTTAGGCCCCTCAACTCAACCGACGCCACACGAAGCCTCCCTTGGATATTTTTTTAGTCTTTTTATCTTTTTACGACCCAGTGAATGCCGGCTTGCGCTTTTCCATGAACGCCTTGCGGCCTTCGGTGTAATCATTGCTGGCGAAACAGGCGGCTACCAGGTCGGCGGCCTTTTTCAGATCTCGCTTGGATTCCGGCTTGACCACCTCGCCGACGATGAATTTGACCGCATCCACCGTCATCGGCGCATTGCCGCTGATGGTGGCGGCATAGTCCGCGACATATTTTTCAAGCTCGGTTTCCGGCAGCATGCGGTTGACCAGGCCCATGGCCAAAGCCTCAGGCGCGGTGAACTGGCGCGCGGTGTAGAATATTTCCTTGGCGAAGGAGGGTCCCACCACGTCCACAAGTTTCTTGATGCCGGTAAAACCGTATCCCAGGCCAAGCTTGGCCGCCGGCACGCCGAATTTGGAATTGTCCGAGCAGATGCGCAAATCGCAGCACAGTGCGAGTCCGACGCCGCCGCCGATGCAATAGCCGCGGATCATAGCGATGGTCGGCTTGGGAAATTCATAGACCGCGGTATTGGCCTTATCGACCGCCACGTTGTAGCGGTCGATCGCGTCCTTGCTGGAACGCTCGCTTTCGAATTTCGAAATATCGGCGCCCGACACGAAGGCTTTGCCGCCGGCGCCGGTAGAGCACCACGACGCGGATATTCTTGTCGTTCTTGAACTCCTCGAGAATGCCCGCGGCCGCTTCCCACATCTCCAGCGACACCGCATTGTGCCGCTCGGGATTGTTGAAGGTGAGATAGCCGACGCCGCCCTCTTTTCGGGACAGCATTTTGTCGGTCTTGGTCATAACGTTCATTCTCTGTCTCCTTATCCGTTACACGGCCTTTACGGCGTGCAGCTCGGCGATTTCCTTATCGGCGAAGCCGAATTCCTTGAGCACTTCATCGGTGTGCTGGCCGATCGCCAGGCGGCGTCGCGACGATCTTGCTCGGCGTGCGCGACAGCGCGACCGGCTGACCGACAAAGGTCTGCTGCTTGCCGTCCGGCTTGGTGGCGTTTTGCGCGATGCCGAGATGCTTGACCTGCTCGTCGGCGAAAGTCTGGTCGATGGTATAGATCGGCCCGCACGGCACGCCGGCCTTGTTGAAAATGTCGATCCATTCCGCGCTGGTCTTGGCTACAGTCTTGGCTTCGATCAGCGCATTGAGCGCGTCGCGATTCTTGGAGCGCTGCGCGCCGGTCTTGTAGTCAGCGTGGTCGATCAGCTCGGGCAGACCGAGCGAGCGGCAGGCGATCTCCCACATCTTCTGGCCGGTAGAGGCGATGTTGATGTGGCCGTCCTTGGTCTTGAACACGCCGGTCGGAATGCTGGTCGGGTGATTGTTGCCGGCCTGTTTGGCGAGTTCATGCATCTGCAGCCAGCGCGCGGCCTGGAAATCGAGCATGAAGATCTGCGCCTGCAACAGCGAGGTCGAGACCCATTGGCCTTCACCGGAAACGTCCCGCTCCAGCAGCGCGGTCAGAATACCCATCGCGCAAAATAGTCCGGCGCAAAGATCGGCGATCGGAATGCCGACCCGCACCGGGCCCTGACCCGGCAGTCCGGTGATCGACATCAAGCCGCCCATGCCCTGCGCGATCTGGTCGAAACCAGGCCGCTTGGCGTAAGGCCCGTCCTGGCCGAAACCGGAAATGCTGGCGAGCACGACGCCCTTGTTGATCTTCTTGAGTGACTCGTAATCGATGCCGAGGCGGTCTTTCACGTCGGGGCGGAAATTCTCGACCACCACATCGGCCTTCGCGACCAGACGCTGGAAGGCAGCTAACCCCTGCGGCGATTTCAGGTCGATGGTCATGCTGCGCTTGTTGCGATGCAGATTCTGGAAGTCCGCGTTCTCGCGCGGGCCGCCCGGCCCTTCGCCTTTTTCCAAATGCGGCGGCGTCTCGATCTTGATGACATTGGCGCCCCAGTCGGCCAGCTGGCGCACAGCCGTAGGCCCCGAACGGACGCGGGTGAGATCGAGGACGGTAAAGCGCGAAAGGGCCTGAGAGGCCCTGGGAAACGGCATCGTGACGGCTCCGGATCGCTTTAAGACGGCTTAGAACAAGATTTTCTTCGGTTATTCTTGGGTTATTCTTGGTATTTTCTTTGGTGCCCGACCTTCCCCGATCTAAAGGGCCTTGTCCATCGCCTGAAAAGGGGCGTTTGGACCCACTTTATTCATCATTTGGCGGAATACTGAAGCCTGCTGCCTTGAAAAGACCTCAGGGTCCTGTCATATCAGCGCTGCGGATGAAAGACCCGGTGTCGGGTTTGCGGGCTGCGTGCACGAAAACTCATTAAAACGATTTTCGCCCCGCCTCTTCCGTTTCTCTAACAAGCCGACAACCCTGGCCACGCGGGATGTCTTTAGAACCCCGCGATTCCGCTGCTCGCATGAGCGAGCCGGCCGATTCGCCATATAGAAAAGAGACTCTTTGACTTCATTTAACGATTTCGGCCTCGTAGAGCCGATCAACCGCGCTCTCGTGGATGAAAAATACGTCACCCCCACCCCGATCCAAGATCAGACCATTCCAATCGCCATGCAAGGCCGCGATGTCATCGGCATCGCGCAAACCGGAACCGGCAAGACCGCGGCCTTCGCGCTGCCGATCCTGAATCACCTCTATACCAAGCGGCTGCGGCCCGAGAAGAAATCCTGCCGCGTGCTGGTGCTCTCGCCGACGCGCGAATTGTCCGGGCAGATCTCGGACAGCTTCCGCGCCTATGGCCGGCACATGCGCCCGCTTGCGGTAGCGCTCGCCATCGGCGGCGTGCCGATCAACCGCCAGGTGCGCTCGCTCGCGCATGGCGTCGAGGTTCTGGTGGCAACACCGGGCCGCCTGCTCGATCTGGTCAACCAGCGCGCGCTCACGCCTCAATCAGGTCGAAATCCTGGTGCTCGACGAAGCCGACCGCATGCTCGACATGGGCTTCATCCACGACATCAAGCGGGTCGTGGCCATGCTGCCCAAACAGCGCCAGACTCTATTCTTCTCGGCCACCATGCCGCAGGAAATCACGCGGCTTGCCGATTCGATGCTGACCGACCCGGCCCGCGTTGCCGTGACGCCTCAGGCGACCACGGTCGACCGTATCGTCCAGCGCGTCATCCATACCGAGAAGTCGGCGAAGCCCGCTTTGCTGGTCGATGTGCTCAAGACCGAAAAGACCGATCGCGTGCTGGTGTTCACCCGCACCAAGCACGGCGCCGACAAGGTCGTACGGGCGCTACAGAAGACCGGCTTCGGTGCTGAAGCCATTCACGGCAACAAGTCGCAGAACCAGCGCGAACGCGTGCTCGCCGACTTCAAGAGCGGCCGCTTGCGCATCTTGATCGCCACCGACATTGCCGCCCGCGGCATCGACGTCGACGGCGTCAGCCACGTCATCAACTACGATCTGCCGAACATCCCGGAATCCTATGTCCACCGCATCGGCCGCACCGCGCGCGCCGGCGCCGAAGGCATCGCGATTTCGTTCTGCGATCAGGAGGAAGGCGCTTTCCTGCGCGATATCGAGCGCATGATCCGCATCACCATTCCGGCGACCGGCGAACGCCAGGCCCATAAGCCTGCGCAGCGCAATGCCGGAAACCGCAATGGCGGCAGGCCGCATCGCGGCGGTCACCAGCAGCGCGGAAATAATGGCGGCGGCGGCGGTAATGGCCATCACGCCGGCGGCGGCCATCGCTCGCGCAATGGCGGCGGTCATCAGGGCCGGCCCAGCCAGAATAACCAGCAAGCCGCAGCCCCCCGTCAGGAAGCGACGACGGGGGAGCCAAGAGACATTGGAAATGTTACATTCCTCCAGCGTTCGGGCGAGCCGCGGCGTAACGCCGGCCACCGCACACGCTGATACGGGGAGACGAACTGGATGGCGAAGGAAGAACTGCTGGAGTTCGACGGCACGGTGACCGAAGTGCTGCCGGACGGCAATTTCCGGGTGAAGCTCGATAACGAACATGAGGTGCTGGCCTACACCGCCGGCAAGATGCGCAAATTCCGCATCCGCACCGGCGTCGGTGACCGCGTGATCGTTGAAATGTCGCCCTATGACTTGCAGCGCGGACGCATCAGCTTCCGCCACAAGGGCGACGCACCGGCGCCTGGCCCGCAGCAACGGCGGCCTAACTTCCGCCGGCGTTAAAGCATCGAATATCCCGGCCCAAAACCTGAGTGTTTTGGCCGGGATATTTTTTTAAGTGTTGGGGGCACGTTACGAACGCTGGAGTACCAGGCGTGCCAAAGATTTTTTCGTTCCTACGTTTCATGCCGGCGATCATTGTCGCCTTTGCGCTCAGTGCCGCCTCCGCGCAACAGGCCAAAGGCGTGCTGCGGCTGCTGCCGGCGGACAGCGTCACCGAACATTCCATCGTCACCGGCAAAGGCACACTTGCTTACACGGCGACCGCCGGCACGCTAGCCTTCTACGACCAGTCCGGCGACCAGAGCGCGGCGGTTTTCTACACCGCCTATGTCGCCAAGGGGGCCGGCGCCAACCGGCCGCTGACATTCGTATTCAATGGCGGACCGGGTGCGGCTTCCGCCTTTTTGAATCTCGGACTGGTCGGTCCGCGCATTCTCGATCTGGGCCCGGACAGCCATGACGCGACGCTCGCCAAACTGCACGATAACCCCGACACTTGGCTTTCATTCACCGATCTGGTGATGATCGATCCGATCGGCACCGGCTGGAGCCGCGCGGTCAAGCCGGACGACGCCAAGCATTTCTGGAATGTCGCGGGCGATGCCGGCGCCATGGCCAAGGCGATTGCGCTCTATGTCGCCCACAACAACCGCGCCGCTTCGCCGAAATATCTGTTCGGCGAGAGCTATGGCGGGTTGCGCGCCGCCAAGACGGCGCACGTCCTGCAACGCGACCAGGGCATAGCGATTTCGGGCATCGTCATGCTGTCACCGCTTCTGGAAGGCTGGCTGACTTTCGGCGACGACGGCTCACCGCTGCGCGCGGCACTGCAATTGCCCTCGCTGGCGGCGGCCGCGCTCGAGCGCAAGAACGCCTTTAGCCCCGAAGCTTTGGCGAAGGCGGAAAAATTCGCCATGACCGACTATCTGGTAATGCTGGCCGGCAAACCGCCGCAGGGCGATACCGCCAAGGCCTTCTATCAAAAGGTCGCCGACATCAGCGGGCTGCCGGTGGAATCGGTGGCAAGATCGCAGGGGTTCATTTCCGGTTATATAAAAGGTCTGCGGGCGGCCGACCACAAACTGGTGAGCCGCTACGACGTGACTTTCGCGGTCGACGATCCCTATCCCGAATCGCGGTCGGGATCTGGCGGCGATCCGATCCTCGATGGCGTCACGCGCGCCTATGGCGGCGCCTTTGCCGATTACGCGCGCAATGAGCTGGGCTTCAAGACCGATATGACCTACGCGTTGCTGGCCTCGGACGTCACCCGCGGCTGGGATTGGAAGGATGGCCGGCTGCAGGTTAGCGCCGAAGACGATCTACGCACGCTGCTCGCTTTTGGGCCTTCGTTCCGCCTGCTGATCGCGCATGGCTATTCCGACATGGTGACGCCGTTTGCCATGACGCGTTATATCCTCGACCACATGCCGCCGGCCGATCCGCCGGGCCGCGTGCAGCTCAAACTGTATCGCGGCGGGCATATGATCTATCTCGACCCGCAATCGCGCAAAGCGTTCAGCGCGGATGCGGCGCGGGTTTTACAAGACTGCGGAATAATTACGCGCCCTAATGGCGGTCCCGAGAGGACCTCGCCATTTCAAGCATATCAATTGCTTGCGACAAAGTGGGACACGATATCGTTCTATGGGATCATTAGGCTTTTTGCCGCTAGTGTCCCACCAAAAGCACTACGTATCGCGAATGTTTATAGCGACAATCTCCTGGACGAATGTCGTAAGCGCGAACGTTACAGCCTTAGTTGCAACTGGCGTCCACGCCGCATTCAGCATGCCTGCTGCGCGACAAACTTTTACACGGTAAAGTTCGCCCGGTCATGATCCGCTGCCGCATCGGAAGGTCAATGTCCAATTCCATCCCCGCTTCACGCCGCACGCGGTGATTGTCACCGAGCGGTCTGTGCCCCAGCCGATGTTCGTCGCGGCGATGATCGGGGTCGAGCGACTGCTGCGGGTCGACCTGGACGCGGCCGCACCGCCCCTCACCTTCGCCGGCCAGGCGCTCCGCGCGGTGCGGCGACTGCCTGCCGTCGTCAGTCGGCAGATTTCTGCAAATTTAAGTCGCAGGAACCGCCTTCACCGGGAGCCCGGCGCTCGGCGCCCTCCCGATTGTTAACGCCAGCAATGCCGCCACGAGACACATCGCGCCGGCGGCAAAGAAAGCCGGCAAGTAAGTCGAATATTCGGTGCGCACCATGCCGGCACCGAACGCCGCCGTTGCGGCGCCCAATTGATGCCCGCAGAAAATCCAGCCGAACACCATGCCCGCCCGCTCACGGCCGAATTGATCCGCGGTAAGCTTCACCGTCGGCGGCACCGTCGCGATCCAGTCCAGGCCGTAGAACATGCCGAACAGCGACAGGCCGTAAAAGGTGAACGTCGTGAACGGTAGATATAGCAACGACAGCCCACGCAAGCCGTAGTACCAGAATAACAGCCATCGATTGTCGAAGCGATCGGAAAGCCAGCCGGAGCCGACGGTACCGATAAAATCGAACACGCCCATCATCGCCAACACGCTGGCTGCCGCCACCGCGGCGAGGCCGTAGTCGCTGCACAGCGTGATGAAATGCGTCTGGATTAGCCCGTTGGTGCTTAGACCGCAGATAAAAAACGTCGCGAACAGAATCCGAGAACGTACCGGTGCGCGACACTTCCTTGAGGACGTTGATTGGCGACATCATCAACGAGACGAGGCCGACGCCGGCGGCGGGCGGCGGCGTCACAAGGGTTTCGCCATAGAGCGGCAGATTGAGATCGGCGGGCCGATCCCGCATTAGCGCAAGCACGACGGCCGCCGTCAAAGCCAGCATGCCACAGACGAACAGCAGCGCAATGCGCCAGCCATAGCGTTCCGTCAATTCGGCCATCAATGGCAAGAAGACGAGCTGCCCGGTCGCGG